>NZ_FOLC01000025.1 GCF_900112135.1 Collimonas sp. OK412
AAGGACGACTTCTGCCTTTGCGACATCAACACCAATAAACAGGGGGGATTGCATGAATGCCTCCTTATGGCTAGAGTGAGAATTGTCGGAGTGGCCCTCTCTTCACGTTAGCTTGCACATATCGGCGGTCCGGGCTGGCAGGCCATTAACGGCCGCTGGATTCCTCATCGACGTTAGAGAGGTGGAGTGGGAGAGATCTAATACGGTCTGTCAGTGAAAACCGCAGATGCGAAGCGTTGTCCCTCCACTCCGGCACCTTCTAGTTTCCCAGAAAGCGTCACTTCTAACCATACAAGCGAAGCGTATTACGCCGTATGGTTATATTCAGATAACGTAACATTGCTTATTGTTGTTGGCTCCAATTTCTTTGGCGTCGTTTCCCTCATTCACACATTCCACATGCGGCGTAATATGCTTCGCTATTACGCCCTACAGGATGCCCTTTACCGCGTTGAAATGTGGAGCGTCAATCTTGTGTTTGCAAAGAAGCGCCTTGAATTTCTTGGCGCAGGTGATCAGTCGCCCTCCCAAATTCTTTCAAATTTCCTATCCCGTTCATTCCAGTAAAAAACCGAGCTTGCGCTTTCAGACTTGAAATAAGAAATTGCCGGCAACCGGAAATCGAACGGTTTTTTCCCATCAGGACCACATTGTTTTTCAGATTCGGTGCACATCATTTCGTAAGTTCCAGGTGAATACAATTGCCGCAAGGTCAATATTCGAATACCGATCCGGCCAGCACCGCCCGGAGACGGGCATCGACGCGAGACAAACGAATTATTCCATAACAAGTAAGATATGAGCCGTTACTCATTTTCACCAGATGGCATCGTGACGATAAAAAAACGCCAATCATTAAAGCCGCGAAAGATTCCGCAACAATCACGCGCAGAACAAACCGTCGCCGCGATTCTGGAGGCGGCGGCACGCATTCTGGAAACCAAGGGACTGGAAGGGCTCAATACCAATCTTGTCGCGCAGCGCGCGGGTTTCAGCATCGGCTCCCTGTATCAATACTTTCCCGGTAAAGACGCGCTGATTGTCGCGCTGTGCCAGCGTGAGCGCGCCGTGTTCTTTGCAGAGGCTGAGGGCGCGCTCAGCGAAGCAACGGGTGAGGCGGCATTGCGGCGCCTGATTACCGCCTCCGTCCACCAGCAACTGCGGCGGCCGACGCTCGCGCGGCTGCTCGACTTCGAAGAAGGCCGTCCCGCCATTGCCAAGGAACTGGCGCCATTCATTACCGCCATGAGTGGATTGATCCGGCAGGTCCTGGCGCATGAAGATATTCCGCCGCAGCCGGACGACGAGATAGCGGCCGACGACATCATCGCCATCGTGCGCGCCCTGGTAGATGCCGCGGGATACCGCGGCGAAGCCGATCGTGCGGACCTGGAATGCCGCGTACGCCGCGCCGTATTCGGATACCTGGGGATCGCCGATCGCCAGCCCGTAAAGCCACGCACCAGGAGATAGGCGGCTCCGGAATAGCGGGATGCCCGCGGAAATGTGAGTAATCGTCAAGCCGTTGCAGCGTTTCAAGCCGAAACCCTCCGCCAGGCGCTACAGGCAAGGGCCGGGCCCAATGTGAGTTTCAAAATCGAGTATTTGCTCGCAGAATGAACCCTGTGGAGAGCCACTCGATCAGCGCCGCCGCACAGGGCCTGATCGGCGACGTCTCCTTCCACGGTGCATTTCAACATTTCTACGAGACCGATCATGAACATTCATAAAGAAGCAAAACTGAATCACCTGAGCTTCCCTACCACCAACGTGGCCGAGACGGCTGCATTTTTCGAGAAATACCTCGGCTGCGAGATCGTCGCCGCCGGGGAGAGCTGCCTGCTCAAACGGAATGGTTTTGACATTGTCCTGGACCACGCCACGGAAGAAGTGCCGGTCTGGCCCAAAAATTTCCACTTCGGCCTGGAGCTCGACAGCCTGGATGACGTCCATTCCCTCTACAAGGAATTCCTGGCAGGCGGCGTTCAGATGGAGACGGAGGTTTTCAACAACTCACGGGGATCACGCTTCTTTTGCCGCTCGCCTGGCGGCGTCCTGATCGAGGTCAATACGCGTGCCGACATGCAGAAACAGGAGCAATGGCAAAAATTGTTTTGATAGTGGTCTGATTGTCAATATTTAATATCGTTTTTTGCTAGGCAATTGTGTAGTTTTAATCAAGGGAGATATTGTTTAATATAGCCATCCCCGCGACAGGCTGAGGAGTGCTAATGTATGAGGCATTCTCCACGGGTTAAACCAGCAGTCATGGCAACTAACCAAGCTAAGTAGAAAGCGTCATGCTCAGATCTGCCGAGAATCCGATTCGCGTCGCCTTGCTGGACGATCACCCGATCGTTCGCCATGGTCTTGGCAAAAAATTTTCCAGGCAGCCGGACTTTCATGTGGTGGGCATCTACGCCACCGGCCGCGAGATGATCGCCGGTTTGCGCTCGGCGCCGGCGGAAGTGCTGGTGGTTGATTTCTCGCTGGGGCCGACCGAGATCGACGGCATCAACCTGCTCCAGCTGCTGAAGATCAAATATCCATCGAGTAAGATACTGGTCGCTTCTTCGCACGACGATCCGGCCACGGTGGCACTCGTGATGCGGGCCGGGGCCAAAGGATTTGTCGCCAAGGCGGAACCGCTCTCCGCGCTGGTGGCGGCAATCCGTATTGTGGCGGCGGGCGGCACGTATACCGGAGAGGCCGGGACAGCTTCAGCCGTGCCGCCCGAGTCGCCGGCATCTGCGGACAGCGCCGCCGGCCCGGCGTCCGAATCGCACCAGAAAGAGCAGCCGCTGTCGCCGCGCGAACGCGAAGTCATACGCTGCTGCCTGGATGGCATGTCAGTCACTGAGATCGCCGAGAAATTCTCAAGGAGCCACAAGACCATCAGCAGCCAGAAGCAGTCTGCAATGAAAAAGCTGGGTTTGCGCGCCGACAGCGAGTTATTCGCGTTGCGTGACCAGGGCAAGGATTTAAACTGGTTCCTTGGTCCGCGCTAGCGGACAGCCTGGCGGCGCTGCAGCATTGAATGTATTGAGAGATCTTGAAGATGAACCGGACAGGACCGACGCCGCTGCGTATTGCATTGCTGGACGATCATACGGTCGTGCGTCATGCCTTGCTCGAACTATTGGGCGAAGCGCCGGATTTCCGTGTCGTCGGAGCGTTTGCCAGCAGCCGCGAGCTGATGGCGGCGTTGCGGACCGCGCCGGCGGAACTGCTGCTGGTCGATTTTGTGCTGGCGCCGGGCGATATCGACGGCCTGAACCTGATACGTGTTCTGTCCACGCGCTTCCCGGACAGCAAAATCCTGGTGGTGTCGGGGCATTACAATCCGGCCACGATAGCGCTGGCCTTGCGTGCCGGCGCGCGCGGCTTCGTCGGCAAGAACCAGCCGCTGTCCGACATTGTCGGCGCCATACGCACCGTCGCGCGCGGACATACTTACCTGAATCCGGCGCTGAAGGTCGAATTTTCCTATCTGCTGTCGGATGCCGCCGTGCAGGACGACACTGCGGCGGTTGCCGTTTCCGATGTCGAGCAAGACGCGTTTATCGGATTGTCCCCGCGTGAGCGGGAAGTACTGCAATGCTGCCTGAACGGATTGTCGGTTACCCAGATTGCTGAAAAATACGGCCGCAGCGTCAAGACCATCAGCACCCAGAAACATGCGGCGTTTCGCAAATTGGGAATCCGCAACGATAATGAGCTGTTCAAAATGCATCGTCAGGTAGGTTTGTCATGAATCGACGGATTCTGCAGTTTCTGTTATCGCTCGCGTTGCTGCTCATGGCGGCGGCCCGCGTTGCCTCCGCGGCGCCGAACCTGGACCTGTTCACTCCGGCCGAGCGCGCCTGGATCACGGCGCATCCGGTGGTGCACATCGCCGTCGACCCCGACTGGCGCCCGCTCGAATACGTAGAGGACGGCGTACACAAAGGACTGACAGCCGAATATGTGGCGGCGATCTCGGACCTGACCGGCATCCGGTTCTTGCTGGTGCCTGGCCAAAGCTGGGCCGACGCCCGGCAAGCCTTGATTGACGGGCGGGTCGATTTGCTGCCCGCGATTTCAAGGCAGTTTGCTCCGCCCAGCTTGCAAGACATCGTGCTGTTCAGCGAACCCTATTTTGTCGGGTCCACCATCATCCTTGCGACGGAAGCCGAGCCGATCATCTTCGATGCGCGCAAATTGAATGGCAAGGTAGTGGCGATCAAAGGCGGCGGCGCCTACGAACGTCTGTTGCGCGGCCGTTTCCCGGAGATCCGCCTGCTGCCGCTGGAGAGCCCGGAAGCCGCCTTGCAGGCAGTGGCGGACGGCCGTGCGGCGGCCGCTGTCGGGGTGGACACGGCGATGTTGCCGCTGCTGCACCGCAAGTATCTCGATACCCTGCATATCTCCGGCGCTATAGGCGATTTGCCGGCGACGGTATCGATGGGAGTGCGCAAGGAACTGCCTGAACTGGCGTCGATTGTCGAAAAATCGCTTGAGTCCCTGACTGCCAGGCAGACCGACAACATGGTGGAAAAATGGCTAAAGGGAACCGATTACGGCGCTCCTTCCTGGGGAACGCTGCTGAAATACTATGGTACCGAATTGATTTTTCTGGCAGTGGCGATTATCTTGATTTTGCTGTTTGCGCAGCGGGCCAGGAACGCACGCCGCGCAGCGGTCCAAAGCGAACAGACAAAAACAAGATTCCTGGCCGTGATGAGCCACGAGATACGTACGCCGATGAACGCCATCCTGTCGTCGGTAGAATTGCTGCTGCGCTCGCCGCTGGACCGGCGCCAGTACGAACTGGCAGACATGGCGGGATCTGCCTCGGAAACGCTGCTGAACCTGCTGGACGATGTGCTGGACCTGTCGAAACTTGAAGCCCACCGGCTGCTGCTGGAGGAAGTGCCGATCGATATCTCCGCGCTGGCCCGGCAAGCCGTCGGCATGATGCGGATCAAGGCGGAGGAAAAGAACCTTGCGCTGCGGCTGGAGCTGCCGGAACCAGGCGACCGGGATGTCGTCATCGATCCGGGGCGAATCCGGCAGGTGCTGATCAATTTGCTGTCTAACGCCATCAAGTTTACCGACCGCGGCAGCGTCACGCTCTCCATCCGCCTGCAAGATGACGCGCCGGCGCCGCAACCGCAGGCAACGCTGCAGGTGGCCGTCGCCGATACCGGTATAGGCCTGTCCGCCGAGCAGCAGGCGCGCCTGTTCCAGCCGTTCGTCCAGGCCGACAGCTCGACCACGCGGCGTTATGGCGGGACCGGGCTGGGCCTGGTGATTTGCCGCGAACTGATCGAAGCGATGAAGGGAACGCTGGATTTTCATAGCGAAGCCGGAGTTGGCACCGTCGTCACGTTCTCGATCCCTGTCGCGATGCAGCCGCGCCTGTCCGTCCAACCTGCATCCGCAGGTGTCGTCGCACCGGCTGTTGCCGTCGCCGCGGCGGCCGCCGGCCCGACGATTCTTGTGGTCGACGACCATCCCAATAACCGCCAGGTAATCCAGCGCCAGCTGGAGGAATTGAACTGCAATGCGGTACTCGCCGCAGACGGTCCTTCGGCGCTGGCGTTATTGGAAACCAGGCAATTCCCGCTGGTATTGCTGGACTGCTACCTGCCCGGAATGGATGGTTACCAGGTAGCGCGCACGATCCGTGCGCGGGAACAGGGCAACGGGCGCCACCAGCCGATCATCGCCATCTCGGCCGCGGTTGACACCGGCCATGTGCAGCGTTGCATGGAAAGCGGGATGGACGGCGTCTTGAAAAAGCCTTTGCGCCTGAATGAACTGCAATCGATCGTCGAGGCCTGGTGCGATGTCGAGCTGGCATTGCGCGAACATCCGCCAAGTCCATCTGCATCCGATCCCGTTGAACTGTTTCGCGACACCGCACAGCTGGACCTGGCTGAAATCGAGCGCGCGCTGGAAAGCGGCGATTTCGACATGCTGGCGCGCTACATCCACAGGATGAAAGGCGCCGCGCTGATCGCCGGCGAGCCGATGATCGCAGAGGCGAGCGAGCGGATGGAAGAGATATTGCGCAGCGCTTCCGCCGGCGATCGCGCTATGCTGGACAGCGTCTGTTCGGAGTTGCGCACGCAGGTTGCGCAGCTTTAGCGGCCTGGCTGGTTTATGTCGCCGGCACCGGGAGGTCAAGTCTCAGTGGCGCCAGTACACCCCGGAAAAATCACTTAACGGTGTTTTTTGCAACCGGCGGCAAGCAATAAATGCGCGGCAACCCGGCAAAACCCGAAGCTATTGCATCGCCGCCTATTTTCATTATCTGGAAATATTCCACATACCCTGGATTGAAACCCATGTAAGCGTATTTGCCGGCCAGCTCGTCCGGGGTATTGTCGCCCATGAAGGCGGTTGCCTTGCTGGTGGTGATCCTGAGGAAAGAGCCGATTGCGCTGTACTCGAATTCGGTGGCACGGTGCAGGGTGGTTTTGATGTCGGGTTTTCCTGCAGATTCTTGCAGCAGCGCTCCTGTGAAACGCATGACGCCGGTGCCATCGGCATGATAATGGCTCGATACCCGTGCAAATGCGCGAATCATGTTCCCTGGGAAAATCCTGTTGATTTCATATGACGATTGACAGGACCAGTCGACGCGGTTGAGGGAATTCTGCAAAGAAAAGACAATCCACGGCACAACCATGACGAACAGGGCGACGGGAAATAGCCATTGCCTTTTCATATGTCGACCTCGTCAATGATCACATAGGATACGCAATCGGCATCACTGTTTTCAATGGCGTTGCGGCATAGGAAATAGCTGAATACGTTATTGGCGTGCGCGCCATTGATGTATACATTCCAGTCAGGTTTCGAGGGCAGCAAGCGGGGTGGATTTTTTTCCAGCATGCTGATCTTCTGGGCGATAAATTCGGTTCGATCGGAAAAGCCTTCTTCTATGAAATGCCGGATTTTCTCCCCGGTCTTGACTGGGACATAACTGGCATGGGGTGCTTTCTGGAACAGGTTGCGCTGCAAATCCGGTGCGAACATGAATGCCGCAATCGTGCTTGATATGGCCAGCGCAACAAGCGCTGCATAGGTTCTGCCTGCCTGCCGGCGTGACACCGCCGGCTGAGCTATGTCAGGCGCCATGGATGGTGGAAATTTGTCTGCCTCATTTGGCGGGGCGTCAACCGGCCATGTGGGATCGGCCGGTAAAACCGGGGCGGGGGGCTGATCGTCTTTTGCGCCGCGCATAAAGAAGGTGTCGGAAGTTTTGTAGCCGATACGCGGAATCGTGACGACGCTATCGGCCTTGATGCCGAATGCGGCGAAACATTTCCGGATATGTGCAATAGCCTGGTTGACGTTGTTGGTGGAGACGACGTTCCCATATTGTCCCCAGCCGCCCTCCAGCAAATCCTTTTTAGTGACGACTTGTCCTTTTGCTTCCAGCAGGATAAGCAGGCAGCGGCTCGCGGCGGCGCCGAGTTGAATGACGTGCTCCGGCTCATTGGCCGACGTAAGTTCGAAATATTCGTCGTCGAAATAGGCAAGACCGCAAATCAGATATTTTGCCATTCGTTCTTTCAAACGTTATGTGTTGAGTGTACCTGGCTGCACTGCGCTCCCGATACTCGCTTCGTCGCGTGCGCCGATCGGATCATCGCTGAGCTGCTTTTCGTTTGACCGCATTATAGACAGAGTTCCAAGTAGAAAAAAACAGAAGAGATTCGAAGACTCCGGGCCGGATACGGCATTCTCCAAGTCCTTGGTCAATTTCCCTGACACTAATCTGCTGCCAAAAACTATCGATGGCGGCCGGCACTTTTGTTCCAGCCATGGGGAGCTGGCGCGTGACTCCAAGGGGTTAAGCTGCGCTCAAATTCAAGGCGAGCAGCCATTAGGCAGGTTCAACCGGCTGGCGCCTCCTTGGCATTGCTGGAGATTGCATTCCATGTCTCCTTGTCCTGCATGAGTATCCATATGCCCGTAACCAAAAATCCTAAAAACAGTCCCAATATCGCTGCAGTGCCGATTTTTGGGAAAGCAGGATGCGTAGGCACGTAGATGGCGGTCACCGCTCTTGTGTTGAAGGTTCTGTGCGGATCGAGTTTTTCATTCAGGGCATTGATTTTTTCGCGGAAAATTTGCAGTTCTACCGTGTTGGAACGCAGCATGGAGGCGAGGATGATATCTTCAGAAATGTTTTTTTCAGCGGCTCCCGAAGCATCCATTCTTTGCCGCAGTTCAAGAAGGATCGCCCGCTCGTCTTCCTTTTTTCCCAGCGCATCCTTTGCGGCGGCAATATCCTCTTTCAATTTCGCCAGGGACGGCCTCAACAACTCTTCGTGTTCCGTTTGCAGTACCTCGAATGCCCTGCTCAGATTTTCTTTCGCTTCGCTTGGTGTTTGGCCATTGACTGTCATTTTTACCAGGTCCCCGTCTCTGGTCATGTCGGCAGACAATGTCTTTTTTACGATATTTCTACGCTCATTGGGAAATTCGGCAATCCGAAGCCTTTGCGATTGCACTACCTTGACCGGGAAATTTGGAAAATTGATGCGCTGGACAACATCGTTGGGTTTTGCCAGTAAATTGGCTGCGGACTCAACTTGTCCTATCTTGAAAAGCAAGGTAGCCGGCCATTGCTTCGGTAGCATCAGCGCGATGCCGGCAGCAATCAGTGCCCCCAGCAGAGCGGAAACGGCGAGCGAGCTGAAATGCTGTTTTAAAGAGAAAAGTATTGTCGGTGATAAGGTTTCTGTTTTTTTTGTAAGACTCACTCGCATTTCCCTATTTGCAAAAAATAATTTGCCTGTTTATTAAAAACTGTAAGGTTGGGTGCATGGATCAAGATAAAGATTGAGAGATTTCCGGAAAGGTAAAGCACGTCAAGAAAATTTCCGTCTTCATTTACTGACTAATCCGACCCAATGTGATGTCGACAGCAAAGTATCTTGAGAAATATTATGTTCGACTCGTCTGTAAAAGGTCGCTTTGGCCCCGGCGTAAATAGCCCGCTTTTCCCTTTTTAAAATGACGCGCTTTCTTTCGTGATCGGCATATTCTGCAATTCTTTCGAGCATTGCCATAAGGGTGTCGTCGCCGTCAACGTTATCTACCAATTGCCGCCAGAAATTGGATTCATTCCAGCGCCTGAAGCGCATATAAATATTTGAACGGGCTCCAAACTCTGGCGGCAGATCTACCCAGACGTTGTATTTATTGGAAATAAACCACAAAATGGCATCGATGAACTTGCGATTGTTTCTAGCGCGAGCCACTCCCATCCCCATTCCCCGCAAAAAAGGCTCTAACTGCCGCCACTGGTCATCTCCGAGTTTCATGATTGGATTTTGCATAAAATTTATCGACCTCGCTCTAAGTTAAAAACTGATGTTGATCAGGTTCCTATTGCATTTGGATGTGGACTTGCGGTGCGGCCAAAACGTTCAAGCGGCGTTTGGCTACAAAAATTCTAACTAAAACAACCGCAGGGAAAATCTTGCTGAAATTAAAGTCATTGATTTTCATGACAATTCACAAGGTTTCATAGAAGCCCTCCGCTGTGGCCTAAAAAGCGCGTCTCAGGAAATGTGGCCTGGACGGGGGCCTGGATAGGGAATTCATGCGCAGGCTGGGTGCGGCGATTTTCGGATATTGATTGAAAGAGGCTTTGAAATCATTTTATTGAATCATGCGGTTTCACAGCTTTGACGGTTGCCGCAAGTTTTCAGAAAATCGAGGGCTATTAAAAAACAAGCCAGGCGGTTGCAAACTGGTTCATGAAACGACGACTCGGTATTTATGTTTTGCGCATCCTCGGTCAAATCGAATTCCGATAATCTCGCCGGCCCCCATGGATTATTTAAAATCCCATTTCATCTGGTTGGCGATAGAGATATTCCGGGTGCTGGTCGCGCACAAGCCGATATATTCCGTCAATGGCGGTGCGCTGGCCACGCCTTCAGCCAGCAGGTTGCGGTTGCTGAAGACGTAATTGAGCCTGGCGAATTCCCCATATAGTTTCAAAGCCTTGGCCAGCAGCCGCGGATTGCAGTCGGGAATGCGGACCTTGATGCGCGGTATCAGCTGGTCTATCTGTCCGACTTCGATCCGCTCATAGTCGCGGCCATACACCCCCTTGCGCCCGCCGGCCGCCAGCGCCAGGTCGAGCTGGCGGAAGGAGCGGCTGGACTGGATCCCGGCCGACAGGTGGAACACCGGCTGCGCCAGGGTTTCCTTGAGTGCCAGGTGCAGGATGGCGCGGGCGCACCAGTCCACCGGCACGACATCGATCTTGTCATCCAGCGAGGTGGTCAGCACGCCGAGTTTCTGCCACACCATGAACACCCAGAAAATGCTTTGCGACGGCGTACAGCCGAGCCGGGTATGGCCGACCACGATGGAGGGGCGCAGCACCACCAGCGGCAGGTCGGGAAAATGTTCCCGCAGGCGTCGTTCGCCGATGGCTTTGGAACGGGTGTACGGCACCAGGTGGTGTTCCTGCGCCAGCGGCAGGCTGAGCATTTCGGGAATGCTGTTGTCAGCCGCGGAATGGCTGCCGCAAGCCATGGCGGTGCCTATATAGAGGAAACGCCGCAGCCGCGGCCGGCCTTCCATCAGCGCCGCCAGCGCCAGCGTGCCGTCAATATTGGTTTTTTCCAGCGCCGGATGGTCGGCGAACGTCGCCAGCGCCGCGCAGTGGATCACGGTCGACACCTGTTCCAGGCGCGGATCGAGGGCGACGCCGGCCAGCTCCGGCAACTCGGCGCACAGCACCTGCTGCGAACTCAGCTGCGCCAGGTCGGCGTCGCTGGCGCCGATCTGCTTGAGCTGGATCCACAGGCGTTCCAGGGCCTGCCTCGGATTCGGCGCCCGCACCATCAGCAGCAGGCGATGCGCCAGCCCGGCCTGGATCGCTTCCACCGCGGTGGCGCTGCCCAGGAAACCGGTGGCGCCGGTGATCAGGATCAGGTCGTCGCTGGCCATGTTCAGCAACTGGTGACGTACGCGGCGGCCAAGGTGTGCAGCGTCCAGTTCTTGTCGGACTGGCGGTTCCAGCCAAGGCTGGCGCTCACTTCGTATAGCCCGCTATTGGGCTCGAAAGCGGCGTAGCCGGAATTGAGAGGTTTTTTCATTGTCGGCTTTCTAATCGTATTGTGCACGCTGTGCTGCTAGGGCCTGTTAACACTTAATTTGGGAGTGCGAACGCGCGGCAGGCGTTGCAGGCCTAGGCGCGGCGACGCGACGTAGCGGTGCTACGGCAAGGAGCGGATGGCCGCCCCGAGCAACAACGGCATGCGACGCCTGCAGCCGTTCCCGGAGGGTTCAAGCCAAAACGTGCGCTGGCGGCGTTGCATGGCTTGCTGGGGCACCAGCCCCAGCTGCGCCACGCGCCTTGCCACCACACGTTTTGGCTTGAACGCATCTCCCAAATTAAGTGTTAACAGGCCCTAGGGAATGGCCATGCCGGATCGGTCAAGCAAGTAGTATCCGCGAGCGATATGAAGGAAACATGAGCCATTCGTTAACGTTTGCTGAAGACGCCATGACCCGTTTAAAAGCAGACCCTTCAGCTTTTCTTCACGTTAGAGTGTTTAAATACGGGCTTATGAAAATACTGTTGATCGAAGACGACCTTGACCTCGGCAACGGCGTGCGCATCGCCTTGTCCGACCACGGCATGGACGTGGTGTGGGTGCGCCAGCTGGAGGATGCGCTGCGCCACCTGGAATCCGACGCCTGCGACCTGGTGCTGCTCGACCTCGGCTTGCCCGACGGCGACGGCCTGAGCCTGCTGACCCGCTTGCGCCGCGACAAGAAGGGCCTGCCGGTGATCATCCTGAGCGCCCGCGATGCGGTCAGCGACCGCCTGCTCGGCCTCGACAGCGGCGCCGACGATTACCTGGTCAAGCCCTTCGTGCTGGCTGAACTGCTGTCGCGCGTGCGCGCCCTGGCGCGGCGCAGCTACGGCTTCGATGGCGAAACCATGGAACTGCGCGGCCTGTCGCTGCATGCGCCGACCCGCCGCGTCACCGTGCAAGAGCGGCCGGTGGAGCTCACCGCCAGCGAATACGCCTTGCTCAGCACCTTGCTGATCCGCGCCGACCGCGTGGTGACGCGCCGCATCCTGGAAGACCTGGCGCTGCCCGGCGGCCAGGGCAACGCCAGCAACACCCTGGATGTGCACATGGCGAACCTGCGGCGCAAGATCGGCGACGGCTATATCCGCACCGTGCGCGGCGTCGGTTTCGTGATAGACCTGCAGGCGCCGGCCCGCAGCGCCCGCAAATGATGCGCCGCTGGTGGAGCGGGCTGGCGCGGCCGACCCTGGTGCGGCGCCTGCTGCTGGCGCAGATGCTGCTGCTGACGCTGTTATGGAGCCTGTTCATCGGCTACGCCATGTTCGAGACCAGCCGGGCGCCCGGCCCGATCAGCCTTGACCGCACGTATGAGGCAATATTCGGCGTTGTCGAGAACCTGGCCGACAATCCCGAGCGCCAGCACAATGTGCTGCGCCTGATCGACCAGGCGGTGCGCGAAGGCTACGGCGTCGGCGGCAATACGCCGAAGCTGTCGCCCAGCATCCAGGTGCGGCAAGCCGGGAAACTGATTTACCAGTCCGAGGATACGCCAGGCGGCATCCGCAACCGGCGCCTCGGCCAGCCGGAAACCCTGTACGTCGACGGCGTGCGCTGGCGCGCCCGCACCGTGCAATCGCGGCAGTCCGATACCAGCGTCACCATGATCGTGCCGGCGGACGGCATGGAAATGCTGATCGACATGAATTCGCGCGGCTATTATTCCTTGCCCTTGTTGATCAGCCTGCCGTTCCTGCTGCTGCCGGCCTGGCTGTCGATCCGCATGGCCTTGCGTCCCTGGAGCCGGGTGGCGCGCGAAGTGGCCGCGCGCGGTCCGCAGAACCTGGCGCCCCTGGAATACAAGCCCAAGCACCTGGAACTGAGTTCCATGGTGGACCGGATCAACGCCTTGCTGCAGCGCATGAGCGACAGCGTGGAGCGGGAACGTAATTTCATCGCCGACGCCGCGCATGAACTGCGTACCCCGCTGGCCGCCATGCGGGTCAATGTGGAAGCCTTGCAAAGCCAGGCCGGCAACCAGCGCCAGCAGGAACTGCTGGCGGGGATATTGAGCAGCAACAGCCGCGCCACCAGGCTGGTCGGCCAGCTGCTGATGCTGATGCGCAGCGATCCCACCGCCAGCATCGCGCTGGAGCGGCTCGACCTCGGCGTGCTGCTGCAGGACCGGCTGGCCGTCTTGTCGAACCTGGCCCAGCTGCGGCAGATCGAGCTGGAGCTGACGTCCGAAGGCCAGTGCTACATCCTCGGCCATCGCGACAGCCTGGTGTCGCTGATCGACAACCTGGTCGACAATGCGATCAAATACAGCCCGCCGGGCGCTACCGTGTTCGTCAGCCTGCACAGCAACCTGACCCAGGTCGTGCTGAACGTGGCGGACCAGGGACCGGGCATTGCGCCGGCGCTGCGCGAACGCGTGTTCGACCGGTTTTTCCGCAATCCGGACCAGACCCAGAGCGGCAGCGGGCTGGGCCTGACTATCGTCAAGTCGGTGGCGCACCAGCACGGCGCGTTTATCCGGCTCGATGCCGCCGATGACGACCAGGGCTTGCAGGTCGAAGTCAGGTTTCCGTGGGCATCGGCATGAACGCGACGCCGGGACCGCAGCGGCAAAAAGACAACAGGGTAGTGTTGTTTAAACGATAAAATTGCCATATAGACATAGAGATGCTGTATCCTCGCGAAGTCATATTTCATCTTTTCCTAGCCCGAGGATTGTCATGCAAGCAGCGACACAACGAAAGAAAACCAGCAACAGCGCCGTGCGCTTTCCGGGGCTGTTTTTTTTCGGCCGCAAACTCTGCGGCGCGCGCAATGCGCTGGCGCTGCTGGCGGTGCTGATGGCCGGCCAGGCGGCGCAAACCGCCTATGCGGCCGGCATCAACAGCTTTTCACCGCAGGGCGAGGTCGTCCAGGTGCGCCAGGTGCGGGTGAATTTCTCGGAAGCCGCCATCAAGTTCGGCGACCCGAAATCGCCCACGCCGTTCGACATCAGCTGTTCCGAGGCCGGCAGCGGGCGCTGGGCCGACGAGCGCAACTGGATCTACGATTTCGTGCGCGACGTGCCGCCGGGAACGCGCTGCGGCTTTACCGTGAAGACCGGGTTCAAGCTGCTGTCCGGCGCCGCGGTCAGCGGCAAGACCGTATTCCAGTTCAATACCGGCGGTCCGGCCGTGGTCGACATCATGCCGCGCGGCGACAGGATCGAAGAAGAGCAAGCCTTCATCCTGATACAGAACGGCGCCGCCACCAGCGACAGCATCCTGAAGCACGTGTACTGCCAGGCCGAGGGCGTGCATGAACGGATCCCGGTCAAGTTCATCGCCGGCGCCGAACGCAAGCAGCTGCTCGATCATTTCGCCGACAAGATCAATCCTGACCGGGTCAGCACCTTGCAATGCCAGCAGCGCTTGCCTAACGACGGCGCGGTCAGCCTGACCTGGGACAAGGGCGTGAGCACCGCTTCAGGCATCGCCAGCAGCCAGCCGCAAGTCTTCAAATTCAAGGTGCGGCCGACCTTTACCGCCAGCGTCAGCTGCGAGCGTGAGAACGCCAATGCTGCCTGCGCGCCTATCCTGCCGCTGCGCATCCTGTTTACCGCGCCGGTGCCGCGCAAGCTGGCGGAAGGCGTGACGCTGAACGCATCCAACGGCAAGCTGAAGCCATTTTTTGAAAAGAACGATACCGACGACACGGTGTCGCAGCTGACCTTCAAGCCGCCGTTTGCCGAGAAGGCGGAACTCAGTGTTGATTTGCCATCCGGTTTCCAGGACGAGAACGGCCGGCCGCTGTCGAACGCTGCTGCGTTTCCGCTGAAGGTGCGGATGGCGGATTATCCGCCGCTGGCGAAATTTCCCTCGGCGCCGTTTGGTATTATCGAGCTCAACGCCGACGCTACCTTGCCGGTCACCCTGCGCAGCGTCGAAACCGGCATGCTGGCCCGCAGCGCCGACGGCAAGGTCAATCCCGGCACGGTCAGCAACCTGAAAGTCAACGACGACCAGAACATCATCGCCTGGCTGACCAAGCTCAGGAAATATCACGAAACCACGATCACCATCAACAAGAAACAGGTGGAAACCCGCAGCATCGGTCTGCTGGCGAAGCAGGCCGGGGCCAAGATCCTGGACCTGCCGCCGTCGCCGGACAGCAAGGATGGCGTGCGGCCGTTTGAAGTCATCGGCATTCCGCTCAAGGATCCGGGTTTCTACGTGGTTGAGCTGGAATCGCAAAAACTGGGCGCCTCCTTGCTAGGCAAAGCCGCGCCCATGTATGTGCGCACCAGCGCGCTGGTGACCAACCTGTCGGTGCACGTCAAGATAGGCCGCCAGAACGGCGCGGTGTGGGTCACCACGCTGGACAGCGCCAAGCCGGTGGCCGACGCCGACGTGCGGATTTCCGATTGCCGCGGCACCGAGCTGTGGCGCGGCAGGACCGACAAGACCGGGATTGCCATGGTGCCGGAGTTTCCGCTGGACGGTTGCCGCAACGGCGACGGCAACCAGCCGGGGCATATCGACGGATTTTTCGTCAGCGCCCGCAAGACCGACGACAAAGGCCGCGCCGACATGGCTTTTGCGCTGACATCGTGGAACGACGGCATCGAATCCTGGCGCTTCAACTTGCCGATGGATTACGACAAGTCTGCTACCGTGCGCGCCCATACAATATTTGACCGGACCTTGTTCCGTGCCGGCGAAACGGTATCGATGAAACACGTGATCCGCACCGAGACCATGCAGGGTTTCGGCCTGCTGCCGACTGACAAGCTGCCGACCCGGGTGCGCATCACCCACCAGGGCAGCGGCCAGGAATACCAGTTTGCGCTGAACTGGCGCGGCCAGAAGAATGCCGAAACCGTGTTCCAGGTGCCGAAGGAAGCCAAGCTGGGCAGCTACGAAGTGGTGCTGGACGGCGGCAAGGTGAAGAGCGGCGTCATTGGCGGCGACGCCGATGCGGACGCTGATTCCGACGCCGACTCCGAGAGCGGAGGCTATGATGAAAACCGCCGCAGCTACAGCAGCGGCAGTTTCCGCGTCGAAGAATTCCGCCTGCCGTTGCTGCAGGGACGCATTACGCCGCCCAAGACCCTGGTAGCGCCGAAAGAAGTACCGCTTGCCGTGCAGCTCAATTACCTGAACGGCGGCGGCGCTTCCGGCCAGGCGGTGCACATCACCAGCCTGTTGCGCGGCAAGGCGGTTAGTTTCTCCGGCTACGACGGTTATTCCTTTGCCGCTGGGCGCAACGATGAAGACAGCAGCGCCGACAGCCAGAAAATCGTCGCCGACAAACTGCCGGTGACCCTGGACAAGGCCGGCGCCGGCAAGACCGTGGTGAAGGACATGCCGGCAGTCACGGTGCCGAAGGAATTGCTGACGGAAATGACGTATGCCGATCCTAACGGCGAAATCCAGACCGTATCAAGCGTGACGCCGGTCTGGCCTGCGGCAGTGGTGGTCGGCCTGAAAGCGGGGGAGTGGGTTTCGGTCAAGAAGAAACTGACGCTGACGGCGGTTGCCCTCAATCCGGCCGGGCAGCCGCAAGCCGGCGTGCCGATCGAGATCAGCGGAACCAGCAAGCAGACCAATTCGCATCGCAAGCGCATGGTGGGCGGATTCTACGCATACGAAAACACCACCAGCGGCAGCGACCTGGGAGCGCTGTGTTCGGGCAAGACCGACGCCCGCGGCTTGATGATCTGCACCGTGGAATTGCAAGAACCCGGCAATATCGAACTGACAGCCAAAGGCAAGGACGGCGACGGCCACGCTGCGCTCGCCACCAGCTCGGTCTGGGTGACCAAGCAGGGCGAGCTGTGGTTCGATGGCGAAAACCAGGACCGCATCGATATCCTGCCTGAGAAAAAGATTTACCAGCCAGGTGAAAGCGCCAAATTCCAGGTACGCATGCCGTTCCGCTACGCTACTGCCCTGGTTGCGGTGGAACGCGAAGGCGTGATCGAAACCCAGGTGGTGCAGCTGAACGGCCAGGACCCGACCTTCAGCCTGCCGGTCAAGGCCGGCTACGGCCCCAACGTCTTCGTCTCGGTGCTGGCGGTGCGCGGCCGCATGCGTGAGGTGCCGTGGTATTCCTTCTTTACCTGGGGCTGGAAAGAGCCGCTGAACTGGTGGAGCGAATTCAAGGAATACCAGGCGCCCAGCGCTACCGTCGACCTGGCCAAGCCAGCCTATAAATACGGCATCGCCGAAATCACGGTAGGCACCGCCGCCAACCAGCTGGCGGTGACGGTCAAGGCGGACCAGCCCAGTTATGCGATCCGCACCACCGCCAAGGTGAACATCCAGGTCAACCTGCCCAACGGCAAACCGGCGGCCGGCGCTGAAATCGCCCTGGCGGCGGTCGACGAAGCGCTGCTGGAGCTGGAACCGAACCGCAGCTGGAACCTGCTGGAAGCGATGCTGCAGCGGCGCAGCTACGGCGTGGAAACCTCGACCGCGCAAATGCAGGTGGTCGGCAAGCGCCATTACGGCCGCAAGGCGATTCCTGCCGGCGGCGGCGGCGGAAAATCGCCGACGCGCGAGCTGTTCGACACCTTGCTGCTGTGGAAACCGGCGATCATGCTGGACGCCAACGGCAGGGCGCAGGTCGACGTGCCGCTGAACGATGCGTTGACCAGCTTCAAGATAGTGGCGGTAGCGCAAAGCGGCGACAGCCTGTTCGGCACCGGCGCCGTCAGCATCCGCTCGACCCAGGACTTGCAGCTGATATCCGGCTTGCCGCCGCTGGTGCGGGAGGGCGACAATTTCAGCGCGCTGGTCACGGTGCGCAACACCACCACCCGTGCCATGCAAGTCCATGCCACGGCGCAGGCCGCCGGCCTGTCGGCGGCAACGCCGTTGGCGGCCAAGGACGAGAGCATTCCTGCCGGCGAAACGCGCGAGCTGGTGTGGGCGGTGACGGTGCCGGCCGATGTCAGCCAGCTGGCATGGGAAATCAATGCCCAGGAGCAGGGCGGACCGAAAGTGAAGGACAGCATCAAGTTCACCCAGCGCGTGGTGCCTGCGGTGCCGGTGACGGTGCAGCAGGCCACCCTGTTCCAGCTCGACAAGCCGTTCAGCATGGCGGTAGCGCCGCCTGCCGACGGCCTGCCGGGGCGCGGCGGCCTGGCGATCTCGCTGGCGCCGTCGCTGGCTTCCGGCAGCGACGGCCTGCGCCGCTATTTCGTCAACTACCCGTTCTCCTGCCTGGAGCAAAAGACATCACGTGCAATTGGTTTGCGCGACGACGCCATGTGGCAGAAGGTATTGAACGACTTGCCGACCTACCTGGATAGCGACGGCCTGGCTTATTACTATCCACCGAACGAAGGCAACGCCCGCCGCGGCAGCGATACCCTGACGGCGTACCTGCTGGCGGTGACGCAGGAATCGGGCTTTGCGATCCCGCAGCAAAGCCGCGACAAGATGCTCGACGGATTGGCAGCGTTCGTGGAAGGCAAGATCACGCGCGACTTCTGGTCACCGCAGAAAGACCTGGATGTGCGCAAGCTGGCGGCGCTGGAAGCCTTGTCGCGTTATGACCGGGTACGGCCGGCGATGCTCGATTCGATCCAGATCTCGCCCAACCTGTGGCCAACCTCGGCCGTGCTCGACTGGATCAATATCCTGCAACGGGTAGCGGGCATTCCAGACCGCGCCAAGCGCCAGGCGGAAGCCGACCAGGTGATCCGGGCGCGCCTGAACTACCAAAGCACGCGCATGGGCTTCTCGACTGAAAGCAGCGATTACTGGTGGTGGCTGATGGCCAGCGCCGATGTCAACGCCAACCGGCTGGTGCTGACCATGCTGGAGAACCCGGCCTGGAAAGAAGACATGCCGAAACTGATCAACGGCGCCATCCAGCGCCAGTCGCGCGGCCACTGGTCGACCACCACGGCGAACCTGTGGGGTTCGCTGGCGCTGCAGAAATTCGCGCGCAAGTTCGAATCGGAAAAAGTCGCCGGCACCACCAAGGCCAGCCTGGAGCAGGGCGCCAATGTGAGCGGCAGCCAGAGCTACAGCTGGCCTGCCGCAGCCGCTGCTACCGAGACCGGCAAGCTGCAGCTGCCTTGGCCATCGTCGGCGGCGCCGGCCGAGCTGAAGCTGAGCCACGCCGGCAGCGGCGCGCCGTGGGTGACGGTGCAAAGCCTGGCGGCGGTGGTGCTGAAAAAACCGTTCTCCAGCGGCTACCGGATCAGCAAGAACATCGTCCCGGTGGAGCAGAAGGAAAAGGGTAAATACACCCGCGGCGATATCGTGCGGGTCGATCTCGAAGTCGACGCCCAGACTGACATGACCTGGGTAGTGGTGACCGATCCGATTCCGGCCGGCGCTACCTTGCTGGGTTCCGGCCTGGGCCGCGATTCGGCCATCGCCACCACCGGCGAACGGCCTAGCGGCAGCGCCTGGGCGGCGTATGAAGAACGCAGTTTCGAAGCGTTCCGCAGTTATTACGAGTATGTGCCGAAAGGGAAATTCACCATGACGTATACCTTCCGCATCAACAATCCGGGTGAGTTCAGCTTGCCGCCGACCCGGGTCGAAGCGATGTATGCGCCGGAAATGTTCGGTGAAAGCCCCAACCAGAAATGGACGGTGAAGTGAAGTCGACTGGCCTCAAGCGCTGGACCTTGGGCGCTGCGCTGTTGCTGGCCTTGGCGGCCGGCCCGGCGCAAGCCTTGCAAAGTTTCGCCGATGTGCAGCAGGAGTTCCGTTCGTCCGAAGCCAGCCTGTACGACCGCAAGGGCCAGTTGCTGCAGCAGGTCCGCATGAATCCGAACGAGCGCCGCCTGTCGTGGGTAGCGCTGGAAGATGTGTCGCCGGCGTTGCGCAATGCGCTGGTGGCGTCGGAAGACCGGCGTTTCTATCAGCATAGCGGGGTCGACTGGAACGCTGTGGCGGCGGCTGCCTGGGGTAACCTGTGGAACACCAAGACCCGCGGCGCCTCGACCATCACCATGCAGCTGGCCGGTTTGCTGGACGACGACCTGCGGCGCCGCACCTCGCCGCGCTCGATCGGGCAGAAAATGTCGCAGGTAGTGGTGGCGCAGCAGCTGGAGCGCAACTGGCGCAAGGACCAGATCCTGGAAGCCTACCTCAACCTGGTCAGCTTCCGCGGCGAACTGGTCGGCATACACGCCTTGTCGCGAGTCTTGTTCGGCAAGCATCCCAGCGGCCTGAGCCAGCGCGAAGCGGCGATTGCCGTGGCCTTGATCCGCGGCCCGAATGCGACCCCGGCCCGGGTCGCGGAGCGGGCTTGCCGCATCTTGCAGGAACAGCGTAAGGTGTACGATGGGCAAGAGTGCAAGGGCCTGGAAGATTTCACCCTGCTGGCGCTGGTGCGCACCGGCTCGAATTCCGAAGTGATCGTCACCACCAGCGCCCCGCAGCTGGCGCCGCACCTGGCGCGCAAGCTGCTGCGTACGCCGGGGCAGGCGGTGCGGTCAACCCTGGACGCCGGCGTGCAGCGCTTCGCCAACGATGCCTTGCGGCGCCAGCTGGCGGCCCTGGTGGAGCGCAATATCGAAGACGGCGCCATCGTCGTGCTCGACAATGCCAGCGGCGACGTGCTGGCCTGGGTCGGTTCCAGCGGTTCGTTTTCCAATGCGGCTAATGTCGATGGCGTGGTGGCCCTGCGCCAGGCCGGTTCAACCTTGAAGCCATTCCTGTACGAACTGGCGATCGAAAAAAAATGGATGACGGCGGCCTCGATCCTGAACGATTCGGCGATCAACCTGCCGACCGCCAGCGGCTTGTACATCCCGCAAAACTACGACAAGCAGTTCAAGGGCCTGGTCAGCGTGCGCACTGCGCTGGCGTCATCGCTGAACATCCCGGCGGTGCGCACCCTGGTGACGGTCACGCCCACGACTTTCTTCGAGCGCCTGCAAGGACTCGGTTTCCAGCTGCGTGAATCCGGCGATTATTACGGCTACAGCCTGGCGCTGGGCAGCGCCGACGTCAGCTTGCTGGCGCTGAGCAATGCCTATCGCGCGCTGGCCAACCAGGGGCGTTATAGCGGAGTGCGCACCACGCTGGCCGATCCGGCGGTAAAGATGACAAAGGTGATGGACTCCGGCGCCGCTTTCATCATCGGCGACATCCTGTCCGACCGCAGCGCCCGCAGCCGTACTTTCGGCCTTGAGAATGCGCTGTCGACGCGCGTCTGGAGCGCGGTCAAGACAGGGACTTCCAAGGATATGCGCGACAACTGGGCGGTCGGTTATTCGGACCGCTACACGGTCGGGGTCTGGGTCGGCAATGCCTCGGGTTTGCCGATGTGGGACGTGTCCGGCGTCACCGGCGCCGCGCCGGTCTGGCAAGAAGTGATGCAATACCTGCACACACGCGACCAGCTGCGGCAGCAGGTTCCGCAAAAACCAGCCAGCGTAGTGGAACAGGATATCCGCTACGCCGACAAGATCGAAGCGCCGCGCCAGGAATATTTTCTGGCAGGGACCGAACAAAGCCTGATCACCACCGCCAGTTCGGACGACATCAGCATCGCAATTCGCTATCCGACGCCGGGCATGCTGGTCGCGCTAGATCCCGACATCCCGCCGCAGCGGCAGCGCATACGCTTCGCAGCCGACGGCTTGCCTAGCGGCGTGTGGCGCCTTGACGGCAAGCTGCTGACGCCGCCCGCAGCGAAGTCCGGAAAGAAAACCAGCCGCCAATCGGCAGCCTCGGATCCGCAGCTGGCCTTCGACTGGATGCCATGGCCGGGCCGGCATGTGCTGGAGCTGCTGGACCATAAAATGGCCGTGGTCGACCAGGTGCGTTTCGAGGTGCGTGGCGCGGTTGAGAACCATGCGCAGCAGAAGACCGGCCGCGCCAGGAAAAATAACTGACGTTTTAGCGGCAGGGTATTTTGCGCATGCGTGCAGCAATCAGGTGTTTGTCCTCAGTTTTGCCACAGCCTCGTCCGCGCCCTGCCTGCGCGCCGCAGCCGCCACTTCTTTAGTGACGATGGTCTTGCCTATCGGCGCCAGCGCAATGCCGGCCAGCTTCAGGTGCTGGACGCCGAACGGAATGCCGATGATGGTGATGAAGCAGGCGATGGCCGAGAGCACGTGGCCGATAGCCAGCCAGACGCCGGCAAACACGAACCACAGAATATTGCCGACCAGGCCCAGGCTGCCGGTGCCGATGTCGTCCCTGTTGTTCAGCTCTTTCCGGCTCACCGCTTCCCTGCCGAAAGGGAAGAAGGTAAATTGCCCGATCACGAAACAAGCCTTGCCCCAAGGGATGCCGACGATGGTGAGGAAGGCGACAGCGCCGGCCAGCCACCAGCCCAGGCCCATGAACACTCCGCCCAGGACAAACCACAGGAAATTGAGGATCGCGCGCATATTGTTTTCTCTCCGATGAAAAACATGAAAAAAGGTCAGTCATCCTTTGCCGTCGGATTTAATTAGGGTCAGAGTCGAATATTCTCGTCCATCAATATTCGACTCTGACCCTAATTAATGTTCGCGAAATAATTCGACTCTGACCCTAATTACGAAAGGGAAAAATGTAACACCGTAACTGGCTGCCGACAAGACAATCAACAGGCGCTACCACTTGCAGCCGCTATCTTTTTTTGACAGCACTGCGTCCGCGGCGAGCACCAGGGGAGCTAGTAAACCGAACGGACGGCCGACGTCGAGGCAGTCGGCGCGCGCGCTGCGTTGGATATCTTGGGCCAGCGGATTATCGGGGCGGGCTTCCAGCGGGTGCGTTTGCAATTGCGAGACGGCGGTACCGTTGCGTCTCTCGGCGGGATCCGTGGCGATCTTCCTGGCCGTGTTGAATGCGGCGTCCAGGTCGACGCGTGGCTGTTTGTGCGCTGGTTGGGAAATGGCTGCGGTGTCGCCGATGCTGTTCTCGCGGGGTATTGCGGATGGCAGCGGGGTTATCGTATTGGTGCGGACAGAAGGCTGGGCGGGATGCGGATCGTGCTGGACGACAGGTGGCTTGGTGATGGACGCTGCACGTGCCGGGGCTGGCGGTGCGGCCGGCAACAGCAACCAGGTCATCGCCGGCTGCGAACCTGGGGCCGCATCGGCAGCGGCATGAGGTCGGAATAATTGCATCAGGCCGAGATGCAATAACAGGGACAATAGTATGCCCATGCGCATTGCGCGCCGGTTTGCCCTAGCTGGCCAGCAGCTTTCGTCAGACATTTTTCTGCGCCGTTCAGGACGTAGAAAATATTCGACTCTGACCCTAATTAATGTTCGCGAAATAATTTGACTCTGACCCTAATTACGAAAGGGAAAAATGTAACACCGTAATTGGCTGTCTACAAGGGAATCGTCAAGTGCGTGACTTGCATCTGTCGGTTTTTTAAAGTGATGTTTGTTAACCCGGGCTGGTCTTTGCTTTGCGTTTGCCTGGTAATAAGCTGCCCAGCTTGCCGCTGGCGAGGGCGGTTCCGAGCAAGGTGATGGCGCAGCCGGCTAGCATGGCTGGGGTGATTTTTTCGTTTAGGAAAACAGCGCCCCAGATTAGTCCGAACACCGGGATCAGGAAAGTCACGGAGGCGGCATACGATGCGCCTACGCGTTCGATCAGGCGGAAGTACAAGATGTAAGCGAAGCCGGTGCAGACCACGCCGAGGGCGGCGACGCAAGCCCAGATGGCGGGCGCGATAGCATGCTGCGGCCAGGACAGCAGCGCCGGAGGCAGCAGCACGACGGAGGCGAACAGCTGGCTGCCGAAGGCGACTGCCAACGGCTGCACTCCTGCCAGATGCCGCTTGGAATAATTCACCGCAAAACCGTAGCACACGGCAGCCAGCAGCGCGGCTGCGATCGCCAGCGGCACGCCTGCCACGCCGGCTCCGGCGCTATCCCACACCAGCACTGCAACCCCGGCCAGGCCCAGCATCAGGCCGCAGGCCTGGCTGCGGTTCATGGCGTGCCCGAACCAGAGCGCCGCGATCAGGGCGGCCCAGATCGGCGTGGTGGCGTTCAGGATGGAGTCGATGCCGGCGTTGACGGACAGCGTGGAATAGGCGAACAGGGCGAACGGAACCGCGGAATTGCTGACGCCGACTACAAACAAAGGCCATGCCTTGCTGCGGCATTGGCTGCGGGCGGCGGCAGAGCGCAGCACCGGCGCGGCAATGCCGACGCGCAGCGCGATCAGCGCGAAGGGGCCGAATTCAGGCGCGGCAATCCGCAGGAAGAGAAACGATGCGCCCCAGATCGCGGCGAGCAGGAGCAGTTCGATAAAGTTCATGGCAGGTGTCCGTCAATTGGCGAGCGGCAGGCGCCGCACAATTGCAACATAGGGCATATCCGTGCCCTGGACACTCTGGTTCTTGCGCTCGAATTCGGCAGCAAGGCAGCCCGGCCCCGGCGGGCGCCGGAACCGGTTCAGTTTGCGGCTTATTTCCGTCTCTATTGCGCCAGGCGCTTGACCAGACGGTAGAGGAATTCACGGCCGTCGTACAAACGCTGGATTTCGACGCGCTCGTCCAGGCCGTGCGTGCGGCGGTCCGACGGCTCGACAAACAAGCCTGACACGCCATACATCGGAATTCCCGCATTGCGCATGTAACTGCTGTCGGTGGCGCCGGTGCTCATGGCCGGTACCACAGGCACGCCTGGCCACATGTCCTGGGTCAGCGCTTCCACCGTTTTCACCAGGTCGCCGTTGAGCGGCGAAGCCGGGCTGCGCAGCGGCTTGTTGGTGTAACGCACAGTGATCTTGTCGTTATTGATCACCTGCTTGAACTGGCGATCGATATCGTCAGGATCGTCTTGCGGCAGGATGCGGCAGTTGACGGTGGCCTTGGCCGATTGCGGAAGGGCGTTTTCGGCATGGCCGGCGCTGACCATGGTGGCCACGCAGGTGCTGCGCAGTTGCGCATTGTAGTCAGGGACCGCCGACAGGCGCTCAATTGCAGCGGCGTCCGGCTTGCCGCTGCCCACCGCGCGCATGTCGGCGGCCAGCTGGCCGCTGGCGAACGGCGCGCTGCGGGCGAAATAGCCGGTGGTGACTTCGGCCAGGTGCACCGGGAAGCGGTAAGCGCTCAATCTGTTGAGCGCGGCGGCGATGGCATAGATCGGGTTGTTGGCCGTCGGGGTCGAACTGTGGCCGCCGGCATCGCGTGCTTCCAGTTCGTAAGTGGCGTAGATTTTTTCGGCGACCTGGATCCGGTGCAGGTTCGGCTTGCCGTCGCGCAGTTCGCCGCCGCCGCCTTCGTTGATGCCGAACTCCGCCTTGAGCAATTCGGGTTTGTTGGCGATCAGCCATTTGGCGCCGTTGCTTTCCACGTCGCCGCGTTCTTCATCCGTGGTCAGCGCCAGGATGATGTCGCGGCTGGGTTTGAAGCCTTCCTGCTTGAGCTGGCTCAGCACCGACACGAAAGCCGACGCCATCGCCTTGTCGTCGATCGAGCCGCGGGCGGTGAAATAGCCGCCGGTTTCCTGCAGCTGGAAGGGATCGGTCTTCCAGTCTTCGCGCTTGGCCTCGACCACGTCGATATGCGCCAGCAACAGCAGCGGCTGCTTGCCGCCGTTGCCCTTGAAACGCAGCACCAGGTTGCCTTTGCGCGGGAATGGTTCTATCACCTGGATGTCGCCGGCCTTGAAGCCTGCGTCCAGCAGATGCTTTTCCATTGCATGCGCGGCTTTCGTGGTGTCGCCCGCCGAGT
Organism: Collimonas sp. OK412; assembly: GCF_900112135.1. Classification (GTDB taxonomy): domain Bacteria; phylum Pseudomonadota; class Gammaproteobacteria; order Burkholderiales; family Burkholderiaceae_D; genus Collimonas; species Collimonas rhizosphaerae. The sequence continues at coordinate 25,728 of NZ_FOLC01000025.1, forward strand.
GGCTGGTATTGATTTCCACCAGCTCTTTGTAGATGTCGTGGTAGCGCTGGGTTTCCGGCGCCAGCGTTTGCGCCGACGCCACGGCTCCCAGCATGGCAAGGGCCAGGGCTACCGTGGCGTACGTGGTTTGGCGCGGCAAGCGGCGAATCTGCATTCTCATGAACTTCCTTTCTTGGCGGCGTGGATGGATCAGGATGGATCGATATCGTCAGGAATTTCCAGGGTCATTATCGCCGAACTCAGGCATTTGCCGTGGGCGTCCAGCGCCAGGGAGCGCGTGACGCCGCCGCCCAGGGCGCGCTGCATGACAAAGTTGAATGCGCCCAGGCTTGGCAGCGCATAGCGCACCACCTCGCCATGCACGATGCCGGTGAAATGCGCCTTGACGCGTTCCGGCGTCAGGTATTTTTCCAGCAGCGCATAGTCTTGTGCGCGGTAGGCGATCACCGACAGGTTGGAGATGTCGCCTTTGTCGCCGGCGCGGGAATGGGCAAGCTCGCGTAGTTGCATTTTCATCCTCAATCGAAATGGACGGTGGTTGACACCTGCTCGCGTGGCAGCAGGCAAGACTGCACCGCAACCACTTCCTTCGCCGTCTTGGTGACGCCGCCGCCGGCCGCCGGCCCGCAGGTGTACAGTGTCTCGACCTCATTGCCGATGCGGATCGCTTCGCCTATGCTGCCGCTGCGGGCGCTGACGCGGAGCCGCACTTCATACGGTTCGCCCGGTTGCGCCGACAAGGCGGCGCCGTGGATTGCGTCCACGCCCAGCAGGTCATAGCGGATTTCATCGAACGCCACGGCGCTGAGCTGCAGCCGTTCGGCGACGATGGCTTGCGCCAGCCTGCCGCGCGCCAGCGCACCCGGCCCGGCATAGGAAATCTGTCCTTCGCCGATGTAGCTGTCGATATAACCTATCGATACTTTCAGGGTGTCCGGCCTGGCGCGGCCGGTGGCGCCTTGCACCAGCACCCGGTCGGGGCCGATTTCCTGCACCGTCGCCGCCGAAAAATCGGCCACCACGTCCGGCGTCAGGTAACTGGCGGGATCGTGTATTTCGTACAGCAGCTGTTCCTTGCAGGTGGCCGGCGTTACCTGGCCGCCGGAGCCGGCAACCTTGGTGATCACGACCGAACCGTCTTCCGCCACCTCGCCGATCGGGAAACCCAGGCGCGCCAGCCCCGCCACGTCTTTGTAGCCCGGATCGGCGAAATAACCGCCGCTGACCTGGCCCGCGCATTCCAGCAAGTGCCCGGCCAGCGTACCCTGGCCGAGGCGGTGCCAGTCGTCCATGGCCCAGCCGAACTCGTGGATCAAGGGCGCCAGGAACAGCGCCGGGTCGGCCACGCGGCCGGTGATGATGACGTCGGCGCCCTGCGCCAGCGCTTCCACCAGCGGCGCGGCGCCGATATAGGCGTTGGCCGACAGCAGCCTGTCGCCCAGGCTGTTGACGGCGATATCCTGGTCGCTGATGTAGTCGCCCGCTTTCAGGGTGTCCAGCACATCGTCGCCGGTCACCGCAGCCACTTTCAGCTTGAGGTTCATGCTTTGCGCAATCTGCCTGACTGTGGCGGCGGCGGCCAGCGGATTGGCCGCGCCCATGTTGGTGATGATCTTGATTTTCTTGGCGCTGCAGATGGCCAGCACCGCCCGCATCCGCTCCGCCAGCAGCGGATCGAAGCCGAGTGCGGGATCTTTCATCCGGCTCTGCTGGGCGATGGCGATGGTGCGCTCGGCCAGGCACTCGAACACCAGGTAGTCGATTTCGCCTTTTTCAGCCAGTTCTATGGCGGGTTCGATACGGTCGCCGGAGTAGCCGGCGCCGGCGCCGATGCGGATATGTCTCATGCTGGTTTCCTCAAGCTGTATGCGTCCTCATAAAGGGAAGACGCCGATCGCGACACAGGTGATCGTCATGATGACCGAGGCCGCGAACAGGTATTTGAACGTGTATTTCTGGTGGTCGGCGAGATCGATGCCGGCCAGACCCGCCACCAGGAAGGTGGCAGGCGTCAACGGGCTGACCGGGAAGCCGGTAGTCATCTGGCCCAGCAGCGCGGCCTGCGCCACGTGCAGCGGTTGCACGCCCAGCATATGGCCGACTTCGGCGATCACCGGCAGCACGCCGAAGTAGAAAGAGTCGGGATCGAACAGCATGGACAGCGGCATCGACAGCAGCCCGAGCACTACCGGGATATGCGAGGCCATCGAGGGCGGCACCAGGCCGACCGCCATCTTGGCCATGGCGCTCAGCATCCCGGATTTGCTCATGATGCCGGTGAACACGCCGGCGGCGAACAGGATGCTGGCCATCAGCAGGGCCGCCTTGGCGTGGGCATCGATGCGGGCGCGCTGCATGTCGGCATTGCGGTAATTGACCATCAGCGCCAGCACCACGCCGATCATGAACATCACCACCGGATCGATTTTGCCGCTGATCATCACGCCCAGAACAAAAACGGTCAGCACGATATTGATCCAGAAATTCTGCGGACGGCGTATGCTTTTTTCCGCCTCGGACAATGCATGCGTATGGACGAAACCGGACGGCGCGTCCTTGGCCAGGCCGAGCCGCCGTTCCTCTTTCAGGCCGAGGTAGTAGGCCACCGAAAAAACGAATACCAGGCCGACCACCTGCACCGGGATCAAGGGCGTGAAAATCTCGCTGACCGGAATATGCAAGGCGGCGGAAGCGCGGATCATGGGGCCGGTCCATGGCAGGAAATTGACGCCGGCCGCCAGCGATGCGACGCAGGCCAGGATGCGCTTGTCGATGCCGAGCCGCGTGTACAGCGGCAGCATGGCGGGAATCGTCACCAGGAAGGTGACCGCGCCCGAACCGTCGAGGTGGATCAGCAGCGCCAGCAGCGCGGTGCCGGGCACGATGCGGGTAGGGCGGCTGCCGACGATGCGCAGGATGGCGGAGATGATCGGATCGAGCATGCCGGCATCGGTGACGATGCCGAAGAACAGGATCGCGAACACGAACATGCCGGCCACCGGCGCAATGCCGGTGATGCCGGAGACGATGAATTTGGAGGTCTCCAGGCCAAAGCCGCCGACCAGGGCGGCGATGATGGGGATTGCGATAAGCGCCACCAGGGGCGACATTTTTTTTGTCAGGATCGCCGCCAGCAGGGTGACGATGGTAATGAAGCCGAGTAATGCCAGCATGTTGTCTGTCTCCTATCCCTTGGATATTTTTATGGGAATACTTGTTATTGCTCTTGTTTTAAGCGCATTCTGGGAGCTGTGGTTTGTGCTGTAAAATGAATTTTTTCGATAGATTGATCGTTAAAACGGATTAATCGATGAAACTCAATATCTCCACCCGCTCGCTGCACGCCTTCCTGGCGCTGCAGGAATGCAAGCATTTCACTCACGCTGCGGAGCGCTGCTTCATGTCGCAATCGGCGTTCAGCGTCATGATCCAGAAACTGGAAGTGGCGGTGGGCGCCAAGCTGTTCGAGCGCGATACGCGCAACGTCACCCTGACCGCCGAGGGTGAACTGTTCGCGGAAGTGGCGCGTTCGCTGGTCGGCGATATCGAATCGGCATTCGCCGACATGAGCGACTACGTCGCCAGGCGTAAAGGCCGGGTGGCGATCGCCGCGCTGCCGTCGCTGGCGGCGAACGGCTTGCCGGCGGTGATTGCCGAATACAAGCGGGCTTATCCGGGGATTACGGTGCAGCTGTTCGACGCCTTGTCGGATCAGTGCCTGGCCATGCTGCGCCAGGGCAAGGCCGATATTGCCTTGACCGCGCCCGGTTCGGGCCTGACCGAGTTCGATACCAAGACCTTGTGCAGCGATCCGTTTTACCTGGTGTGCCGCCAGGACCATGCGCTGGCCGGCAAGCGCCGCATCCGCCTGCCAGACCTGGGCGGCTGCGAGCTGATACACCTGGCGCGTTCGACCAGCGTGCGCCAGCATGTCGAGCTATTGTTGCGCGGCATTCCGGTGATGAATTCGGGGCTGGAAGTGGAGCATCTGGCGACGGTGGCGGGCTTGATCGAATCCGGCCTGGGCGTCAGCATCGTGCCGGAGCTGACCTTGTTCCAGTTCCGCCACATGGACCTGGTCAGCATCCCGATCGATGCGCAGGACATCGTGCGGCCTATCCTGATCGTGAAAAAGAAAGAGCGCTCTCTTTCAATTGCGGCGCAGGGCATGTCGGAACTGATTGAAAAGCGGCTGCACAATATCGGCAGCCGCGCGGCGGGCCGGCGGCGTTAGTGCAGCTGCATGCCGAAGCGTTCGGTCCTCGGCATCCAGTTACCCTTGATGTCGGCCGACACCAGCACCCGTTCGGCGCGCCCGATCAGCAGCTCGCGCGGCACGAAACCGAAATGGCGGTAGTCGCCGCTGTTGTCGCGGTTATCGCCCAGCATCATGTAGTGGTCCTGCGGCACCGTGATCGGGCCGAAATTGCGCTCGGCGTTGACTTGCGGCAGCAGCTGGATGCGATGCTGTTCCGTTCCCATCTTTTCATTCAGGCGCAAGGCCACCAGGGCGCCGCCATGCTCCAGCGGTTCGGGCGCGCTGCCCAGCATGGCGTAGCTGGCTTGCTGGCCGTTGATGATCATCTTTTCATCGCGCATCTCGACAATGTCGCCGGGCAGGGCGATCACGCGCTTGATGAGCCGGGTGTCGTCCAGCGGTGAAAAGAAGGTGACGATATCGCCGCGCTTCGGTTCGCCGAGGCGGCTGAGGACGATGTTGGTGAGCGGGACTTTCAGGTTGAATGCGAGGCGGTTGACGAACACCACATCGCCTTCCAGCAGGTTAGGGCGCATGGAACCGGAAGGGATCGGATTCCAGTCGGCGACCGCGGTGCGGAAAATCCCGAAAAGAAAAAGGAACAGCAGGAATCCCTTGTTGAGACGAATCCAGTTTTTCATTTCACTCCGCCTTTTAGTGACAACCCATGCCCATCAGCTAACGTACCCAATCCCGCAATCCGCACAGTATGCCACTTATTCCCCCGGCCATATTTCCCCACCCCCAACCTTGCCAGCCAGTTAATTAGGGTCAGAGTCAAATTGTTGAGCGGTCAACAATTTGACTCTGAGCCTAATTAATAAGCGTGGTGGTTTAGGCTACGGGTAACTGCAGGATCTGGGCGGTTGTCATGATGTCGCCGAAGGTGTCGGCGATGGTTGCCAGCGATGCGCGGTGGAGAGCGGCGTGCGGCAGGACGGCGCCGTCGGCGGCGTCGAGGTCGCGGGTGGCGCAGGCGTCTTCGGCTACCAGCACCTGGTAACCGAGGGGCACTGCGTCGCGTGCGGCGCCGGCTACGCAGGCGTGGGTCATCAGGCCGCTGATGATCAGGGTATTGATGCCGGCTGCCTTGAGGCGGCTGTCGATGTCGGTGGTCGGGAACACGCTGACCGACGATTTTTGCAGCACGGTGTGGTGCGCGGCGGGCTGCAGTTCGTCATGGAATTGCAGGGTGGTCCCGCCTTCGGCAAAAATCGGCGTGCCTGCCGGCGTGACATGCTGGACATGGAATACCGGGATGCCTGCCCGGTCGGCGAAGGCCGTAAGGCGTTGGGCGTTGCCGAGTGCGCGCGCGCCGTCGGGAATCGGCATCTTGCCGCTGAAGTATTCGTTTTGAAAGTCGATCACCAGCAGCGCGGTGCTGGCGGCTTCTATCTTGGCCGGTGCGGTTGCGCCGGCGATGGCGCGGATGGTTGGGTGGTGCATCTTGGAACTCCTGTGTGAATGGGCAGGATGGACGCCAATCGCTCATCCCTGCCTTTCCCCTGGCTCTCTGCAGCGAGCGTTGGAACAGGACGAAGTATCGGGTTTCAGGGTAATCGGCGAAAGTGTCCCGATAGACATAATGTGATAGGATCGGGCCATGTTGAAATTGGCCCAGAATTCCGCAACTGCTCCCGAGAAAATGCATACCGTGGCGGTGATCGCTTTCGAGGGCATCAGTCCTTTCCACCTGTCCGTGCCGTGCATGGTGTTCGGCGACGACCTGGCCAGGTTGGGCGTGCCGCGCTACCGCTTGCTGATATGCGGCGAGAAGGCGGGCCTGATTGCAACCATGTCGGGATTCGATATCGATGTGCGGCATGACCTGTCCGCGCTGGTGGAAGCCGACACCGTGATCGTGCCGGCCTGGCGCGATCCCGACGAGCGTCCGCCTGAAGCCTTGCTGCAGGCATTGCGCCAGGCGCACTTGCGCGGCGCCAGGGTGGTCGGTTTGTGCCTGGGGGCGTTTGTACTGGCCGAAGCCGGTTTGCTGGATGGCCGGGCGGCATCCACCCACTGGGTGTGGGCCGAGGATTTTGCCCGCAAGTACCCACGCGTCAAGCTGGACCAGAAAGTACTGTACGTCGACGATGGCGATATCCTGACCTCGGCCGGCACCGCGGCGGCGATCGATTGCTGCCTGCATCTGCTGCGCCGCGACCATGGCGCCGACGTGGCCAACCGTATCGCCCGGCGCATGGTGGTGGCGCCGCATCGCAATGGCGGCCAGGCGCAGTACATCGAACAACCGTTGCCGGCAAGCGGCGGCAGCGACCAGCTTACGGTTACCCTGGACTGGGCCATCGAACACCTGGAACAGCCGCTGTGCCTGGACCTGCTGGCTGCGAAGGCCGCCATGAGCCGGCGCAATTTCACCCGCCGCTTCAAGATGAAAACCGGGACCACGGTATCGCAATGGCTGCTCAACCATCGCCTGGCGTCGGCGCAACGGCTGCTGGAAACTTCCGACAAGGCGATAGACCGCATCGCCGAACTGGTCGGCTTCGGCTCCACCGTGTCGCTGCGCCAGCATTTCACTGCCGCGTTCTCGGTTTCGCCCGCCGCCTACCGCAAACAATTCCGGCGCCAGTGAGGCGCCGCGCTTTGTACTATACAATTTGGCCTTCCTAGCCTCATCTACCTTCTATCAGCAGCGAAGCAATCCCAATGACAGACAATTCCGCAGCAACCCCCGATGCCCACGATGAAACCGCCGCCGGCGACCGGCTGATCCAGGAGCCGCGCCTGTGGTGCGACGACGGCTGGACCGCGCGCATCATCAAGAACGACGATGACGACGGCTGGGCGGTAGCGATGATCAAGGACGGCGAACCGGAACCGGCGCTGATCGGGCCCTGGACCATGGGCCGCGACAAGAAGAATCCGAAACCGCTGGATGCCTCGGCTTTCATCACGCTGGTCAAGACCGCCTCGGAGTTCGTGCGCCGGCACGAACAGCAGCTGCATGCCATGCTGCACAAGAGCATCGTGGTGGATGCCGCTGAAACAACGCTCAATGTCACGCTCGACATCGTTCCCGACGACGATTTTCCCTATGCTTTGCTGACCGCCCACGATGCCGACGGCGAACAGCTGGCGCAGGTGCGGGTAGCGGCGACTTTCAAGCTTAGCGAAAGCAGCGCCGGCGCCTGGGCGGCAAACGGATTCCGTACGCCGCATTGATCGCATCGCAAAAAAATGAGGGATAGTGCTTGGTGCGGTTTAAGTTAAACCTTATACTGGGTATTTATACAGTTTTGGTGAGCAATGCCGCACAAGCCATATCGTTTCCTGCTTCCCCTTTTACTTCTTGCTTCATCGGCTTTTGCCACAGATTGTCCCTCTCATTACGCCGCCGGCCGGGCGCCAGAAATCCTCAATGACAAGCTGGCGCGCCAGACCCAGGAATTGTGCTACCAGGCTTTCGCCGTCATGCATTCAGGGATCACGCGCACCCCGCTGTGGTCGGCCGAGCACCTGACGCGCAGCAATATCGACGCCGCCCGCACGCTGTCGCGCGAAAATTCCTTTCATCCCGAACCCGCCCTGCTGATCAGCGGCCGCGCCGAGCTGAAAGATTATGCGCGCTCCGGCTTCGACCGCGGCCACATGAGTCCCAACGGCGACATGGCGAACCGCACTTCGCAGTATGAAAGTTTCAGCCTGGCCAACATGATTCCGCAGAATCCGCAAAACAACCGCCATGTCTGGGCCGAAATCGAAAGCGCGGTGCGGCGGCTGGCGGAGAAAGACGGCGAGCTGTACGTGATTACCGGACCGGCCTTCCTCGGCCAGGACCTGCAAAAGATCGGCAATGTGCTGGTGCCGACTTATATCTACAAAGTGGTCTATAGTCCGAAGAGACAGCAGGCCGCCGCTTATTTCATCAAGAATGAAGATACGTCGCACTACCAGGCCTTGTCGGTGACGCAGCTGGAAAACACGTTGCGTATCGACCTGCTGCCCGGCGTGCCGAAGCGCATCAAGGACGTGGCGATGCCGCTGCCGGGCGCTGGGGCCGGCCAGCACGGCGCCAGGAATGCGCCTGAAAAAAGAGAGGAACCGGCAGCACAGATCAAGAAAATAGAGGCGGATTTGTTAACCAGGCTGTTCAACGACGCCTTGAAAATGTTCCTGAATTTCATCACAAACCTGATCCATAAAGGATGGTCGCATGTCTAAATTTATCCCGTTCGCCGACGAAAGCGCAACCCTCGCCATCGGCAAGCTGAACGTCGAGAATCGCCTGGACCGGGTCAGCCTGTTCGGCGATCTCGACCTGACCCTGGACCAGCGCGGGCTGGAGCAGGCCAAGACCCTGCAGTCGCTGCTGAACCAGGTAGTGGCGGAGCTGGAGTCGCGCACCTTGCCTGAGGTGCTGGCTGTGGCGCCGGTGGTGAAGGTCAGCAATCCTTTTTGAATACTTCGGATAGCAGCTTGCCATTTCATGGTGAGCTGTGCACCAAAGCTGATCACCGTTCTAAGTGTTGTCAGTACAGTTCCTTAGAACAGCCAGTACAGTTTTACATGTAATTCAAAAGTGTATCTAATATCTGCGCTGGTATTTCGCAATAATCAATCCATCCTGTTCCTTGCGGACGGTGCGCTGCCGTGAATGTCCTGTCTCGTCTTCGCTCTATCCGTTGTCGGCATCCTGCATGCAATGTGAGGCTGCATGGCGGGCGGTGAATACCGCGTATGGAAATATGCGAACGCAAGAAGAAAATACAAAAAATATAAAGCAGCAAGCAGCAGTCAACCAGGAGGAGACACCATGTTTTTCAGCAAGCATGTTCCACTGCAGGCGCGATCTCCCTGATCGTCATCGAGCATCTTTTTTTCATCGCTTTGCGATGATATCCACGTCGCGTTTACCCCTGTAAACACAACGTGTTTCAGCTCGTTCGCAAATAAATTTCTACCTTGTTCCACCATGGAATTTTTTCCGCCACAGGCACAGAACTTGCGTCAACGGCTATCGATGCAAGCTTTCAATGACTCGCCATTTCAGGAGATGTGAATATGATCAACCGTCGCGATTTTCTTAAGCTTTCCGCACTCGCCGCACCGGGCGCCTTGTCGTTTTCCGACGTGTTCGCGCAGTCGGATACGATCCAGTTTGCCTGCCCGGTGCCGATGTCCGGCCCGTTCGCGGCCAATGGAAAATACGCCGACATGGGCATGAAGCTGGTACTGCAAAAATATAACAAGGTGCTGGGCAAGAGCCTGAGCTACACGGCAATCGACACCGAAGGAAAGCCAGCCACGGCAGTGCGCAAGGTGCAGGAAGCGATCGAAAAGGGTACGCATTTTTTTGCCGGCGGCATCCTCTCTTCAGAGTCGCTGGCGATGGGCAAGGAAGCGGAAAAAGCCAACAGCATTTTTGTCACCACCGCGGGCGCCGACGAAATCACCGGCAGCGAATGCAATCGCGCGACCTTCCGCTGGTCGGTGCCGACTTTCGGCGCGATAGAACAGACTGTGCGGCCGTTGCTGGACAAGCTGCCGAAGGCGAAACGCTGGTACACCATCACGCCGCAATATGTGTTCGGCGATGGTTTGCTGAACGCGGCCAAGGCGATCTTCAAGGAAAAGGGCATCGAGCACGTCGGCAACAGCTACCACTCGCTGGCCGAAAAAGAATTCAGCGGCTACCTGACTAACGCGATTGCGGCCAAGCCCGATGTGCTGCTGTTGCTGAATTTCGGTTCGCAGTCGTCCGACGCGCTGCGCCAGGCGGTCAGCTTCGGCATGAAAAACAATATGACCATCCTGATGGCCTGGGCTTCCGGCCTGGAGCAGTTCGAGGCACTCGGCGCCGACATCTGCGATGGTGTGTATTTCGGTGCGCAGTACTGGCACGGCATAGATGCGCCCTTCAACAAGGAGTTCGTACAGTTCGTCAATACCAGCCTGAAGATCGATCCGAACTACAGCCTGGCCGGTTCATACATCTGCACCAAGATCATGCTGGACGCCATGGCCAAGGCGAACAGCACGGATCCGAAAGCGGTGATCGCGGCGATGGAAGGCATGAAATACGAAGGCCTGACCGGAACCGAGGAAATCCGCAAGGGCGACCACCAGGTAATCAAGAACTACTACCTGCTCAAGGGCAAACCGAAATCGAAGATGCGCAACAAGAACGATTATGCCGACATCGTTTCCTTCGGCAAGTCGTTCCTGCCGCTGGACAAGACCATGTGCAAGCTCGCCTGAAGACCTGCGGATCGCCGCTGCAGGCGCGCTTGCAGCGGTGTGGTGGCTCCGTCCGCTTACGAAGATTGAGGTTTCATGAATATATATCTGCTGCAAATAGTCAATGGCATTGGCATCGGCATGTTGTATTTCCTGCTGGCGGTGGGGTTGAGCATCGTGTTCGGCTTGCTGCGTTTCGTCAATTTCTCGCATGGCGCCTTTTTCCTGCTAGGCGCCTACCTGTGTTTTCAAATGGGCGAGATGGGCATGAGCTTCTGGTGGACGCTGCTGTTCGCGCCGCTGGCGGTCGGCCTGTTTGCCTGGCTGATGGAAAAATTCGCGCTGCGGCATATCTACCAGTTGCCGCACCACTTCCATATCCTGTTCACGGTCGGCCTGGCGCTGGTGCTGCAGGAAGCTGTGATTTCATACTGGGGGCCGCTGGGCAACAATATTTCGCCGCCGGACCTGCTGCAAGGGGTGGTCATCGTCGGCAATTTTGTCTATCCGAAATACCGCTTGTTCGTGATTGCTTTCACTGCGCTGATGGCCTTGCTGCTGTGGTGGGTGCTGGAAGGAACGCGGCTCGGTTCGATCGTGCGCGCCGGCAGCGAATCGACCGAGATGGTGGGATTGCTGGGCCTGAACATCGACCGCATCTTCAGCCTGGTGTTTGCGCTCGGCGCCGCCACTGCCGGTTTGGCCGGGGCGCTGGCGGGACCGATCCGCGGCGTCGAACCTTTCATGGGTGTGGAAGCGCTGGGCATTGCATTCGTGGTGGTAGTGATCGGCGGCCTCGGCAGTTTCTTCGGGGCGCTGGCCGGCGGCATCCTGGTCGGCGTGCTGCAAAGCCTGATGAGCACCATCTGGTCGGAAGGCGCGCACCTGACTATCTACATCGCCATGGCGGCAGTCATGCTGCTGCGTCCCAACGGCCTGTTCGGCCGGGCCAGCTGAGGATCCGGTCATGAAAAACCTCATGCATTTCCGCTTCACCTTGCTGGTGATCGCCACGGTCCTGATCCTGCCGCTGACGCTCAGCTCCGGCACGCTGGCGACTGAAGTTCTGATTTTTGCGCTGGCGGCGCTGGGCTGCAACCTGCTGCTAGGCTACACCGGGCTGATGTCGTTCGGCCAGGGAATTTTCCTCGGCATCGGCAGTTACGCTGCCGGACTGGTCCTGCTGCATCTCCATGTACAGCTGCTGCCGGCGCTGCTGATCGCGATGCTGGCGGGGGCGCTGGTTGCCTTGCTGGTGGGCTGGTTCTCGATCCGCCAGCGCGGCACGTATTTCGTGATGCTGACGCTGGCTTTCTCGCAGATGTTTTATTTCCTGGCCTACACCATGAAGGATGTCACCGGCGGCGACAACGGCTTGCTGAACATTCCCCGGCCGGACCTGAGCCTGTTCGGCGCCAAGCTGATGACGATCGGCACGCCATGGCAATACTACAGCCTGGTCGCGGTCATCTTCGTGCTGGTGTTCTGGCTGTTGCAACGCATCGTCGATTCGGTGCTGGGCCGCACCCTGCTGGCGATACGCGACAATGAAACGCGCGCCGCCGCAGTCGGTTACGACGTCACCATGTTCAAGCTGGCGGCATTCGTGATCTCGGGCGCCGTCACCGGCCTGGCGGGCGGCCTGCATGCCGTGATGACCGGCATCGCACCATTGTCCAATATCGAATATCACGCCAGCGAATCGATCCTGGTGATGACCGTCATCGGCGGCGCCGGCAACCTGTTTGCTTCGGTGCTGGGGGCGGCGTTCTATGTCTTGGCCGGCAACTGGCTCTCCAGCCTGTGGCCGCGCTGGCTGATGCTGCTGGGTTTCTTGCTGATCGGCGTCAGCCTGTACATGCACAAGGGTTTGTACGGCGTGGCGCAATCGCTGCTGCAAAAATTCAAGCGCTCGCCCGGCAGCGCTGAACCGTTGAGCGGCAATCCGCTGAAGGAGAAATGAGCATGGCAGTTCCTATCCTCAAGGCGGTGAAGGTCACCAAACGCTATGGAAAATTCACCGCGGTCAACGGCGTGACGCTGGACATCATGCCAGGTACCGTGCATTCGGTGATCGGCCCCAACGGCGCCGGCAAGACCACGCTGTTCCATACGCTGACCGGCAGCACGCCGATCAGCGAAGGCAGCATCCTGGTGGAAGGCGAGGAAGTCTCGCACCTGCCCGGCTACAAGCGCGTGCGCAAGGGCCTGGCGCGCTCGTTCCAGGTGACCAGCCTGTTTCCCAACCTGAGCGTGCGCGAAAACCTGCGGCTGGCAGCGCAGGGAACCCGGCCGACGCAAGCATTCAATCCCTGGCGGCGCGCGGAATCGATGACCGCCGCTTGCGAACTCGCCGACAGCCTGTTGGCGCAGCTGAACCTGCACGGCGTGGCTGAGCGCATTACGGGCGAACTGTCGCACGGCCAGCAGCGCCGGCTAGAAGTCGGCATGGCGATGGCGGGGCGTCCCAAGGTAATTTTCCTGGATGAACCGACATCCGGCATGGGCATCGATGATATCGCTGAAATGAAGCGCCTGATCCACGGCCTGCGCGACAGCTACACCGTGCTGCTGATCGAACACAACATGGATATCGTGATGGACATTTCAGACAGCATCACGGTGATGCAGCAGGGCCAGGTCCTGGCCGAGGGCAAGCCCGATGTTATCCGCAGCGACGAGCGCGTGCGCCGTGCCTACCTCGGCAGCATGATTACCGGAGGCCGCGCATGATACTCAGCGTCGAACAGATCCATAGCTACTACGGCAAAAGCCACATCCTGCAGGGCGTATCGCTCAACGTCGCGGAAGGCGAGGTGGTGACGCTGCTGGGCCGTAACGGCGCCGGCAAGACCACCACGCTCAAGAGCATCGTCGGCGTGCTGCGGCCGGCGCTGGGCAAGGTGCTGTTCCAGGGCGATAACCTGGCTGGCCTGGCGTCCTACAAGATCGCGGCGCGCGGCGTCTGCCTGGTGCCCGAGCACCGCGGCATTTTCAAGCTGCTGACAGTGGAAGAAAACCTGACCATGGCGGCGCGGCGCGAATCGGCCTGGCAGCTGCAAGACATCTACAGGATTTTCCCGCGCCTGAAAGAACGGCGGAAGAACGGCGGCGGCCAGCTGTCGGGTGGCGAACAGCAGATGCTGGCGATCGGACGGGCCCTGATGACCCATCCCAAGGTGCTGATGCTGGACGAGCCGGTGGAAGGGCTGGCGCCGGTGATTGTCGATGAAATCGTGGCGCAGCTGAAACAGATCAAGGCCACCGGCATGTCGATCATCCTGGTCGAACAGAACCTGGAAGTCTGCACTCAGCTGGCGGACCGCCATTACATCCTGGAGCAGGGCAGCATGGTGTACAGCGCCAGCAATGCCGGTTTCCTGGCGGACGACAATGCCAAGGATCGTTACCTGGGCGTCAACCTGGCGGCGTGACGGCGCCGGCATTATTGCAATTTCTGGAGCAAGCATGGACATGGAAACAGTTTCGGCAATCGACAACCTGCGCATAGACGGCGACCGCTTGTGGAAATCGCTGATGGAACTCGGCGCCATCGGCGCTACAAAAAAGGGCGGCGTATGCCGCCTGGCCTTGACCGACCTCGACAAGCAGGGACGCGACCTGGTCAGCGCCTGGGCCAGAAGCGAAGGCATGAGCGTTACGGTGGACCAGATCGGCAACATCTTCATGCGCCGGCCCGGCCGCAACAACGCGCTGCCGCCGGTGGTCACCGGTTCGCACATCGACACCCAGCCGACCGGCGGCAAGTTCGACGGCAACTACGGCGTGCTGGCCGGCATGGAAGTGGTGCGCACCCTGAACCAGCACCAGATAGAAACCGAAGCGCCAATTGAGGTGGCGGTCTGGACCAACGAAGAAGGCTCCCGTTTCGTGCCGGTGATGATGGGGTCAGGCGTATTTTGCGGCGCCTTTACCCTGGAGCATGCTTATGCGGCGACCGATACCGACGGCAAGAACGTCAAGGATGAACTGCAGCGCATCGGTTATATCGGCGCGCAGCGGAGCGGCGACCATCCGATAGGCGCGTATTACGAAGCGCATATCGAACAGGGACCGGTGCTGGAAAACGCCGATACCGTCATCGGCGTGGTGCCTGCGGTGCTGGGCCTGGCCTGGTACGACTGCACCGTCACCGGCTTCGAATCCCACGCAGGGCCGACACCGATGGAAATCCGCAAGGATGCGCTGCAGGTGTCAACCTACATCATGCAGGAAGTGGTGGCGATCGCCAGACGCTATCCGCCATATGGCCGCGGCACGGTGGGTGCGGTGCAGGTGTTGCCGAACAGCCGCAACGTGATTCCCGGCCAGGTCAAGTTTTCCATCGATTTGCGTAACGTCAGCGACGCGCTGCTGGATAGCATGAACGCCGACCTCGATGCCTATATCGTTAAAACCCGGGCCGCAACCGGCCTTGCCATAGAACTGCAGCGCGTCTCTTATTTTCCGCCTTGTCCATTCCACCCGGAGTGCGTGTCGCAGGTGCGTGAAGCGGCCGCCATGCTCGGCTACGCCACCATGGATGTGGTTTCCGGCGCCGGCCACGACGCCATCTACGCAGCGCGCGTGGCGCCGGCCGGCATGATCTTCGTGCCGTGCAAGGACGGCGTCAGCCACAACGAAATCGAAGACGCCAAGCCGGAACACCTGGAAGCCGGCGCCAATGTGCTGCTGCATGCGATGCTGGCCAGCGCCGTCGTCGTCAAATGAATCCAGAGGATAAGGACATGCCCTTGAAAATCGTCGTCGCGCGGCTGAACCACGAGACCAATACGTTCTCTCCGATTCCGACGCCGCTGGAAGCATTCGCTCCGCAATGGGGCGCGTCCGCCTTCCTTGACCAGCAGGGTGCGCGCACGGCCATGGGCGGATTCCTGGATGTGGCGGCAGCGTTGGGGGCGGATATCGTCACGCCGCTGGCGGCGATGGCCAGCCCCAGCGCCGCCGTGACCGCGGACGCCTACACCTTGATGAGCGATGCCATCGTGCGCGCGGTGGAAGATGGCTGCGACGCCATCATGCTGGACCTGCACGGCGCCATGGTGGCTGAAAACGCGGAAGACGGCGAAGGCGTGCTGCTGGAAAGAATCCGCAAGATCGCACCGCGGACGCCGCTCTGCGTAGCGCTGGACCTGCACGGCAACGTTACCGGGAAAATGGTGGCGAATGCCGACATCATGGTCAGTTTCAAGACTTATCCGCATATCGACATGTACGAGACCGGCGCGCACGCCGGCCGCCTGCTGGCTGAGATGCTGCAAGGACAATGCCGGCCGCTGCTGGGCTGGCGCCAGCTGCCCCTGCTGGCGGCGACGCTGGCCAGCAACACTTCCCGCAGCGCGATGCAGCGCGCGGTGCAGGCGGCAAAAGCTGCCGAAACCGAGGCTGGCGTGCTGGCGGTGTCGGTGCTGGCCGGTTTTCCGCTGTCCGATTTCCGCGATGCCGGGATGTCGGTGGTGGTGGTGGCCGATAACGATGCAGCGCTGGCCGACCGCGTTGCCGCACGTATTGCGGGCAGCATATGGGATGAGCGCGCCGATTTCGTCTACGACAGCAAGCCCCTGGTGCAGTCGCTGGCAAATGCTCGGGAAATGGCAGCGGCAGCGGGGCAGGGGCCGGTACTGCTGCTGGACCACAGCGACAACGTCATGTCGGGCGGCACCTGCAACACCATGGATGTGCTGGAAGCGGTCCTGGCGGCGGGGATGTCGGATATCGGCGTGGGGCCGGTCAGCGATCCGGAGGCAGTGGCGGAACTGATGGCGGTCGGCGTCGGCGGCCGCGCCACAATCAGGCTCGGCAACAAGGTGGCGCTGCTGGCGCAAGGCATAGAAAAAACGCCGCTGACACTGAGCGGCACGGTGCTGGCGATCAGCGACGGCCGGTTCCAGGTAACCGGCCCGATCTATACCGGCTCGGCCATGCAGATGGGGAAAAGCGTGCTGTTCGATACCGGAGCGGCGCAGATCGTGGTGACTGAAGAGCGGGTGGAGCCCTACGATCTCGGCGTGTTCACCAGCCTGGGCCTGGATCCGGCCGGCAAAACCTACCTGATCCTGAAATCGCGCATGTATTGCCGTCCAGTGTTCGTGCCGATCAGCAAGGGCCTGGAAGAATGCGACTCCGACAGCGGCGGCCCGACCAGCTCCAATTTCAAGCTATTCCCGATCCGCAATGTACGCCGGCCGGTCTATCCGCTGGACCTCGACACCAGCTGGCAGGCAGGAAAATTATCCATGCCGGCATGAAGAACGCCTGGTCGGCCAGCGCCAAAGCCAAGGCCCTGCTGGTGTTGCTGGGCGTGGTCTGGGGCTTGAATTGGCCGGCGGTGAAGGTGTCGCTGGGAGCCGTTTCGCCGTGGACCTTGCGCACGGTCGGGCTGGGCGTCGCCGCCGCTACCTTGTTTGCGCTGGCCCTGGCCGGAGGCCGCGGCTGGCGCGCCTTGCATATCCCAGCCGGCCGCGATCGCCTGCATGTCCTGCTGACAGCTTTGCTCAATATCGCCGCATTCAACATCCTGCTGACCTTTGCCCAGCTCGGGGCAGCGACTTCGCGCGTCGCCATCATCACTTATTCCATGCCGCTGTGGGCGACGCTGATGGCTTGCGTAGTGCTGCGCGAGCGGCTCGACACCATGCGCTGCGCCGGCCTGGCGCTGGGTGCTGCGGGCCTGGCGGTGCTGATCGCACCGCTGGCTGCCGGTGGTTTGCCGTCCGGTATCCAGTATGCGCTGGCTGCCGCCCTGACCTGGGCAGCGGGCACCGTTTACATGAAATGGGCCAGGATCGCGGCGCCGCCGCTGGCGATCGCTGCCTGGCAATTGCTGATCGGCGCCCTGGCGGCGCTGGCCGGCTTGCTGTGGTTCGAAGGCATGCCGCACCCGGGGCCTTTGCGTGCGGCCGTGCTGTGCGCGCTCGGGTATCACATTTTTTTCGGCATGGCGCTAGGCTACATCCTGTGGTTCCGCATCATCGCCCAGTTGCCGGCCGGCACTGCGGCGCTGGGCACGCTGCTGGTGCCGGTGGTCGGCGTGTCCGGTGCGGTGCTGCTATTGGGAGAACATCCCAGCCATGCCGACATGCTCGGTTTCGCCTTGATTTTCGGCGCAGCGCTTTGCGTGCTGCTGCCTGGCCGCAGCCCCGCTTCGCTGCTGCCTGAAGCATAAACTTGCCGGATTCGCCGCGCAGCCGCTACACTCCGAATAGCGAAATCATCGTATTTGAAAACGCGGCGCTACTCTGACCCCACATGACGGATTCGGAGAGAGACGGAACCCATTACATGGTTTTTTTTAACGGCGAGGCATGTACTCCGTGGCCCGTTTAGCTGCGCGTGTTAAGCGCGACGAAAAAACCGGCTTGCGGTTTTGGCGTGTTTTACGAAATTCTCAATAAGCAGATGAGGTAAGCGAGATGGAAGATACAACAGCCGATGCCGGACTAAGCGCGGTCGGCATGCTGGGCAATGGCGCGCCGGCCAGCCAGGTGCTGGAGGCGGTGGCGATGCGCAAGCACGGCGATCCGGCCTGGGAGCCTTTTCATTACGAGAAGGTGTCCGAAACCGAATACGAAGTCAGCGGCGGCGCGCCGGCCGTGGTCGGCGGCGTCAAGAAGTGGCCGGGGCCGCATAGCAGCGTGCTGGTGACGCTGGATGAAATCGCCGAGGAACAGCAAATCCGATTTCCCGCGGAAGTTGCGCAGGAACCGGCGGCCATAGCCCGTCAGCCTGTGCCGGATCAGGCGCAGAGCAGCCCGGCGGCAAGTTTCCTGACGGTGGTGCTGCAGTTGCCTCAGGACGAACAGGGCCGAAAACGCATCTGCAATGCGCTGAGCCTGGATGCCGATTTTTTTGGCGGAAGAGTGACGGCAACCTCGCTGGCCGATGAGATCGCGGTCAACCAGCTGCTGGAACTGCGCTGCGATCCAGCCGACGTGCAAGACGTGCGGACGCGGGTGGCCAAGCGCAATCCAGGGAACTGACCGGCTTCAGAGAGAAGTCCGCAGCGAAAACAGTTCCGGGAACAGCACCACGTCCAGCATCATCTTCAGGTAGCTGGCGCCTTCGGTGCCGCCAGTGCCTTTCTTGAAGCCGATGATGCGTTCGACGGTGGTCAGGTGGCGGAAGCGCCAGTAGCGGAACGAGGTTTCCAGGTCTACCAGCTTCTCGGCCAATTCGTATAACTCCCAATGCGTATCCGGCGCCTTGTACACCGTCAGCCAGGCTGCTTCCACCGACTTGTCGGCGACGGTGGGATTGCTCCAGTCCAGGCTCAGGCGAGCCTGTTCCACCGGCAAGCCGGCGCGCGCCATCAGCATCACCGCTTCGTCGTAGATCGACGGCTGCTGCAAGGCGTCCTGCAGCCGCGCATACGATTCCGGCGAATGCTGGTGCACCTGCAACAACGCGGCGTTCTTGTTCCCCAGCAGGAATTCGATCTCGCGGTACTGGAACGACTGGAAACCTGACGACTGGCCAAGGTAAGGGCGGATCGCGGTGTATTCCGGCGGCGTCATGGTCGCCAGCACGTCCCAGGCGTGCACCAGCTGGTCCATGATGCGCGCCACCCTTGCCATCATCTTGAACGCCGGCGACAAGTCGTTGCTGCGCATCTGCGCGCGCACTGCGTGCAGCTCGTGCAGCATCAGCTTCATCCACAGTTCGCTGGTCTGGTGCTGGATGATGAACAGCATTTCATTGTGGTTGGGCGAGCGCGGCTGCTGCGCCGACAGGATCTGGTCCAGCGCCAGGTAATCGCCGTAGCTCATGGTTTCGCCGAATTCCATCTTGGCGCCATGCCACGATTCGCCGGGCTTGTAAGGACATTCCATTGCGTGACTCCCGGTAATTAAGTGACAGCTTCCTGCTGTGCATCGATCTCATAATCCTTGTCGGCCAGGATCCGGCGCAAGGTGCTGACTGCGTCCCAGACATCGGTGAATTGCGTGTACAGCGGCGTGAAGCCGAAGCGCATCACGTGCGGTTCGCGGTAATCGCCGATGACGCCGCGCGCGATCAGTTCGCGCATGACGGCATAGCCGTGGGCGTGGGCGAAACTGACGTGGCTGCCGCGCTGTTCATGCTGGCGCGGAGTGACCAGCGTCAGGCCGAGGCCGGCGCAGCGGCTTTCGACCAGCGCGATGAACAGGTCGGTCAGCGCCAGCGATTTGCGGCGCAAGGCTTGCATGTCGGTCTGGGCGAAAATGTCGAGGCCGCATTCGACCAGCGCCAGCGACACCACCGGCTGGGTGCCGCACAGCGCGCGCCGTATGCCGTCGCCGGGCGCAAATGCCGGCTGCATGGTGAACGGCGCCTGGTGGCTCCACCAGCCGCTCAGGGGCTGCCGGAACTGCGCGTGGTGGCGCGGTGCGATCCAGGCGAAGGCCGGCGCGCCGGGGCCGCCGTTGAGGTATTTATAGGTGCAGCCGACGGCAAAATCGGCGTTCGCCGCATGCAGGTCGACCGGCACCGCGCCAGCCGAATGCGCCAGGTCCCACAGCACCAGTGCACCTTGCTCTTGTGCGGCCTTGGTGACGGCTTGCATGTCGTGCAGGTGGCCGCTGCGGTAGTTGACATGGGTCAGCATCAGGACCGCGGTTTCGGCGTTCACTGCCGTAGCGAGTTCTTGCGGCGTGTCGGCCAAGTGGATGCGGTAGCCGCGGTCGAGCCATTCGGTCAGTCCCTGCGCCATGTAGATATCGGTGGGGAAATTGCCGCGTTCGGTGACGATCACCTTGCGGCTGACGCCATCCGCCTTGCCGGCCTGGATCTGCAGGGCGCCGGCCAGCAGCTTGAACAGGTTGATGGAAGTGGAGTCGGTGATCACCACTTCATTCTCGCCGGCGCCGATCAGCGTCGCCAGCTTGTTGCCCAGCCGGTTCGGCAGGTCGAACCAGCCGGCTTTGTTCCAGCTGCGAATCAGGTCGTGTCCCCATTCCTGCTGGATCACCTGCTGTGCGCATTGCAGCGCTGCGTGCGGGCGCGCGCCCAGCGAATTGCCGTCCAGGTAGATCACGCCGGACGGCAGGTCGAACAAGGTCCGCAGCGGCGCCAGCGGATCATCGGCGTCCAGGGCCTGGCAAGCTGCGCGGCTACTGTTTGTCATGTGGTGTTCCTTAAGGTGAAAGAGGGCGCAGCACGGCCCGCACCGGACTGGCGTCCATGCCGGCCAGGCGCAAGGGCAGGGCAACCAGCTCGTAGTCGCCGGCGCCGATCGCATCGAGCACGATGCCTTCCAGTATCGCCATGCCGTGCTGCCTGACGGCATGGTGCGCCAGCATGGTCTTGGATTCCTGCGGATCGAGCGAGGGCGTATCGATGCCGACCAGGCGCACCCCGTGCTGGGCCAGCAGCGCGATGGTTTCCGGCGCTACCGCGGCAAACGCCGGATCCCAATGTGCTTGCGGCGCGCTGGCGTAGGTGCGCAACAGCACGCGCGGCGGAACGTCGGCCAGGGCGTGGGCAACGTGCTGCGGCGTGACCAGCGCAGCGCCTATGCAATGGATGACGCGGCACGGGCCGATATAGGCGTCGAGGGCGACCTGGTCGATAGCCAGGCCTTGCGGATCGTAATGGCTGGGCGCATCGCAGTGCGCGCCGGTATGGGTGGAAAGCGTGATGCGGCTGACATGCACCGGGCAGCCGTCGCCGATTTCCCAGGTGGCTTGCGCGCTGTATGCGGTGTCGCCCGGCCACACGGGGATCCGTGCGGACAGGGTGGGGCTGATGTCCCAGATGGGTTTTGATGTGGCGATGGCGTTCCCCGGTGCTGGATGCTAGTGAATTTACTAATGAACTGCTATGGTCCACTGGCAATTATTTTAGGCGAGCTTGAAGGAATTTTTATACGAAATTAATAGTCGTTTTCAATATTAATTAGAATAAAATGAAAGCTAATTGATTAATATTGAAAGATAATTTCAATGCAACTCGATACCATCGATTTGAACATCCTGACACTGCTGCAGCAGAATGGCCGGATCAGCAACCAGGACCTGGCGGAGCAGGTGTTCCTGTCGCCGTCGTCCTGCCTGCGCCGCGTCCGCATCCTGGAAGAGGCAGGCATCATCAGCCGTTACAGCGCGGTGCTGAGCCCGGAAAAACTGGGGCTGGAGCTGGATGTCTTCGTGCAGGTGACGATGCGGCGCGATGTCGAGAGCTGGCATGAAAACTTCATGCAGGCGCTGCAGGATTACCCGGAGGTGGTCGGCTCCTACATCATCACCGGCGACGCCAACTACCTGCTGCGGGTGAAGGCGCGCAACCTCAAGCACTATTCCGCTTTCGTGCTGGAGAAGTTATATAAAATACCGGGCGTGCAGGATATCCGCTCCAATATCGTGCTGCAGGCGATCAAGGAAACCTACGAACTGCCGCGCGAACTGCTGCGCGATGGCTGAGGCGCCGCGCACGGATAACGATTAACCCGATACATCAGATTGACACCATGGCAAAGACGATTGAAGAAGTTCTGGCAAGACAAAAAGAGGGCGCGCAATTCGTGCTGTCGGCGCCCTTGCTCGGGCTGGAGCTGGAAGATTTCGACACGGTCGCCAAAATCTGGGTGGCCCAAGGCGGGCCGGGATTCAAGGTGGCCGGCGTGCCGCACCGGAAATGCGTCGACGGCGAATTTTTCATAGACCGCGTGACCGTGGTCAAGCTGCCGCTGTCCTGAACCGGCGCACCGCGATGACGGTGCGCCTGCGTTGCAATCGCCGATCAGCCGTCTTTCTCGCAATTGACCATCCACGGCGTGCCGAACTGGTCTTCCAGCATGCCGAAACTGGCGGCCCAGAAGGTTTTTTCGTAAGGCATCTTGACCGTGCCGTTTTTTGCCAGCGCATTGAAGATGCGGGCGCCGTCCGCAATCGTGTCGACATTGATCGACAAGACCATGCCCTGCATTTTTTCGAAATATTCAGGCGGGCAATCCGAGCCCATCAAGACGCCGCCGTCCAGTTCCAGCCGGATGTGTGCGATCTTGTCTTGCCGGTCAGGCGGCGTCTGTTCTGCCATCGGTGTTTCTTTGTTGGTCAGCCTGAAGGCGATTTTCCCGCCCAGGACTTGCTGGTAGAACTTGAAGGCGGCGTCGCACTGGCCGTTGAAATTCAGGTAGGCGTTCAATAGCATGTCGATCTCCTCTATTCCTGCGATGGATAATGAAAACGGCGCCGCGCCTGTCTCTGCACGCGACGCCAGGGGTACCGTCGTTTATTTCTCGGTGACGGTCTTCAGGTTGGCAAGCCCGGCTTCGAAATCCTTGCCGATCATGCTGTCCATATTGAAAAACAAGCCCATCACCTTACTGACATAAGGTGCGGGTCCATACATGGCCCAGGTGACGTTGCTGCTGTCGCCCTGGGTGTCGACGCTGAATTCAGCGACGTTGCTGCTTTCAAACGGCTTGCTGAAATCGAGCTTGATGACGGTTTTCGACGGCGACGTTTGCTTGATCTCCATGCGTCCGGCGCCGGCCTTGTCGTTGCCGTTCCAGGCATACACCGCGCCCGGGCCGCTGGTGGCGCCGCTGAAAGTCCGTTGCATGGCTGGATCCAGTTTTTCATAAGGCGACCAGTTGCTCCAGTCGTGGAAGTTGTTGACTTGCGCCAGGATCTTTTCCGGCGGCGCCTTGATCGAGATCGTGCGCTGGACGCGGAATGTGTCGGGCCGGGTCGCCGCATAACCGAAGACGGCGGCTAGTGCGACGACGATAACGATGGCGATGGTCTTGATCATTGCTGGTCTCCTGGTGGCGTTGGCATGGCGCGGCAGCTCAGGCGCCGGAACTTTGGCGGCGCAGGCGTTCTTCGGTTTCCCTGAGTTCCGGCGTGAACTCGGCGCCGAAATCTTCCGCCTCGAATACCTGGCGCAGTTCGAGCTCGACGGCGCCGTCGCCATCCAGCGCAGGCCAGCGCTTGACCCATTCGATGGCTTCCTGTTTCGACTTGACCTGGATCATGGTAAAGCCCGCGATCAGTTCCTTGGTTTCGGCGAAGGGGCCGTCGAACACGGTCGGCTTGCCTCCCGCAAAGCTGATGCGGGCGCCCTTGGCGCTGGGCTGCAAGCCTTCGCCGGCCACCATCACGCCGGCATTCACCATTTCTTCGTTGTATTTAATCATGGCGGCCAGCAGTTCGGTGCTGGGCATGGTGCCGGCTTCCGTGTTCTTGTCCGCCTTGCGTATGATCATGAATCGCATCTTGATATCTCCGTTCGGTTTAAGGTTGGGGCCGGGCCGGCGGCTGGGGCCGATTAATTCCCGGATCTGCTAATTAGTCGAGCGGGAAACGGCGAGATCGACAGTTTGCAGATTTTTTTTGCATTATATTTGAAGGGGCGGTTTTACTTGTGGAAATCGCAATTTCTTTATTCGGCAGGCATGCGGCCGGGTTTGTTTGAGCGCAAACAGCCGATGCAGGTTCAGTGCAAACCGCGAATCGAGCATTCGTTCAAAAACGGAGTTTTGCGGCGCCACGATGTCGTGGCAGCCAGGCAGCATCAGGGGTTATTCCATCGACACTACCCGCACGCCAATGAGCACAGATGAAAAATCCATATAGATCAATCACATAGCTAAAACGCGCGGGAGTTATCAACAGGACTGTCCACAGTTTCTGTGGGTAACTTTGGCGGGAATGAAAATTCAGTCAATCACCACTGCCATGAAGACGGTAGACAGGCTGAGCAGGGTCAGGCCGAAGATGAAGGCGATGTCGGCGTATTGCTCCAGGCGCGTGCTGCTGCTGGAGCGCATCGAAGCATACGACAGCACGCCGCTGGTAAGGAACACCAGGCTGTTGAGCGCCAGCAGGTGGCTCAGCCACAGCGCCAGCCCGCTGAAGCGCGCCAGCTTGATGATCGACAGCGCGGTGATGCAGACGCCGATCATCGTGGCGGAAGAGGGCAGGATGTGCTGCGACAGGTTGTTGTTGGCCAGCTTGATCATCGTTTCACATCCTGCGGTCGGGGCATTAGCCGAGGTTGAGCGGGACGAAGATCTTGTCTTTGTCACGCTGCACCAGCAGCGCCACGTTCTTGCCGGCCTTGCTTACCAGCTGGCGCAACTGCTCGACGCTGTTGACCGGCTTGCCGTTGAGCGACAGGATCACGTCGCCGCGCTGGATGCCGGCCAGCGCCGACGGGCCGGAAGCATCTTCCACCACCAGCCCGCCGTGGATCCCGACCTGTTGCTGTTCGTCCGGGCTGAGCTGGCGCAGAGCCAGCCCCAGCCGTGCCTGCGAACCGGCGCTTTCATCGTTGCCGGCGGTTTTCACTGCTTCAGCTTCGGTCGGCTTGACGGTCAGCGTCTTGGCCTGGCCGTTGCGCACTACTTCAATCGTGCTGGCGGTGCCCGGCGCGGTATCGGCCACCAGGCTCGGCAGGTCGGATGAATGGTTGATCGGCTGGCCGTTGAAGCGCAGGATCACGTCGCCGGACTGCAGGCCGCCCTTGTCGGCCGGACTGCCTTTGTCGACCGAGCTGACCAGCGCGCCGGCGGCGCTCTTCAGGCCGAACGATTCGGCCAGCGCCTGGTTCACTTCCTGCACGCTGACGCCGAGGTGGCTGCGGGTGACCTTGCCGTGCTTGACCAGCTGCTGCTCGACCTTGGTGGCGACATCGATCGGGATCGCAAACGACAGGCCTTGGTAACCGCCGGTCTGGCTGTAGATCTGCGAATTGATGCCGATCACTTCGCCTTTGATGTTGAACAGCGGACCGCCCGAATTGCCGGGATTGACGGCGACGTCGGTCTGGATGAACGGCACATAGGTATCGTCCGGCAAGGAACGCGACTTGGCGCTGACGATGCCGGCGGTGGCGGTGTTTTCAAAACCGTAAGGCGAGCCGATCGCCAGCACCGGTTCGCCGACCCTGGTCAGCGCCGGATTGCCGATCTGTACCGTCGGCAGGTTCTTGGCGTCGATCCGTATCACGGCGATATCGCTCTGCTTGTCGGAACCCAGCACCTTGGCCCTGAATTCGCGGCGGTCGGTCAGCTTGACCGTGACTTCCTGGGCGCCTTCGACCACGTGTGCGTTGGTCAGGATCAGGCCGTCGGCGCTGATGATGAAGCCGGAGCCTTCGCCGCGCATGATCTGCGGATGGCGCGGGATTTGCAGCTGCGGGCCGAAGCGCTTGAAAAACTGCGAGAAAGGATCGTTCGGATCGAGCTCGTCGTCCTGATCCGATACCGCACTCTGTTTTGCCTTGCCGGTGACGCTGATGTTCACCACGGCCGGCCCGGCCCGTTCGACGATGCCGGAAAAGTCGGTCGCCACTGCAACGGCCGGCGCGGCGCTGCTCGCCACGGGGGCCGGGGCGACGATAGCGGCATTGGCGTTTTCGATGCCGATGTCGCCGCTCTTCGAATGCAGGTAGGCGCCGCCGGCGACCACCAGCACGGCGACGGCAATGGCGCTGCGGGAAAAGGTTTGACGATTCATGCTGTGCTCCTTGCAGATGGACTAGAACTAGCACACAGCATAAATACGAAAAATTAAAGCAGACTTAAACAGGAAAACAAGCGCTTGTTTTCAGCGCGCGGATCACGCTAGCGGTGCCGGACGTTTTCCAGCATTGCGGCCCGCAAAATATCGTTCATGCGGCTTTGGTAGCCCTTTCCTTCTTCTTTGAGCCACTCCAGTACGTCGGCATCGATGCGTACCGTCAACTGCTGTTTGACAGGACGATAGAATTTGCCGCGGGCTGCGCCGCGCCAGTCCTGTTTAACTGTAGCGGGGAGATCGGAGAAATCGATTTCGTTCTCCGATTTGGCGGCTAATGCCGCGAGTTCCTGGCGGATAGATTCAGGTACCTTGTTCATAGATTTTCCTTTCAAGTTTTGTCGCCCGCCGTGCCGAGATGATGCGGACATGTTCCGAGCCGCTTTCCGTGCCATGCCAGGTATGGGCAACCAACAACAAGGAAATGCCGCCGGCCATGCCCATGGTCTGCCATCGCTGTTCGTTGTTTTCGATGCGATCTTGCCTGGTGATGTGCAAAGGGTCATCAAAAACGAATGTGGCGGCCTCAAAACTGACGCCATGCTTGCGCCGGTTATTCCGGTTTTTAACCTCGTCCCATGAGAATAATTGTAACTCCAAATTTGTAGTTACATAATTGTAGTTAATATTATTTGAAAAATAACATCAATGGGAGCAATTGAGTGTTAGCTTAAGCTGTGTGTCAAGCGCCGAAGCGCACGCTTGCGCGCAATCCATGTCCGGTATTTTTCAGGCTGACGCTGGCCCGGTGGGCATCGGCGATCTGTCTGACGATCGCCAGGCCGAGGCCGCTGCCGCGGGTTTGCGACTGGCTTTCGGCGGCGCGGTAGAAGCGGTCGAACACGCGCTCCAGGTCGGCCTCGGGAATGCCGGGGCCGCCGTCTTGCACGGTCACGGTGACGCCGGCGGCGTCGGCGGCCAGCGAGACGTCGATGCTGCTGCCGGCCGGGCTGTATTGCAAGGCGTTGTCGATCAGGTTGTTGAACAGGATGCGCAAGGCGTCGGCGTTGCCGCTCACGCTGGCCGGCGTCTCGGAGCTGATGCCGAGGTCGACCTGGCGTGCATGCGCGGCCAGCGCGAAGTCGCCGACCACGCTATGCAGCAGCGCGCGCAAGTCGAGTTCGGCGTGGGCTTGCTCGAACGCGCCCGGTTCCTGGCGCGCCAGCGTCAGCAGCTGTTGCAGCAGGTGGGTGGCGCGTTCCAGCCCTTGTTTCAGGTCGCCGAAAGCTGCTTGCCGTTCGCCCTCGCCGGCGGCGCGTTCGGCCAGCTGGACTTGCAGGCGCAGGGCAGTCAGCGGCGTGCGCAGTTCATGCGCCGCGTCAGCGACAAAGGCGCGCTGCGCCTTGATCGATTGCCCCAGGCGCGCCAGCAGATCGTTGAGGGCTTGGGTCAGCGGCTGGATTTCGCCGGGCAGGGTGGCGTCCGGGATCGGCGACAGGGCATGCATGTCGCGCGCCTGGACTTCCATCGCCGCGCGCCGGATCGGCGCCAGCCCGCGGCTGACGGCGACCCAGATCAGCACGCCCAGCAGCGGGAACAGCAGCAGCAGCGGAGTGACGGTCTTGACCGCCATTTGCGCGGCGATCTGGTTGCGCGCGCTTTGCGGCTGCGCGATCTGCACCACGGTGTTGCCGATCTGCGCGCTGTAGACGCGCCACAGGCCGTTGCTCTGGCGGACATAGGTGAATCCCAGCTCGGCCTGCAGCGGCAGGCTGGCCTGTCCGTGCGAGTGGTAGATGACGACGCCGGTGTTGTCCCAGATCTGGATCATGATCTGGTCGTCCAGCTCGGGGCCGCCGTCGCCGTTCTCTATCATCGGCGAGAACGCCTGGCGCGGCAGGGAGGCGACGATCTTCCGCATCTGGTAATCGAACAATTCGTTGGCTTCGCCGCGCGCCTGGAAATACAGGGCGATGCCGGCCACCAGGATGGCGCCGCTCAGGCCGAGCGCCAGCCACAGCAGCAAGCTTCTGCGGATCGACGGCGCTGACTTCATTTGGCCACCATGTAGCCGATGCCGCGCACATTCTTGATGAAATTGCTGCCGAGCTTTTTGCGCAAGGCGTGGATGTATACCTCGACCGCATTGCTTTCGATGCTGTCGTCCCAGCCGTACATCTTTTCTTCCAGCTGGGCGCGCGACAGCACTACGCCGGGTCGGTCGAGGAAGGCGCGCAGCAGCGCGAATTCGCGCGCCGACAGGTTCACCTGGCGGCCTTCCAGCAATACCTCATGGGTGGCCGGGTTGAGCGTCAGCTGGCCCAGTTCGACCAGCGGTTCGGCGCGTCCCGACTGGCGGCGCAGCAGGGCGCGGATGCGGGCCGCCAGTTCTTCCAGGTCGAACGGCTTGACCAGGTAGTCGTCGGCGCCGCCGTCGAGGCCGGCCACGCGGTCTGCCACCGCATCGCGCGCGGTCAGGATCAGCACCGGGATCCGGTTGCCGCCGGTGCGCAGCGACTTCAGCACTTCCAGGCCATTCTTTTTCGGCAGGCCGAGATCGAGCAGCAGCAACTGGTAATCTTCCTGCGCCAGCGCGCTGAGCGCAGCGGCGCCGTCCTGCACCCAGTCGACGGCGAAACCGTCCTGGCGCAATCCCTTGCGCACGGCTTCGCCCACCATCAGATCGTCTTCCACCAACAGCAAACGCATCGGGCCAGCTCCTCGGAAACATCGGAAATCACGACAGTTTAGCCGGATTGAATTAAACGATTCTTAAAGCTCCGCGCGACAACTCTGTGCACTGCTGAAAAACCTATATATATCAGTCACATAGCTAAAACGCTTGAGGGTTATCAACAGGACTGTCCACAATTTCTGTGGGTAACCCGGGATTAGAGGTAACCATCGGAAAGGACCGGCAGTCATCTTAATGTCACCTGAATATTATTGCCGTGTGTCAACATTGCCGCAGCCATATCGATAGTGGCATTTTGCTATCGGTGGCAAGCGCAGTTCCCGTGATCCAGAGACAAACGAGACAACAAGGAAACCAATAATGAAAACCCTGTTTTTACTGTGTGCTTTGTGTTCGAATCTAGCCGTGGCAGAAATTTCCGCTGATGCAAAACCCGATCCCGCTTATACCCATCATCTATCGTCGTCCGGTCCGCTCTCCAGGCAGCAGCTGCTGAAGCAGCAGGCGCAAAAGCCGGCCGCGCGCAGCCTGGCTGCAACCGCGGCCGCCAGCACCAGCACCTATACCTATTTGCGCTGCTGGTACCGCACCGGCAGCAATCCGACCAAGCCGACCACTACCTATGTCTGGGGACTGGATCCGTCCAGCGGCGATTATTACCGCATCAACGGCTACTGGTGGGCCGGCGGCCTGCTGAACTGGGAAAACATGTTTTACAGCGATGTCGCGCAGAGCACGCTGCAATCGGTGTGCCAAAGCACGCTGAACGCCAAGGGCATCAGCCAGCCGATGGCGATGGTGGCCGCCGCCGATAATGCGCTGTCGTTCAACTACACCGTGTGGACTACCGACAGCGTGGTCCAGGGCGGCATCAACAAGATAGTCGCTTTCGGCGACAGCTTGTCCGATACCCAGAATGCCTACAACGCTTCGGATTGGAAGCTGCCCAATTCCGGCAGCTGGTTCCTGGGCCGTTTCAGCAACGGCAAGAACTGGGTCGAATACCTGGCCGACAACCTGCAGCTTCCCTTGTATAACTGGGCCGTCGGCGGCGCCGGCGTGAGCACCCAGGATCTCGTGATCCCGGGGGTGATCCAGCAAGTGCAGTCGTACACCGAGTACATGCAGAAGGCGCAGAATTACCAGCCGCAAAATACTTTGTTCACCATGCTCATCGGCGGCAACGACCTGGTCAATTACAACAGCACGGTCGACCAGGTGATCAGCGGCGAAACCCAGGCCTTGCAAAGCCTGATCCAGGCTGGCGCCAGGAATATCCTGCTGCTCAAGCTGCCTGACGTTTCCAAGGCGCCGGTATTCGGGATCAAGACCACCGGCGCGACGGTAGCCGCTCAGGTGATCGATCTCAATACGCGGCTGGCGGCGCTGGTCGGTTCCTTGCAGGCGCAATACGGGAGCAGTTTGCATATCCAGCTGTTCGACAGCTATGCGCTATTCAACGACCTGCTGAGCAATCCAGGCAAATACCAGGTCAGCAACACCACCCAGTCCTGCCTCAACATCAATACCGATTCCAGCACCAACTACCTGAGTACGCAGACGGCGCGTTCCCAGTGCAGCAATCCGGACAGCTTCGTGTTCTGGGATACGCTGCACCCGACCACGCATACGCACAAGCTGTTGGCCGATGCGGTGACGGCTTTTTACCGGGCCAGCCTGCAGCCTTGATACGCTGCTCCTGCCCGGCAATCCAGCGCCGGGCAGGGCTGGTTTCAGATATACAGGTCGACCCCTGCGCCGGCTGAGGCGCCCGGGTCTTTCTGGCGTTGCGCCTGCTTGTCTCGCAATGCTGCTTGAGCGCTTTGCAATCCATCCTGCGCCACAGGCGCTGACCCCAGCTGGCTCAGCCGGCTGATTTCATCCTCGATCGATGCAATCTGCTGCTGCAGCATTTTTACCCGCATGTCGGCCAGCGCCTGTTCCTCTTTCGACGACGGCATTTCCTTGAGTGCGGAAACCAGTTGTTTTTGCAGGCCGGCAAGCTGTTTTTGCAAGGCGGCGATCTGCGACGCGGCGCTGGCGGCGGATTGGGCCGAACCCTGGGCCGGGGCGATTCTTGAAATCATTTGTTTTCTTTCAGGATAGCTGTCATTCAGATAACGACAGGATTTCCAAAAACTTTAATACTGTGTGATGAGGAGCGAGGCACCGTAAAATGCCAGCCTGGACCTTGATCGAGAAGCACATGAACACACACAACCATTTGCACGGCGTCACGCTGGAGGCCATGCTGACCGAACTGGTCGCGCATTACGGCTGGGATGGACTGGGGCAGCGCATCGACATCCGCTGTTTCAAGAGCGATCCCAGCATCAAATCCAGCCTGACGTTTTTGCGCAAGACCGAGTGGGCGCGCGAAAAGGTGGAAGCCCTGTATGTCGGCATGCGGCGCGCGATGAAATGAGCTTTTGAAAAATGAGGTAAAGTTTTGCGACGGCGCCTGTTCTTGCGCTGTCCCCCAGAATACGAAAATTTCCTCAGCGCGCCATTCCGCAGTCGAGTCACTGGCGCTTGTTGACCTGATGCTTTGCTTACCGCAGGAAGAACCGGCATGCGCAACGTGATTTATAAAACGGTGGTCTTGAAAGCGACTCCCGACGCTTTGTTCGACATGTACGTCGATCCGGTGCTGCACCAGGCGATCACCGGCTTGCCGGTCACCATAAGCGCCGAGGCCGGCGCCGAATTCGAGGCTTTCGACGGCGCCCTGACCGGCGTGATGCTGCAGGTGGTCAAGCCCAGGCTGATCGTGCAGACCTGGCGCTCGCCGGCATTTGCGGCGGACGATCCGGATTCGATCCTGATCCTGTCGTTCCACCCGCAAGGCGAGCATGGCCGTATAGAGCTGGTGCACCTGGATGTGCCGGACCAGGATTACGAAGAGGTCAAGCTCGGCTGGCGCGAAAAATATTTCGAGCCTTGGCGTGAGTTCCTCGCGAGTTGAAGCGCCGGCCGGGCGGCGTCAAGATATGTTGTGCAATAGCGACTATGTTGCGAGCTTGCCAAGCTGTTTCTTGCGTGTTGCGACCACCCGCTGGATGTTTCCAGACTACCGCTCCAGGCCTTCGAATTTTTTGTCCGCCGCCTGGCATCCATGCAAGCAGGCCGGTCTTTTGCGGCGACAGTTGCTCCAAGCGCAGGCTGCCGCCAACCGGCCTGGCATCGCAGATGACGATTGATTAACAAGCCTGGACAGCGGTATTGTCATAGTTGACATGACTGGCGATATCCCTGATTTGTAAACCTGTTAAAAGTGACAGGTGTGGCAGTTTCCAATTCTCACTAGAATTAAACCGTCTATCGGAGCCTATCCTCTCCTATGTTGATATTTAGCCCGCTGCCGCAAGGCAGTGGGCTTTTTTTTTCGGATCTCCTCCAGGGGCTTCGGCGCCGCGCTCCGGCATCGCTTGACCGCCATCTCGCCATGGGCATGCGGCTTTTCATGGCCGCCCCGGAGATTGCTTCCTCCTTGTACTTCCGCTTAAGATCTGCCATTGCTCGACGCCAGGTCCGCATCGCTACAGGGAAAACAGAATGCAAAAACTCAAACCAGTCTTGACAGCGCTTTTATTCTTTGGCTGCGCCATGCTGCTTGCGGGCTGTGCTTCCTTGTCTACATCGATTTCGCAGTTCAAGGACGGCAACTATGTCGCCAGCGTGCAATCGACCCTGGTCTATCTCGACGACAAATACAAGAAAGCGGACTACGACGACGGCGATGAAAGAAACGGCATCCGCGAACGCCTGCGGATTATCGAAAGCAGTTATGCAACCACAGTCCAGACTGCCAGCGACCAGGAGTACGACAGGAAGATAGCCGCCTATTCGGATCTGCTGGCAATCCGGACCATGCTGGCCAGCAGGCCGTACTATTCCAAATATACGGATTTGCCGGATCGCTACCTCGAGGTCGGCCTGCGGGAAAACCTGGCCGGGCAGTACTACCTGAAAGGCAGGGCTGCCGCTGCCGTCAAGGACGACCGGATGGCGGCTGTCAGCTATGCCGCAGCCGCCGACGCCTACCAGAAATACGGCGACTATAAAGACGCCAGAAAACTGGCGGACAAGTACAAATATGCGGCAGACAGCAAGGACGCTGCAACGTATTACCAGCAGGGGGCGGAGCTGGCTGCGAATAATCCGCAGCGCCGCAAGGCGCTGTACCGCGACGCCAGCCTGGCCTTTTTCAACGCCTACGATGTGTACCGCCAGCACGGCGCCTACAAGGATGCGCAGCCGCTGTCCGACAAATATCGCAACATGGGCACCGTGGTCCTGCAAATCAGCAGCAATGAGCCGAACGGCGACATCACCAGGAGCGTGCTGGGGCTGTTCGACCTGGGGTTCACCCGCTTTCAGTACCAGGGCGGCGGCACTGCCGACCTCGGCATGTATCTCAATACCTCGTATATCTACCAGCCGCCCAAGTACAGCCAATACGTAGAGGCGATGAGCGAGAATGTGGAATATAAAAAGCCTGACGGCAGCATCGCCGTGCGTACCTACCGTTTCAACCGCAAGGTGGTCGAGGAAGCCAACGCCATGCAGGTCGTCCTCGATCTTTCCGTGACCAGGGTGCCGAGCCTGGACCTGCGTTATAACGAAGTCGCCGAAAGCCGCCGCGCCACCATCAGCTATTACGGCGACGTGCCCGGTACTGGCCGTTACGGCTACCGCACCGAAGGCTACCTGATGGACCGCGACCAGTTATGGCGCGCAGCCCAGGCGCAGCTGATCAACCGGCTCAACAGCGATAACCGGATCAGGATGATCCAGGACGACATACGCAATTTCTAGAGAATGCCGTTGCCGGAAAATTTCTATCCCATCCTGCTAAACTGTGAAGCCTCGCAGCGGGATTTTTCCCGATTTTTATTTCAGCTTCTTACCTGCCTATGACTTCGATCCGCGGTCCATCCTTCCAGCTAGTCGACCAGATCGATGCCGAGCAATTGCAGCGCCAAGGCGGTTTCGGCGCGCGCACCCGGCCCTTGCTGGTCAAGGGCGCATTACGCAACTGGCCGGCGCAGCAGAACTGGTCGTTCGAACAGATGGCGGCGCTGCGCTACAAGGACGGTTCCGAACCTAAAGTGAAATTCCAGAACGGCCTGGTGGAGCAGGGCCAGACCCAGCCGCGGCCGGTGATGCCGGTCGGCCCCTATCTGCAAGGACTGGCGACGCTGGCTAAGCGTGCCCTGCCGGACGATGTCGGCCTGCTGCCGGACCGGCGCCGCCATCAGCTGGCGCCGGGCGAACAGTTTTTCCTCGACTGGGCGCACATGCAAACGTTCCAGCCCGACCGCATGTACCTGGCGCAGTGGAATATCCTCGACGAATTCCCGGCGCTGCGCCATGACTTCTCGATCAAGGACCTGTGGCCGGGCTGGCGCTGGACCTGGGAATATGTCTTCATGGGGCCGGCCAACACGGTCACCGGCCTGCATTACGATTTTCCGCACAACTGGTTTTGCCAGGTGCGCGGCAGCAAGGAATTCATCTTGTTCCCGCCTGAGCAAACGCCGCACATGTGCATTTCCGAGAAATACGACTGGGGCGCGATCCTGAGCGATATCAATATCTCGCAGCTGGACCGGCAGCCGGACAAACTCAAGGAATTCGAAAAAACGCAGGGCCTGTATGCACGGGTCGAGGCGGGTGATGCATTGTTCATCCCCAAGCGCACCTGGCATGCGGTGGTGTCGCTGGAGCCGTCGATCAGCCTGGGCGTGTTCGGCCTGACTGCACCCGAAGTATTGTTTGGCGGCGTGCCGAACGAGATCAAAAACATTTTCCACAAGATGCACCTGTACCGCTGGGGCAATTGCACCTGCCACAAATTCTAGCCTGCCCAATTCGACCAGGCCTCAATGAACCGGCAACACTCTCATCTGTTTCTCTGGCGCGGCCGGGCCCTGGTCATCGGCCCCGGCATCGATTCCCGCTTCCACGCTCATTTCGGCACCCAGCTGACCTGGGGCCTGGACGGACCATTCCAGGCGCGCCTGGCGCCGGACCAGCCGTGGACCACCACCCGCGCCGCCATCTTCGCTTCCAGCCAGCCGCACCAGATCCATTGCGACGCCACGCAGCTGGCGCACCTGTTTGTCGAATTGCCGCAGCGCGCGCAAGGCGCAGCAAGCGTGCTGGCGGCCGCCTATGCCAGCGCCCCGGGCTTCGCGCAAGTGCAAGCCGGACTGGCCCAGGCCAGGCTGGGCCGGCTTGAGCTGGCGCAAGCCGAGCGGCTGGGCCAGGAATGGCTGGATTGCACGACCCTGGCTGGGCCGGCGCAGCCTGGTTTCGACCGCCGGATCAGCCAGGCGCTGGCGTTGATTGCCGCGCAGCCGGGGCCGGCGGTCAACGGCGCGGCGCTGGCGGCTGCCGTGCATCTGTCGGCCAGCCGCTTTACCCATCTGTTCCGCCAGCAGACCGGCTTGTCGCTGTCGCGTTACCTGCTGTGGTCGCGCTTGCTGGCCGCGGTCGAGGCGGTGGGGCGCGGCGACAACATGACGCATGCCGCACATGCGGCCGGTTTCGCCGACCTGGCGCACATGAGCCGGACCTTTCGCCACACCTTCGGCGTGGTGCCGTCTGAGCTGCAAAAGATGGCGATTGCGTTCAAGCGCGCAGAAAAATGATGGTCTAAGATGGTTGTACATAAAAAAGATGGAGACCGTCATGAACCAGCAGTCGCAGCAGGCAGCGGGCCGTTCCATAGACACCTTGCTAGCCAAATACTCCGAAAGCCACCTGAACCCGGTCAATGAAGTGATCCACTTCATTTGCGTGCCGGTCATCGTGTTTACCCTGCTCGGTTTGCTGTGGACCATCCACCCCGGGGTGGCGCTGGCGGCCGTGCTGGCCTCCTTGCTTTACTATTTTTCCTTGTCTGTGCCGTTTGCCTTCGGCATGCTGCTGATGTCTGGCGCGATGCTGGCCTTGCTGTATGTACTGCCGCCCGGGCTGGTGCTGCCGCTGTCGGTCAGCGTGTTCGTGATCGCCTGGATCGGGCAGTTCGTCGGCCATAAGATCGAGGGTAAGAAACCATCGTTTTTCGACGATTTGCGTTTCCTCCTGATTGGTCCCTTGTTTGTCCTCGGTTTCCTGTACCGCCGCCTGCACATCGCCTATTAGGGCCTGTTGCCATATGCCGGCTGCACCCTTGAAGATCGCCGTCTTTGGCGCCGGCGCCGTCGGCATTTATGTCGGCGCTTCGCTGCTGGCCGCGGGCGCCGACGTGGTCCTGATCGGTCGGGCGCGCATGCGTGGGCAGATCGCCAGCCAGGGTTTGCTGCTGAGCGACCTGGAAGGGCGCCGGCAACGGCTTGAAGGCGATCAGGTTCCCTACCAGGAAAGCCCGTCGGCGCTGGCCGCGGCCGACCTGGTCCTGGTCACCGTCAAGAGCGCCGACAGCGCCGCCGCGGCGAGCGCGATTGCCGGCTGGGCCAAGCCGGCGGCGCTGGTCGTCAGCTTGCAAAACGGCGTTGGCAATATCGACACCCTGCGCAGCCTGCTGGCCGGCCGGCAGGTGCTGGCGGCCATGGTGCCGTTCAATGTGGTGCAGATGGAAGGCAACCGCTTTCACCGCGCCAGCGGCGGTGAACTGATGGTGGAGGCGGCCGCCGGGCTGGAACCCTGGCTGGCGCTGTTTCGCCAGGCCGGCCTGCCGCTGCAGCAGTGCCAGGATATCGCGGCAGTCCAATGGGGCAAGCTGTTGCTGAATTTGAATAATGCAGTCAATGCGCTCTCCGGCCTGGCGCTCAAAAGCGAGTTGTCGCAACGCGCCTACCGCCGTTGCCTGGCGCTGCTGATCGAAGAAGCGTTGGCCGTTTTGCGCGCCGCCGGGATTCACCCGGCCAGGATCGCCAAGGCCGGGCCGCGGCTGCTGCCAGCCTTGCTGCGTTTGCCCGACGCGATTTTTACACGGGTTGCCGCAACCATGCTGAAAATCGATCCCGAGGCGCGCTCTTCGATGTGGCAAGACTTGCAAGCAGGGCGCCTGACGGAAGTGGATTACCTGAACGGTGCTATCGTGCGCCTGGCCGAATCGCTGGCGCGCGACGCGCCCGCCAACCGGCGTATCACGGCGCTGGTGCACGCCGCCGAACAGGGCGGTTTACAGCCGTTGTCCGGCGCGGCGCTGTATCGCGCCCTGCGCGCCTGAGCACAGCCGCGCGGCTAAAGTTTTCTGTAAATTACGGAACATAAAGCATCCAGCCTGGCTCGAAACAGAGCGGTTGCAACCGAGATCGTCCTGGTAAATCCACTTCCAAAGAAAGGTCCGATATGAAGAAGTTCCTAGGCGCACTGACGCTATTGCTGGCCATTACTCCCTGGGTTCATGCGCAGAACGAACCCATGCCGCGACCCGAACCGGGAGCTGGACTGGAAGGACATCCCGATGCGCGCAACGACAGGCGGCCCGAGTCGTTTTACGATGGCAGCCATCGCATGGGGACCCACAGCGTAATGCGTTGCAAGGATGGGACGATGCGCAAGGCGCGCGCCGATGCCTGCCGCGGCCATGATGAAAAACCAAAATGAAACTCGCGGGCGACAAATATCGTAGAGATATATAGATAGAAAATATCTGTTATCAGACAAATAAAGCAGACACGATTGCTGCGTCGCCATATAGTTACACCTGTCTCCTCCAACACCTCCTAAGGTTTGGATTCAGCCCGCAACCGCAAGGTGAGCGGGCTTTTTTTTGCCTGTGCGAATCGCGTGCACAGCGCGGGCAACCATTCATGGCGGGACATTTGACCCTGCCGCGAGCATTATCGAAAAAATGATATGAATCAAAGGCTTGGATTTTTTACGATGAAGTTATCAACAGGCTTGCGCACATTTTCTGTGGGTAACTCGGGTTGGTGTTGAGCCAGGCCGTTTTATAGGTAAAAAAAAGCCCCGCGAAAGGCGGGGCTGATTCGAGCATGTCTGACGGCGCCGTGTTTTCAGAAACGCAGGAAAGAACCGCTCAATTTCTTGTAAGGCGCGCTCCAGACGGTCAGTACCTTGTCAAGCAGGCTCGGCTGTTGTTTAGCCTCGGTCTTGTACATATCAGGGCGAGCCTGGGCTTGCATCGCGCGTGTCGACAGCGGCAGTGGAGGGGAGATGCTGGCCATGATATTTCCTTTCAGTTAGTCGTCTATGTTGCAGTGCAGTATATGCAATCCTCAATGACTAATCCAATTTCGCTTTCACATACACGCCATACGGTTTGTGAATATCAGTCGGCCTTCCCCGGATGAATGGCGGCATATGCCGAGACCGCATAAGCATATAGCTAACATATTGGCAGCCGACAATTTTCGTGCTGTAATGCAGCAAGCCGCATCGTCGCAGAATAATGCGGTAACCCTCACTGTGGAAACGGAGAAAAATCATGAAAAAACTGACAGGTCTGGCACTGCTCGCTTGCTGCTTTGTGTTTAACCCGGCTTTTGCCGCAAATGCCCAGCAAAGCAAGATGGCGACATGCAACAAGGATGCGACAGGTAAAGCTGGCGACGACCGCAAAGCTTTCATGAAAGATTGCCTGAGCAAAAAACCGGCAGCCGCGGCTCCCATGACGCAGCAAGAGAAAATGAAGTCTTGCAACGTCGACGCTACCGGCAAGAAGGGCGACGATCGCAAGGCGTTCATGAAAGAATGCCTGTCGAAGCCTAAGGCATAAGACATTTCTTCGCGCATTCCCGCAGTAGCAAAAAGCCCTGTCGCAGACGGGGCTTTTTCATTTTGTTACCAAATTGCTTCCTTGTTGCGGGAATTAATGTTTACTATGCAAAGTCGAAACCAAGCCCGCACTTTTTAAGGAACACATATGAAAAAAATAGCGCTCACCCTTACTCTTGGCCTCGCTTGCGTCGCCGTCCAGGCTGCTCCCGACTGGCAATCGGTCGGTTCCAGCGATACCGCAGAGCTCAAGCTGGACCAGAATTCGATCAAGGAAAACAAGGGCATCCGCGAAGCATGGTCCATGTGGAACTTCAAGGAAGCGCGCAAGAATGACGGCGACGCCAAGGTGCTGCCTACCTTCAAGTCGTACCAGGATTTGACGGTGTACGACTGCAAGGCCAAGACCTTGAGCCTGAAGAGGGAAATCCTGTTTGCCGATGCTGACGGCGCCGGCGCCAGGGTGGATCACAGCGATGCCTTGAAGAATTCGACGTATGCCGCGCCAGCCAAGGATTCGGTGGCCGAAGTCATGATGAATTTCGTTTGCGCATTTCCTCTCGACGGCAAGCCGGCCGCTGCAGCGCCAGCTTCGGCCCCGGCCCCGGCTCAAAAAAGCAAATAAGCCAGTCTTTTTCTAGCCAGGCACTCGCAGGCACTCACGCAATCGTCGCGCTGAGTCCTGCGATTTTTTTTGCGCGCTAGACGTTGTAAGACTCCAGCGTTTCAACGAATACAAAGAATTCGTTCTTGCCGGCCCGCTTGGCCTGGTACATGGCAATATCGGCCTGCGACATCAGTTGCGAAGTAGAGATGCTGGCGCCGCCATACAAGGCGATGCCGATCGAGGCGCTGAGTTCGAATATGGTGCCGGCGATATTGAACGGTATGCCGATCGCCGCCAGCAGTTGCTGGGCGACGCCGATCGCTGCATTGCGGGTGTCGGTCAGGTCTGTCAGCAGGATCACAAACTCGTCGCCGCCCAGGCGCGCCACGGTATCGGTGTTGCGGCGCCCATCCAGCAAGCGCGCTGCAACCTGGCACAGGATGGCGTCCCCAGCCTCATGTCCGTATTCATCGTTGATCGGCTTGAAATCGTCGAGATCGCAGAACAGCAGGGCAAAATGCGTGCTGTCGCGCTGCGCGCGCGCCATCACCTGCTGCAAGCGGTCTTCCAGCATGGCCCGGTTGCACAAGCCGGTGAGCGCATCGTGGTGCGCCATGAACGCCATGCGCGCCTCGCTCTCCTTCAGCGCCATTTCCTTGTCGCGCAGCCGTTCCACCAGGTAGTTAAACCCCAGAACCAGGCTGCCTACCTCATCCTGCCGCCCGACCGGCAGCGGCGCCAGCTGGCGTTTGCCGTCCGCCATTTCACGCATCGCATGCGCGGCGTCGGTCAGCGGCCGCAAGGTGCGCGGCAACAGCAGCATCATGATGGCAATCATGCCGACCACGATCAGCAGCGTGTTCTTGAGATAGAAA
Source organism: Collimonas sp. OK412 (assembly GCF_900112135.1). Classification (GTDB taxonomy): domain Bacteria; phylum Pseudomonadota; class Gammaproteobacteria; order Burkholderiales; family Burkholderiaceae_D; genus Collimonas; species Collimonas rhizosphaerae. The sequence continues at coordinate 65,521 of NZ_FOLC01000025.1, forward strand.
CCGAGCATGGCGTTGATCGGATGGAATACCTCGGCGGTCGGCATGCGGGCGACGACAAACCAGCCGGTGCTGGGCACCGTCACCATCGCCGACAGCTCCTCGACGCCTTTGGCATTGATGGTGATCCCGGTGCCGCGGTAACCCGCCATGGCGCGGTCATGCAGCAGGTTGACACCGGTGGGCGGGGTCGGTTTCAGCACCATGGCCGGGTCGCTGGCGCCGACGAACAGCTTGTCGGCCGGCGACACCAGCAGGAATCCGCCGCTGACGCCGAGCTGGGTTTCCTGCAGGCGATCCAGGAAACCTGGCGTATTGAGCACCACCACGCCCGCCAGCACCGCTACTACCTGGCGCGCCGCGTTGCGCACCGGCGCAGCCATGATCAGGATCGGCTCGCCGTTGGCGCGGCCGCGCTGCGGCCTGCCCATCACTGGAGCATCGGCCTGCAATGCAGCCTGGAACCACGCGATTCCGGAAAAAGCCAGCTTGCTGCGCCCGGCCACCACCGGATATTCCGCCAGCAGGCCGTCGCCGTCCGGCTTCACCACCAGCAGGCCGCTGTTAAACAAAGGATTCACGCGCTGCCGTTCTTCAAGCCAGACGGTCAGTTTCTCCGGCTGCTGCAGCAATGCCGGCGGCAGCGCCGAACTCAGTTCGGCGATCAGCGCCTGGCGCGCCTGGACGCTATGGTCAATGTCGCGTGCGATATACGATGCAATCGATAATTGCTGGGCCGCCACCTCCTCGCGCAGCAGTCCCTGGGCGAACGGCAGCGCAAAAAACAGGCGCAAGCCGATCCCGGCCACGATAATCAGTATACCGAGGCCGATCAGGCGGAACTTGATGCTTTGGAAGATTGGCATGAGGGAATGATACAGAAATCAGCCGGTTCACAGCATTCCCACGATCAATCTGTGGCGCGGCGGCGATGTGCGGCTATTTCCTCATTTTGGTGCTAACGGTTTTTGCTATACTGCTGCCTGCAATGCAAGTCTCGCCATAGTTCACGGCGTGGAATGAGACTGAAACCCCGCGCCACATCTACCTCCCACTATTTGCTGTAGCAAATTCGTAGCACTCAATTTATTGCAGAATTTATTTGTTTTGGCGCCAGGCCATCATTAGTTGTGCAATGGATAACCGCTAGCTGAAATGCTTTCGACCACCAAAGGAACCAGGTTAGTTCCTTTGGCGGGCAGATGCGTGGCTTATGGATGTCCGAGTGTACTGGCATCAGTCCAGGTGTAGCCCAATGTCGTAATGCACTGAATTATGTTTTTGAAGTCGGTGAATCCCGTCGTAACCAACGGCGCGAGCGACGACTCCAGCCAGAACGGATGAAAGAAGAAAGATGCGAATCCATCTCGTACCACCGTGGCATATTGGGCATTAAGACAAATATCTTGCCAAGTGTAGGTAATATTTGAAGATGGATCGATAGAGCTAATATTGTATTCAATATTCCCCAGATTTTCCGGCACGATCCACTGGCCGTAGTAGTCTTGCTTGATGACGTAGGGGAAGAATTGTCCAACTTGAAAATCCTTACTCACGGTCGCCGTAAAATTAGGTGTGTCGGAGGTGTAATAGACGGCGCGCTGATAGGTTGTATTAAATACTAGCGGCACAGCCTTCGTGCTCAGCGGTGATGCCTGATAGTGCGGTGTCTCCCAGGCAAATGGCGCGTAACCGTTATTCTGGAATTCTGTCTTTCCCGCCAGGAGACGTCCCAATGCCCATGCAGTCGAATCTTCGGCCACCGGGGTATTCGCCACGGCATTCCAGAATTCAAAATCATCGGCGCTGACCCCCGTATTCTTATTCCGCATCGAATCGTATTGATGGGTATATCCATGCATCAGAATTTTCCCGCCTCGCGCCAGCGCGTAATTTAGCGACGTCTTGAGAGTTCCGGCCTGCGACAACGGTACTTCTTCTCGCACCCCGCCGTTGTACACACCCAAAGGGTCCAAATAGTGTGGAATAGTTGCAATCGAAAATGGAATGCGTTTGCTGAACATATAGTCCGACAGTGTTTTCATCGTGCCGAAATTGACCAATGCATCGACGTCTTCCAGCCGTACCAGAGCTTTATGGCTTACCGGTTGATTGTCGGCGAATATGTCATGCAATATGTCGCAAAGCACCAGATAGCGGTCGCGTGGGCCGATGTATGACAATGGCATGTCAGCGAAATACCAGAAATTGCCGGAGCGGATAATATACGGCGCCTGCGCGGACGTCTTGCTGTTTGTAATCGTTACCAGCGCCTGTGCCTTGGCGGTATCGATGACCTGCGTGACGCCGACATCGGGATCTGCGTTTACCGTGTTGCTCGCAGCATCGTAGGCATAGTACTTCACCATCGACTGACCCTTGTAGGAGACGGTGTCGAAGAAACCCGGCGTCGGGTTGCTCGAGCTGGGCGGCGCATTCAATCCCTGCAAGCCGACAAAGCTGAATCCGTAACGGGTATTGAAATTGTAGGCCGTGTTCCATGCGAACTGCCACAGGTTGTATTTGAACCAGACGACGGTTTTCTGCGTGGCATTGACATCGTTAAGAAATGCAGTCGGAATCGGATTGTTATAGTACGACCCCAGATAGAAAGTGGCCTGATAGGATTCGATTTTTCCGGCGCTATAGTTTTGTATCGGCACCAGATCGACGGCACTGTTGAAATGTCCAATCAGATTACGCAGCATGATGGCGTAGGCAAATCCCAGCTTCTCATACTGATCAGGAGAAGGGGCATCGTACACAATCAATACTTTTATCGGTGTGGTTAGGATTTGCGCTGTTGCTGGTGACGGGTTAAGCAAAAACAGCTC
>NZ_FOLC01000027.1 GCF_900112135.1 Collimonas sp. OK412
TCGGATTGTTATAGTACGACCCCAGATAGAAAGTGGCCTGATAGGATTCGATTTTTCCGGCGCTATAGTTTTGTATCGGCACCAGATCGACGGCACTGTTGAAATGTCCAATCAGATTACGCAGCATGATGGCGTAGGCAAATCCCAGCTTCTCATACTGATCAGGAGAAGGGGCATCGTACACAATCAATACTTTTATCGGTGTGGTTAGGATTTGCGCTGTTGCTGGTGACGGGTTAAGCAAAAACAGCTCAGCGATCAGTACGAAAATAGCTGCAATCTTTTTCATGATTGGCCACCTGTTTTTCCGGTTTGTTTACGCTCTTCATCATCGCTGGATTTATTCTTCTTGATGTCACCCTTATGATGATGACCGCGCTGGATGTCTTTTCCGGGCACCTGGCCCGGCGTGACCACCGTGCCAAAAACTGGTTTCGGAGGAGGCGGGATGTCGACATTGCCCGCATTGGCGGAGGCAGCAAAACCAATTGCCGCGCCGATGCCCGCCATGAAAATGCGCAACGGCGTTTTACCTGTAGCTTTCATGATTTCTCCCATTGAAGATGAGTACTTCAGCGCCAGCCTTCTCTTTAAGTCGGGCTGGGATATCGCATCCGGAAACTAGCAATGCAAACTTTGAATGTGGGATGTTGCTGACCGTCTCGCATGACGTCGCTGTTTGATTTCGTGCGCGTCAAAACAGTGCGGAGAAAATGACGAGGAGGGGGGGCAATCGACCTGCATCCGAGAATTTTCTTGACAGCAATCATGATCCGTCTTTCTACGATGCAATCTCGGAATGAAATAGAAAACGCACCAATTCTTTCTCATGAGAATGGTCGTTTTCGTACCGCGGAATGTTAGCTTAAAGTATAGACGAAAGTGCCATTTTAACTAGGGCTCGTTGCGGCATCTTGCGCAAAAAAATGTCGTCGAAATTATTGTTTTCCGCGGGGTAATAAACCCGCTTTTCGCTGAAATAAAATTTGGAGTATGCTCGTCATGACGACAACACCCGCGCACTAAATTTTCACAAATTGATGAAGGGCAAGCAGGCTTGTTGCTGCATAAAAATAGAATGGCAACTGGAAAATATACCGCGCCATTTTTAATCGGGAAGCAACTGAGCAATGCAATATTCCCGCTGTCCAACATCTCTGCGCGGCTGTCACGCAATGTGGCTTTGCACTGGTCGAAATCATGGTTGGCAGTGGCGCTCATGGGGATACTTAGCGACGCTGATTTTTTCCAAGTTGATGGGAGGCACCGATGATGCACGGATTCTCGCAGCCCGCCGGGATATTGCGACCTTGATGCAGGCGCTGAAAATATAAAAGCCGGCAATATCGCCGATGCACTATCGCGCTGCAAGCCGACCAATTCGAGTACCGACGGCGTTCTCGGTCCAGATGGAATGGCGATCTTCAAGCGTCTGCCGGCGGCCTACATTTGCCGCCGGATCTGGCCGTCGCCGCGGCCGATTTTTTCGACGCGCTTGCCTGGCGCCAAGGAGATCTCGGCAACCGACAATCCGGAACCGGTGGCGTTTCCCACCAGCTCCTTTGGGACAATGGCAAGGTCCGCATGTGCCGCACGGCAAGCGACTCCATGTCATTGATGATGCGCGAATCCAGCCATGGCACGATGCTGTGGACCAGGGAGCAATAGGAACATGGGCGGCTATTTCAAAAATATTATCGGCAAAAACATGCGCCGCCATAGCGCGCGCATGCCCGCGTTCGTCAGCCTGGTTTTGTTCATGCTGCTATGTGCCTGCGCCGCGTACTGGGGCATGACGTTGCTCAAGCCGCCGCTACGTGCGGTTGCACCGCCGCCTCAAACAGAGGCGCCACGGATTGATATTTCTCAAGCGGCCGGATTGTTTGGCGGCCATGAAAGCACGGCTGCCAGCAACTACCGGCTGACGGGGGTGGTAGTAGCGCAAAATGCTGCGGAAAGCGTGGCTATCCTGAGCGCAGAGGGCCAGCCCGCGCAAGTAGTCCGGGTCGGCAAAGAAGTGCAGCCGGGAACCGGCATCAAGGAAGTGCATAAGACCTATGTGCTGCTGTCGGAAGGCGGCATTCTCAAACGGTTAATCCTGCCCGAGCACGCCGAGACCAAACTGGAGATGGCGTCAGCGGGTCCGCCTGCGGCGCCGGTGCCGCTGCCTGCGGCTCCACCTGAGGTGCCCGTAGCTCTACCCACCGCGCCGGCAATCCCGCCTGCTGCGTCAGCGACCCCGCCCGCGGTGGCCACCCCATCTGCGGCGTCCGCGACCCCATCCACAGCGCCTGCGACACGACCCGGCAGGCCGCATCATGCCAACCGTTAGCCGTTTTTATTGAATCAAAGCGCAGTATTTGCACAGGCATCGTTTGTTACAAAGAATTCTATTGGCAAAAAAGACATTCATCCTATAAACTGTCACCAATGTAACAATGAATAACAAGTAGTTACAGTTAAAATAATTCGGGGCAATGACCGCATTGCATCTCCGAATTCATAAGGGGGACTTATGAAAATTCTCTCCATATTCGGCACCCGCCCGGAAGCCATCAAGATGGCGCCGGTGCTCAAGAGTCTCGCGTTGGAGGCAGAAATCGAGTCCCTTGTCTGCACCACCGGGCAACACCGCAGCATGCTGCGGCAGGTACTGGACGTTTTCGAATTGCAGACCGATTTCGATCTGGACCTGATGGTGTCGAACCAGACATTGAATGGCCTAAGCTCCCGTCTTTTCACGGCACTCGATCCCTTGATAGAGCAAGTAAAGCCGGATCGCGTGCTGGTGCATGGGGACACGACGACGGCTATGGTGGGCGCCGTTGCTGCGTTCCATCGCGGGATCCCGGTTGCGCATGTCGAGGCCGGACTGCGTACCGGCAATTTGAAACAACCCTGGCCTGAAGAGATGAATCGCAGGGTGGTGGACGTCGTCAGCGACTTGCTGTTTGCGCCAACTGAAGGATCGAAACAAAATCTATGCAGGGAAAATCTGGCCGGCAAGGTCTATATCACTGGCAATACGGTGATCGATGCCTTGATGGTTTCCAGTACGCGGATTTCGCTTGACGACGCATTGCGCGCCGGGCTCGATGCGCAATTCCCCTTCCTCCAATCGGGCCGCAAGATTCTGCTGGTTACCGGCCACCGGAGGGAAAATTTCGGGCCAGGATTTCAGAATATCTGCACGGCGCTGGCCGAGCTTTCCGCGCGTTCCGACATTGATATCGTCTATCCGGTGCATCTTAATCCCAATGTGCAGCAACCGGTATCGACAGCCCTGTCTCATCTGCCCAACGTACACCTGATTGCGCCGCTGGATTATCTCTCGTTCGTACGTTTGATGCAGCGCGCGCATGTCATTCTCACTGACTCCGGCGGCGTCCAGGAAGAAGCGCCGTCCCTGGGCAAGCCGGTGCTGGTGATGCGCGACGTCACCGAAAGGCCGGAGGCGGTTCTCGCAGGCACGGTCGAACTGGTGGGCACCGACGTGGAGCGCATCGTTACGGCTGTCCACAGGCTGTATGACGATGAAGCCGCATGGAGGTCGTTTGCCCAACACCACAATCCCTATGGAGACGGCTACGCCTCGCAGCGCATCGTGGCAGCCTTGCTCAACCGGACCGTATCGGAATTCGCCGCGCAGCCGGAAATATCGCATCAGGTAGCAGTAGATGGTCAAGAGGATCCCGTAGTCATTTAGCGTCCATGTCCTGGGATTTCGTTCGATTGTAAAGTCTTCTTGCATTGATTTTTCAGGGCATCATGACAACCAACTGGCTACATTTCCTTGCTGATTATTATGCGCTGCTGGAACTTACCACCTGCGTTGTCGCGGTATTGTTTCTGGTGTCGGCGGCTGACGATCTGTTTGTCGATGCCTGGTACTGGATCCGCCAGGCTTACCGTCGGCTGACCAGAACGCGCACCTATCGGCCGGTCACGGAACGGCAACTGGAGCAACACGTCGAGCAGCCGCTTGCGATCATGGTGCCGGCGTGGCTAGAGTACGATGTGATCGCCCAGATGATCGAAAACATGGTGACGGTTCTCAACTACCGCAACTATGTGATTTTCGTTGGAACCTATGTCAATGATGCGCACACCATTGCAGAGGTGGAGCGGATGCGTCGCCGCTACAAGCAATTGCATCGGGTCGAAGTGCCCCATGCGGGGCCTACCTGCAAGGCGGACTGCCTGAATTGGATCATCAACGCGATTTTCCTGTATGAGAAGAAGCGCGGTTATCAATTTGCCGGCGTCATTCTTCATGATAGCGAAGATGTGCTGCATTCTCTCGAACTGAAATTCTTCAATTACCTGTTGCCGCGCAAGGACATGATCCAGCTTCCTGTGATGTCGCTCGAACGCAAATGGTCCGAGCTGGTGGCAGGAACCTATATGGATGAGTTCGCGGAGTCGCATGCCAAGGACATCGTTGTCAGGGAAAGCATCAGCGGCATGGTGCCTTCGGCTGGCGTCGGGACCTGTTTTTCTCGGCGCGCCCTGCAGGCGCTGGCCAGCGACAATCAAAACCAGCCTTTCAACACGGACACCCTGACTGAAGACTATGACATTGGCGCGCGTCTGGCGAGCATAGGGATGACATCCATATTTGCCCGTTTTCCTGTCCATTTTTCGGTCAACCGCAAAACATGGTTCGGTTTCGGAAAGGAGCGCCAGGTCACGCTCAAGATGCCGCTATGCGTGCGCGAGTATTTTCCCGACCACTTCAAGACGGCCTACCGGCAAAAAACGCGATGGGTATTGGGCATCAGCCTGCAAGGATGGGCGCAAATCGGCTGGAGCGGCTCGCTTGCAAACAAATACCTGTTGTTTCGGGACCGCAAAGGCATCGTCACCGCCCTCGTCAGCGTTCCTGCTTATCTGCTGCTGTTGCAATTCCTGCCGTTCTGGATCGCCGACCATTTCGGATTTTGGAAACTCGCCTCCGGGTCAGTGCTGCAATCGCAAACATGGCTCCATTACGTGCTCTACGCCAACCTGTCCGCACTGGCGTTGCGCGCCTCCCAACGCGCCTATTTTGTCAGTCGCCTGTACGGACCTGTACATGGGTTGCTTTCCGCGCCGCGCATGGTGGTTGCCAATTTTATTAACTTCGTGGCAGTGGCTCGGGCCTGGAAATTGTTCCTGGCGCACCTGCTGTTCGGGAAGCGCCTGGCATGGGACAAGACCATGCACGACTTCCCCTCCGACGACCGCCTCATGCGCACGCGCCAACGCCTCGGTGAACTGCTGGTTTCATGGCAGGCAATCACCGAGGAGGACATGAAAAAGGGATTGCAGGAACATACGGAGATGCACCTTCCCCTTGGGCACATATTAGTGGCCCGCGGTTATATCGACGAAGAAACCCTGGCGGAAGCAATCGCCTTCCAGTCCGACCTGTCGCGCGCCGAAATCAGGATCGCGGCCTCCTTGCCCGCCCCGGTATCGCTTGATATGTGTGTAAGGCTGGGCGCGATGCCGATCGGGCAGGACGCCAATGGCAAGCCGATTGTCGCAGTCGGCAAGCCGCTTGCCGATGATGCGCTCAGGGAGCTTGCCTCGGCCTTTGGCACACAGCCCGTGCAACATATTGCGCGGGACAGCGAAATAGTCTCCGGATTGCGCCTGGCCATGGCCGAAATGAATGCAAAATCCATCAAAAGAGAATTTAAAGGCGCATCGCTCCTTGGCGAACTACTGATCCATAATGGGAAAATCACGCGGGAAACGCTGGAGCAGGCGATGCAGCACTATATCTCTCCGCAGCATGGCCGCATTGGCGACTATCTCGTCGGTCGCGGGCTGGTGTCGCGCGAGGTTATCGAAGAAACTGTGCAGCAGCAAATGGCTCTGCTCAGACTAGCATTGGGAGTGGCATGAGAAAATACCCGGTTTCGCTGCGTTTCCTGGGCAGCAGTCTTGCTGCCGTCACCTTGCTTGTAGCCACTGGCGCCAGCGCCGCGGAGCGGCCGCTTAGCGGCCAGGCATATCGGATTGCCGATGAGGCCTACAAGGCTTTTGCACAAGGGGAATATGATGTCGCGGCGGCAAAGGCGCGCGAGGCGATCCGCTTGCGGCCGGATGTCGCGCGTCTTCGCGACCTCCTGCAAAAGGCTGAGCTGGCGCGCCGCACGATGCAGGCGCAGCTTGCCTTCAACGCTTCCGCGGCTTCTTATCAGGCCCTGGAGCGCCGCGACTTCGCGCAGGCGGTAGAGCTGGCGCGCAAGGCGGTGGATTACCTGCCCGCCGTGCCGGCATTTCGCATCGCCCTGATCAATGCGCTGGTTGCGGCGGGAGAGCTTGAGCAAGCGGAGCAAGCTGCTTCCGACATGATCAAGCCAGACACGTCGTCGAGCGAAGCGCTGCTACTGCGCGGTGCAATACGCCAGCAACGCGGTGCTGTCGAATCTGCGCAAACAGACTTCGATCAAGCGCTGTCGAGTGCAGGCCCCGCTGCGCAGCGAGGCATCCGGCTGGTGGCTGCCGACGCCGCGTTGGCCAATGGCGATCCACAGCGGGCGCTGCGTCTGCTCGAACCTCTGCAGGGCAGGGAGGACAAGGAAGCGGCAGCGCGGCGTGCGCTGGCGACAATCATGCGTGGCCGGTCCGGCACAAGCCACGCCGCCCTGGCGTTCAGCTTCCCGCTTGTCAGCTGCACGTCCGGACCTGACTTGGTCTCGGCATGCGACATCAATCCCGGTGCAACGTCTGCGGATCCGGGATTCATGCTTGCCGATCAAGCATATCGCGCTTTCGCCGACAAGAACTACGCTCTAGCGAGCAGCAAGGCCGGCGAAGCGACCCAATTGTCTCCTCGCGACCTTAGCTATCGCCGCTTGCAGGTGCAGGCGCTGAGCGCGCAGGGATCGCTGGCCGAGGCAGAACAGGCTGCAAATGCCGCCTTGGCCGACTTCGGAAACGATGCCGACATGCTGCTGGCGCGCGCCGATATACGAAAACGCCGCGGAAACCTGGATGCAGCCCAGGCTGATTATGCTGCCGTGCTGAGCGCGCCGGACAAAACCACCAGGACCGAGATCTCGGCATTGATCGGGCTCGGCCGGAAAGAAGACGCGCGCGCGCGCCTGGCAGCGGCGGCCAGCTCTCCAGAGAAAGGATCCGAACTTGAGCTAGCCTATCTTGCCCTCCAGGCGGGAGATAACCAGGATGCGCTCGAGCTGTTCAACCGTGCGGAGGCGCAGGGCACGCTCACCGATGCCGCTCGCCACGACGCAGCCTACACCGCCGCGCGCCAGGGTCGCAATGAACAGGCAATCGGATACCTCAACCGGACTGTCGATGCGGCGCAAGCAGGCCGTCTTACGCTGGATGCGCAGCAGGTCTACGATGTGCGACGCGAATCCGCTGACCTGGAGCGCCGCTGGGGGATGCGGGCAACACTGAGCGATAGAGGCGTTGCCGCGGCGGGCATCGGGGTGCCGCGTGGCGGCACGATCGACGGCAAGGACATCGCCGCGGAAGTATACTGGCGCCCGTTTGGATTGCAGAATGGGGCGCTGGTGGAGGTCTATGGCCGGGTCAATGAAACATTAAGCGGCGGATCGGGGGTCCCGACCGGATCTGCCACAGCCCAGGCTGCGCTCGGCGCACGCGTGAAACCGTTCAGCGAGGTCAACGCCATACTGGCGCTCGAGCGCCTGGTGCCATTGGGGGACGCTACCAGCGGCGACTGGCTTGCCCGGGCTGGCTTCTCTTCGGATGCCGGACTGGATTTGCACGCGGAGCAAACCAGCTGGCTGAGTACGCACGTGTATGCTGAAGCAGGGCATTACTTCCAGCATCCGCAAAGCTATGCCACTCTTGAAGGGCAATTGGGGCGTAGTTATCGGCTTGGCGAAAGCGGGTCGACCCTGGTCCTGTTTCCGCACCTCGTGATGGGGGCGGACTATGATTCCGGCCTCATTGAGCACGACAAAAAAGCAATCGGAAGCGGCATCGGAACCAATATGCGTTACTGGTTCCGGCAGGATTACTATAACGCGCCGCGCTCCTATTTCGACCTGTCGCTGCAGTACCGCTGGCGCATCGCCGGCGACAAGCGGGCCGAAGGCTGGTTCATCCGGCTCAGCGCCTCGTATTGAGCAAGCGATGCACCGGCGCGCCTGATCAAGGAAGTGAACCATGAAGATGCACCTCGCCGTTTGCAATGTGAAGTCGAGGGCGAATTTGCGCAGGTTCAATCGGCGCCGCATATTAGGCATGCTTGTGGTGGCAACGCTCTGCGGTTGCCAGCAGGACCCGCTGCAAGCCAGGCTCAAGCAATCTCCGCCGACGCGGGTGCGAGGAATCGTGTGGCAGCTCGATGACCAGACGCTGCATCCTATGGGAAACTGGGAAAGGCTAGGGGCGCGTGAGCTGCTCATCCAATGGACGGCCGTGGATGGCATCAACTACCTGCCAGGCGCCGAGGGCCGCGCTGCCGCGAGATTTCCTGATTGGCAGCGGATTGCAGCTGAACCTTGGGCGAACAAAGTGATTGTCGGATTGGCAGGCAGGTTCGACGAAACGGCGGCCCGCGCAAATGTTGCCGCGCTAATTGAAGAGTCGCGCAAGCTTGCCGCGTTGCCGACGCCGCTGCATGTGGCGGGTTGGTTCTTTCCACTGGAGGTTGATTCGAGCTGGTCCGATGCAGCTCGCCTTGGCCCGCTGCTGGCAGCTTTGCCGCGGCCACTGTGGATCAGCGTATATGACAGCGCCAATGTCGGTGCCGATACGTTATCGCAATGGCTTGCTTCCTGGCTGCCGCCAGACGTGGGTATTTTCTTTCAGGATGGCGTCGGTATCCACGCGCGCGAGGCAAGCGTGGCCCGGCATTATGCAGACGTGCTGGCTGCTCGTTTTGGAAAACAGCGGGTACGTATCATCGCCGAAGCGTTTCGACCTCGCCAGGGAGGAGGATTCCGCCCGGCCACAGCCGCAGAACTCAAGCCGCAACTTGCCGTCTATGACGGTTTTTCCGTTTACTTGTTCGATGGCCCGCATTACCTGAACCGCGACCTGGTGAATGAGCTGGCCGGTCCTGAAAATGCTGCAGAAAATGGGGGCTGAGGCTCAGTCGAATACCGCTAGGGGCATTCGACTGAGCCTCAGCCCCTTGCCGCAGATGCTATGAAGGACTACCCAAGTCCGTGCCCTCAGCCAGGAATGGAAGTTGTGGAAGCCATTATTGGTCAGGAGCGCTGAAACGAACGCGCCTGAGATAGTCCTTCAAGGCAGCAGGAGCGGATTGTTCTTAACTGCCCGACAATACGTTATTGAATGTCGACCACAGCGGTTGTGTGGACGGCACCAAGTCTTCTTTGCCATACCACCAGAAATAGCCGCCGATATAGTTTTTCACAGGTGGCTTCAAGGTGTAGTAGCGCGTCAGGTAGGCTGCCTTGTTGGTAGTGGTGGTGCCGGTTTCGCCAAATCCGACCTTGGAGTTCGGAAACATGGCCGACAGCTTCGTAAACACGGCATTCCAGTCAGGAACCAAGCCGTTGCAGTCCTCTTCGTAGTAGCTGACCAGCACGTAGTCAAGCCCGGTTTTCATGCGCGCCGGAATATTCGCATTCGCCCAGGTGAACATCTCGTTCGCTGGATTGGACCAGCAGTCCTGGTTGTAGTACAGCGTCAGAGCGGCAGTCTTGCCTTGCCCTTTGGCCAGATCGTAAGCACCGGTCATCTTGGCGACTACGTCGGCGTTTTTGCCTAGCCACTCACCATTGATTTCGTTACCGATTTCCCAGATGTTCACCACGTCGCCAAGGGCTGCCATGTATTCGCTTGTGCGGTTCAGGTATTGCTGGACCGTGTATTGATCCATCGCCGAGGAGTCAAGGATCTCACCCATCACATAACTGACTTTGTTGATCGCTACAGCCGCGTTGCGGTAGCCGGATGCAGGCTGCCATTCGTCGAACACAATGCGAGTGGTCGGCTTTTTCGACAGTTGGGACAGGGCGGCGGTGGTGGCAGTCAATCCCGATATGTCGTCAATGGTTATGCCGTACATTTGCTGGTTGGCGTAACTGACTGCAGTAGTAGTGGTAGTCGTTGTCGTCGGCGCTGGCGCCGGGGTCCGCGATCTCCATGCGTTCGCCTCGCCATGTAAAACCATACCGAGCATGACGCCTAAAATGATGGTGACAGATTTCAATTTATACATTACAATTCCATAAGATTGAGAAATAATTTGTTATTTGCAACCTTTAGTCGCCGTGTCCATTGCGAGCCCCTTTCCGCATTGGGGCATCGGATACGCCGAATTCAGGTCAGCGTGAACCATCGCTGCTTGATTCATGTCCGAACGAGCAGCATCATTCGACCAAGAAACGGCTGGTATCTTGGCGAAGAAGAAAAATCTTGAAAAACGTCTTGCACTGCTGCGGGTGATAAATCGGAATTCATTGCCAAGCCTGGTCGACCGTGCAGCTGGTCAACCGATTGGCATACTTATCCCCCTGCCTGATGTGCGGACGCATACAACTCTGGCGTGCATGCGAGCCCAGGTCCATCCCCAAAAAAGTATATGACCCGCGGAAACGGGGACGCGCTAGCGCCACCGAACAAGCTCGTGGCGACAGCCACAGGCTATGGACGGCATGGGTATCAAGGCTGCACAGCGCAAACGCCTGGGATTATTTCATTCGTTACCTCCTTCCTTCAGTTGTGGTGCTCAGATTGATTGACGGCTCAGCTGCCTTCAGTGAAATTACATCGTTTACCAATGCAAAATAGCCCGCCAATTCCCTGAGATCCTCATGGAACAGCAGGCTGGTGCAGCTGAGATGGTCTCCGCGGAGATCTTTGGCTTGAGAGTGCGGAAGCGTGGCTAGGTCAGAAGCGGGGGAAGAAAATCCAGCTATTCGGCGCGACTCGGCCACGGCCGTAGTTCGAGTTTGCGCTGTGAAGCGAACATCCCGGCGCGTCATGCCACAAACTGCTTTACGGTTGAATGTGTAAGCGAGTGCAGGGGAGATGCTCTAACCACCGGCCAATTAGCGTTCTTCCCTGCATTCGTCGATCGAACAGCAGTGACGCTTGCCGCGTGACAAGAGCTTGCATTTCCCATAATCCTCTTGACAGCTTGCGAAAGTCGGCCTTGGGAACAATAGGGGGCTTCATATTGTTTTTCCATGGGCGAAGTATACCTAACACTTCTGTCTCAGGAATTTATTCTAGCTATCGTTCAGAATGGATTAATCAATGTTTAGTGATGAATATTGTCAAAATTTACCGGGAGATGCCAGAAAATACACGCGGATACGTGATATTTTTCTAAACTTGACAGAAAATTTGAATGCAGAACTTCCTGTTTCATACCGGTCGCCGTCGCCACTTGATGAAGGATTTTTTTTAGAAGCGGGGGCGGCTATAACTGCTTTGGCAGAATGAAGAAGGGAATTTACAATGACGCCATTTTCGCGCCGGTTACTGCAAGCTTGGATCCCGTTCACTCGCAAATCCTGCGTAATTGACTTCAAGCATCCTTTGATTTGAGGTGATGGCCGCCCATACGAAATTTATCTCTGTGATCTCCCATCAAGGCGCGCAATTCTTTGATCTTGAGGTCGCTGATTTCTTGCATCTGGATCAGAAGCGACGCGCCAACTGGCAAACGATGATGGCGAAGCTTGCTGATGACTGGTGGTGCGACTTCGAGCGCGCGTGCCAGGGCCGCATCATTTTTCAAATGTAATTTCTCAATCAAAGAATCAAGCAGGTGATTTGGATCATAGGTTTCCTGCTCGTTGACCTGGTTCTTGCCTGGATCGGCGGAGGCGGAGGTGGTGTTCATGTCAAGTGACTCCTCATGTTGTACTAAACATTACAATCATTAACACAGAGACAATGTCCAATATAGCAAAATTGTTTTCAATTTCATATATCAGTATTGTTATGATTTGCTAAATCGATATAATTTATTTCTTTGAGAAAAGTAAATTGTGGAAATAAATTTTTTTAAAATGGCTATAAAAGCCATATAATGCAACCTCCTTAGGGGAGTAGCCGCCTTCGTCTTTCGAAGAGCGCATGTCAACATACTTGGCGCTGTATCCGATTTACGCCATGGCATGCGCGACCGCACGGTTTGGCAAGACCTATGGTGCTTCCCTTTACCCGGCCGGGCGAAGGCGTCGCGCCATTCGTCAGTGCCCGGCCCTCAGGATTCCACATGCTTATTCATCGCCAATGGCAGCGCCAGGATGCTGCCACAGCCAGTTCCGCCAAGCCGCTTCACCTTTCATTTTTTCTTTCGCCGGCATCCGTGGTTTATCCGACGGAGGCACGCTCATGATGCTCAGCTTTGCTCTGCTGCTCGGTTCGGCCGTAGTGATCTACCTTTCCTGTGAATATTTCGTCAACAGCATCGAATGGGTCGGACGCCGGCTCGGCATCGCGCAAAGCGCGGTAGGCACGGTACTGGCGGCGTTCGGCACGGCCTTGCCGGAAAGCGTGGTGACATTTGTCGCCGTGGTGTTCGGGCGCGATGCGGCGCACCGGGAAATCGGCGTCGGCGCGGCGCTGGGCGGGCCGCTGGTGCTGGCGACCATTGCTTATGCGGTGGTGGGCCTGATGTTCATCCTGAACCGCAAAAAAATCGGCGGCATGCTGCTGTCGGCCAGCGCTGCGCAGCGGCTGAGCCGGGACCAGGCCTGGTTCATCGGGATCTTCGTGGTCAAGGTCGGCCTGGGGCTGGTGGCGTTTGCGGTCAAGCCTTGGCTCGGTGTGTTTTTCCTGCTGGCCTACGGCGCATATATCTGGGGCGAGATGCGCAAGGAAGAAGACGCCGATGCCGAGATAAACGACCTGGAACCCTTGAAATTCCGGCCGCACGATGCCCAGCCGGGCATCGGCTGGGCCTTGCTGCAGACCCTGGTGGCGCTGGTGGTGATTTTCCTCAGTTCGCAGCTGTTCGTGCATCAGCTGGGCGATATCGCGCCATGGCTGGGCATCTCGCCGCAACTGGCTGCGCTGCTGCTGAGCCCGGTCGCGACCGAGTTGCCGGAAATCCTGAATGCGGTAATCTGGGTCAGGCAGGGCAAGCAGAACCTGGCCTTGAGCAATATCAGCGGCGCCATGATGATCCAGGCGACTATCCCGACTGCGCTGGTGCTGATCTTTACGCCATGGATGCTGGGACCGGCGCTGGTGTGGGCGGCGGCGGTGACGATGATGTCGATGTTCGGCCTCTACGTGCTGCTGCGCAAAGGCATGCTGAGCGGCGGCCGGCTGGCAGTGTTCGGTTTGCTGTACCTGGTATTTGCCGCCGGCCTGGGGTGGATCGGCGTGCACTGAGCTGAAGCAAAACGCCCTATAATGTTGTTGTTTTCATCTCGGCGCCGGGACGACCCGGCGCCGTATCTTTATCCGGGGACGACCCCATCTTTCCGGAGGTCGCATGGCCTGGATCATTCTCTTTCTCGCTGGCCTGGCCGAAATCGTCTGGGCTGTCGGCCTCAAATATTCCGAAGGGTTCAGCCGCCTGTGGCCGTCCGTGATCACGGTGGCCGGCATGGCTGTCAGCATCTGGCTGCTGGCGTTGGCGATGCGCACTTTGCCGCTCGGTACCGCTTATGCGGTATGGACCGGCATCGGCGCGGTCGGCTCCTTCATCGCCGGCATCGTGCTGCTGGGCGAAACGGCGAGCCTGGCGCGCGTCGCCAGCGTCAGCCTGATCGTGCTGGGTTTGATCGGGCTGAAACTGTCGACCGCAGGCTGATACTTCTATGCGGCGGCGTTGATCTTGGTGGCGGCGCTGACCGCTTTCGATTCGAATCCGGCATGCGCTCTCAAGGCTTGGTAGCGCAGGCAGGTGACGCGCAGGAAAGAGGCGAAATTGCTGGCCTCGCCCAGATGCGTGGTGACTTCGTCGTGCAGTTTGGCGATCAGCTGGTTGGTGGTCAAATCGTTATCCGCCGCCAGTTCCGCCAGGGTTTGCCAGAACAGGTTTTCCAGCTTGATGGTGGTGATGACGCCCATGATGCGCACCGAACGGGCGCGCGATTCGTACAGGATGGGATCGGCTTGGGCATAAATCTGACACATCGGATACCTCGTTTCTTGAACAATCGCAGTGAGCGGCCCGCCTTGCGGCCGGCCGCATCGCATCCATCATAACTCGATGCGGGTTCCCAATGCGGCCAGGAACAGCGCCAGCCAGGCCGGATGGGCCGGCCATGCCGGCGCGGTCACCAGGTTGCCGTCGCGGTGGGCGGCGGTAACGTCGATTTCCGCATATTTGCCGCCCGCCAGCTTGACTTCCGGGGCGCAGGCCGGATAGGCGGAACAGGTTTTTCCTTCCAGCACGCCGGCCGCCGCCAGCAGTTGCGGGCCGTGGCAGACCGCAGCGATCGGCTTGTCGGCGGCATGGAACTGCTGGACGATTTCGATCACGCGCGGATTCAGGCGCAGGTATTCCGGAGCGCGGCCGCCCGGGATCAGCAACGCATCGTAGCGGCTGACATCGACATCGCTGAAAGCGGCGTTCAGGGTAAAGTTGTGGCCGGGTTTCTCGCTATAGGTCTGGTCGCCTTCGAAATCGTGGATGGCGGTGCGGACCTGGGCGCCGGCGGCTTTGTCCGGGCACACCACGTCGACCTGGTGGCCGACCATCTGCAGCGCCTGGAACGGCACCATCAATTCATAATCTTCGACATAATCGCCGGCCAGGATCAGGATTTTCTTTGCGCTCATGATAGGTCCTTCAGTGAAGTGGGTGGGGCAGTAAAGCTTGAGTATGGAACAGCAGGGATGCGGCAGGTAATAGCAGGCTATTACCTGCCCAGGTTTCGATGCTGCGTTGCGCAATACACCCGCCTTTGAGGAATGCGCTGCAGTAATGCGACAGCTGAATTACACTGTCGGCATCAGCCGCAGCGCAGCGCTGCACAACGGCAAGTAAAATTTTTCAGAAAAAGGTAAACAGATGGCTTCAAAAGATCCAGTGCCGGCGGCTAGCGCCTTGTCAGAACGTCCAAGCCGCGCCGAGGCGGAATCGGCGATCCGCACCCTGTTGCGCTGGGCCGGCGACGATCCTGACCGCGAAGGTTTGCTGGACACGCCGGCGCGCGTGGCGCGGGCGTATGAAGAATTCTTTGCCGGCTACAGCAAGGACCCGGTCGAAATCCTGTCGACCACGTTTTCAGAAGTTGAAGGCTACGACGAGATGGTGGTGCTGACCAACATCCGTTTCGAGAGCCATTGCGAGCACCACATGGCGCCCATCATCGGCAAGGCGCACGTGGCTTACCTGCCGGACCGGCGCGTAGTCGGCATCTCGAAGCTGGCGCGGCTGGTCGATATCTTCGCCAAGCGCCTGCAGATCCAGGAAAAAATGACGGTGCAGATTGCCGACACCTTGCAGCAAGTACTGCTGCCCAAGGGCGTTGCGGTGGTGATCGAAGCATCGCATGAATGCATGACCACGCGCGGCATCCACAAACCGGGCACCAGCCTGGTGACCAGCCGCATGCTGGGCGCGTTCCGTGACGATCCGTCGACGCGGCGCGAATTCATGAGCATCATCAGCCAGAAGCACGGCGAATAACAACTGCATTGCCGCTCCCGATCCGGCGCCGGCCGGATCGGGAGCATCCATCAGATCAGCGGTCCATCCTCTTTCTCTTCATGCCCGGTAACCCGAGCCAGCATGGCGCGCGCCACCACGCTGCGCGACAGGTGCCAGTACAGCGCAATCACCGCCAGCGAAAACAGCGCAAAACCCATCATGCCCGCGTGCTGGTAAAACACCTTGTACAGCTCGATGCCGACGCCGTACAAGGTCATGTTGATCATGCCCATGGTGGCAGCCACGGTAGCCTTCGAGACCGTGCTTTCTGTCAGCGTGAAGCGGATCATCACCGCTGCCGACAAGCCTTCGCCGAAAGCAATCACGCTGATTGCCGCCACCAGGAAATAGGGCTTGTCGAGGAAGGCCGCGCCGAACAGCATGATCAGCACACCCAGGGCGATCGGATACAGCGCGATCCTGGTCGAGCTGCCCAGGCGCCAGCGGTCGACCTGGCGCGCCAGCACCAGGTTGCCGGCGATCAGGCAGCCGAACACCGGGATCTGCCAGTAACCGTATTCGATCACGCTCAGGTGGCCGTCGGCCACCAGGATTTCCGGCGACATGGCGATCCAGCCGATCAGCGGAATCGCCAGTAAAGGCATGCACATCGCGGCCTTCAGGAAATGGCAGTTGCCCACCACCGCACGGTAGTCGTGCCAGATCTGCACCAGCGGCAGTTTCTCTTTGCGCTGCTTGACGGTTTCCGGCATGTGCCGCGCCAGGCCGACCAGGGAAACGGTGGCGATGGCAGCGATGAATACAAACACCATGCGCCAAGGCAGGATTTCAATCATGAAAGCGCCGGCCACCGGGCCGACCAGCGGCGCAATCAAGGCGACATTGGCCATCAGCGCCGTGACGCGTATCGCGGCTTTTTCTTCAAACGCTTCCTGCACCACGGCATAACCGACCGAAGAAATGAAACACAAGCCCACGCCTTGCAGCACGCGCAAGATGATGAAGCTTTCGATGCTTTGCGAGAACAGCGTCGCCAGGCAGGACAGGATGAAGAACACGGTGCCGCCCAGCATCACGGGGCGGCGCCCGATACGGTCGGAGAGCGGCCCGAACAGCCATTGGAACACGGCGCCGCCGACCAGGAACGCGGTCATGGCGGACGCCATCCAGGCCGCGCTGGCGCCGAATTCGCGGGTCACCGTCAGCATGCCCGGCTGGATCATGTCGTTGGCGATGTAGACCGAAAACTCGAACAGCACCAGAGCCAGCGGAAACATCAGGGTATTACGGGTAAGCGTCGAGATTTTTTGCATTTTTTTACTAGGTGAAGCTGTGACGGCTGGAAGCATTGGCTAACGCGCGGGCAGTGGCTGCCTTACGGGTGTCACGGACGGATTTGCTTGATTCTTTGCTTGATTTAAATGACTGGTGTTGCCCAGTCCGGGTCTGCGCTGAATTCCTCGACCAGGAAATCGAGCATGGCGCGCAGGATGGCAGGCATTTGGCGGCGCGAAGCGTAGACGCCGTAAATACTCATTTCGCGCGGTTGGTATTCTCCGAGCAGCGCGCGTAGTTTACCACTACGCAGCAATCCTGTGGCCGCATACACCGGTTGCATGCTGATGCCGGCGCCGGCGACTGCCGCTTCCAGCAATACCGACGATTCATTGGCGCTCATGTTGCCGCCCACCGGCACCGCCACCGGCGCGCCGTCTTTCTCGAATTCCCACAGGCTCTTGCCGAAGTAAGAGTAGGTCAGGCAATTGTGCAGGGCCAGGTCTTCCGCGCTGTTCGGCGTGCCGTGTTCCTGCAGGTAGGCCGGCGAGGCGCACACCACCGAGCGGCACACCGCCAGCTTGCGCGCGATCAGGTTGGGATCGAGCGCGTTGGTGATGCGGATCGCCAGGTCCACCCGTTCTTCGACCAGGTTGACTGCGCGGTCGACCAGCAGCATGTCGACCGCGGTGTCCGGATAGCGTTTCAAGAAACGCGCCAGCAGCGGCGCCAGGTAGGCCTGTCCCAGCGACATGCTGCAAGTCAGGCGCAGCGTGCCGCGCGGAGTATTCTCGGGATTGGCGGCGGAGGCCTGGATGCCGCCGGCCATGTCCAGCAGCTGGCGGCAGCGCGGCAGGGTGTCGCTGCCGGCCGAGGTCAGGCTCAGCTTGCGCGTGGTGCGATGGAACAGGCGGGCGCCCACCCATGTTTCGAGTTCGGCCAGGTAACGCGACACCATGGCGCGCGACATGTCGAGTTTGTCGGCGGCAGCGGTCAGGCTGCCCCGGTCCGCGACTTCGACGAATACCTGCATTGCGACCAGTCTGTCCATGGCGTGTAATCTATTAGATCGATTTGTGCAACTAACTAGGCACTATTATGCGGTTTTTTGACTCATTTTAGTCAACTATGATGATGGTTCTTTCTCATCACCCCTGGAGATTCCATGTTGAAACGCAAATTTTTCCGTTCGCTGCTCGCCGCCGCTGCCGGCCTGACGATCGCCGGCTCGGCTGCGGCGGCGCCGCAACCCTTGCAGCTGGAGGTCTACAATCCCGGCGCCAACGGCATGTTCCCGGTGTCTTCCGAGCTGGTTACCGGCAGCACCGAGGCCATCGTGATCGATGCCCAGTTTGACCGCGCCAATGCCGCCCAGCTGCTGAAAAAGATCCAGGACAGCGGCAAGAAACTGACCACGATCTACATCAGCCACGGCGATCCCGACTACTACTTCGGCCTCGAAGTGCTGAAGGAAGCTTATCCCGACGCCAAGGTGCTGGCGCCGGCGCCGGTGATCGCTCACATCAAGGCCACCATGCAGGACAAGCTGGCATTCTGGGGTCCCAAGCTGGGCGTCAGCGCGCCCAGGCAGCTGATCGTGCCGGAACCGCTGGAAGGCAGCACGCTGACCCTGGAAGGCCGCAAGCTGGAAGTGGTCGGCCTGGACGGCGCCAGCCCGGACCGCAGTTTCGTCTGGATTCCTTCATTGAAAGCGGTGGTTGGCGGCGTGCTGGTGGCCGGCAACGAACATGTCTGGACTGCAGACACCCAGACCCTGGCTTCGCGCCGGCAATGGATCAAGATGCTGGACAAGATTGCAGCCTTGCATCCGAAGGTAGTGGTGCCGGGGCATTTCAGCGCCGGTGCGCCGCAAAATATCGAATCGGTGCGCTTCACCAGGAACTACCTGAAGACCTATGAAGCGGAAACCGCCAAAGCCAAGGATTCCGCCGCCTTGATCGAGGCGATGAAGAAACATTATCCAAACCTGGAAGGCGTATCGTCGCTGGAACTGGGCGCCAAGGTCAGCAAAGGTGAAATGAAATGGTAAGCAGCCACGATTGCGGCGACAGCAGCTGTGCGCTGCCCGCCGCCGCGGAAAGTACGGACGCAGCGGCGCCGGCGGCGGCACAGGGTACGGTGCTGCATTACATCTATGATCCGCTGTGCGGCTGGTGCTACGGCGCAGCGCCTTTGCTGCAGGCTGCCCGCGAGATCGAAGGCCTGCACATCGTGCTGCACGGCGGCGGCATGATGACCGGCAGCAACCGCAGGCAGGTCAGTCCGCAATTGCGCAACTACGTGATGCAGCACGACCAGCGGATCGCGGCAATGACCGGCCAGCCGTTCGGCGACGACTACTTCAACGGCCTGCTGCTGGACACCACGGCGATCTTTGATTCCGCGCCGCCGATTACCGCGATCCTGGCGGCCGAAGCGGTTGCCGGGCAGGGACTGGCCATGCTGGCGCGGATACAGGCGGCGCACTATGTGCGCGGCTTGCGGGTTGCCGATGCCGCGGTGTTGCATACGCTGGCAATGGAGGCGGGCCTTGATCCGGCGCTGTTCGACAGCAAGTTCGCCGAGCTCGGCGGCGCTGCCACGCAAGCCCATATCGCCGCCAGCCGCAGCTTGCTGGCGCGTGTCGGCGGCCAGGGTTTTCCCACCTTCGCACTGCAGCGCGAAACGCAAATCGAAGTGCTGGACGCCGGCCGTTTCTTTGGCCAGGCGCAAGCCTGGAAAGCTGCGTTGGGCGCTTAGGATTTCAGCCGGCCCGGATTTGCAGCAAGTGCTGGCCGTGGGCGTGCACCGCGGCCAGCAGCGCCTGCGGTTCGCGCACTTCGAAGGAAAACGGCAAGCGCGCCAGCTGGCGCGCGAACCACGGGATGCTGTCGGTGCTGGTGCGCAGCAGCACGCTGTCTTGCCGCGGTTCCAGCAAGCCGACGCTGCGGCCGAGCTCGGCTGCCGCGGCCTGCAGGTCGGTGTGCAGCAAGACTTCGACCGCGTGGGCGCGCGGCATGGTGGCGATGCTGTGCGCCAGGTAGGCTGCGCTATCGAAATCCGCCGGCCGTTTGAAACGCTCCGCGGTCAGCTCGACCTGCTGCATGCGGTCGAGCCGGAACGAGCGCAGCTGCCGGCGCAGCTGGCACATGCCGCTGGCATACCAGGCGCCGCCGCGGAACACCAGCCCGTAGGGATCGAAAGTGCGTGTACTGGCTTCCCCCAGCCTTGACTGATACGCGAAGCGCACGCTGCGGCGGGCTTCTGCGCCTGAAGCAATCGCTGCCAGCGTTTCCTGGCTGGCGCCGGCAACTGCAGCCGCCTTATCGATAGTGGCGGTTTCACTGAGAGCGCGCACACGCTGCTTGAGCTGCGCCGGCAGCACACGTTCGAGCTTGGCTTGCGCACTGGCCACTGCCGAGACGGTTTCGGCCATGCCCATGCTTTCCGCCGCGATCAGGCCTAGCGACATCGCCAGCGCCTCGTCGTTGGTGAGCATCATGGGCGGCAGCTTGAAACCGGCCACCAGCGAATAACCGCCGTGGCGCCCCAGTTCCGACATGACCGGAATCCCCAGTTCCTCCAGCCCGGCGATGTAGCGCCTGAGCGTGCGGCCGTCTACTTCCAGCCGGCGCGCCAGTTCGACGCCGGAGATGCGGTCATGGGTTTGCAGCAGTTCCAGGACTGCGAGCATGCGGATGGCTGGTTTTGACATGTTTTTCAGGGCGCCGGTTAAATGCGGACGGATTATGACCGCCTTTGATTTTATCTTCTTCCCCATGCCGCTGCAGTCGTGCAGCGGCATCCGCTTAAACCCGTCAAAGCAAAGGAAGAACATGGAGCCCATACTGTTTTATGGCGTACCGCAAGGCTGTTCGCTGGGCAGCATCATCGCCCTTGAATGGCTGGGCGAGCCGTACCGGCTGTCTCGCATAGAAATGCTGGAACATCCGTGGCCGGCCGCGTTCGCACGCATCAATCCGCTGAACCTGACGCCTGCCTACCTGACCGCCGAGCGCCACATCGTCAACGAAAGCTCAGCCATCCTGCTGCACCTCGCGGCGCGCCGCAACAACCTGCTGGGTTATGCGCAGGGCACGCCGGAATACGATCGTCTCAACCGGATGCTGGCCTACCTCAACACGGAATTTTTCTCGGCCTTCAGGCCGCTCTGGATCGCCTGCGAAATGGCGGCCAACCCGCCGGTGCAAGAGATGTTGCGCAACCTGGGAAATCCACGGGTGCAGCAGGCATGCGCCTATCTCGACGGCCTGCTGGCGGAGCGGGAATGGATTGACGGCGGCAGCAAGCGTACCGTGGCCGACGCGTATTTCGCGGCGATTGCGCGCTGGGCGGAATATCACAAGGTGCTGGATGTGCGGCAGCATCCGCACCTGTCGCGCCATCTGCAAAAACTGCGGACCGATCCGGCCGTGATTTTTGCGGATGCGATTGAACGGCAGATCGAAGCAAAAAGCGGCGGCCGGTTCCGCGGCCATGTGACGCTGGATGAAGTTGAGCCGATGCTCGCATAGGCGGGCGGCGGCTGGCTGAAAAAAAACCTGCTTTTGCGCGGGCTTTTGTTTTTTTTAAGGTATTCCCCGGCAGGCCGTGCGGCGATGCGTGGAGTGTTGTTGACGTGGCATTTAGTTGTTTATCTGCCGTCATTTGTTGACAACTACTTGCCATTAATCACGAAATTTACAAATTATCTGTTCATTTTTCTGGCAATTCATGACGGCCTTGCATTGTATCGGCCAGCCGCCGGGAGTATTGTGCACTCACTTTTTTAATCCAGTAATTTGACGCAAGAACGACTACGACTGCGCTCGCCAGGCGTTTGCTGCAAGTTAACCGCCCGAGTAAGTCTATGAACCGAGAACCTGCAAATCGTTTTCCTTTATCCGTCATGTCTGCCGCAGCGATCACCATGCTATCCGCATGCGGCGGCGGTGGAGGCGGCGGCTCCAGCGGGCCGGCCAGCTTGCCGCCGGTATCGACCAGCAGCGCCACTCCTGCGCTCAATCCCAACGATCCAAGCAATGCCGGCGCCGCCCATGCACGCGGCATTACCGGCGCCGGCGTAACGGTGGCGGTGGTCGATACGGATTTCAATGTCAGCGATCCTGAATTTGGCGGACGCCTTAGCAAGACCGTGTATTCCAGCGGCGGCGCCGGCGACAGCCACGGCAGCGAAGCGGCGGAAGCGCTGGGCGGCAGCAGCTACGGCGTGGCGCCGGCAGTCAGCATGCTGGGCGCCGCGGTCGGCACCGGCGGCGAAAACGTCACTTTGAATGCCTCGGTTTACCAGGACCTGTTCAACAAGGGCGCGCGCCTCTTCAACCAGTCGAACACTTTTGGTTCGATCGCGGCGCCGGGCGGCAGCGGCCCGACTTTCTACAATATCTACCAGCCTTTCGTGAGCAAAGGCAGCTTGTTCATCTGGGCCGCCGGCAACGATGGCAGCGCCCATCCCAGCCTGACGGCAGGGCTGCCGGCCTTGTATCCAGACCTGCAAAAAGGCTGGCTGGCGGTGGTGGCGGTGAACGCCGCCGGCGGCGCCCAGGGATACAGCAGCAGCGACACTACGCCGGGCGTGATTTCCAGCTACTCGAACCGCTGCGGCGAAGCCGCCAACTGGTGCCTGGCGGCGCCGGGCGATTTTATTTCCGCCACCGCCGGACGCCGGGTCTACGGCACCTCGTTCGCCGCGCCGGCGGTGACCGGCGCAGCTGCCCTGGTGCAGCAAGCTTATCCCTGGATGAACGCCGACCAGATCCGGCAAACCATCTTGTCAACCGCGACCGGCATGGGCGACACCGCCACATACGGCTGGGGTTTGCTGAACGCCAGCAAAGCCGCCAGCGGTCCGGCATTGTTCGACACCCGGCTGACCCTGGGCGGCAATTTCGTCGCCAGTTTCGATGCCGTCAGTTCAACCTTCGCCAATAACATCGGCGGCAATGCCGGTTTGCAGAAAGACGGCAGCGGCACGCTGACCCTGGCAGGCAACAACACCTACAGCGGCGCCAGTGAAATCGTGAAGGGCACGCTGAACGTGACCGGGTCGGTTGCTTCCACAGTCGCCATCGACAGCGCCGGCGTGTTGTCCGGCGACGGCGGCCGCATCGGCGGCAGCGTCTCCAACAACGGCCGTCTCAGCAATACCGGCAGCGGCATGACGATTGCCGGCAACTACACGGCCTCGGCCAGCGCCGTGCTGGCCAACCAGTTCAATGCGACCCTGGCCGTAGGCGGCAGCGCCGCGCTCGGCAATTCGCACCTGGTGGCGACCACGCCCGTCGGCAGCAGCGACCCGTCCGGCTACGTGGCGCAGCAAGTGGGCGTCAAGGGCAAGGTGCTGACTGCTGCCAGCGGTGTGTCTGGCGTGTTCCAGGATGTGTCGTTCGAACACGACGGTACGGTTTTCAACCCGGGCACCTTCTTGAGCGCTACGCTGGCATATACCGCCAACGAAGTCGACCTGAGCATAGCGCGCAACGATGTCAAGGTGGTGGCAGCGCAAGCGTTTGCCGCCGACCCTACGCGCAACAACAGCGCCGCCAACCTCGAGACGGGACTCAAGGCGGCCGACGCCATGGCCGCCGGCGGCAACACCGGCGGCAGCAACAGCGCCTTCCTGAACAGCGCCGCAGCGCTGCAGCGCACTGCGGATCTCGCCGCCGCGGCCCAGGTGCTGGACAGCCTGTCGGGGCAGATCCATGCCTCTTCGCAGGCGCTGACTTTCCAGCAGTCGCAAGCAGTCAACCGCGATCTGTCGAACCGGCTGTCGCTGCTGGCCAATCCGGTTGCGGGCAGCGCCAAGGCCGGCTTGTGGGCCAGCGTGATCGGCGCCAGCGGCAAGCTGGGCGAATCGGGTTATGCTTCTGCCGACACATCCACCTGGGGCGGCCAGTTCGGTTTCGATACGCATTTGAATGACAAGGCGATTGTCGGCGTGGCGTTGTCCTACTCGGAAAGCAAAGCCAGCTTCGACCGTTTCGGCGGCGCCGCGAACAGCCAGGATACCGGCCTGTCGCTGTATGGCCGCTATGCGCTTAGCCATGACGGCATCTACGTTTCCGGCCGCGCCGGCGTCGCCCGCGTGACCAGCAAGATCAATCGCAGCGTGATCCTCGGCAGCGAGGTCGACAGCCTGTCCGCCAATCATGCCGACAGCATGATTTCGGCCTATGCCGAAACCGGCTACGTGCGCAAGCTGTCGGCGGCCACGACGCTGACCCCGTTTGCCGGCATCAGCTACGACCGCCTCAAGCGCGGCGCATTCACGGAAACCGGCAGCCCCTTCGGCCTCACCGCCGGCAGCAGCAGCTACCGCCAGGCTGCGAGCGTACTTGGCTTGCGCGGCGACACAGGTTTCGACTGGCTGGGCGGCCATACCAATGTTCAAGCTTACGCGGCCTGGCAGCACGGCTTCAACGATGGCAAGCTGGATTTCAACGCGGCTTTCGTCGGTGCGCCGGCTGCCGGGTTTTCGGTGCAAGGCATAGGATTGGCGCGCAACAGCGGCTGGGCCGGCATCGGCATCTCCAGCGCGCTGGCCAGCAACTGGAGCTGGTACGGCAACTACGATGCGCAGTTCGGCAAAGGCGGACTGGTCAACAATGTATTTTCGGTTGGCATGCGCAAATCGTTCTGACGACCCCGGCGCCGGCGTGATCCGGCAGCGATAAAAAAACGGCCTGCAAGACTCGCGCGAGTCATGCAGGCCGTTTTGCCGGGTACTTCGTGCCGTGTGCTTAAGCAACCGCTTTCAGTTTGTTGAAATCGGTGTTGCTGGCCGGTGCGAAGCCGCCGTGCGCAGGTGCGTGGCCGGCGTAGAACTTACCGAAACGGTTGGCCAGGAAATCCGCCAGCGTGACTTGCTCTTGCCGCACAAAACCGCTTTGCGGCAGCACGCCCGTGACAACCAGGTCGACCATGGCGCAGATGCCGGCCGCGGTAGTCAGCTGGATCGCCGACAGCAGCTGGCCGTTGACCTGCTGGCTATAGGTCTTTTGAGCATAGGTTTCCTGCTCAAGGCGGCCGTCGCGCATGCCGCTGACACTGACGAAGGTCAGCACCACGTCTTGCTTGGTGATCGGGATCGAGGTTTCCAGCACTTCCTTCAGGATCGGACGGCGTTCCAGCTTGCCCAGCTGCAGGTCGCGCACCAGGATCTTGATGATGTCGCGATGGCCGGGATAACGCACGGTCTTGTAATCCAGGTTCTGCACCCGGTCGCGCAGGCTTTCGCACAAGGTGCCGAGGCCGCCGGATGTGTTGAACGCTTCGTAGTCGACGCCGTCGAGCGAGAAGTGTTCCAGCTCTTCCAGCGGCGAGGTTTCGCGCAGCACGCCGTCGACAATCGCTTCGCAAGGATTGCAGTACTCGTTGATCAGGCCGTCGGTGCTCCAGGTCAGGTTGTACTTGAGCGCGTTGCTCGGGAAGGTCGGCAGCGCGCCGACGCGCATCTTGACGTCATGCAGCTGTTCGAAGCGGCTCGCGACGTCGTTCGCCACGATCGAAATGAAGCCGGGCGCCAGGCCGCATTGCGGCACGAAGGCGGTGCTGGAATCGAGCGCCAGCGATTTGACGAAGCGGGTGCTTTCGACATCTTCGGTCAGGTCGAAATAGTGCGAGTGCGCTGCCTTGGCGGCGGCGGCAATGACCGGCGTCAGGAAATAAGGGCAGGCCGACAGCGTCACGTCGTGGCCGCTGATCAGCTTGGTCACGGTGGGCGCGTGCGAGATGTCCGCCAGGATCGTGGTGACATTGGGAAAACCTGCCTGCTTCACGTATTCCAGCCGTTGCGGATCGCGGTCGGCCACGGTCAGTACATAATCGCCGGTATGGGACAGCAGGTTGAGGATGGCGTCGCCGATTTTGCCGGCGCCCAGAAGGATCAGTTTGGTAGTCATGTCGTCACTCGCTTGTCGTTTTAGTCAATGTTGCTGCTGCAACCATTGTAAATTCGAGTGAAGTCAGATAATAGAGTGTAAATAGTCGTCGAAATGTATAATAACGATACACATTGACGAATATTGAAGATGGATTGTAGCGATGAGAGATAAACTGGATGAAGTCGACCACAAAATCCTGGCACTGCTGATGGACGATGCGCGCCTGTCCATGGCCACCGTCGCCAAGCGTGTCGGGATTGCCAGGACCACCGCCATAGCGCGGCTGGCGGCGATGGAAAAGAAGGGCGTGATCGCCGGCTACGGCGTACGTCTCGACCTCGGGCTTTACCAGCCCGCAGTGCGTGCTTACGTCGGCATCTCGATTGACTCCCGCAATGCACCATTACTGGTCCAGCAGCTGCAGCAGATGTCGCAGGTGGAAACCCTGTGCGCGGTGAGCGGCGTGATCGACTACATGCTGACCTTGCGCTGCCAATCCACCGATGAGCTGGACCGCTTGCTGGACCAGATCGGTGCAATGGAGGGGGTGCGCCATACTTCGACCTCGATCATCCTCAGCAAGCGCATCGATCGCGGTCCGATTTAGGGCAGAGGAGCACTATTGCAGTGCAGCAGATATGTGTTTTATCTATAACAGTTATACGAATAATAAAGCAGACATCGATGCTGCGCCGCCATATAGTTACACCTGTCTCCTCCAACACCTCCTAAGGTTTGGATTCAACCCGCTACCGCAAGGTCAGGCGGGTTTTTTTTTGCCCGGGAAAAACTTGCTATCCGTTGGCCGCCAGCAAATCCTTTAAAACCGTCTTGAGCGTCACCGCCCCTTTGCGCGCCGGCCCGGCGAATGCGATCCAGCCCTGATTGAAACCGTCGAGCATCTGCATGCGCGGCGCATGGTTGCCTGGACCTTGAGCAGCAAAGACGGCGGGCCATTCATCCCGCGCCACGGCCTCCATATGCACCGGCTTGCCGAGCAGCTCGGAAAAAGTCGCCGCGATCTGGTTCGGCGTTATCCGCTGCGGACCCTCCAGCTCGACCACACGCTTGCCCTGCCACTGTTCGAGCAGCAATTCGGCGGCGACCTGTCCGACATCGGCCGTGGCGACCATCGGCACCGGTTTGTCCAGCGGCTGCAGGAAACTCGGGATCACGCCGGTGCTCCGCGCGGGGGCGATGTCCCACAAGGCGTTTTCCATGAACCAGGCCGGGCGCAGGAACGCCAGCGGCAGATCCAGGCGGCCCAGCTCTTGTTCCATGATCTGCAGCTGGGTGAGCAGGTTCTCTGGTTCAGCTTGCGCGCCTATGGTCGACAGGCAGACCACTTTGGCGGGCCGGGCCGCCGCTAGCGCCTGGTGCAGCGCGGCGACGATGCGCCGCGTTTCCTGGAATCCGGGAGACGGCGCGAAAATCGGAGGGAGCAGGATAAACACCCCTTCGACTCCGGTAAACGCCGCTTGCAACGCTGCCGCATCATTCATTTCCGCCAGCGTCACCTGGCACCCTTGCGCTGCCCACGCCTCACCCTTGCCGGCGTTGCGCATCACGGCGCGCACGGGTTGCCCCGCGGCCAATAAAGAACGTGCCACCGCGCCGCCGACCTGGCCGCTGATTCCTGTGATTGCATACATCTGGTTGCTCCTGTTGAAGGCGACTTTTGTCGCGTTGGCGAGAAGTATGCGGCGCTGGCTGCAATTCTCCGATAGCATGAGTGTCATTGAATAAGTGACGAGGAATCATCAATGAGTTTCGATGGGCGTCTGGCCAACGGCATGGCAGTGTTGTCGGCGGTGGTGGACGGCGGCAGCTTCGTGCAGGCCGCCGAGACGCTGGACATGACTCCGTCCGGCGTCAGCCGAGCGATTGCCCGGCTCGAAAAGCGTCTCGGCATCCGCCTGTTCGACCGCACCACGCGTTCGGTCACGCTCACCGATGAAGGGCGCCGCCTGTACCAGGAGATCGCGCCCTTGCTGGCCAGCCTGGAGCAGGCCGCCGACGGCGCGGCCGCCAGCGCGAAAGCGGTGCGCGGGCGTTTGCGCGTAAATATCGACCCGTATTTTTCCCGCCTCGTCCTCGGGCCTGCGCTCGACCGTTTCATGGAGGGTTACCCGGAGTTGCGGCTGGAGCTGTTCACCAGCAACCAGCTCGGCGACCTGGTGGCCGACGGCGTCGACCTGGCGCTGCGTTTCGGCTATCCGGCATCGTCGTCGCTGGTCGCCAGGAAACTGCTGGAGACGCGGGTCCTGACGGTGGCGGCGCCAGCCTACCTGGAGCGTTACGGCCGGCCGCGAACACCCGCCGAGCTGGAAGGCGGCAAGCACATCTGCATCGAATTCCGCGACTCCATCTCGGGCAGGCCGTTTCCCTGGGAATTCCATCGCGGCGCCGAGCGCGTCACGATTGCCACCAACGGCCGGCTGATTCTCAACGACGCCGGTACGCTGTATAGCGTGTGCGAGGCCGGGCATGCGATTGCCCAGGTGTTTGAACTCGGGGTCGAGCAAGCCTTGCAATCAGGGCGGCTGGTCGAACTGTTTCCGGATTGGCCTGACGAGACGTTTCCCCTCTATGCCCTGTATCCGTCGCGCCACCTGGCGCCTGCCAAGGTGACGGCTTTCCTGGAATTTGTGACTGGTTTGTGTGCGGTCGGAGCCGGCGCCGGACCGGGTAAAAAATGAGCGCAATTTTATGGCTGCATTTTCCCGGCTTGGACTAATATGCAGCCAGGAGGTGACAAATGAATATAAATAATTCTACGGATCGGATTGAAAGAGAAATTGTGCTCAAGGCCGCGCGTTCGCGGGTCTGGCGCGCGTTATCGCACGCCGAGGAATTCGGCGGCTGGTTCGGCGTGGCGCTGAAGGGAAAAACTTTCGCCGCCGGCCAGGCCGTGCAGGGGCAGATCACTTATCCAGGCTACGAACACCTGGCCTGGAACGTGGTGATCGATCGCGTGGAGCCGGAAGGCTTGCTGTCTTTCCGCTGGCATCCCTATGCGGTTGACGCTGCCGTCGACTATTCGCAGGAACCGACCACGCTGGTGGTGTTCGAGCTGATTGCTGTCGAGGAGGGCACTTTGCTGCGCGTGGTCGAATCGGGGTTCGACAATATCCCGGCTGCGCGGCGCCAGGAAGCGTTCAGCATGAACAGCGGCGGTTGGGACGCGCAGATGAAGAATATCGAAAAGCATGTTGCGGCATCCTAGTTCGGATGGAGGCAGGCAGACGGGCAGGGGGCCGTCTGCTTGCGTTATGGGAGCAGAAAATCCTTGATTTATTCAATATTTCAACTATCATTGAAATATGAAAACAAAATCAGTCGTCGCCGCCCTTGCGGCGCTTGCCCAAGATTCTCGCCTGGCGATCTTCCGCGCCTTGGTACAGGCCGGGCCCGAAGGGCTGCCCGCCGGAAAAATCGGGGAAATCACAGGCATCTCGCCATCCTCCGTGTCGTTCCATATGAAGGAACTGTTCCATGCCGACATGGTGGCGTCGCGCAACGAAGGGCGGTTCGTGATCTATTCCGCCGACTTCGCCACCATGAATCAATTGCTGGCATTTCTCACCGAAAATTGTTGCGGCGGGAATCCCTGCATGACCACCTGCAGTCCCGCATGCAACGTCGCCGAGGACGCTTCGCCATGACGGTTTTTATCTGAGAGTCGCCGATGTCAGTCCAATGCGAAGTTATCGGCAAACGCGCCGCGTCCGGATCCATGAATTTTTTTGAGCGTTACCTGACTGTCTGGGTGGCGTTATGCATCGTTGCCGGCATTTTGCTCGGGCAGCTTTTCCCTGCCGGGGTGCAAGCGATAGGTGCGCTCGAAATCGCCAAGGTGAACTTGCCGGTCGGTCTCCTGATCTGGGTGATGATCATCCCGATGCTGCTGAAGATCGACTTCTCTGCCTGGAACCAGGTCAAGGGGCATGTACGCGGCATCGGCGTGACCTTGTTCATCAACTGGGCGGTCAAGCCGTTCTCGATGGCCTTGCTTGCCTGGGTGTTTATCCGCCACTGGTTCGCGCCGTACCTGCCTGCCGGACAGCTGGATTCCTACGTGGCCGGGCTGATCCTGCTGGCGGCGGCGCCGTGCACGGCCATGGTGTTCGTGTGGAGCCGCCTCACCGGCGGCGATCCGTACTTCACGCTGTCGCAGGTGGCGCTGAACGATCTGATCATGGTGTTCGCATTTGCGCCGCTGGTCGCTCTCCTGCTGGGCGTTTCTAGCATCGCCGTACCGTGGGCGACGCTGCTGGCTTCAGTGGTTTTATATATCGTCGTTCCAGTGATCATCGCGCAAATCTGGCGCAAATCCCTGTTGCGCCGCGGCCAGGCCAGCTTCGACCAGCTGATGGAACGCATCCAGCCATGGTCGGTTTCGGCGCTGTTGCTGACCCTGGTGCTGCTGTTTGCATTCCAGGGCAATGCGATCATCGAGCAGCCGCTGGTCATCGCATTGCTGGCGATTCCTATCCTGATACAGGTTTTTTTCAATTCCGCGCTGGCCTATTGGCTCAACAAGATCGTCGGCGAGAAGCATTCCATCGCTTGTCCCTCTGCGCTGATCGGCGCGTCGAATTTCTTCGAGCTGGCCGTGGCGGCGGCGATCAGCCTGTTTGGCTTCAAATCCGGCGCCGCGCTTGCCACCGTGGTCGGAGTACTGATCGAAGTGCCTGTCATGCTGCTGATTGTCGGCATCGTGAACCGCACCCAAGGCTGGTACGAAGGCCGCTGATCCACGACCGGCAGACCGGCTGCCGGCTTTCAAGAAAGTCGAACCATGCACATCACGATTTACCACAACCCCGAATGCGGCACGTCTCGCAACACGCTGGCGTTGATACGCAATACCGGTGTCGAGCCTGAAGTGATCGAATACCTGAAGCAGCCGCCGTCGCTGGAAACACTGGCCAAGCTGATTGCAGATGCAGGCTTGACGGTGCGAGCGGCGATCCGGCAAAAGGGGACGCCTTATGCAGAGCTAGGCCTAGACGCGCCAGGCCTGACAGACGCGCATTTGCTGGACGCCATGCTGGCGCATCCGATCCTGATCAACCGGCCATTTGTGGTTACGCCAAACGGCACTCGCCTGTGCCGCCCGTCCGAACTGGTGCTCGACATCTTGCCGTTGCCGCAAAAGGGACCGTTCACCAAGGAAGACGGCGAAGTCGTCATTGATTCGGAGGGGCGCCGTGTCACAACATCTGATTAAGCTGCCGAACGTTGACGCAGGACTCTTTCGTACGCCGCTTGCATCGGACTTTGAGGAGGTCGGGCGCTCATCGCACGCACCGCGTTTCCTGCTGCTATATGGTTCGCTGCGCGAGAGATCCTATAGCCGCTTGCTCACGCAGGAGGCTGCGCGCTTGCTGGAAGCGATGGGCGGCGAAGTTCACATATTCGATCCGCACGGATTGCCGTTGCCTGACGGCGAACCCGACAGCCATCCTAAAGTCCAGGAATTGCGAGAGTTGGCGCAATGGGCCGAAGGCATGGTCTGGACCTCGCCCGAGCGCCATGGCGCCATGACCGGCATCATGAAAGCGCAGATCGACTGGATTCCCTTGTCCATCGGCGCGCTGCGGCCGACGCAGGGAAAAACGCTGGCGCTGATGGAAGTATCCGGCGGCTCGCAATCGTTCAACGCGGTCAACCAGATGCGCATACTGGGCCGCTGGATGCGGATGATCACTATTCCTAACCAGTCCTCGGTTGCCAAGGCGTTCCTGGAGTTCGACGACGAAGGCCGCATGAAACCTTCGTCTTATTATGAACGCGTAGTCGACGTGATGGAAGAGCTGTTCAAGTTCACCTTGCTTACCCGCGATGTTTCTTCATTCCTGGGCGACCGCTACAGCGAGCGCAGGGAAAGCGCCGAAGAACTCGGCAAGCGTGTGAACCAGAAGCAGATTTGAAAAGCGCCTGGCCTTACTTGAAGACCGGGCGGAAAAAGCTGCGTTCGTAGCTGAGGATGCAACGGGTTTCCTCGGCATACCTGAAGGCAGCCTGGCATTCCGCATCCTGCATCGACTTGGTCCTGTATTCCTCATACAGCGCGAGCGAGGGAAACGTGAACATCGCGAGCGCCACGTTGCTGCTTCCCTCGGAGGGGAGGAAGTAGCCATGGTGTATCCCGCCGAATTTTTCTACCAGCGGAATCCAGATTTTCCCGTAGTGCTCGAACTCCTTGAGCTTGTATGGATCGATGATGTAACGCAGGTAGCAGGTAACCATGAGAGTCCTTGTCGGCAAATCGCAACTATAGCTGCTGTGCCGCCGGCTAACAACGGTTGCTTATATCAATTCCCACAGCCAGTTCCAGAATCCGGGCAAAGGGGCGGCTTGGGCGCCGTCCCGTATGCTTCTTGCCAGGGCGGCACGCTCCAGCGCGCCCTTGTCGTCGTAAAACGGCTTGGCTGCAGTCGGCAGCTGGACCGCACGCGCGCAATCCATCAGTATCTGCAGGTATTCCGCCATGTGGTCGGCGGTGTAGCTGTTGATATCGTGAAAAGTCACCACCACCGGGATGCTGCCATCGACCTCCGGCAACTCGCCCGCGGCAATCCGTTCACGCACGCCGGTTAACAGGTGCAGCATGTTGGAGCGTCTTGTCGGGCTGGCCTTGAAGCCGTATATCTTGCCGTCGTTGGCGCTCAGGTCCGTCAGCAAGATATGCAAGCCGTGCTGTTGGTAAATTGCAAAAGTGCGCTTGTCATAGTTCCAGAACGGCGGGCGGACCAGCGTCGGCGCGCGGCCCTGGATGGATGCAATGTCGGCGACGCCGTCGTCCAGCGATTGCTCGAATACGGCGGGGTCAAGGAAACGATGGTTTGCGTGATGCGGCGTGGCGGTATGGAAGCCAAGCAAATGGCCTTCGTCGATTTCACGCCGCAATATGCTGCGCCCGAAATCCGTCTCGCCGGCGCCGGACGAACGGGTTTGCACAAAAAAGAGGGCTTTGATGCCGGGTTGCAGCGGATTGCGCGCAAGCGTGTCCAGTATGGACAGCGTCGGATTGTCGTTCCTTGGCCTGGCCGGGCCATCGTCGAAAGTCAACAGGAAGCGGATCGGCGGCTGGGATTTCAATCGCTCGGCAGTTTGGAGCGACATGGGAACCGGTTCAATGGCGCAACCTGCGGCGCCGATCGTCACGGAAGCCACGACCAAACAGGAAATGATCTTTTTGACATGCTGCGCCGAGCTGGAAATTACGCTGCGCAATGGCATGAATGAAACGGAAAACGAGGACACGAGGCGGCGGATGGTAAGGTAATAGTTGATGTCAGAGTGTGATGCGGGGTCAATGATACGCCCTCGACCTGCGCCGCCAGCCAGCTGTTACAAACATCTACAGTTACGGCGACCGCCTGGAACAGGCAGTACGCGCATCGAACCTTGCCTTGTGACTCTTCGTGAGTCTTTGTGATTCTTCGTGACTCTTGCGCCTATAGGCATGCACCGGCCAGTGACAATTTCTCAGACATTTGCCGACGTGCTTCATCCACCGCCTGGGCCACTGCTTCCGAGCCGAATACCAGTCCCTGCAGCGGGAAAAAATGCACATCGCTGATGCCGATCGACGCCAGCGCATAGCGCAAGTACGGCGTCAGGAAGTCGGCCTGTTTCGCCCGTTCTCCCACATGGAAGCCGCCAGAGCTGACCAGTACAAAAGTCGCGCGGTCTTTCATCAGTCCGACCTTGCCTTGCGGCGTCGCGTGGAAACTGCGGTTGATGCGGATCACATGGTCGATCCACAGCTTGAGCGCGGCGGGCACGGTGAAGTTATGCATCGGGGTGACGATGAACAACATGTCGTGCTGTTCCAGTTCGGCGATCAGGCGTTCCGACCAGTCGAATTCTTTCGCATCCGGCGCCGCTTGCGAAGTGACGGCAATGGCGTAGTCGCGGCCGATTGGCGGCAGGGGCGACTTCACCAGGTCGCGTTCGGTGACCTGTACGTTGTCGATGCCCGATGCTGCAATCGCTTCCCTTGCGAGGCGGTAGCCATGGCTCGCATCGCTGTGCGGGCCGCTGTTCAATAACAGGATGCGCGTCATGTGGTTGTTCCTTGTGTGAGTGGTTCGACAAAATGCATGCCCTTTGCAAGCAGCCCCTGCCGGAAATAAAAACGTTGCGCCAGCGCCATGTGCAGGCCGGTATCCAATACAAAATGTTTGCAGTGCAATGCGACGGCTTGTTGCCGTGCTGCCTGCAACAGGCGTTCGCCGAACCCGGAACGATGCAAGGAAGCCGTCACCACCAGGTCATCGACGTAGATGAAACGGCCGTAGAGCAGATTGTCTTGCAGCCGATAGCCGGCAAGGCCGACAATTGCGCCATCGCGCCATGCCGCAAGCAAGCGATATCCTTGCGCGCGTTGCTGCGCGATCTGTGCGCCGTATGCTGCGCGATCGCTCAGGTGCGGCCGCAATTCCTTCATCACCGGGAACGACGCCTCCACCTCTACGTCGCTTTCAATGTGTCTTATTTCTACCTGGGACTGCATGCATTTCTCCAAAAAATTGGCGCCGTTCTATCGTTGTGCCGATGGAGCGAGGGCGAGCCGCTGTACGCGTTGCGGTTTATCGAGCCGCTTGCGATTTGCTGAACCACGCCGCGAACCCCATGTCGCCGAGGCGTGCATCGCCGGCTGGGGTCAGCGATTGATCGTCGATCTGGGCACCGTAGTACGCGGCGCCGGCATCCGCGACGACGATGCGTTTGTCGCCCAGGGCGTCCAGGTAGCGTGTCATCAAATCGGCGAGCCCGACCTTCTCGGGCCCGGCTGCATCGAATGTGCCGTTGATCGGCTGCATCAGCGCCGTGTCCGATACGATGGCCGCGATGTCGTCCGATGAAATCGGCTGCACCAGCGCCGGCGACAGGCGGATCTGGTTGCCGACCGTGCCGGATTGGGCGATGCCGCCGAGGAATTCGAAGAACTGCGTGGAGCGCACGATGGTGTACGGCACCTTCGATGCCTTGACCAGGTTTTCCTGCGCCATCTTGGCGCGGAAGTAGCCGCTGCCGAGCATGCGTTCGGTGCCCACGACCGACAGCGCGATATGGTGTTTGACGCCGGCGGCCTGCTCCGCGGCGAGCAGGTTGCGGCCGGATGTCTCAAAGAATGCGAGCACCGCCTTGTCTTCGAACGACGGGGAGTTGCTCAGGTCGATGACGACCTGAGCGCCTTTGACCGCGTCCGCCAATCCCTTGCCGGTCAATGTGTCGAGGCCGGTGCTTGGCGAGCCGGCCACGATGTCGTAACCGAGCTGGCGCAGGTTGGCGGCGACTTTCGATCCGATCAGGCCGCTGCCGCCGATGATGAGGATTTTCATGCGATACCTTTCAAGGTGTGCCCATCAGCGGGCGACAGGTTGGCGAGCCGAATTGCAGAAGCTGCCGATAATTACTCCGGCATCTTGCGGAACGCGATGGCAAAGCGGTTCCAGCTGTTGATCGAGGTCACGAGCAATGTCAGTTCGACCAGTTCGGTATCGGTGAAATGCGGGCGGACTGCTTCCCACACCGCATCCGGCACGTGGTTTTGCGAAACCAGCGTCAGCGATTCGGTCCATTCCAGCGCGGCGCGCTCGCGTTCGCTGAAGAACGGCGTTTCGCGCCATGCCGCGACGGTAGCCATGCGGCGTTCCGATTCACCAGCCTTGCGGGCGTCGGTAACGTGCATGTCGAGGCAGAATGCGCAGCCGTTGATCTGCGATGCGCGCAGGCGGACAAGTTCCTTGAGCAGGATGTCCAGCGAGCTTTTGTTGATCTGGTTTTCAACGCCGATCAATGCCTTGATGGCGTCTTTGCCGGCACTGTAGAAATCGAGGCGGTTTTGCATTTGAAGCTCCTTGGTCAGGTGAATCGAAGTGAATGAATCGGTGTTTGCTTGAGAAGTAGTATGCGAGAATCATGGCCATATCAGAAGGGCCAAGAAATTGAAAAAGGACTAGTCCATGAAAACCGCCAAGCCTGACCTGGACCTGCAGGTCGACCGCACCCTGGAATTGCCCATGTACCTGCAGATATGCCAGCGTTTCAAGACCGCGATCGAGCAGGGAAACCTGCGTGCGGGGGATCGCGTGCCGGCAGTGCGGGCGCTGGCGACCGAACTTAACCTGGCGCGCGGCACGGTGGAAATGGCTTATCGGATCCTGGCGGACGAGGGATATCTGCAGGTCAGGGGCGCGGCCGGCACCGTGGTATCGCCGTCCTTGCCGCCGCCGGCTGTCCTCAAGCCGCAGGCAGCCGTGGCCGGACAAGCGCATGCGGTCATCGTCGAGCACGACGGCAAGGCGCCGAAGCCGCTGCAGATGGGTCTGCCTGCGCTCGACGCATTTCCGCGCAAGGTGTGGAACCGGCTGGTCGGGCATCGCCTGCGCGGCAGCGAACCGGCGCGGCTGGCTTATCCCGACCCTGCCGGTTACGACCGTTTGCGTGAAAGGATTGCCACTTACCTGGGCGTCTCGCGCGGCGTGACCTGCCTGCCGGAGCAGGTGTTCGTCACGACCGGCTTGCGCGACACGCTGGAACTGACGTTCAGCAGCCTTTCCACCGCCGGCGATGCGTTATGGTTCGAAGATCCCGGCTACATCTTTGCGCGCCTGTTCCTGCAGAATGCGGCGCTCAAGGTGGTGCCGGTGCCCGTCGATGAACACGGGTTGATGGTCGAAGCCGGCAAGCGCCTCAGTCCGTATGCAAAATTTGCGATCGTTACGCCGTCGCACCAAAGCCCGCTCGGCGTGACGCTGTCGCTGGAACGCCGGATGGCGCTGCTGGAATGGGCCAGCAAGGCCGGCAGCTGGATTATCGAAGATGACTACGATAGCGAGTTCCGTTACCAGGGGCGGCCGCTGCCGGCGCTGAAAAGCCTGGACCGCAATGATCGCGTCATCTACAGCGGCACCTTCAGCAAGGCGATGTTTCCTGGATTAAGGCTGGCTTATGTGGTGGCGCCGGCCAGTGCGGTTGCACGCTTCCAGGCCGCATCCTACAACTTGAAGGCAGGCTGCCCATACCTGTTCCAGGCAGGCGTCGCCGACTTTATCGCGGAAGGCCATTTCTCAAGGCACTTGAAAAAAATGCGCTTGTTGTACGCAGAACGCCGTGCGGTGACGTCACGCGTTTTCCAGGAAATACTGGGCGACCGGATACGGATCGATTTGCAGCCGGGCGGCCTGCACATACTGGCGCAGCTGGCCGATCGCGAAGACGACGTTGCGCTGGCAGGCCATGCGCAGGCTGCCGGTTTGGGCGTGCATCCTTTGTCGCGCTGGTACATCGATGCAAAGCCGCGGCAGGGATTGCTGCTGGGCTTTGCCAATGTCATCGATGAGAAGGAGGCAAGGCGCCTGGCGCTGAAACTGAAGCAGGCGATGGCATAACGCCGCGCCGGCGCCTGAAGCCGGTCTTTTCAATTTTTACCGGCGGCTGTCATTGCGGGCAAGGCACGCCGGCCGGCGCCGCCTGCACGGGCCTTGGGAAAAAGCGCAAGGCGGTCAACGCGCATGCGCTGCCCAGCAGCCACACTGCAGGCCAGCTGCCGAACGTGAGGATGTGCGGGATCGCCAGCGGCGTCAGGAAACACATCACGAACACGCTGGTGTTCGCCATGCCCAGCGCCGTGCCGGCGCTGCGGGCGCCGGCGATGGTCGCCAGCTCGGTGTAGGCAACGCCATGCCAGGCGGAGACGCTGACGCCGGTCAGCACCAGCATGGCGATCAGCAGCGTCGCCATCACCGGGCCGACGCTGGGCAACTGGCCGGCCAGCGTCACCAGCGCTGCCAGCGCAGCGAAGGCGACGGCGCTGGCGATGGTGCAGAAACGCAGGAATTCGCGCCGGTTGCGCTTGCGGTCGGTCCAGCGGCCGCTCCATACGCGCATGGCCATGGCGCCGCATTGCAGGGTCGCCATGGCGACGGTGATGGCGGCGATGCCGGCGTGGCTGAAATCGTGCAGGAATACGGTGCCGAAGGACAGGATCGCGAACTGTGGGGCGCACAGGATGCCGATGGCGGCGACGATGCGCCACAGCTGGCGATCCTTCAATGGCGCCGGCGTTGATGGATGCTGGGCCGCATGCGCTTTGTCTGCGCCGGTTGCGGCTGGCTCGTACAGCCAGAGCCAGGTGAAAAACAGCGTCACTGCGCAGAACAAGGCGAGTACGCCGTACGCGGCGGCAAAGCCGGCATGCGCGGTCAGCGCCGGCAGGATCAGGGCGCCGGTGGCGCCGCCCAGCGGCACCGCGGTCTGGCGGATGCTCATCGCCATGCCGCGTTCTTCTTCGCCGAACCAGGTCATCACCGCGCGGCCGCTGGAGCCGTTGACGCTGCCGCCAAGCAGGCCGACCAGCAGCAGGCCGGCGCCAAGCAGCGGCAGGCCCGGCACATGGCCCGGGACGGGCGCAACAAACAAAGCCATCAAGGCTAGCGCCACCGCGGTAGCGGCCAGGCCGGACAACAGCACCGGACGGTCGCCCCAGCGGTCGGTCAGCAAGCCCCAGGGCAGCTCGCTTAAAGCGATGCCGAGACCCATCAGGCCCAGCACCAGTCCCAGTTCTGCATTGCCCAGGTGGTAACCCGAGCGTATCAGGACGGCAGTGGTCGGAATGCCGCTGAAGGCGGCTGAAAAGCTGGCGTTGGCGGCGACGCCGACGCCCAGCACCTTCCAGCGATGGCGACGATTATTAGATGTTGCATTGGCGGCAATAGCGGATAAGGCCATCTTGATTCTCCTGTAACGATATGCGCTGGCTATGTGCCGATTTATGCGCTTGCGGCAAGTATCGCTTTGCGCGATACTTTTGAATATCAGATAGTTTCGAATTAACAGTTTTGAAAAACAGGATGGTTGCCATGCGACAAATCAGTTTTGACCTCGACGTGCTGCGCACCTTTACCACCGGCATCGACCTTGGCAGCTACGCCAAGGCCGCCGATCGCCTGGGCCGCTCCACCTCGGCCGTGAGCGCCCAGCTGAAGAAGCTGGAGGAGCAGGCCGGCGCGCCGATTTTCCGCAAAGCCGGGCGCGGCCTGGCACTGACCGAAGCCGGCCAGACCCTGCTGGGTTATGCGCGCCGTTTGCTCGACCTCAACGACGAAACCGCCAGCGCGGTGCGCGGCGTCGAGCTGGAAGGGGAGGTAAAGCTGGGCCTGCAGGAAGATTTCGGCGAAGCGGTGCTGTCGGATGTGCTGGGGCGTTTCATGCGCGCCCATCCGAAGGTGCGGGTCGAAGTCTGCGTCGCGCGCAGCTCGGAATTGCGCGAGCGCGTGACCTTGGGCCGGATTGACCTGGCGCTGCTGTGGGAGGGCGGCGCGCCGGCGCTGAATGCGCAGCGGGTCGCCGACCTGCCTCTATGCTGGATCGGCCCCGCGCAGGATGGCCTGGCCTGGAACGGACAAGCGGGCGGCCAGCATGACGCCGGTTCGCCATTGTCGCTGGTATTGCTGGATGCGCCTTGCATGCTGCGCGATATCGCCTCGAATACGCTGGACGCCGCCGGCATCGCCTGGCGCCACGCCTTCACCAGTGCCAGCCTGTCCGCGCTGTGGGCGGCATCGGCGGCGGGACTGGGCCTGACCGTGCGCACGCCGGTCGGCCTGCCGGCCAGCCTGCGCATCATCGAGCCGCAAGCGGCCGGCTTGCCTACGCTGCCGCAGATCGGCTTGTCCCTATACAGGGCGCAAACGATGGCGGGGCCGGCGGTGAACCGGCTGGAGGAACTGCTGCTGCAGGCGGTGCACGAAACCATCCGCAGGGTCACGGCGGCCTGACCGGTTGCGAGCGCCCCAGCCATCCTACGGCTGGCCGCTGCACTGGCCTGGCGCCGGATATTGCAGCCGGTTTAAAGCGGCGTCACCGGGATGCAGAGATCGCACTCGAATGTGCCGGTCTTGTCGTCGCAGGCGGCGTCGACCGGGTAGTACTCGAAGAACGGGCGGGTGTCGAGCTGCATGCCGCTGGCCGGCAGCCAGTCGCGCAGCAGGCGGGTCCAGGTTGCACCGATGTCGCCGCCGGTGCCGCTGTAGCGGGTCACCGCATAACTGCCGCCTGGAACGGTGGTGGTGAACGATTTGCCGCTGGCGACAAAGTCGTCCGGCACTTCGACGCCGGCGTCGTAGCGGCACTTGTCAGAGCTGGCGATGCCCGGGTCGTCGTGGCTGATGCCGTAGCGCGGGCGGCCGAACAGGTTATTGGTTTCCATCCATGGGCTGACAGTCTCCACCCAGAATTCCGCGATCGGATGGCCATAGGGGCCGATGTAGCGCATGTAAGCGATTTTGGTGGCTTGGCGCTGGACGATTTTGACTTTCATGGGAATCTCCGTCATGTCTGTTTGGGAGTTTCCATGATGGTCCGCACTGCGTTTGTTTTCCTGATCCTGCTTGCGATGCGGCTGACCAGGATTGCTGTTGCGGCCAGCCGCAAGCTGCGCGGCCCAGCGGTCCGCCTGTCCCTGGCGCCACTCGCTGGCGGTGCAGCCGAACCTGGTCTTGAACGCGCGCGCAAACGCTTCGGCGGAACCGAAACCTACCGCGAGCGCGATTTCCAGCACCGGCACGGCGGGCTGGCCGATCAGCCGCAACGCCGCCATTTCCAGCCGGCGCCGGCGCAGGTAATCGCCCAGGGTTTCGCCCATCCAGGCCGAGAACAGGCGGTGAAAATGAAACGCGGAAAAATGGGCGACTTCGGCCAGCGTGCTTAGTTCGAGCGTCTGGTCGATATGGCGGTCGATATGCTCGATCACCTTGTGCATGCGCCTGGCGTAGGCTGCCTGGTTTTCCTGGGATGTCATGGCTGATCCGGTATCCGTTGCTTGTCCCAGCCGCAATCTTAGTCCGAGCCTTGGCCATGCGCCACTGCTTTCTGGCGCGGCATATGGCGCAGGCTCGTCGCCCAGAACAGCAGGGCCGTCAGGCTGACGGCAGCGCCGAGCAGGCACACGCCGTTCCATCCGGCGGCGGCATAGGCGCTGGTCGAGGCGATGGCGCCCAGGCCGCTGCCCACCGCATAGAAAATCATGTAGCAGGTGACCAGCTAGGGTGGTGCGCAAGGTCGGCAGCAAGCAGGGCGGCCGACTGCGTTTGTCAAAGCACGGCTTTCGGCAGATGCCAGCCGTATGAGACCGCGGCCAGGCGCAGGGTGAAGCAGGCGGCTCCGCCAAGCAAGGCGGCGGGACCTGGTGCCATGCCAAGGCGGCGCGCGGCCAGTACCGAAAAAGCGCCGAAGAAAGCCGCGGTGGCGTAGATGTCCGTTTGCAGCACAGCCGGCACGCGCGCCAGCAAGATGTCGCGCACCACGCCGCCGCCCACTCCGGTGACCGTGCCCATCAGCATGGCGACGAATGGCCGGATGCCGAACAGGACGGCTTTTTCCACGCCCGCCACGGCGAACAGGGCCAGGCCGGCGGCGTC
The DNA here is from genome assembly GCF_900112135.1 of Collimonas sp. OK412. Lineage (GTDB taxonomy): Bacteria > Pseudomonadota > Gammaproteobacteria > Burkholderiales > Burkholderiaceae_D > Collimonas > Collimonas rhizosphaerae. The sequence goes on from NZ_FOLC01000027.1 coordinate 41,169, forward strand.
CAGCACCAGGACCAGCGTCGCCGGGAAACCCTGCACCGTCGAATGGAACACAAAGGTCAGCAGGCCGGCCAGGAAGGTCAGCACCGGGTAGCGCCAGTCGCGGATGGCGTTCGGTGGCGCGGCGCCTATCAGCAGGTCGCGTATGACGCCGCCTCCAAGCGCCGCGACGAAGGAAATCACCATCACCCCAAGCAAGTCGAGACCGCCGCGCATTGCGCTCAGGGCGCCTTCGATTGCAAACACCAGGGTGCCGGCCAGGTCGGCTGCCAGCACGATGGTTTCGGTCTTCAGCTTTATCCTGTTCATTGACGGCGGCGCCTGTTTTGTGATGGGTGCAGGCAAGCTATATCGAAATATCCGGGACGTCAATCCGCGGCGTAAACGAGAACGGGGCACAGCTCACGCTGTACCCCGTGGTTGAAGCGCAGGCTGCGGCTTGCCGCAGCTGCCCGTCCGTCAGTTTTGCAGACCGCGAGGGATCGCGCTCAGCAACTGGCGAGTGTAAGGATGGGTCGGATTGTGGTACAGCTCATCCGAATTGGCCAGCTCCACCACTTTGCCCTGGTGCATCACCATCACCTGGTCGGCCAGGTATTTGACTACCGACAGGTCATGCGAGATGAAGATGTAGCTCATGCCGAACTCTTCCTGCAAGTCCTGCAGCAGGTTCAACACCTGGGCCTGCACCGAAACGTCCAGCGCCGAGACCGATTCGTCGCACACCAGGATTTCCGGACGCATGGTCAGGCAGCGCGCAATTGCAATCCGCTGCCGCTGGCCGCCCGAGAATTCGTGCGGATAACGATGGTAGGCGACAGGCGGCAGGCCAACCTTTTGCAGCAGCTGCATGGCCATCTCGGTGCGCTCGTTGTCGTCGCTGCCGATCTGGTGGATACGCATCGGCTCCAGCAGGATCTGGCCGATGGTGAAGCGCGGGTTGAGCGAGGCGTAGGGATTCTGGAAAATGATCTGGATGCGCCGCTTGTAGGACATGAACTCGCTGTTGGACATGCCGATGATGTCCTTGCCTTCGAACAGCGCCTGTCCTGATGTCGCCTGGTGCAGGCGCATCAGGGTCAGGCCGACGGTGGTCTTGCCGGAACCGGATTCGCCCACCACGCCCAGCGTCTTGCCGCGCGCCAGCTTGAACGAGACGTCTTGCACCGCCTTGAATTCCTTGCGGCCGAACAGGCCTTCGCGGAAATAAAAACTCTTGCCCAGGTTGCGCACTTCCAGCAAGGTATCTTCCTGGCCGCTGCAGCCGCGGCTGCGTTCGCGCAGGTCGAGGTCGGCGCCGTTGTTGCCGTTCATGTAGTCGTTGATCACCGGCAAGCGCCATGGACGGGTGTCGAGCGAAGGACGGCACATCAGCAAGGCTTTGGTGTACGGGTCCTGCGGCGCTTCAAAGATTTGCCGCACGTCGCCTTTTTCGCGTACTTCGCCGTGGCGCATGACGATCACTTCATCGGCGATTTCACCGACCAGCGCCAGGTCATGGGTGATGAACAGCACCGACATCTTGTGGCGTTTGCGCAGGGCCTCGATGAGGTCGATGATCTGCTTCTGGATCGTGACGTCGAGCGCGGTGGTCGGCTCGTCGGCAATCAGCAGCTTGGGTTCGCAGGCGATCGCCATGGCGATCATCACGCGCTGCTGCTGGCCGCCCGACATCTGGCTCGGATAGGCGTCGATCTTGGTCGCCGGCGAAGGAATCCCGACTTCTTCCAGCAAGGCGATGGCGCGCGCGCGCGCCTGCTTGGCGTTCATGCCCATATGCAGCCGCAGCACTTCGGCGATCTGGAAGCCGACGGTGAACACCGGGTTGAGCGAGGTCATCGGTTCCTGGAAAATCATCGAGATTTCCTTGCCGCACATGTCGCGCCGTTCATCGGGCGTCATGGCCAGCAGGTTGCGGCCTTCGAACTCGATGACGCTGGTAGCGGCGATGCTGGAATTGTCCTTCGGCAGCAGGCCCATCACGGCCAGCGAGCTGACCGACTTGCCGCTGCCCGATTCGCCCACCAGGGCGACGGTGGTGTTGTGCGGAATGTCAAAGGAAATGCCCTTGACGGTTTCCACCATGGTCTTTTTGTCGGTGCGGAAACTGACGCGCAAGTCGCGCACGCGCAGCAAAGGCGCGCCGTTGTGATCAGCTGCGGGTTGGTTGTGGTTGGTCGATTGCATGATGTCTCCTATTTCAGCTTCGGATCAAGGGCGTCGCGCAGCGCATCGGTGAACAGCGAGAACGCCGTCACCAGGATCGCCATGGCGATACTTGCAGCCGCCAGCTGCCACCATTTACCAAGGATTAATTCGTTTTGCGCTTCGTTCAGCATGCTGCCCCAGGATACGACGCCGACCGGCACGCCGAAGCCGAGGAAGCTCAGGATCACTTCCGACTTGATGAAGCCGACCACCGAGATCGACAGCTGCACCAGCGACACATGGCTGACGTTAGGGAAGATATGGCCGAACATCTTGCTCCAGTGGCTGGCGCCGATGGCGTCCGCCGCCATCACGTATTCGCGCGACTTGTGCTTCATGTATTCGGCGCGGATCAGGCGGTAGGTCCCGGTCCAGCCGGTCAGGCCGAGGATCAGCACGATCGCCATCACGCCCTTTTGCTGCAGCACCGCGGCGACCGCCAGGATCAGCAGCAGGTAGGGGATGGAAGTGAAGATGCTGTAGAACCAGTTGAAGGCGTCGTCGATCCAGCCGCCGAAGTAGCCGGACACCGCGCCGAAGATGGTGCCGAGGGCAACCGCCAGCAGCGCCGCAACCAGGCCGACGATGATCGAGGTTTCCGCGCCCTTGATGGTTTTCTTGATGATGTCGTGGCCCCATTTGTCGGCGCCGAACGGCAGGGTAGGCAGGCGGGCCTGCACTACGCTGCCGCCTTTCTTGGCCAGCTCGGCACGGATTTCAGCCATTTCCGCCGCCAGCGGATCGGCGATGCCGTAATCGTTGGCGATCACCGGCGGCGCGATGGCCACCGTGCCGCTCTTGCGCAGGTCGCGCAAGATGTCGCGCAGCGGGTCGACCGGGTTTTCCGGCGGCGGCGCTGCGACGACGGCGTCGTTGTCGCTGAAGCCGCGCTCGGCGTCGGTCTGGGCGCCCATGAAAGTAGGCGGCGCATAGTTGACGCCGATTTCCTTGGCCCAGTCCTTGGCCAGCAGGCCGCTGGCTGACAGCACCAGCATGATCAGGTACAGGCCGACCACGGCCATCGCCGCCATGGCGACGTGGTCGGCGCGCAAGCGCCGCCAGGCCAGGGCCCACAGGCCTGGCGAATGGGTGGCGCCGGGAGCGCTGTTGAGAGCTACGGTTGCTGCGGTTGCTTCAGGCGCCGCCTGGGCAGGGGCCGAATTTATACTTTGAGTCATGGCGGCTCCTTACTTCAGTTGAACGCGTGGGTCGACTGCTTGATACAGCAAGTCGGTGAGCAGGTTGAATATCATGGTGGCGGCGGCGACGTAGATCGTGATCGCCTTGATCACCGGGAAATCGCTGCGTTCAACCGCCAGGATCACCTCGCGGCCAATGCCTGGGATCGAGAAGAAGCGCTCGATCAGGAAAGCGCCGATCAGCAGCGCGGGCAGGTTCGACATGACGTTGGTGATGATAGGAATCGCGGCATTGCGCAAGACGTGCACCCACAGGATGCGGCGTTCCTTGACGCCCTTGGCGCGCGCGGTGCGGACGTAGTCCTGGTTGACTTCGTCCAGCACGAAAGTGCGGTACAGGCGCAAGCTGGGAGCGATGCTGACCGCCAGCATGATCAGGATCGGCAGCGCCGAATAGTGGAACAGGTTTTCCCAGAAGCTGTTGCCCCAGCCCTGCACCGGGAACAGGCTCAGCTTGTAGGCGAACCAGTACTGGAACAGGATGATGTAGACCAGGATGCTGATCGACATGCCGACGGTGCAAGCCACCATCACCATGCGGTCGACCTTGGAGCCGCGGATGAAGGCTACGGCCAGCGCCAGCGCGACGGCGATCAGGGTTTCCAGGATGGTCAGCGGGATCAGCACGGTCATGGACGGCCCGAGGCGGGTCATGATGACATTGGCGACCGATTCACCGGTGCTCCAGCTGTTGCCGAAGTTGAAGGTGACGATCTGCTTGATGAAGATCCACAGCTGGATGTAATACGGCTGGTCAATCCCCAGCTGGGTGCGGATGTTGGCGATCTGTTGCGGGTTCGACATCTTCCCGGCCAGGATGTAGGCCGGGTCGCCGCCGACCCAGTTGAACAGGAAAAACACCAGGACGATAACGCCGAGCATGGTCGGCAGCATTTGCCAGAGTCGGCGCAGGATATAAGCGGTCATGGATATTCTCCTCAGTGCAGGCGCTGGCCTGAAATTTCGGCAAAGAATGCCTTGCTGTTAGGCTCGCGGCCGAGGAAGGTGCTGACCATTTCGCCAGCCGGCTTTTCGGCGCCGCGCGACAGGATGTCCTGGCGGTACAGGTGGCCTACTTCCGGGTTCATCAGCTTATCGTTATAGCGCGACAGCATGTCCAGCGCCAGCACTTCCGACCACATGTAGCCGTAGTAGCCGGCTGCATAGCCGCCCATCAGGTGGCCGAACTGGCCTGGGAACTCGGTGCCTGCCACATAACCGAGCGGCGTCGCGCCTTCCATCTTTTGCCAGACGGCGAGCGGCTGTTCCTGGTCGGCCTTGTCGTTGTGGATGGCCATGTCATAACCGGCGTACAGCAGCTGGCGGGCATAGCGTATGCCGCGGCCGTAGTTGTGGGCTGCGGTCAGGCGCTGCAGCAGGGCGTCGTCGATAGCCGGGCAGGGGCTCTTGCAGAAACCGGCCAGCAGCGTCAGCGATTCCTTGCGGCGCGCCCATTCTTCGTACATCTGCGATGGCGCTTCGACAAAATCCAGCTCGACGTTGGTGCCGGCCTGGGTCACATACTTGGTGTTCGACAGCACGCCGTGCAGGACGTGGCCAAATTCGTGCACCAGGGTTTCCAGCTCGTCGCTGTTCAAGCCGTTGCGGTCGAAGTTGGTGACCAGGGTGGAAACCGGCGTGCGGTGGGCCAGGGTGCTGACGCCGCGCGTGGCCCAGGCTGCCGCATGGCCGTACTTGCCTTCGCGCGGGAACAGGTCGAGGTAGACGCCGGCGATGCGCTTCTTGCTGGCGCTGTCGATGACGTCGTAGTACTGCACGTCAGGATGCCATACCGGCACCTCGACGCGTTTGAATTCGACGCCGTACAGAGTGCTGGAAACGTTCAGGATCCAAGGCACGGCGGCATCGGTAGGGAAATATTTGCGCAAGGCTTCCTGGTCGACCTTGTAGCGCGACTGCTTGATTTTCTGTTGCCAGTATTCGGAATCCCAGCGTTCCAGCTTGGTTTCTGCCAGCGGCGTCTTCAGCGTCTCGGACTTGAACACGCGCAGTTCTTCGATTTCCTTGATTTCCAGCTGGGTGACGGCGGTTTGCACTTCCGTCAGGAATTTGTCCACGGTCTGCGGATTCTTGACCATGCGGCGGCGGGTAACCAGGTCGGCATAGCTAGGCAGGCCGAACAGGGTCGCCATTTCATGGCGCAGGTCCATCGCCTCTTTCAGGATCGGCAGGTTCTTTGGCGTGCCGTGGTTGGCGAACGCGATCTGGTAGCGGCGGCGCGCATCGCTGTTGTCGGCCGATTCCATGAAGGGCTTGTAGTCGGGGTAATCGAAACCGAGCAGGTAGTTGCCCTTGTCGTCGCGCTTGGCGCGCGCCAGGTACGCTTCCGGCATGCCTTGCACTTCGGCCGGGGTGAATGCCAGTTTCTGGTTGTTGTCGCGGATGTTGCGCGCGAATTCCTGGCTCAGTTCGTTGAGTTTGTCGAGGATGGCTTTCATGCGCGCCCGTTTTTCGGGCGCCAGCGAGACACCGGTATCGTCGAAGCTGTAGAGGACATCCTGGCGCAGCTTTTTTTCCACCGGATCGGCCGGCTGGATGGCCTTGAAGCGGGCGTACAGCTTTTCGTTCTGGAACAGTTCGGTCGACAGCTTGTTGAGGTCGATCAGGCAGGCTTCGGTGGTGCTGCGGACCTTGGCGTCAGGCGAGACATTGTTGAGGATGTCGACCGGGCCTTGCAAGTCTTCGAAGGCGATCTGCAGGTCGTTCCATTCGGTGAGTACTTTCTTGCTGTCCTTGGCGCGCGCCGGCGGCAGCTTTTCCAGTGTCGACACGCGCTTGCGCAGGGTAGTCAGCGTGCTGTCGCACAGGGTGGGGATGTCGTCCGCTTTCAGCAACGGGATCAACGGGCGTTGCGTGCCTTGGGCGGCTGCCTGGTTCAGCATCAACGTGAATAACGTTGTGGCGACCGGCAAGAAAAATGATGATGGTTTCATGCATTTCCTCAAATAAGGGCTGAGTGAAAATTCAAGTTATATGGAAAGGGGTGGACGGCTTCCTGCCGTCCGCGGGCTTATTTGGTTTTGTCGATGTCGTAGTACATCCATTCGGTAGGCATCACCGGATGCTTCTTGTAGCCGATCACCCTTGGCTGCGCAATCATGTTGCGGTAACGCGCATAACCGATGCGCGATGGCGAATAGACTTCCAGGATGCGCGTCATCTTGTGGTACAGCAGGTCGCGTTCGGGACCGTCCGGCAGCTTTTGCGAGGCGGCATAGAGTGTATCGAATTCAGGGATCTTGGTGCAGCCATTGTTGTTCTGGCCGATATTCGGTCCATAGAACAGCTGCATGAAATTGTCGCCGTCAGGATAGTCTGCGATCCATGGCGCAGTGCGGGTTTGCAGCTGGCACTCTTTTTCTGCCTTGAGCAAGTCAGGAAAGGTTTTCAGGTCGCCGACCATGCGGATGTGGATGGTGTCATAGGTTTTTTTCCACATTTCCGATTGCTGCTGGCCGTTCGAATCGGCGCGGGCGGAATAGCGTACCGTCAGCGGTTTGCCGTCCGGCAGGGTGCGGTAGCCGTCGCTGCCGATCTTGTAGCCGAACTTGTCGAGCAGGGCATTGGCGACTTCCGGTTCGTACTGGATACTGCTCTTGTACCCAGGGTCGTAGCCGACCACGCCTGGCGGGATCGGGTATTCCAGCGGGATTGCTTCGTCGTTCCAGACCACCTTGATTTCTTCGCGCACGTTGTGCGCCATGGCGATGGCGCGTCGGAGCGCGATCTTTTCCTTGCTCAGGCCGCCCAGCACGGGGTCCTTCATGTTCCAGTAGAAGTAGCTGATTTCAGGGTCGACGATACGCGACAGCTGAACACCGCGCTTGACGAATTCCGGTTTCAGCTTGCCGCCGGCCATGACTTGCGGCGCCAGCGGGCCTTGCAATTCGGTGATGTCGACTTCGTCTCCCTCGAATGCCAGCAGGCGCGACTGGTCTTCCACCATCACGCTGATTTCAACGCGGCCGATCTGCGGCATGCGCTTGCCTTTCATCTTGGCCACGATAGCGGCATCGCCAGGATCGGCGCTAGGCTGGAAATCCCATGTGTAACCGCGGAAGTCCGGGTTGGCGGTCAAGACCATGCGCGAGCCGCGTATCCATTTGCTCAGGATGTAAGGGCCGGTGCCGACCGGATGCCCCATCACGGTGCCTTGGGCGTCGCGGTATTTTTCGATCACTTCACGCGCCACCGCGCTGGTCGGCTGGTGCGCCAGGATCATGCCAAGGTTGAAATCGGGCTGTTTCAAGTGGATGCGCAGGGTATAGCGATCCAGCAGTTCGAAACCGGGAACATTGGCGTCGTAGTCGAAATGGCCGGTTTTCTTGGCTGTTGCGGCAATTTCGTCGAGGCCGACTACTTTGCCTTCCAGCAGCCAGGTTTGCGGCGAAGCCAGCTGCGGATCGAACAGGCGTTTCCACGAATAGACGAAATCGGCCATGGTCAGTTCGCGCTTCTTGCCGTTGAATACCGGATCATCGGCAAAGTAGATCCCTTTTTTCAGGCGGATCGTATAAGTCATGCCGTCGGCGCTGACTTCCGGCAGGGCTGCCGCTGCCGAAGGCATCAGCTTGGCCGGCCGCGCCAGGTATTCGTAGGCGAACAGCGTTTCAAATACCGACTGGTTCACCAGTTGCGAATACAGGTCGCGCGTCACGGCCGGGTCGAAGCCGGTTTCCGGCGCCACGAAGACGAAGCGCAATACCTTGTCGGGATCAGCCGGTGAAGTTGGCGCGGCCACCGATACCTTCATCGGCAGGGCGCACGCCAAACACGCAACCAATATCCCGCGTAACCAAAGCGAGTTCATACCATGTGTCTCCTTCTAAATATCTCTAGCTAAATAAATTGGAGCTGCGGCAGGCAATGTTTGCCGCAGCTGGATTGTCTGTTACTGAATAGGTGATGAATTAGTGTTTTTCGACATCGATGTATGGCCACTCGGCGTGCAGGATAGGGTGCTTCTTGAAACCCTTGACCCATGGCCGCACCAGCCAGCTGCGGATCCTGGTCGTGTTCAGGACCCAGGCTGTGTCAGCCTCGACCTGCCGGTTCATCTGCTGGTATATCTGGTTGCGCTCGGGGCCGAGCGGCAGCGCCATCGCTTTGGCGTAAAGCGAATCGAAAACGGGGGACTGGTAGCAGCCGTGGTTGCCATGGCCGGAATTCGGCCCGTACAGTAACTGCAGGAAATTCTCTGCTTCGGGATAGTCGGCCATCCAGGCGGCGCCCCACATCGTCAGTTCGCAGGAAGTGGCGGCCTTCAGGTTGTCGGCGAAATTGCTGACGATGAATTTGGTCTTGATGCCGACCAGGTCCAGTCCGCGCTTCCAGAGCTCGGACATTTCCTGGCCGATCCCGCCCTGGTTGGAGGTGTACTTGAGCAGCAGCGGCGAGCCGTCGGGCATGGTCCGATAGCCGTCGGCGCCGCGCTTGTAGCCGAAGTGATCGAGCAGTTTGTTGGCCAGTGCGGGATCGTAATCGATGCTGGTCCGGTACGCCGGATCGTAGCCGCCGACTCCGGGCGCAATGATCATTTCCAGTTTCATGGCCTGGCCATTGCGCAATAAAGAGGCTTCTTCCTTGTTGTTATATGCCATTGCTATGGCGCGCCGCAATGCAATTTTTTCGTTGCTGTAACCGCCTATGACGGGGTCTTTCATGTTCAGGACGGTGTAGGTAATTCCGGTATCGACCACGCGTTGCAGCTGGATGCCTTGCTCAGCGTAGGCCGGCTTGAGTTTGTCGCCGTCCAGCACGCTTAGCGCTGCAGTATCGGGCATCTTGTCGAAATCGATCTGCTTGCCCTGGAACGCCAGCCAGCGCGACTGGTTTTCTTCAATGATGCTGATCTCGACACGTCCGATCTGCGGCATTTTCTTGCCTTGCATATCCTTGATTACCTGTTTGTCGACGGCGTCGGTGGAAGGCTTGAAGTCCCAGGTGTACCCGCGGTATTCAGGGTTGGCGACCAGGACGATTTTACTGCGCGGGACATACTGTTCCAGCATATAAGGGCCGGTTCCCACCGGATGCTGGCCGGTTTGCTGCCCATAGGCATCGACGGCCTCGCGCGCCATGGCGCCGAAAGCGCTGTAAGCGACCACGTTCAGGAAGTTGTAGTCCTTGGCGTTCAGGACGACTTTGAGGGTGTAGCGGTCAGGCGCCTGCAAGCCGGCTATCGGCGTTTCGTAGTTGAAGTGGCCGGTTTTCTGGGCTTGCGCTGCCAGCTCGTCAAGGCCGGCGATCTTGCCGGCCAGGAAATTGGCGGACGGCGAGCGGTTTTTCGGGTCAAGGACGCGCTTGAAAGTGTAAATGTAGTCTTCGGCGGTCAATTCCCGCCGTACTCCTTTGAAAGCCGGGTCGGGAGCGAAATAAATGCCCTTCTTGATGTGGAAGGTGTAGGTCTTGCCATCCTCGCTGATTTCCGGCATCGCTTCCACCGTCTTGGTCACCAGCTTGGCCGGGCGGGCCAGGTAATCGTAGGTAACCAGGGGTTCAAAGATGACTTCGCTGACCCAGCCCGAATAGAAATTCTGGGTGCGGGCCATGTCGAAGCCATCGTCTGCGGCTTCGAATGCGGTGCGTATCACTTTCGCGGGATCCGCCGGATTGGCTTCGGCACTGCCGGCGAAGGTAGCCAGCGCCAGCACGGGCGCCAGGAATAGATGCTTGAACTTGACGAAATTCGACGTTTTACGGATCATTTTTTTTATGCCTTTTGAGCAAGTGGTTATTTTCTATCTGCGATCAAGATTGCTTATCCTGATCACAAAACAGCGTCATCTCCGATGACATCGCATTCTCCGCCGGTAAGCGGATAGGCGATCAATAGTTTCTGTTTCCCACTAAAAATCCGTTAAAGCCGGAGTGCGTCGCCTGTGGCGCTGGGGTGGAATTCATTCATTTCACTGGTCTCCTTCGTTGTCGTTGATTTTTATGCCTGACGGTCTGCGCGCGTTCGAGGTCAAGGCGGCATAGTACAGAATCCGGCGTAAAAAGATAGATAATCAAATCGATGTTATTGCAAAAATTACAGCTTCTCTAGTGTTTTTCAACATCCAGGTACTGCCAGTCAGCCTGCAGGATGGGATGGCGCTTGAAGCCCTTGATCCAGGGCCTGATCAGCCAGTTGCGCGAGCGCGACACGGTAATCACCCAGGCAGTGTCAGCTTCCATCTGGCGGCTCATGGCTATATAGAGCTGGTTGCGTTCCGGGCCGGGCGGCAAAACCTTGGCTTTGTCGTAAAGCGCGTCAAAGGCCGGCGAGCTATAGCAGCCGTTGTTGCCTTGCCCCGCATTGGGGCCGTACAGCAATTGCATGAAATTGTCGCCTTCCGGGTAATCCGCGGACCAGGAGCCGTTCCACATCATCAGCTTGCACTCGGTCGCCGCTCTCAGGTTGTCGGCGTAATTGCTGACCTTGAAATCGACCCGAATGCCGATCTTGTCCAGCCCGCGCTTCCAGATTTCCGAGAAAACCACGTTTTTCGCACTGGCCTCGGTCGCCATCTTGATAACCAGCGGGCCACCGTCGGGCAGGGTGCGATAACCGTCGGCCCCGCGCTTGTAGCCGAAGTGGTCAAGCAATTTGTTTGCCAGCGCCGGATCGTAGGCGATGCTGCTGCGATAGTTGGGGTCGTGGCCCACCACGCCTTCCGGAATCACCATTTCCGCCTTTACTGCAAGCCCCATGCGCACCTGGGAAATTTCATCCTGGACGTTGTAAGACATGGCGATAGCGCGCCGCAAGGCATTCTTTTCCAGGCTGTCGCCGCCGAGCAAGGGGTCTCTGAAATTCATGATGACGTAGGCTAGCCCAGGCTCGATCACGGTATTCATGCGAATGCCTTCAGCCTTGAACGACGGCTTCAGTTCCGTGCCGTCGAGTACAGTCGGCGCTGCGGCTTGGGGCAGGAAGTCGAAGTCTATCTGCTTGCCCTGGAATGCCAGCCAGCGCGACTGCTCTTCCTCGATGATGCTGACCTCGACTCGGCCGACCTGCGGCATTTTCTTGCCCTTCATGTCGTGCACCAGCTGCTCGTCCCAGGCGCTGCCGGTCGATTTGAAATCCCAGGTATAGCCGCGGTATTCAGGATTGGCGACCAGCACGATCTTGCTGCGCGGTACGTATTGCTCCAGCATATAGGCGCCGGTGCCGACCGGATGGGCGCCGCTCTGTTCGCCATAAGCGTCGATCACTTCGCGTGCCTGGGCGCCCAAGGCGTTGAATCCCATGATGTAAAGGAAGTTGTAATCGGGGGCGGTGAGCGTGATCTTCAGGGTGTAGCGATCAGGCGTCTGGAGGCCGGCTACCGGTGCATCGTAATCGAAACGACCGGATTTTTTCGCTTTTGCTACCGCTTCGTCCATGCCGGCGATTTTTCCTTCCAGTACGTTGGCCGATGGCGAACGGTTTTTGGGATCGAGAAATCGCTTGAAGGAATAAGCATAGTCCTGGGCGGTCAGCTCGCGACGCACTCCCTTGAAGGCAGGATCGGGGGCGAAATAAATGCCCTTCCTGATATGGAACACGTAGCTTTTTCCGCCATCGCTCACCTCGGGCATGGCTTCCGAGGCTTGCGGTACCAGCTTGGCGGGGCGTGCCAGATAGTCATAAGTCAGCAAGCGCTCAAAAATTGCCTCGGCAATCCAGTTTGAATAAGCATTGTAGGTGCGGACCAAGTCGAAGCCATCGTCGGGGGCTTCGAGAGCCACGCGCACCACTTTGGACGGGTCCGCTGGATTATTGCCCGCTTGCACTGAAGTCGCGGCGCCTGCAACGCCAAAAACGAGCAATATTGGTGCAATGCACGATCGATTGAATTGTTTAAAGTTCCACATGGTTTCAGTTTGCTTTTTTGTCTTTTTTACAGCGGATTGTTTCCCGCTGTTTCGTATTTTCGCGTCAGAAATGGCGTAGTTACGCCGTTAAACCGGCCTATACATTTTTTCTTATACAGCTATGCGTATTTGTTATTTGGCGTATATAAGCAACAGTATCGCAGGCGTTACCAAATTAAATGCAGCTTTTATTTTTTTTAGGATACACTATTTTAGCTGCATTACATCATGTGGCATGTTTTTTGCTTGTAGGTGTCGGTGGAAATATTTCTGGCAAACAATCACAAATTGGGCCCAGAAAAATAACTGCCAGTACTGTTTTACACGCGAAAGAAAATCTGCTTTTTGGTCGTTGTTGTGAAAAGATTTTTGACGCATCGCTCAGAAGGCGATTAACAAATCGTGTTTGATTTATTACAAAACTTAAATTTCAACTCTAACTTTTACCCATAGGGAGTTTGGTTATGATGAAGGAACGGGGATTGCCACGTTCGCTGCGACTGATGTTTTCAGGCGGCGTTGCTGTGGGGCTAGGTCTGTTGGCCCACTCAGTGCAGGCGCAGGAGACGAAGACGGACGATGCTCCACAACAAATGCAACGAGTCGAAATTACTGGCTCATCGATTAAACGGGTTGCGAACGAAGGTGTTTCGCCTATCACGATTATCAAGGCTGACGATTTTGCCAAAGCCGGTATTACCACTGCCTCAGAAGCGTTGGGTAGTATCGCTGCAAATCAATCACAATTTACCACTTCGACTAACGTAGGCAAGGGCGGCACCGTTGGTGCATCAGCCGACTTGCGTAGTCTGGGCTCGAACAAAACGCTGGTTCTGCTTAATGGCCGTCGTCTTGCCAATAGCGCATTTGACGGTTCCACCGTTGATTTGAACATCATTCCTATTGCTGCCTTAGACCGCGTTGAAGTCCTGCGCGACGGTGCTTCTGCAATTTACGGAACCGATGCGATCGGCGGGGTGATCAACTTCATCACCAAAAGATCGTATACCGGCCTGAACGTTTCCGGCGAAGGCATCGTCCCGTCGAAAAGCGGCGGTCAGGAAGGACGTATCAATGTGTCCGGCGGTATCGGCGACCTGGATAAAGACGGCTACAACTTCTTTGGCGTAGTCGATTACCATAAACAAAGCAGGATCACTGCCGGACAGCGCGGAGTTACCGGTAATGTCCCAAGCCTTGGCTTGAGCCAAACCAGCGGTAATACCTTTCCGGCTAACTTTGTCGACACCGGCAACGGCGTCTCTGGCAATCCTTTGCTGGCAACCGGCTGTAATGCAGCGCACCTTGCGCCAAACGCCAAGGGCACTTCTTGCCGCTACGATTATTCCTCAACTATCGATGTAGTCCCAGAAACCTCTGAACTTGCCGTGATCGGCAAGGGTACGTTCAAGCTGAATGCCGATAACAATGCGTCGATCGAATACCTGCATTCCGAGAGCAAGGTAAAGCAAACTGTCGCGGGCGACGTGTTTTCTGGTAACGGTAGCGACTATCTGCTGCCTAGCTCCAGCAAGTATTACCCAGGCAACGGTACTACGCCTGCTGTCGCTGGTCTGAGCGGCGACCCATTGTCGGTCAACTTCCGTTCTGCGGGATTTGGCGGCCGCGTAAGCGAAGCTAAAAACACGGCAGACCGATTGCTGTTGAGCCTTGACGGCACGATGTGGGGATGGGATTACAAGACCGGCCTGAGCTATGCAGTCAGCAAGGCGCAGGAAACACTGGTTAGCGGCTATCTGAATAACGATGCCGTAAGAGCCGCGCTGTTGAACGGTACTCTGAATCCATTTGGCGCCTCTGATCCAGGTGTGTACGACGCGATTAAGAACACAGGTAAATACCTGGATGCTAAAACCACCATCTCGTCGTTGGATTTCACGGCAAGCCGTGAAATCGCGCAATTGCCGGCTGGTCCCCTCGGTTTTGCTATCGGCGGCGAATACCGGCATGAGACAGCAGAATACGACATCATCCACTCGGTTGCCGACCTGTCCGAAAGTACTGGCTCTTCGACTTCCCAATCTCAATCCGGCAAGCGTAATGTCGGCGCCGTATTTTCTGAGTTGAGCATCCCGATCGTCAAGAATCTGGAAGCGCAGTTAGCCGTGCGTTACGATGACTACAGCGACGTCGGCAGCACCATCAATCCAAAGATCGGCTTGCGCTGGCAGCCTGCCCAGAACCTGATGTTCCGCAGTTCATACAGCACGGGCTTCCGGGCGCCAAGCTTGTACGAACTGAACCAGCCTGCCTCGACCACTTTCACTTCCGGTTCGTATAACGATCCGAAGCTGTGCCCAGGCGGTAACGTAGCTGCAGGCGGCGTTGAAGTGCGCGATTGCAATACGCAATTCTTCACGCAAACCGGCGGTAACAAGTCTTTGCAGCCAGAAAAATCGACTTCGTTCACTCTGGGTACGGTTTTTGAACCGATCAAGGATGTGACTGTTTCGATCGATTACTGGAATATCAAGATCAAAAACCAGATCGGCGTGATTTCCGAAGCTGATATTTTTGCTGATCCTAACAAGTATGCAAACCTGTACATCCGTAAGCCTGATGGCTCGCTGGACTACATTGTCCAGACCAACCAGAATCTGGGTAACGTTCACACCCAAGGTTTCGATTTGGGCCTCGGATGGCGTTTGCCTAAGACCCGCGTTGGCGACTTTGCATTTTCCATCGACGGCACTTACGTTACGCAGTATGACTACCAGAGCGAAAAGGGTGGGCCTTACCTGAACAATCTGGCTGTTTATGCTGGCGGTGTCGGCTCCACGCCAGGAGTGGTTTTCCGGTGGCGCCATAATGCGACGCTTAACTGGAAGAATGGTCCATGGGGCGCAATGTTCCAGCAAACCTTCAGTACCGGTTACGTAGATGCAAACAACGCTGTGTCGGCTCCGTACGATACGCATAACGTTGGTTCATATACCCGTTACAACACTTCGTTGACATACACTGGTATCAAGAATCTGACGCTGACAGGTGGTATCAAGAATATCCTTGATAAGAAACCGCCTGCCAGTAATCAGGTTGATAACTTCCAGATCGGCTACGATCCACGTTATGGCGACATCGTCGGCCGTGCGTTCTTCGTCCGCGCCAACTATCAGTTCTTTTAATCACAGGAATCGATTGGCTTAAGTTCTTTTCGCAAGCAAACCACCTGGGAAGTTTTCCAGGTGGTTTTGGCTTTTTCGAATGGAGTAAGCTGCAAGATCTTTCTGCTGTTTTATAAGTCATTGATGTAGTATTTACAGACGCGCACTAATTAGGGGAGAATGACCAGTCATCCTTTTGTTTGATTAGCAATGAAAGGAAGTCTGATTGTTCATCCAGGTGCTAAATCATTTTGCAAAGCAGGCGCTGATTGATTGGTACATTTTTTGCGTTAGGTAAACAGGCTAGTAGTTCACTCATCTGATTGCATGTAGTTTTGGCAATTGAATAATGTAGTATCGGAGGAAAGAGGCATGGATTTCACGCAGGATGGGAGAAACCCTTCCAAGAATATAGTTGGCATCAGCGTGGTGGTTCTTCTGCATGTAGCTCTAGTTTATGCGTTGATTACAGGGCTAGCCCGTAAGGTTGTCGAAGTCATTCAACAACCGGTCGAAACCAAGATCATCGAGGAGATCAAGCCGCCACCGCCGCCGCCACCACCGAAACAGGTAGTACCGCCGCCGCCAAAATCGGTTGCGCCACCGCCGCCTTTCGTACCTCCACCAGAGGTAAAAGTAACGCCGCCGCCACAAGATAACGTGATTGCAGCTGTAACAAACGTCAAGCCGCCGACCAATGACTTGCCTACTTCGGTAGCGCAGCCATCGACCACCGGTGAGGCAGGGCCTTCGCATACCAGTGCAAAAATTGCTGGAAACTGCGACAAGCCGGAGTATCCAAGAACTTCGCTGCGTAATGAAGAAGAGGGTACTGTCACTGTCAAGCTGACGATCGGAGCCGACGGCAACGTGGTCGATTCCACTGTGCAAAAGGGCAGCGGTTTCAAGGATCTGGACAGAGCCACGGTAAAAGCGTGGAGCCTGTGCCATTTCACCCCTGCCATGGCTGACGGCAAACCTGTGCAGTCTACGACAACAATGCAGTATGTCTGGAAGCTGGAATAATCAAAGTGTAGAACCACTACCTTGTCCGTTATCCTAGCAATCTAATTTATAAAATTTGGAGTATTAGTATGTCTATCACTCGTAACCGCTTATCCGCCCTTGCCACCGCCCTGATGATCTCCGCCGCGACGATCTCAGCGCCACTGGCAGCAATCGCCCAAACACCAGCCGCCGCATCGGCACCAGCAGCGTCGGCACCAGCAGCCTCAGATGCGCCGAAAGCGGCCGACACTGCTGCAGCGGCATCGCTGGCAGATAGCCCAACCCCGCCGCCACAGCCGGCAGCCAAGGAAACCGTGGACAATCCATACGGCCTGGACGCCCTGTGGAAAGGCGGCGACTTCGTCGCCCGCGGCACCCTGATCATCCTGGTGCTGATGTCGATGGGCAGCTGGTACATCATCATCACCAAGCTGATCGAGCAGGTGAAACTGATGGGCCAGGCAAAAAATGCACAAAAGACATTCTGGAAAGCCGCTAGCGTCGAGGCAGGCGTAGCCGGCCTCAAGCCAAACAGCGCTTACCGCTTCATCGCCCAAAACGGCGTGAACTCCACCCAGCACCATGACGGCGCCCTGCTGGAACAGATCGACCTGAATACCTGGGTGACGATGTCGATCCAGCGTTCGGTAGAAAAAGTCCAAAGCCGCCTGCAAGACGGCCTGGCATTCCTGGCAACTGTCGGTTCGACCGCGCCGTTCGTCGGCCTGTTCGGTACCGTCTGGGGTATTTACCACGCGCTGACAGCGATCGGTATCGCCGGCCAGGCGTCGATCGACAAGGTTGCCGGTCCGGTCGGTGAAGCGCTGATCATGACCGCGATCGGTCTGGCAGTGGCTGTGCCTGCGGTGCTGGGCTACAACTGGCTGGTTCGCCGCAACAAGAGCGCGATGGAAGAAATCCGCTCGTTCAGCGCCGACCTGCACTCGGTCCTGCTGAGCGGCGTGATGTCCTCGAGCTCGGCGGTCCAGGTTGCCCACATCA
>NZ_FOLC01000029.1 GCF_900112135.1 Collimonas sp. OK412
ATGCAAATCGAACAGACCTTTCGCGACTTGAAGAATCCCCAGTGGGGGATGGGAATGCGCGACAGCCAGACGCGCAAGCGCCACCGCCTTGCCATCTTATTGCTCATCGCTGCGCTTGCAACCTACGCGCTTTGGCTCATTGGGCTAACCGCCTTGGGCCAAGGCTACCGGCTCGCTTATGGCAGTGCCAAAAAATCCGCCTCCACTCTATCAATCCTGTCACTCGCCCGTCACTGGCTGGCGGATCGGAACGCATTACAGTTTCGATACTGTCTATACAACCAAGCCGAAAACGAACTAATGGATAGAGTGAAAACTTATGAGATTTGAGGGGAAGGGTCAGACTCTGACCCCATTTGACGTTCTACGGCGCGCGGATTTGATCTACCAGCTTCGTTGCGCGCGGGTCTGGCGGCGGCGTCAGCAGGCTGACCACGACCAGCGCCAGCAAGCCGGCCGGCACGCCGAAGATGCCGGCCGCCATCGGCGCGATGTGGAACCACTGGCCGGCGGCCGAACCGCCCAGCGCCGGATAGGTGTGCAGCATGTAGTAGATGCACGTGCCGAAGCCAACCACGATGGCGGCGATCGCGCCTTGCTGGTTGCCGCGTTTCCAGAACACCCCCAATGCCAGCACCGGGAACAGGGTCGAAGCCGCCAGTGAAAATGCGGCGCCGACCATCGACAGGATATCGCCCGGCTTCAGCGAAGCGGTATAGGCCGCCAGCAGCGCCACCACCAGCAACAGCAGCTTGGACACCGTGACGCGCTTGGCGGTGGAAGCGTGCGGGTCGATCATCTTGTAATAGACATCGTGCGACAAGGCGTTGGAAATCGTCAGCAGCAAGCCGTCCGCGGTCGACAATGCCGCCGCCAGCCCGCCGGCCGCCACCAGCCCGGACACAAAATAGGGCAGGCCGGCGATCTCCGGCGTCGCCAGCATGATCATGTCGCCGTCCAGGGTGATCTCCGACAATTGCACCAGGCCGTCATGGTTGAAATCGGTAATGCTGACCAGCGGATTGCTCTTGTCGATATTGGCCCAGTACGAGACCCATTCCGGCAGGTGCGCATAATCGGAGCCGACCAGCGAGGTGTAGATATAGTATTTCACCAGCACCGCCAGCGCCGGCACGGTGAGATAGATCAGCAAGATGAAAAACAGCGTCCAGAACACCGACTTGCGCGATTCCTGCACCGACGGCGTGGTGTAGTAGCGCATCAGGATATGGGGCAGGGATGCGGTGCCCATCATCAGGCAAAACACCAGGGCCAGGAAATTGTTGCGCCTGATATCGGATGCTTCGCGGGTGGCGCCGGGAAACGGCGTTGCCTGCGGCACCGGCGGTTCGGCGCGCGCCAGGTTGCTGGCCTTGTCCTGCTGCCATTTGCGTTCGGCTTCCTCGGGCGTTTTAGGATAGCTGTTCAAGGCGCGGTTGGCGGCGCGGATCTCGATCAGGGAACTGTTGTTGCGTTTCAGCAGTTCCAGGTGCTGCTGCGCTTCGATCCGTCCCCGTTCCCAGGATTTCGGCAGGTCGCGCAGGCGCGCGTCGTAGTCGTCCGCATTGGCCTTGAAGATCGCCCGCACTTCGATTTCTTTCGGATCGACGTCGAGCTTTTTCTCGATGCTGCTGATCTGCGCCAGCACCGAGCCGTAGGAAACCTGCGCCACCGGGCTGTGCGTATGTTCCATCGACAGCCAGACCACCGGGATCAGGTAGGCAAACAGGATGATGATGTATTGCGCTACCTGGGTCCAGGTGATCGCCCGCATGCCGCCCAGGAACGAGCAGACCAGGATGCTGGCCAGGCCGAGGAAAATGCCGACCGAAAAATCGACGCCGGTAAAACGCGAGGTGATCAAGCCGACGCCGTAGATTTGCGCCACCACGTAAATGAAGGAAATCACCACCGTGGCGGCCACCGCCAGTATCCGCACCGGATTGCTGCTGGTGCGGCCGCGGTAGCGCGCCGCCAGGAAATCGGGGATCGTGTACTGGCCGAACTTGCGCAGATACGGTGCGATCAGCAAGGCTACCAGGCAATAGCCGCCGGTCCAGCCGATGATATAAGCCAGGCCGTCGAAACCTTGCAGGTAGAGGCCGCCGGCCAGGCTGATGAACGTGGCGGCGGAAATCCAGTCGGCGGCGGTCGCCATGCCGTTGAACAGTCCAGGCACCCGCCGCCCCGCCACGTAATATTCGGAGACGTCCGAAGTGCGGCTCATGATGCCGATGCCGGCGTACAGGACGATGGTGGCGAACATGAACAGGTAGCCGATCCAGGTGCGCGGCAACCCTTCTTTTTCGAGTATCGCCAGCACCACCAGCAACAGGACGAAGCCGCCGGTGTACCAGGCGTAATAGCGGACCAGGCGCCGGAAAAAAGAGCTGTCCTTCATTGCTGCTCGCGGTCCGGCTGGCGGCGGTCTATTTTTCGCATTTGCCAGGTGTACACCGCGACAATCAGCAGGTAGGCCAGGGCCAGTCCTTGCGCCGCCATGTAAAACGACAGCGGCCAGCCGAACCAGCGCATGCCGGACAATTCGCGTGCAAAGAAGATGACGCCGAAGGTCAGCACAAACCAGACCAGCAGCAGGCCCAGCGTCAGCCGCCTGGTGCTTTGCCAATGGCTGGGGGGAGAATGTGGACGGGTTTTCGGCATGCGCATGTCTGGTCCGGTAACTGGTTATGGTCGGTAATGGAAGTCGGAATTGATATCGAGCGCGGGTTTTTCCAGCAAGCGGAATGCGACGCGGAACAGGCTGCCCGGCAGTTCCGGTTCGCTGCTGCGCGGATTATAGGAAATCGTCACCTGGGCGTCATGCTGCTGCGCGATCTCGCGCACGATCGCCAGCCCCAGGCCGCTGCCGCCGCGGCCGCTGTCGAGGATGCGGTAAAAGCGCTGGAACACGTGGTCGCGTTCGGCCGGCGGGATGCCCGGGCCGGTATCTTCGACTTCCAGGATTGCCAATCCTGCCGCGGCGTCATCGCGCACGCGGACGGTAACCCGGCCTTCGACCGGCGTGTAATGCAATGCATTGTCGATCAGGTTGCCCAGCAGTTCGCGCAGCATGAGCGGATTGCACAATACCGGCAGCGGCCGATCGGCCTGTTCGAAGCCGAAATCGATGCGCTGGCTGAACGAGGCTTCGACCCAGTCCTGCACCACGGCGCGCGCGAATTCGGACAGGTCGGCTTCGACAAACGGCGCGCTTTCCTGCGACTGGTTTTCCGCCCGCGCCAGCGACAGCAGCTGGTTGACCAGCCGGGTCGCCGATTCCGAACTCTTCGCCAGCTGTTCCAGCGAGCGATGGATGTCATGCTGGCTGGTCTGCCGCAACGCCAGTTCGGATTGCATGCGCATGCCGGCCAGCGGCGTTTTCATCTGGTGCGCGGCGTCGGCGATGAAACGCTTCTGGGTCTGGATCGACAACGACAAGCGCGACAGCATGTCGTTGAGCGAGCGCACCAGCGGCGAGATTTCTTCCGGCACCTGGCCGGAATCGATGGGGCTCAGGTCGTCCGGGCGCCGGGCCCGGATCCGCTGCTGCAGTTCAGACAGGGGCGAGAGGCCGCGCGACAGGGCAAACCAGATCAGCGCCAGTGCAATCGGCAGGATCAGGAATTGCGGCAAGATCACGCCCTTGATGATTTCATTGGCCAGCCGGGCGCGTTTTTCCAGCGTTTCCCCGACTTGCACCAGCGCTACCCGCGGCCGCTCCTGCTTGTCGGCGGCGCGGCCGGCGTCGATCGCGCTGCGCAGGTCGACGTAGGTATAGGCAATCCGCACATCGCTGCCATGCAGGGAGCTGTCCCAGAACTTCACCTTGCCTGGATGCGCGGGTTCGTCTTCCGCGGCCGGCACGTGCATGTCGCGGTCGCCGTCGATATATTCGCCGTGCGGGCCGGTGATCAGGTAATACACATTGTCGACATCGTCGGCGCGCAGGAAATCGCGGGAGGGGGTGGTCAGGCGCGTGATGACCTTGCCGTTGACTTCGCTCACCTGCTGCGACAGGACCGTGACGCTGTCGTCCAGCGCCTGGTCAAAGGGCTGGTTGGCGATCGACTTCGCTACGACATAAGTGATCGCGATACTGATCGGCCACAGCAGCAGCAGCGGCACCAGCATCCAGTCCAGGATTTCGCCGAACAGTGAGCGCTGCACGCGTTCTTCGGTTTGGGTGGCTGGGGTGGCCGGGCTTGGCTGCGCAGCCAGGGATTGAGCGTCGCGCATGGGAGGCAAGCGTCAGCGGCGGCTGGACGTATCGACTGGAGAGAGCGGGGCTGGAGGGGGCGCGGAAATCGCGGAGCCGGCTTGCGGTTCGCTGATTTTTTCCAGGCAATAACCGAGGCCGCGCACCGTCGCAATCCGTACGCCGCCGACTTCGATTTTCTTGCGCAGGCGATGTACATACACTTCGATGGCGTTGTTGCTGACTTCTTCACCCCATTCGCACAGGTGGTCGACCAACTGTTCCTTGGAGACCAGGCGGCCGGTGCGTTGCAGCAACACTTCCAGCAGGCCCAGTTCGCGCGCCGACAAATCCAGCATCTGCTCATTGATATAGGCGATCCGTCCGACCTGGTCGTAGCTCAGCGGGCCGTGCTTGATGACAGTAGGGCCGCCGCCGGCGCCGCGCCGGGTCAGGGCGCGCACCCGCGCTTCCAGTTCGGACAGTTCAAACGGCTTGGCCATGTAGTCGTCGGCGCCCAGGTCCAGGCCCTTGACCCGCTGCTCCAGGGAATCGGCGGCGGTCAGGATCAGCACCGGCAGCCGCGAATTCCTGGCGCGCAGGCGGCGCAGCACTTCCAGGCCGGTCATCTTGGGCAGGCCCAGGTCCAGGATCAGCAGGTCGAAATCCTGGGTCGACAAGGCCGAATCGGCTTCCACGCCGTTCATCACGCAGTCGGTGGCATAACCCGACTGGCGCAGCGAGCGCGTCAGTCCATCGGCTAGGACACTGTCGTCTTCGGCAAGCAGGATGCGCATGATGGGGATGTTTTCCGTACGGTGGATGGAAGGTGCTGCTTGTAGTCTATGGCGTTTCATTCTTCCCAGCAAGGTCGACGTGACATTGCTGCGGTTTGGTATAATCAACGCCACCCAACCTGGCCGAGACCTGCTTTCCTACTTCGATGCAACGCTTACTGATTCTATTGCTGATGTTTCTGCTGCCTATGCAAGTTTTTGCAGGCATGTACGAATCCCAGGCAAATGCAGCAGCGGTAGCGTCGTTGGCAGTCCAGCAGGATGCCTTGCAAGATGCGCCTGCCTGCACGGCTGGCGGCGATTGCGATCCAGAAGATGTCGCGGTCGACGACATCGAGATGCATGTCGATCTCGGCGATGAAACAGTCCCTGCTTTTCCCCTTGTATTTGCCGCCGCGGCTATGGTTTCGACGCCTGCGCTGAGCAACGACAAGGCGCTCCAGCCTCCGTTCCTGCCCCCGGCCGGACCTCCGCCCAGGGCTTAAGCGCCTTTAAGCCGCCCTTGCGATTGCATCTGGCGGCCGGCGCCTTCCTGTCTGCCGGGTTATCGCCCGGCGATTCCAGCCATCCATGACGTTGACCGGCAGGCCGTGCGCCTCTGGCGCCTTGCCTTAATTCCGGGCCGGTCCAACGCCATGGCATGGCTGCGAAGTCTTAAAACTTAGCGGTCCGTATGGCCGTGATGGCATCAAATCTCAGGAGAAAGTATGAAGAAATTATTCGTGGCGCTGATCGTCGTCGCAATGACGTTGTCAGCCGGCATGTCAACCGTTGAAGCCAAGCGCATGGGCGGCGGCGGATCTTTCGGCAAAAAATCGCAAAGCATGAATCGCCAGGCCGCGCCGGCGCAGAACCAGGCCGGCAACGCCGCCAAGCCGGCCGCAGCCGCGGCTGCGCCGGCCGCCGCTGCCGCCGCCAAACCTAGCATGTGGAAAGGCATGCTGGGCGGCGCGCTGCTAGGCCTGGGCCTGGGGGCCTTGCTGTCGAGCATGGGCCTGGGCGGCGCCATGGCGGGCATGATCAGCAATATCATCATGATCGCCTTGTTCGCATTCGCCGCCATGTTCATCTACAAGCTGGTGCGCCGCAAGATGGGCAATGGCGCAGCCGGCGGCAACGGCATGCGTCCAGCGTACGCTGCTGCCGCGCCTTCCAGCTTCACGCCGGAAATCGCTTCGCGCCTCGACCAGCCGATGCAGCGCACAGTGTTTGACGCTGCGCCTGCAGCGGCGGCGACGGGCGCCGGCGCCATGGGCGCTGCTGCCTGGGGCGTGCCGGCCGATTTCGATAGCGCCGGTTTCCTGCGTCATTCCAAGACGTATTTCCTGCGCCTGCAAGCCGCATGGGACAAGGCTGACAGCAACGATATCCGTGAATTCACCACGCCGGAGATGTTTGCCGAGCTGCGCATGCAATTGCAGGAACGCGGCGCATCGGACAACCATACCGACGTCGTGACGCTGGATGCCGAACTGCTGGGAATCGAGACGACCGACGCCGAATACCTGGCCAGCGTGAAATTCACCGGCATGATCAAGGAAGACGATGCAGCTTTCGCCGCGCCGTTTTCGGAGGTCTGGAACCTGTCCAAGCCGACCGCGGGACAGGGCGGCTGGATACTGGCGGGGATTGAGCAGGTCGAGCAAAAGGCCTGAAACTAGCTTTCGCTGCAACTTGAGGGCCGCCGGCGAGAAATTGCCGGCGGCTTTTTCTTTTTGCGCGCGCCAGTAGTGGCACAATATGGGGTTTTCAGGATACCGCTAAAGGAATTTCAATGAGTTTGCCAACGAGTTTGCCGACGACGGCCCCGGGTTCTGCCGTGATTCTGACCGGCGACCGTCCGACCGGCCCTTTGCACCTGGGCCATTTTGTCGGCAGCTTGCGTAACCGCATCGCCTATCAGCACACTTACCGCCAATTCATCATGCTGGCGGATGCCCAGGCGCTGACCGACAATATGGACGACACCGGCAAGGTGCACCGCAATGTGGTCGAAGTCGCGCTGGACTACCTGGCGGTCGGCATCGATCCGGCCTTGTCGACGATCCTGATCCAGTCGCAGATTCCGGAGCTGGCGGAGCTGACTTTCTATTACCTGAACCTGGTGACGGTGGCGCGGCTGGAGCGCAATCCCACGGTCAAGGAAGAAATCCGCCTGCGCGGGTTCGAGCGCGATATCCCGGCGGGATTCCTGACTTATCCGGCCAGCCAGGCGGCTGACATCACGGCGTTCAAGGCTGCGCTGGTGCCGGTGGGGGAAGACCAGATTCCGATGATCGAACAAACCAACGAGATCGTGCGGCGTTTCAATCGTACCGCGGGGCGCGAGGTGCTGGTGGAAGCGAAGGCCCTGGTGCCGGAGATCGGGCGTTTGCCTGGCATCGACGGCAAGGCCAAGATGAGCAAGTCGCTGGGCAATACCATCAACCTGGGCGCCACCGCCGACGAGATTCGCGCTGCGGTCAAGCAGGTGTATACCGATCCTCTGCACTTGCGGGTGCAGGATCCTGGCCACCTGGAAGGCAACGTCGCGTTCCTGTACCTGGATGCTTTCGATCCTGACCAGGCTGGTTTGGCCGAGATGAAGGCGCACTACGTGCGTGGCGGCTTGGGTGACAGCCTGGTCAAGGCGCGCCTGGAAGCTTGCCTGCAGGACTTGTTGGCGCCGATCCGCGCGCGTCGCGAAGAACTGGCCAAGGACAAAGGCCATGTCATGCAAATCCTGAAGGACGGCACCGCCAAGGCGCGCGAAGTAGCGGCGAAAACCGCCGACGAAGTCAAGGCAGCCCTAGGCCTAACCTACTTCTGAAGCAGTTAATTAGGGTCAGAGTTTTTTTTCGCGTTTTTTGCGAAAATTACTCTGACCCTAATTAACGGACCACGGAGTGCGTGCGGTGGCATTCTATGGACGGTTAGCGCGTAATTAAAGCGATTACTACTCCGTGGAGGCTAGCCGGGGGTAGCCCGGCAGCTAGTCACTTTTCTTGCTTCGCCAAGAAAAGTAACCAAAAGAAGGCGACCGCAAAGCCGTTGCCCTCCCTTCGGTCGGGTCCCCAAATGAGCCAGCAGTCAGCCGGGTGGGAAGACAAACTCGCTTCGCTCAAACATGTCTTCCCACAATTCCCGGCTGACCGCTGTCTCATTTGGCAACGTCCCAATGCGGAATTCAAAAACAACCCCAACGTCAAAAGCAACCGCAAATTCAAAAGCAACCGCAAATTCAAAAGCAACCGCAAATTCAAAAGCAACCGCAACCCCTCGCTGCTAGCAACAGGCCGGTCCCGCATCAATCACCAGTTCACTACCCGTGACAAAACGGCTTGCATCCGATGCCAGATACAAGATCGCTGCAGCCACATCGGCAGCCGAACCTTGGCCCGTCAGCATCTGCAGCTCCGCGCGGTCTGCCAGCATCTGGGTCAGGTCGTTTTGCTTGCGCCTGGCGGCGGCCAGCGCGGGCGGCCGTATTACGCCCGGATGGATGGAGTTGACGCGGATGTTCTGCATCGCGTAGCGCATTGCATTCATGTTGCCCATCCGCAGCGCCGTTTTCGCTGCGTGGTCGGCGGCTTCCTGCTGTGCGCCGTCCATGGCGCGCAGCGCCAGCACGTTGACGATGGAGCCGCCGCCTGCGCGTTCCATCGCGGGCGCCACGTGTTTGCTGCACAGGATGCTGCCGTTGACGTTAGCCTGCATGGACCGGTCATCGGCATCGACGCCGGCGCTGTTGACCAGGATATCGATGCGGCCGAAGTGCGCCTCGACCGCCGCCATCACCCGTTGCACCGCGTCGTTGTCGCTGACGTCGACTTGCCAGAACCGGACCTTGTCTTTTTTACCGTCGAGCAGCCTGGCAATGATGCGTCCTTCCTGCTCTCGGTCATCTAGAATCGCCAAATGTGCACCAGCGGCCGACAGCGCGCAGGCGATATGCAAAGCGATGCCGCGCGCCGCGCCGGTGACCAGGGCGACCTTGTTTTCGAGGGAAAAATAGGCGGTGAGTGGATTCATGTAGCCAGAATCGTTGTCGGTTTTGACAGGGCAATTAAAGCATTCTTTAGTGCACATTGCAACCATGCTTTAAATGATTGAAAGTATTCTTTACCGATGGTGAATAATTACGGGGCGCGACTCGCAGAAGCTTTGCACATAGCCCAAAAAGACAGGCAAGAACTGGCGGACGGCATCGGCGTCAGCGTGCAGGCGATCGGGCAGGTGATTGCCGGCAAGACCAAGGCGCTCACGGCGGAAAATTCGGCGCTCGCCGCAAAATTCCTGGGCGTCGACATATTCTGGCTCGCCACCGGGGTGGGCAGCCCGAAGATCGTGGCCCAGGCTTCCGGCCAGTGGCCGTTCAGCATCAGCGTGGATTCCTTCCTGGCCATACCGGAGGAGGAGCAGAACCGCATCGGTGAATACATCGAATTCTGCGTCAAGAAGTGGCAAACGACGCATCCGGCAAAAAGAAGCTGAATCAAGGTCCCCACCTCGCCCCGGGATCAATCTGCCCGGGGAAACAATAACTCCAGCACGCCACGCAGCCAGCGGTTGGCCGGATCGAGTTCGGCATTCTCGTGCCAGTACAGATACACATCCAGCGGCGGCGTAGGCAGCGGCAGCGGATGGATCTTGTTCGGCAGGTTGATGTTGGCAATGTGGGCGTAGTGTTGCGGCATGGTGGTCAGCAGGTCGGACGTGCTGACCACCTGGCAGGCGGCGTAATAGTGCTGGCAGCGCAACCCGACGTGGCGCTGGCGTCCGATGCGCGCCAGCTCGACATCCTCGACGCCGGGGCCGGTGCGGCGCGAGGACACCAGGATGTGGGTTTGCGCCAGGTAGGTTTCCAGGTCCAGCCCCTCGTTCAGCGCCGGATGATCCTGGCGCGCCACCACCACCAGCGTATCGCGCGACAGCGAAGCGCTGCGGATTTCTCCGGGGCGCTGCAACAGGACGTCGACCGCAATGTCCAGCGTGCCGGCCGCCAGTTCCGATTCCAGCTGCCGCCGTTCCACCCGCACCGAATTGATCTCCACCAGGGGCGCCTGGGTCTGCAGCAGCTGCATCAGCGGCGGCAGCAGCCGCGCCTCCAGCACGCCCGGCAGGCCCAGGTTGAAGCTGCGCCGGCTGGTGGCGGGATCGAACTGGTTGCCGTGCTTGACGCTGACTTCCAGCGTTTGCAGCGCCTGCCGCACCGGGCCGATCAGCGAACGCGTCATCGGCGTCGGCAGCATCTTGCTGCCTTGGCGGATAAACAAGGGATCGCCCAGCAGCTCGCGCAAACGCGCCAGGGCGTGGCTGACGGCCGGCTGGGTCAGGCTGAGCGCCTTTGCCGCACGGGTGATATTACCTTCCGCGTAGATGGTGTCGAGCACCACGAACAGGTTCAGGTCGATCCGGCTAATATGCATGAGATTAATTATTCTCTATATAAATCATTCATTTGATGAATTATAGCGGTTGCGGCAAACTCCTTGGAACGATTACACAGTTGAGGAATGCCATGGATTTCGCCTACTCCCCCCGAGCCCGCCAATATATGGAACGGCTCAATGCATTCATGAACGAGCACGTGCTGCCGGCCGAAGCCGAATATTTCAGCCAGCTCAAGCGCGGCCCGCTGCCGTGGAATGTGCCGCCGGTGATGCTGGCCTTGAAAGCCAAGGCCAGGGAGGCCGGTCTATGGAACCTGTTCCTGCCGGACGAAGAGTTTGGCGCGGGACTGAGCAATACCGATTACGCGCCGCTGGCGGAAATCATGGGCCGTTCGTTCATCGCGCCGGAAGTCTTCAACTGCAACGCGCCCGATACCGGCAACATGGAAGTGCTGGCCAAGTACGGTTCGCCGGCGCAGCAGGAGCAATGGCTCAAGCCGCTGCTGGCTGGCGACTGCCGCTCGGCGTTCTGCATGACCGAACCGGACGTTGCCTCCAGCGACGCCACCAACATGCGCGCCACCGCGATTGTCGAGGGCGGCGAAGTGCTGCTCAACGGCCGCAAATGGTGGAGCACCGGCATCGGCCATCCCAACTGCAGGTTCGTGATCTTCATGGGCCTGACCTACCCGGACGGCCCCAAGCATGCGCGCCATTCGATGGTGATCGTGCCGATGGCGACGGCCGGTGTGAAGATCGAACGCATGCTGCCTGTATTTGGCGCCCTGGATGAACCTTACGGCCATGGCGAGGTCAGTTTCACCAATGTGCGCGTGCCGCTGGCCAACATCATCGCCGGGCCGGGGCGCGGTTTTGAAATCGCCCAGGGCCGTCTGGGGCCGGGCCGGATCCATCACTGCATGCGGGCGCTGGGCGCGGCCGAAGTGGCGCTGGAAATGCTGTGCAAACGGGCTTTGACGCGCAACGCTTTCGGCAAGCCGCTGGCCGATCTCGGCGGCAATGCCGACATCATCGCCAATGCCCGCATGGCGATCGAACAATCGCGGTTGCTTACCCTGAAAGCGGCATGGATGATGGATACGGTCGGCGCCAAGGCAGCGATGAGCGAAATCTCGCAAATCAAGGTAGTGGCGCCCAGCGTGGCGCAGCTGGTGATCGACCAGGCGATCCAGATCCACGGCGGCGCCGGCGTCTGCGACGACTTGCCGCTGACGGCCCTGTTTGCCTACGCCCGGGTGCTGCGCCTGGCGGACGGGCCCGACGAAGTGCACCGCGCCCTGATCGCCAAGCTGGAACTGAAAGCCCAGGCCGCCAAGGCAGCTGCGCAAGGAGAGCCGGCATGACGCTGATCGACCAGGCCGGCGCAGTGCGCAGCGGCGAGGAACTGGATGCGGCAAAGATCGCCGCCTTCCTGAAAAGTGTCGACGGCAGCCTGCAAGGCACGCCAGCCGTGAGCCAGTTCCCGGGCGGCGCCTCGAACCTGACTTACCTGCTGACTTATCGGCTGAGTGGCGCCGACCGCGAACTGATCCTGCGCCGGCCGCCGTTCGGCGCCAAGGCCAAGTCGGCGCACGACATGCTGCGCGAAGCCAATATCATGGCCGAACTGAAACCCGTCTACCCATACGTGCCAAAGGTGTTTGCGACCTGCCAGGACCGGGCGGTGATGGACAGCGATTTTTATGTGATGGAACGGCTGCGCGGCATCATCCTGCGCGACAAGCTGCCTGCGGGCCTGGTGCTGAGCGAAGCCGGTACGCGCCAGCTGTGCCTGAATGTCATCGATAAGATAATCGCTTTGCACCAGGTCGACTACCAGGCCGCCGGCCTGGCGCACCTGGGCAAGGGCGAGGGCTACGTGCAGCGCCAGATCAGCGGCTGGAGCGAGCGTTACCGCAAGGCGCGCACCGACGACGCCGTCGATTTCGAAGCGGTGATGCGCTGGCTCAACGACAAGATGCCGGCCGCCGACGTTGCTACCTGCCTGATCCACAACGACTTCCGCTTCGACAACGTAGTGCTCGATCCTGATGATCCGCTGCATGTAATCGGCGTCCTGGATTGGGAAATGGCGACCCTCGGCGATCCGCTGATGGATCTCGGCAATACCCTGGCCTACTGGGTGCAGGCCGACGACGAGCCGCAGTTCAAGCAGATGCGGCGTCAGCCGACGCACCTGCCGGGCATGCTGACACGCAAGGAAGTGATCGCCTATTACGGTGAAAAAACCGGCTACCGTACCGACCATTTCGATTTCTACGAAATCTACGGTCTGTTCCGCCTGGCTGTGATCGTGCAGCAAATCTACTATCGATTCCATCACGGGCAAACCAAGAATCCGCAATTTGCCTTCTTTGTCCACGTTACCAATTACCTGGAGCAGCGATGCAAGAACCTGATTGCGCAATCGAGCATATGACCGAGAACACGTCATTGGAGTGCGCTTAAGATGGGCTCTATCTATCTGGTGCGCCATGGCCAGGCCAGTTTCGGCGCCGCCGACTACGACCAATTGTCGGAACTGGGTTTGCGGCAGTCCGCCTTGTTAGGAAAGTGGCTGGCCCAGACCGGCCAGGAAATTCCCTTGCTGGTGACCGGCAGCCACCGCCGGCAGCTGCAGAGCAGCGCGGCCTGCCTGGCGGCCATGTCGCCGGACGCTGCGCGGCCGGAGCTGCAAGTGCTGGAAGATCCGGGATTCGATGAGTTCGATCACAAACAAATATTGTTGCGCTTCATGCCGCGCTTTGCCGACAGCCTGTTTTCCGCCTACCTGGAGCAGCAAGAGCATCCCGAACGCGCCTTCCAGAGGGTGTTCGTGAACGCGGTGGCGCGCTGGATCAGCGGCGAACATGACGCCGAATACAGCGAACCGTGGCCGGTGTTCAAGGAGCGCTGCAACGCCGCCCTGGCCCGTCTCCTGGCGCAGCTCGGCAAGGGGCAGACGGCCTGGGTGTTTACATCCGGCGGCCCGATCAGCGTGATTTGCCAGCAGCTGCTGGCGATCCCGGACCGGCAGATTTTCGATTTGAACTGGTCGCTGGTCAATACCGGCGTGACCAAGCTGTTGTACCGCTCGGGGCGAGACGGCCCGGGGCGCGTCAGCCTGAGCTACCTGAATAATTTTTCGCATCTGGTAGCTGCGCGCGAGCCGGCCTTAGTGAGTTACAGATAAAGGAGACAATATGAGCAGCACAACCATTTTTGACTTGAAGGACAAGATTGCTCTGGTGACCGGCGCCAGCCGCGGCATCGGCGAGGCCATCGCCAAGCTCCTGGCGCAGCAGGGCGCGCATGTGATCGTGTCCAGCCGCAAGGCGGAGGCATGCGAGAAAGTCGTGGCGGAAATCAAGGCGGCGGGCGGCTCGGCCGAAACCATCGCTTGCCACATCGGTGAAATGGCGCAGATCGAAACGCTGTTCCAGGCCATCGCCGGCAAACATGGGCGGCTCGATATCCTGGTGAACAACGCCGCCGCCAATCCGCATTTCGGACCGATCACCGAGACCGACGTGGGCGCTTTCCAGAAAACCGTCGACGTCAATATCCGCGGCTATTTTTTCATGTCGTCCTACGGCGCCAAGCTGATGGCGCAGAACGGCGGCGGCGCGATCGTCAATGTCGCCTCGGTCAACGGCGTCACGCCAGGCGTGTTCCAGGGCATCTATTCGATTACCAAGTCGGCAGTGATTTCGATGACCAAGTCGTTCGCCAAGGAGTGCGCCGCCGGCGGCGTGCGCGTCAATGCCTTGTTGCCGGGTTTCACCGAAACCAAGTTTGCCGCCGCCCTGATCGACAACCCGGCGATCCTGAAACAGGCGCTGCAGCATATCCCGATGAACCGCGTCGCCCAGCCGGCGGAGATGGCGGGCGCCGTGCTGTACCTGGTGTCGCCCGCGGCCAGCTACACCACCGGGGTCTGCCTGAATGTCGACGGCGGCTATCTGCTCAACTGATACGGAAGCGACAGGAAACCATATGAAGAATCTGCAAGGCAAGGTCGCCGTCATTACCGGCGCTGCGGAAGGCATAGGCAAA
Organism: Collimonas sp. OK412; assembly: GCF_900112135.1. Taxonomy (GTDB): domain Bacteria; phylum Pseudomonadota; class Gammaproteobacteria; order Burkholderiales; family Burkholderiaceae_D; genus Collimonas; species Collimonas rhizosphaerae. Next base: position 14,424 of record NZ_FOLC01000029.1, read on the forward strand.
GGGATCGCGGCGCGGGTCGCGGCCGAGGGAATGAAACTGGTGCTGGCCGATATCAACGCCGCCAAGCTGGAAACAACGGTGGCCGGCTTCAAAGCCATGGGTGTCGAAGTGATAGGCGTGCCTACCGACGTCGCCAGGGAAGAACAGATAAATGCCCTGGCGGACCAGGCATTCGCCAGGTTCGGCAACGTGCATTTGCTGGTGAATAACGCCGGCGTCGCGGTAGCCAAGCCGGCCTGGGAAACCACCCAGAAGGATTGGGACTGGGTCATGGGCGTCAATTTTTATGGCGTCAGCCATGCCTTGCGCGCCTTTATTCCACGCATGCTGAAGAACGGCGAGGACGGCCATATCGTCAACACGGCTTCCATGGCCGGTCTGACTTCACAGCCAAGCCTGGCCAGCTATAACGCCAGCAAACATGCCGTGGTGACGCTGTCGGAGGGTTTGCATCACGACTTGACGCTGCGCCAGTCAAGCATCAAGGTTTCGGTGCTGTGTCCGGGCTGGGTCAAGACCGGCATCGGGCATTCAGAACGCAACCGCGAAAACGGCGGCGACAGCGGTTCGACCGATGCGGTGGCGGCCAAGGTCGGCATGTCGGTATTGAACGCGGTGGAGAACGGGATTGCGGTGACGCAGGTGGCTGATGATGTGTTTGATGCGATCGCTGCGGGGCGCTTTTATATCCTGACGCATCCAGAGATGAAGCAGGCGATCCAGGTGCGCATGGAAGATATCTTGCAGCAGCGGGCGCCGACTTTGCTGAAGATCTGACGGCAAGGCAGGGCGGGCTGGGCCGCCCTGCAATACTGCTTAGTCGCTTAGTTGATGTCGAACTTGACGCCTTGCGCCAGCGGCAAGGTACGGCTGTAGTTGATCGTGTTGGTGGCGCGGCGCATGTAGGTTTTCCACGAATCAGAACCGGATTCGCGGCCGCCGCCGGTTTCCTTTTCGCCGCCGAAAGCGCCGCCGATTTCCGCTCCGCTGGTGCCGATGTTGACATTGGCCAGGCCGCAGTCGCTGCCGCTGGCAGACATGAAGGCTTCCGCTTCACGCACGTCGTTGGTGAAGATGGCCGACGACAGGCCCTGCGGCACGGCGTTGTTGAGACGCACCGCATCCTCGAAATCATCGTAAGGCAGCACATACAAGATAGGCGCGAAGGTTTCGTGATGCACGATGTCGCTTTGCCGCGGCATGCGCACCAGCGCCGGACGGACATAGAATGCGTTGCCGTTGTCGCCGACCTGGACCCGCTCGCCGCCGGTCACCACGCCGCCTTCGGCCTTGGCTTGCACCAGCGCGCTTTGCATGGCTTCGAAAGAGTGCTGGTCAACCAGGGGACCGACCAGCGTATCGGCTGCCAGCGGATCGCCGACCTTGACGCTGGCGTAGATGCGTTCGATGCGGTCGACCACATCCTGGTAAATGCTGCTATGGACAAACAGCCGGCGCAAGCTGGTGCAGCGCTGGCCGGCGGTGCCGACGGCGGAAAAGGTAATGGCGCGCAGCGCCAGGCTGAGATCGGCGGTAGGGGTGACGATCATGCCGTTGTTGCCGCCCAGTTCCAGCAGGCTGCGGCCCAGGCGCTCGGCGACCGTGGTGGCGACCTTGCGGCCCATGCGCACGCTGCCGGTGGCGCTGACCAGCGGCACCAGCGGCGAAGCGGACAGTGCGGCGCCGATTTCAGCGCGGCCCAGCAGCACCTGGCACAGGTCGGCTGGCAGCAGGTCCGGACGCTGTTGCGAAAAGCGTGCTGCGGCTTTCTCGAACAAGGCATGCACGGCGAGCGCAACCACTGGCGTTTTTTCCGACGGCTTCCAGATCACGGCATTGCCGCAGACCAGCGCCAGCGCCGCATTCCAGGCCCATACCGCAACCGGGAAATTGAACGCGGTGATGACGCCGCAGACGCCCAGCGGATGCCAGGTTTCCATCATGCGGTGGCCTGGACGCTCGGAAGCGATGGTCAGGCCGTACAGCTGGCGCGACAGGCCGACCGCGAAATCGCAGATGTCGATCATTTCCTGCACTTCGCCTATGCCTTCGGACAGGATCTTGCCGGACTCCAGCGTCACCAGCTTGCCCAGCGGTTCGCGGTGTTCGCGCAATACTTCGCCCAGGATGCGCACCAGCTCGCCGCGCACCGGCGCCGGCACCACGCGCCATTTTTCGTAGGCTTGGTGGGCGTTCTTGATGGCGCTTTCCGCTTCCGCCGCGGTGTGCGCGCGCAGCGAGGCAATCGCTGCGCCGTCGCGCGGTGAGCGCGAATGGAGGTCGTCGCCGGCATGCGCGGAAAAATCGAAGCCGAGTTCAGCGAAGATGGTGGAGATTTGCGTCATTGGAAGGCCTTTGTTCCGAAGTCAATCTGGTCGCCCTGGAATGGGCGAGGGGTAGCATCGAGTATAAGGAATAAACTGAGATTTCTTAAAATCAAAAAAGATCAGAACATCATTACCTTTGATCATGCTGGTGCAGTGCTTCGCAAGTAATGAAACTTCATAAACGGCGTCTTTTCGCGCCATGCGTCGTTGCAAATCCTCGCGATAGTCTCGCTATCGCCCCGGTTTGCGCCTAGCCTGGCACGAAACCCCACCATTTCTGAAGCTCCATTACTTGCGAACCACTGCACCGGGCGCTGTTCAGGCTTCCGTCAATTCGCCCAGTATCCATTCCTGGAATTTGATCACGGCCGCCTTGCTGGCGTTTTTTTCGGGATAGGTCAGGTAATAGGATTGCGGGCTTTTGACGGCGAACGGGAAAGGCACGTGCAGCTGGCCGAGGGCGATTTCGGTTTCCACCAGGAATTTCGGCATCAACGCCACGCCGAGGCCGGCGGCGGCGGCCTGGATCACCATCGACAGTTGTTCGAAGCGCGGACCTGAGAGGGCGTCCGGGCAAGCCACGCCGACATGGTTGAACCAGTCGTGCCAGGCTTGCGGCCGGGTGGTGTGTTGCAACAACGTCATTTCCGGCAGGTCTTCGATGCGCTTGATTTTCCGGCTCAGTTCCAGGCTGCACACCGGCAGCACTTCCTCGCCCATCAGCCGCACCATGACCGCGCCCGGCCAGTTCGGCTCGCCGAAGTGGATCGCCGCATCGACCGCGCGGCTGTTGAAATCGAAAGGCAGCACTTCGGTGCTCAGGTTGAGGATCACATCGGGGTGGGCGGCGGTGAACTTGGCCAGGCGCGGAATCAGCCACTTGACGCCGAAAGTCGGCAATGTTGCCAGATTGAGCACGCCGCCGGAATTCTTGTGCGCCATCACCTGGAAGGTCGCCATCTCGATTTCCTTGAGGATGGCGGCGACCTGGACCGCATATTCGGCGCCGGCCGCGGTCAGTATCAGGCGGCGATTGATGCGCTCGAACAGTTTTACGCCCAGGTAATCCTCCAGGATGGCGGCCTGGCGGCTGACCGCGCCCTGGGTCATGTGCAGTTCGTTGGCGGCTTTGGTGAAAGACAGGTGGCGTGCGGCCGTATCGAACGCGATCAGGCAGGACGTGGAAGGGATGAATCTGCGCATTTTTCTTGGTGCCGAGTAGGTATGTGCTGCCGTGCTTGCTGCCGAGCAGGCACTATACCAAACGCGGCGGCGCTTTTCAGCATTACCTGCAACGCCGATGCCGGCCTGGCTGCGCGGGGAGTCAGGCATGAGTGTTATGGCGCCGGACCAAAGCGCGTTACTCCCAGCAACCGGGCCGGGTCGAATACGGTTTGCATCCTGGCTGCCAGCGCCTGCGATTCGGCAGCCGTGTAGCGTTCGTAAAACTGCTGGTTGAACGGTCCTACGCCATGCTCGGCGCTGAAGCTGCCGCGGTACTTGTGCATCGCCAGGTCGTAGATTTCCTGGCGCAGGGCGTCGATGCGCTGCGGCGGAAAGTCGTCCGCCAGCTGCTGCGGCAGCACCAGGTTGAAATGCAGGCCGCCGTCGCCCCAATGGCCGAAGTCGAATACCCGGATCCCTGGATAGCGGTGTTCCAGCAGCGCGATGGCTTCATCCCGGAAGGCGCCCAATTTTGAACGCGGCACGGCGATGTCGAAGGCGATTACCTTGCCTTCCTGGCGCACGCTGTCGGTGATGGCGTGGCGCATGCGCCACAGCACTTCGGGTTTGTCGATCACGGCATCCAGGATCAGGTCGCCGAAGCAGGCTTCCAGCCAGGCGCAGAATATTTTCTCCAGGTCAAAGTCGGCGCTGCGCGGCCGCGCGCTGCTCAGTTCGATCAGGAAAGCGTAGGGCGGCAGCGGCTCGAACGGCGCCTGGATGGCGGGGATATGCTGCAGCACGGACTGCATGGCGTTGTGCGAGATGCCCTCGAATGCGCTCAGGAAATCCGAGAAATTGCGTTCGGCGTCGCGCAGCAGCAAGGCAGCGGCCTGCAGCGAGGCGGGCACTACCAGGGCGGTGGCGCATTGCTGCGGCAGCGGATGCACTTGCAGCACCGCTTGCGTGATGATGCCGTAGGCGCCGCCGCTGCCGATGAAGTTCTGTTTCCAGTCAGGGCCGGTATTGTTTTTCCTGAGGCGGTTGGTCAGGTCAAGGCGCTGGCCGGGCGGATCGATCAGCAGCGCTTCCAGCCCTAGCACGTTGTGCCGCACGTCGCCGTAGCGGATCAGGCGCGCGCCGCCGGTGTTGGCGGCCAGCATGCCGCCCAGGGAAGGGTCGGCGGCAAGGTCGATCGGGAAGCAGAGCTCGTGCTGCCTGAGCACCTGGTTCAGGTCCGACAGGCGGGTGCCGGCATAAGCCTGCACCACGCGGTCGACCGGATCGATGTCGATCACGCCCTTGATGCGCTCCATGCTGAGCACCACGTCCAGGCCGGAGCGATCAGGCGATGACGCTCCCACCAGGCCGGTATTCGCGCCTTGGGCGACGATGCGGATTTTTTCGCTGGCGCACAGGCGCATCAGCTCGGCCGCTTCTTCGACGTTGGCCGGACGTGCGATGCACAGGCTGCGGCCGTCGCCGTAACGCGCGCCCTTTTCGTAGGGCTGGCGCTGGTCGGCGGCGACCAGGCAGCCTTGCGGCCCCAACAGGTCGCTGATCCGTTGCTGGAGCAGGTTTGAATCGCTCATGTCGGTTTTCAGCAGGATGCGGCATCGGCCGAGGCGGTCATTTTGAAGATGCCCTGGGCGTTGCCGCTGTCAAAAGTCAGGTCCAGCTTTTCGCTCTGGGTTTCTGCATCGAGGTAGCGGTCGCGTGAAATGAATTCGTAAAACGATCCCGGCACTTTCATCTCGACCATGGCGCCATTCTCGTCGCGCATCAGGCGCGTGACGGTGCTGGCGCGGAAAGCGGTCTGCCGCACCCGGCCGTTTCTGGACACTTCGATCTTTTCCTTGATGGCGCGGCCTAGCGCGCGCTGCGCATCGGCGACTTGCTCCACATTGGCGACGCGGTCGGTGGCGTGGTTGAAGGCGTTGCCTTCAGTCGAAATCCAGGCCATTTCGGCCGATTCCGCCAGCAAGACCTGGTATTCGGCGACGCTGGGCAGCGCATGCTGGCGGTCGAAGCAGGCGACCAGCACCGGCAGCAAGGCCAGGGCATCGGCGAGCGGCAAGGCCTTGTCGTTGCCGAGCTGCTGCAACAACTGTGCCGAGTGCGCGTCGACAGGATCTTGCGAGGTCGACAAGACTTTATTGACGGTAGCCTGGAATTCGCTGGAAAAATGGTGCGGATGCAGTTCGCTCAGGAAGAACTGGGCGATTTCTTCGGCATCGTCTTCGTGCGCGTAAGCGCGGCCGGTCATGCTGATCCGTTGCAGGGGGTAGATGCCGTTCACCTGGTAGCCCAGCGGCCGCAGGATACGGGTGAACGCCGCTTCGCCGGCCGGCAGGGTGCCGGTGCTGATACCCAGCACGGTACGCAAAGCGCCGTGGTCGAAGCGGATCTTGTTACCCGCGCGCACCGAGTCCTGCACATAATCGTTCCCTTGCGGGACGGCTTTCAACAGTTTCTCGAACAGCAGCATGTTCAGCGCCTGCGCTATTTCGATGCGGGAAACCGTATCGGCGGGCGGCCGCAGCGTGCTGGCCGGGATTTGCAGCAAGTCGGATAACTGGTTGGCATGCTCGGCGCCCAGCAGCGACGTCAGCATATATTGCAGATTAGTGGGCAGGTTGGTGGAGGACATGCGCGCTCTTTATCGGGGGAGGATAGGCGCAGTGTAAATTTGATTTGAGGCGGGATAAAACGATTAATACTGATGCATCAATGCTTTTTTCTCATGACCAGGCGAAAAAAAAACGGGTGCGAAGCACCCGTTTTCGGATCAAACCGGTAATTTTAGTAACCGATAGCAGCACCGGCAGGGCGGCGGGTATCGTTGGCGCCGTAATACAGGCCCGGACGGACAACGCCCGATACGCCTGCATCGTTGCCCGAACTGGCGCCGGCGACGCCGGCTGCGCCCGGCAGGCCGATCATGATCAGCTCAGCCGCGCCCCAAGGGGTTTGCTCCTTCATCTTGTAGCCCATGCCGTCCAGGATTTTCAGGGTGTCCGGCGACAGGCCGCGGGTTTCGTAGTAGACCTCGTCCGGCAGCCATTGATGATGGATGCGCGGCGCATCGACCGCTTCTTGCGGCGCCATGCCGTAGTCGATCACGTTCAAGGCCGTTTCCAGGGTGATGGTGATGATCCGCGAACCGCCGGGCGAGCCAAGCACCATGTAGGTCTTGCCATCCTTGGTGACCAGGGTCGGCGCCATCGACGACAGCGGACGCTTGCCTGGCGCGATCGAGTTGGTGGCGCCTTGCACCAGGCCGAACAGGTTTTGCACGCCGGCCTTGACGGTGAAATCGTCCATTTCATCGTTGAGGAAGAAGCCGGTGCCCGGCGCGATCACCACGGCGCCGAAGCGGCCGTTGATGGTGTAGGTGGTGGACACCGCATTGCCGTCCTTGTCGACGATCGAATAGTGCGTGGTTTCAGGCTTTTCATGCGGCGCCATGCCCGGCTGTACTTCCACCGATGGCGTGGCTTTGTCGGCCGCGATTTTCGCGCGGATGGATGCTGCATATTCCTTGCTCAGCAAACGGTCGAGCGGATTCTTGACGAAGGCCGGGTCGCCGAGGAAGGTATTGCGGTCCATGTAGGAATGGCGCATCGCTTCGGTCATGTAATGCACCGCCGAGGCCGAATGGAAACCCAGCGCCTTCATGTCGTAACCCTCGAGAATGTTGAGGATCTGGCACATGGTGGCGCCGCCCGAGCTGGGCGGCGGCGCGGAGACGAACACGTAGCCGCGGTAAGTGCACGACAGCGGGGCGCTTTCGCTGATCTTGTAGCCGGCAAAGTCGGCCGCGGTGATGATGCCGCCGCCAGTCTTGGATGCGCGTTCCACGGCTGCCGGGATCGCGCCTTTATAGAAAGCGTCGGGACCGTTGCGCGAGATCGCTTCCAGCGTCTTGGCCAGGTCCTTTTGCACCAGGCGGTCGCCCGGCTGCAACGGCGTGCCGTCGCGGCGCAGGAACAGGCGCGCGGCTTCCGGGTCTTTCTTGAACTGGGCGATGGTGGTGTCGAGGATGTCGGTATCGCCGCGGTTCAGGATATAACCGTCGCGCGCCAGCTTGATCGCCGGCTGCATTACCTGGGCGCGGGTCAGCTTGCCGTATTGGCGTTGCGCGGTGTCGAGGCCGAGCACGGTGCCCGGCACGCCTGCCGCCAGGTAGCCGAACAGGCTGGCGTTGGTGATCGCCTTGCCGTTGGCGTCCAGGTACATATTGGCGCTGGCCGCGGCCGGCGCGGTTTCACGGAAGTTGATGAAGGTATCGCGGCCGTCGGCCAGGTGGATGGTCATGAAGCCGCCGCCGCCGATATTGCCGCAGCAAGGGTTGACCACCGCTTGCGCATAACCGACCGCTACCGCCGCATCGATCGCATTGCCGCCCATCTTCAGGATATCGACGCCGACCTGCGAAGCCAGGTGCTGGGACGTCACCACCATGCCGTTCTTCGCTTCGACCGCAGGCGCGGAGGCTGCCTGCACCGAGCCAAGCAGGCCCAGCAGCAGCGCCGAGGCCGCCAACGGTTTCATCCAATATGTAATACGCATACCTTCTCCCTGTTATTAGTGGGCAAGCCGCTTGCCCTTACCTCGAAATATGACGCATTGTCCGGCGGCGGAGCGGCTGCCGGCACGGAAATGCGCGTCACGATTATTGCATCCTCTTGCGTATCCGGCATGCTTTTTACTTTTCCGGATGACGATATGCGCAATAAGCATAAAATGCGCCCGATGCATCCGGGCCGTCACAGCAAAATTTGCGATAAGTTCGCACCTAAAGCGTGATTCCAGCCGATGAATTTTGGGCGGTGTGCATCCCTGGCAGCGATATCTGCACATACAATATGCACCAGGTTTTCAAAAAACATGCGACAGTGCTTGCATAAATCACTGTTTTTTTATACAGTACTACCTGAAGTTTCAGATCAGGTCCCGAATTACTCACCATTTTTGCCGAAAGAACAACCATGGACGATAAAAAATCCGCACCCAATCCGGATAAAAGCAAGGCCCTTGCCGCGGCCTTGGCGCAGATCGAGAAACAGTTCGGCAAAGGTTCGGTCATGCGCATGGAAGACGGCGCCGTGGTCGAAGAAGTGCAGGTTGTCTCGACCGGTTCGCTCGGCCTGGATATCGCGCTGGGCGTCGGAGGTTTGCCGCGCGGCCGGGTGGTCGAGATCTACGGTCCGGAATCGTCCGGTAAAACCACGCTGACGCTGCAGACCATCGCCGAAATGCAAAAGCTGGGCGGCACCTGCGCGTTCATCGATGCGGAACATGCGCTGGACGTCGGTTATGCGCAGAAGCTGGGCATCAACCTGTCCGAACTGCTGATCTCGCAGCCGGACACCGGCGAGCAGGCGCTGGAAATCACCGACGCGCTGGTGCGCTCGGGCGGCGTCGACCTGATCGTGGTCGACTCGGTGGCTGCACTGACGCCGCGCGCTGAAATCGAAGGCGACATGGGCGATTCCCTGCCCGGCCTGCAAGCGCGCCTGATGTCGCAAGCGCTGCGCAAGCTGACCGGCAGCATCAACCGCACCAACACGCTGGTGATCTTCATCAACCAGATACGCATGAAGATCGGCGTCATGTTCGGCAATCCTGAAACGACCACCGGCGGCAACGCCCTGAAGTTCTACGCTTCGGTGCGCCTGGACATCCGCCGCACCGGCTCGATCAAGTCGGGCGATGAAGTGATCGGCAACGAAACCAAGGTCAAGGTCGTCAAGAACAAGATCGCACCACCGTTCAAGGAAGCGCATTTCGATATCCTGTATGGCGAAGGCACATCGCGCGAAGGTGAAATCCTCGATCTCGGCTCCGACGCCAAGATCGTCGAGAAATCGGGCGCCTGGTACAGCTACAACGGCGAACGCATCGGCCAAGGCAAGGATAATGCCCGCACCTACCTGAAAGAACGGCCAGAGCTGGCGCGTGAGATCGAGAACAAGGTGCGCGCTTCGCTGGGCGTGCCGCTGCTGGGCGAGATCAAGTCGGACAGCAGCGACAAGGCGGCCGAAAAAGCCGCGGCCAAGGCAAGCAAGGCTGCTGCCAAGGCAGAAGAGCCGGTCTGATAGCTCTCGCTGCATAGCGATATAAGCCGGCCCGGTTCGGCAAACGCCTTTCATGCATATCCGCCAAACGGATTGTTGAAAGGCGTTTTTGTTTCAGACATGTATTTGGTTTGGATTACAGGAAGCTGCCATGGCAAAACTGCAGATCAGCCTCAAGGCCAGGGCGCTGCGCTATCTGTCGGCGCGCGAGCACAGCCGACTGGAACTGGCGCGCAAGCTGGCGCGTTATGCGCAGGAAGGCGACGATATCGAGGCTTTGCTGGATACGCTGGAAGCCGCCAAGCTGCTGTCCCAGGCGCGTTTTTCCGAATCGCTGATCCACCGCCGCGCCCATCGTTTCGGCAACAGCCGCATTCTTTCGGAGCTGCAAAGCCACGGCATTGATGCCGAAGCGCTGGTGGATATCAAGGCCGGCCTGGCCAGCGGCGAAGTCGCCCGCGCGCGCGAAGTCTGGCGCAAGAAATTCAACCAGCCGGCGGCCGATGCCGCCGAGCGCGCCAAGCAAATGCGGTTCCTGCTGCAACGCGGGTTTTCTCATCGCGCAATCCGGGCCGCGGTGAAGGGCGGCGATGACGATGAGGATTATTGAGGCAGGAAAGCAGGCAACCTTGATTGCCCGGAACCTGGGAAAACTGCGGTCTCCAAACCATCGTTTTCACTCCCATTTTTAGCGATGACCCCCGTCCCGGGGGCTTTCGATGGCTGTTTTGCAATTGTCGATCTAAATCGCTAAGGTGCGTAAGCTGTGCTACACTTTTGGGGTTTTTTGCAAACCGCAGGAGCGGCAGTTACCATAGAAACTGTGGTAACGACACGCAAATCAGTCCACCATTATGTCTCTGACACCTTCCATTTCCCGCCGAGCGTTAAAGCACACCCGCGCGATTCACATCGACGCGTTCGTACGTGACGACGGCCTGTGGGAAATCGATGCGCATGTTACCGATACCAAACCCTTCGATCTTTCTTTGCCATCCGGCAATTTGCCGGCAGGCCAACCGCTGCACAGCCTGTGGCTGCGGCTGACGCTTGACCGCCAGTTCGTGATCGTTGGCGTCGAGGCAAATTCCGAAGCAGTGCCGTATCGCGGCCATTGCAATACCATCGAACCTGAGTACAAGAAATTGATCGGCTTGAGCCTGGTCAAGGGCTTCCGCCACACTCTGAGAGAGAATATCGGCGGCGCGCTAGGCTGTACGCATCTGACCGAGCTGGCGCAGATACTGCCGACCGCGGCGTTGCAGGCTTTCGGCGGCGAGATCAATCGGGCTGCCGACCAGAAGCCGCCCCAGCTCGATCGTTGCCATGCATTACGCAGTGAAGGCGCAGTTGTCGCCAAATATTATCCGAAGTGGGCAATCAGCCCTCCAGCAGGAATCGACACCGAATCTGTTTTAGAAACGTCGCATGTAGAATCGCCGCAATCGCATTTATCCAACCAAGCAATTTCATTTAATTAAGTGTCAGAAGGGAAGCTCGCATGAAAATCCATGAGTATCAGGGTAAAGAAATTCTCCGCCAGTTCGGAGTGACAACACCGCGTGGCATCCCGTGCCTGAACGTCGATGACGCGGTCAAGGCAGCTGAAACCCTCGGCGGTTCGGTTTGGGTCGTCAAAGCCCAGATCCACGCCGGCGGTCGCGGCAAGGGTGGCGGCGTCAAGGTTGCCAAGTCGCTGGAACAGGTGCGCGAATACGCCAGCCAGATCCTCGGCATGCAGCTGGTGACACACCAGACCGGCCCGGAAGGCCAGAAAGTCCGTCGCCTGCTGATCGAAGAAGGCGCTGACATCAAGCAAGAACTGTACGTCAGCATGGTTACCGACCGCGTCAGCCAGCGCGTGGTGCTGATGGCGTCCAGCGAAGGCGGCATGGACATCGAAGAAGTCGCTGCCAGCCATCCAGAAAAAATTCATCAAGTCATCATCGATCCGGCCACCGGCCTGACCGACGCTGAAGCTGACAGCATCTCGACCAAGATCGGCGTACCTGCCGGCTCGGTCGCCGATGCCCGCACCCAATTGCAAGGCCTGTACAAGGCATACTGGGACACCGACTCGTCGCTGGCTGAAATCAACCCGCTGATCGTCACCGGTTCCGGCAAGGTCATCGCCCTGGACGCCAAGTTCAACTTCGACAGCAACGCCCTGTTCCGCCATCCGGAAATCGTCGCTTACCGCGACCTGGACGAAGAAGACCCAGCTGAAATCGAAGCATCCAAGTTCGACCTGGCTTACATCTCGCTCGACGGCAACATCGGCTGCCTGGTGAACGGCGCCGGCCTGGCCATGGCCACCATGGACACCATCAAGCTGTTCGGCGGCGAGCCTGCCAACTTCCTCGACGTCGGCGGCGGCGCCACCACGGAGAAAGTGACAGAAGCCTTCAAGATCATGTTGAAGAACCCAGGCCTGAAAGCCATCCTGGTCAACATTTTCGGCGGCATCATGCGTTGCGACGTCATCGCCGAAGGCGTGATCGCAGCATCCAAGGCCGTTTCGCTGACAGTGCCGCTGGTGGTCCGCATGAAGGGCACCAACGAAGAAATCGGCAAGAAATTGCTGGCCGAATCCGGCCTGCCGATCATCTCGGCGGACAGCATGGAAGAAGCGGCGCAGAAGGTTGTTGCTGCGGCCAACGGTAAGTAACAAATAACAAGGAACAGATATGTCGATCCTGATCAACAAAGACACTAAAGTCGTCACCCAAGGTATTACCGGCAAGACCGGCCAATTCCACACCCGCGGCTGCCGCGACTACGCAAACGGCAAGAACGCTTTTGTCGCTGGCGTGAACCCGAAAAAAGCCGGCGAAGACTTCGAAGGCATCCCGATTTTCGCTAACGTTTCCGAAGCCAAGGCCGCCACCGGCGCCAACGTCTCGGTGATCTACGTACCGCCGGCAGGCGCTGCGGCAGCCATCTGGGAAGCGGTTGAAGCCGAACTCGACCTGGCCATCTGCATCACCGAAGGCATCCCGGTACGCGACATGCTGGCGCTGAAAGACCGCATGGCAAAAGCCGGCAGCAAGACCTTGCTGCTCGGGCCAAACTGCCCAGGCCTAATCACGCCGGACGAAATCAAGATCGGCATCATGCCGGGCCATATCCACAAGAAGGGCCGTATCGGCGTGGTTTCGCGTTCCGGTACCCTGACTTATGAAGCAGTCGGCCAGCTGACCGCACTGGGCCTGGGCCAATCGTCGGCAGTCGGCATCGGCGGCGATCCGATCAACGGCTTGAAGCACATCGACATCATGAAGATGTTCAACGACGATCCTGAAACCGATGCCGTCATCATGATCGGTGAAATCGGCGGTCCGGACGAAGCCAATGCGGCTTACTGGATCAAGGACAACATGAAGAAGCCGGTGGTCAGCTTCATCGCCGGCGTTACCGCTCCTCCGGGCAAGCGCATGGGCCATGCCGGCGCGCTGATCTCGGGCGGCGCCGATACTGCGCAAGCCAAGCTGGACATCATGGAAGCGTGTGGCATCACCGTGACCAAGAATCCATCGGAAATGGCGCGTCTGCTGAAGGCGATGCTGTAATCGCAGCCTGACAGGCAAAATAGGGCAGGTGCTTATCGTATAGACGATTACCTGCCTGACCATGAAAAGGGAGCTTCGGCTCCCTTTTTTATTCCCGTGCACAATCAAGGTCTGGCTGCGGGTGTAGCATCCAGGAGCAGGGACGGCGCCGACTTTGCAATTTGTCTTGCCGTCCCCGGCAGAACCAAGGAAAATACTTGTGACTAGGCAATCACCTGATCTGCCATAACTTTTTATCGTGTCTCGACATATGCCGCTTGAGTTTGCCGCCAAAACGGATATTGGTATGGTGCGAGTACAGAACGAAGACACCGTCGTGGTCGACGATGTCTTGCAGCTGGCGATCCTGGCCGACGGCATGGGCGGTTATAACGCCGGAGAAGTCGCCAGCAGCATCGCCACCGTCGCCATCCAGGAAGAAATCGAAAGCCAGCTGCAGGAGTACCGCCGCCTGCAGAAGCCGGAAGACGAGCTGCCGGTGCGCCTGTGGCTGATGCAGGCCGTGCGCCAGGCCAACAGCACCATCATCAATGCCGCCCGCCGCGAGCCGGAATACCGCGGCATGGGCACCACCCTGGTGGTGGCCTGGTTCGAGCCGCAAGGCAGCCTTGCCATCGCCCATGTCGGCGACTCGCGCGCGTATCGCATCCGTGACGGTTTGCTGGAACAGCTCACGCGCGACCACTCCCTGCTGCAGGAGCAGATCGACGCCGGCCTGATCCGCGCCGAAGACGCGCAATTCGCCAACAACCGCAACATTGTCACGCGCGCTGTCGGCATCGATTACCAGCTGGTGGTGGAAGTCCACCAGCACCAGGTGCAGCCCGGCGATCTTTACCTGCTGTGTTCGGATGGATTGTCGGACCGGATCGGCGACAATGATATCTTCAACATTGTCAGCGACGCCCAGGGCGACCTGAAGATGGCATGCACCATGCTTATCAATGCCGCGAACCAGTCAGGTGGACAGGATAATGTATCGGTGATCCTGATCAGGGTGCCGGAGAACGAATAAGCGTGTTGCGATTGCCGGTGAAAATTGAAGGCAAGCGCGATATGCGGGCCCGCAATATAAATCCCGAAATTTGAGTATCATTGCCCCGAAACAACATTAAACTGGGGTTTGCTGAAGTATGCAAGACCGATGTATGAGCAACGCCAATACCAGTAGCTGCGGACGTGGCCGGATCTGCAGCATGGTTTTAAATTAACTTACAAATAGCGTTTCCCGAGAGAGATAGGAATGGCGAAGATCATCCTGACCAAAGGCGGCACCGTGATACAAGAGATGACGCTCACCAAAGAGCGCACCACCATCGGCCGCCGCGCCCACAATGACATGGTCATTGATAACCTTGCCATCAGCGGCGAACACGCGGTCATCATCACTATCTATAACGATTCGTTCCTGGAAGACCTCAACAGCACCAACGGCACCCAGGTCAACGGCCATCCGGTCACCAAGCATTTCCTGCAGCATAACGATGTGATCCAGATGGCCAGGTATAAATTGCTGTACCAGGTGGATACGGATGAAGAAATCAAGGACAACCGGCCGAAGATGTTTCCGGTGCCGCGGCCGGATGCAACTATTACCGTGCTGGACGGGCCAAGCGCTGGCAAGGAAATGCTGCTGACCAAGGTGCTGACTACTATTGGGCGTCCCGGCATCCAGGTTGCGATTGTGACGCGGCGGCCGCATGGTTACGAACTGACCCATGTCGAAGGGCAGATTTATACCCGGGTCAACGACACGCCGCTGAACTCAGGTGCGCGGGCTCTCAAGGACGAAGATGTAATTGATATTGCCGGGACTTTGATGAAATTTTCCTGGAAGGCTGCTTAGGCTGCTTTAAGCGTCAGTAGGCTGTACGTTTTTTCATCACTTCTTCGCGCCAATCATGGCTACGCGGTTTGTGTCCATGTTCTATTAACTCCGCTTCTGCTATATGGACAGCACTCCAGAACTTAAAGGGCACACCATTCCCGCTTGTTTTAGTAAGGCAGCGAAATCGACGGATATATTGATAAATATATATCGTTGTGACTGGATGCGCAGCTGGTAACGGATTAGGTGGTCAGCTACGAATTAGCGCAGTTTCTTTGTGACAAACTTTGTCAGCGCAACATCGAAAATCTGCCAAATTTCCTCACTTTTCCAGTCGCAGATCAATAAAATTCAGCGATTTCCGACTGGCACAGACATTGCTCTACATCACGTGTAGTGCAGACCCCTTTTATTAACAGGAGAAACAAATGAAATCGTTGAAAATGATGCAACGCGCGCAGCGCGGTTTTACTCTGATCGAATTGATGATCGTTGTGGCGATTATTGGTATTTTGGCTGCGGTTGCTCTGCCTGCGTATCAGGATTACACAGTACGCGCAAAAGTAAGTGAAGCCATAATTGCAGCCACTGCTCCTAAGACGCTGATCAGCGAAGCATTCCAAACGGATGGGATTAATGGCCTTAAGGCAGCGGCTGATAGCTACAATGCAAACGTTACTGCAAATCCAGGTCAAATTGCGACTAAGTATGTTGCTGGTATTGTTATTAATAATGCAACCGGCCAAATTACTGTGACAACAGCTGGTGCATCGGCTGGTCTGCCAGCAGACGCACAAGGTACAACTCTGAATTTTCTGCCAAATGTTCAGAAGGCCCCTATCGTTGCTGGTGTAGCTGGTGCAATTGATTGGGCATGTTCGTCGCTCACTTTTGCCACAGCAACATCACGTGGACTGACAGGGATGGCAGCTGGTACTCTCCCAGCAAAATACGCACCTGCTGAGTGCCGTTAATTGGTTAGTTAGCAAACTGAAAAAAGAGCGCATCGGCGCTCTTTTTTTTTGAACAGAATTAATCGACTTATGTTTGGTATGTTTAATCATTGCAATTATTAATTATGATTTCTCGTCTTAAGACGGCATTAATTCATTTGGGCGCTTCGATTTGCATGGCATTAGCCGCACTGGCAGCGGTGTATTTTGTCTGGTATCCCTCTCCCTTGCAGATTGCAACAGGAGTAAGCGGCATTTTCTTAATTTTGCTGGGAGTCGATATAGTTATCGGCCCTTTGCTGACCTTGCTTGTTTATAAGCCCGGCAAAAAAAACCTCCGCTTTGATCTGGCGGTTATCGTTACTTTGCAGCTAATGGCATTTGGCTATGGCATGTGGAGTATATCTGTTGCACGACCAGCTTGGCTGGTGTTCAATGCTGATCGTTTTGATTTGGCTCGGGCACATGAGCTAGACACGCGTTTCGCTACCGATGCACGTCCGGAATTCCGCCATCCACCCTGGAGTGGCCCGCAATGGGTTGCTTCTCGCGCTCCCGCCAATCGGGAAAAACGTAACCAACTCTTGCTGGAATCAGCGATGGGCGGCCCAGATTTGCCCCAGCGTATCGATCTGTATGTGCCAATCAGTGAAATGGCAGAAAAAATGCGCGCCAAAGCGCATCCCCTCGAAGAATTGAACCACTACAATGCGCCTGCGGTCGTCAGTTCAACGCTGGCAAAGTGGCCGCAAGCCGACGCATGGCTGCCGTTGATGACTAAGGGGCAGTCAATGTCGGTACTGCTGAGCAAGAAAGAAGACAAGGCGCTTGCCGTGGTCGATCTCCGGCCATGGAATTAATCTGTTGCCGGGCTGAGCGTTACACTTCGTAGCTTAATCCTCGCGCCGACTGTTCGGCGACGCGGTTGAAGGGTGACTGGTTAATGGATCATCCGGCTACCCAGTCCCCCGATTTGCCGCCATGCTTCTCCATCACCCGCACATCAGTAATCACCATCCCTCGGTCCACCGCCTTGCACATGTCATAGATAGTCAACAATCCAATCTGCACCGCTGTCAACGCTTCCATCTCCACCCCAGTTTTGCCCACAGTCTCCGCCTGCGCATTGCAAGTAATGCTGCTTGCCACATCATCAATACTGAAATCGACTGCAACCCGCGTCAGCGCCAGCGGATGGCACAGCGGAATCAGGTCGCTGGTGCGTTTGGTCGCCATGATGGCGGCGATGCGGGCGATGCCCAACACGTCGCCCTTTTTTGCGGTGCCGGACTGGATGAGCGCCAGAGTCTCTGCTTTCATGTGGATGCAGCCGCTGGCGACGGCGATGCGGTGGGTATCGTTTTTGCTGCCGACATCGACCATGTGCGCCTGGCCGGCCTGGTCAAAGTGGGTCAGCTTGGCGGATGCTGGGTTTTTGCTGGTCATGACGGTATTTTCTTTAGATGAAGTAGTCCGGTGCGGTCCAGATTTTTCTCTGGCCGAAGTCACATTGCTGAATGTGGAATAGTTATTCTTTGCTAGTATCATAGCATCGCGATTTCAACACCGATGGCGACATGGTCGGAAGTGTGCGGCGATGCGACGGCATTTGAATTTCCCCGATGACGCCGAGGATGCAGAAGAGTCGTGTAATTATTGGGATGCGCCATTCGCATCTGTTGATGCATTAGCGGATCACCGGGCGTCTCACAATTATGGAAGCAGCGACTCTTATCCTGATCGTAAAGCTTAGGCGAGTAGCGTGTTATGACGAAATCCTTGCGTCCGTAGGTCAATGTTGAAATTTCTCGCTTCGAAATATTTCAGGCGGGCCATGTAACCAGTCAGGAAAAAAGGATGCACTGATGCGTCGTTGGTATCCCTCCACATTTCCTGTTGCCTATCTGGTTGTCGTCGCGGCGTTACTCAGTCCATTACTGCTATTTCCATTAATTCCCGGCTCTGGTTTTCACGATAACCAACGCATTGTTGAGGTTTTCTGTTCGATAACGGTGATTATTGTCTTTGCCGTCTATCTAGTGCGAAATAGGTTGGTCAACCGGCCTGGCGATTTTTTCTTGATCGGCTTGTTGGCCATTTTTTTTGTACTCGGCCTGGTTTCCAGCTTGTTTGCCTATTCAACGCGACACGCTCTTTTTGAATGGGCAAATTCTCTGTCCTTATTTGGCATGTCCTGCTTTATCGCGCGCGAGATGTTGCGCAAGGGCGATGTTTTTCTCGATCAGATATTGCGACTGTGCGGCATAGGATGCGTCTTTTATATTTTCGTTGAAGCCGTCGTCTATGCTGTGCTGATCGCGTCAGGCAAACAGCCGCCGAATGGGGCGCTAATTTTCGGATTTGATAATTACCGTTTTTTTAATCACGTTCAGACGGTTACTTTGCCTCTGCTGTGCCTGTGGGTAAGTCGCACGGATAGTGGCGGGAAAAAAATGTTTGCCTGGAGCGTCGCCTCGATATGGTGGACACTTCTTTTCTTGTCTACCGGGCGTGGAACCTTTATTGGTGTGCTTGCTGGTGTTTGTGTGACTTTGTTTTATTTCAGAAAAACGGCTTTCCCATGGTGCCGATTGATGTTGTGGACGGCACTTGCAGGCTTGGGTCTGTATTTCTTGTTTTACGTACTTGTGCCAATTTCCCTAGGTTTGCAGCCGTTCGGCTTTTTATTTTCCGTTGTCGACCGCACCATTGAAAATCCCGCTTCCAGTCGCTGGCCCTTATGGCGGCGCGCATGGGAGATGACACTTGCCCATCCTTGGCTGGGGGCTGGGCCTTTGCACTTCGCGCATTACGGGCGCGACGTGCAGATTGGCGCGCATCCCCATAACTGGGTGTTGCAGATTGCCTCTGAATGGGGGATTCCAGCATTGATTTGCCTGATGACTGCCATTGCGCTTGGGTTAAAGAAATTGCTGGCCGTACGCGAACACTTGGAACCTACGGACAGTAAAAACTATTTAACGCTTGCGGCACTGCTGACTATCGCAGTGGCTATTCTGGTCGATGGCTTGGTGTCTGGACTGATCGTCATGCCGACCAGTCAATTGTGGATCGTTTTGTATGTTGGCTGCGCTTGGGGGTGGGTCGCTTCGATGACACAGGTAAAAGCGGCGACTACAATGCGTTTGTTCCCGGCTATGCGAATTGGGGGGCTGATTGGCGCCGTAATGCTGATTTATTTTCTCGGCGTTGGCTTGTGGCCGGAAATCGGTAATTTGCCTTTTTACGAAGAAAAAAATCTGCAAAAGGACATTTATACGAATCCGGTGTACCGCCCCAGGATCTGGCTGGGCGGTTATTTTTAACTCGGCGCGAGTTGCTGGATGTGGAACAATTGTCCTCTGTTAGTATCAGAACATCGTGATTTTGACACTACCCAGTACTCGATGAATCGATCATTGCAATTGCCCGGGCGAATATTGGTTGCGGCGCTCATCAGCGCATGCTGCGTACTGCCGCCGCGGCCGGCATTTGCGGTACAAAACCTGCCTACCCTGGGCGACACTTCACGCGAATCGCTGTCGCCGCTGATGGAACGCAAGCTGGGCGAGGAAGTGATGCACGACATCCGGCGCGATCCCGATTACCTGAACGATGCGCCGCTGCTGGAGTACCTGAACAATTTCGGCTGGACCCTGGTTAACGCCCGGCCCGAGGTGCGCGGCGAGGCCGGGTTCGATTTTTTCTTCTTTGCGGTGCGCGACCCGGTCTTGAATGCGTTTGCCTTGCCGGGCGGTTTTGTCGGCGTGCATTCCGGCCTGCTGCTGGCGGCGCAGAGCGAATCCGAGCTGGCTTCGGTGCTGGCGCATGAAATCGGCCACGTGGCGCAACGCCATATCGCGCGCATGGTGGGCAGCCAGAAGCAGGATTCGATGATCGCCCTGGCGTCCATGCTGCTGGGTGCGCTGGCGATGCGCGGCAGCGGCGATGCGGGCGCGGCGGTGATGATGGGCGGCACCGGCCTGGCGATGCAGCGGCAGCTGAATTTCAGCCGCGACGCCGAGCGCGAGGCGGACCGGATCGGGTTGTCGATCCTGGATGCGGGCGGCTTCGAGACCAGCGGCATGGTGGCTTTTTTCGGGCGCATGCAGACGGCTTCCCGCAACTATTCGGATGTGGTGCCGCCGTATCTGCTGACGCACCCGCTGACTACCGAGCGGATTGCCGACATCGAGGCGCGGATCCGCGAACAGCGTTACCGGCAGCGCGCCGATAGCCTGGATTTCCAGTTGATGCGGGCTCGCGTGCGGGTGTTGCAAGACGATACCGAGCAAGGCCGGCGCGACGCTCAGATCGTGTTTGACGCGCAACTGCAGCAGAATACCAAGCAGCAGATCGTCGCCGCCAAATACGGCATGGCTTTCCTGGCGTTCAAGCAGGAGGCATATGGCAAGGCGGAGGATTTGCTGCAGCAGGCTGTGGCGGCAGCATTGCCGGCGAAGCAGAGCCTGATGCTTACCGACCTGGGCATTGAAATCATGCTGGCTACCAATCGCGAGGCGGAAGCCTTGAAGCTGGTGCAGCAGGGGCAGCTTCAGTATCCTTTGTCGCGCGGGCTGGCGCACCAGTATGCGCGGGTGCTGATTGCTTCCAAGCGCTTGGAAGACGCTACCAAATATCTGCGCGAGCAAGCCCGGCTGTACCGCCAGGATGCGGATGTACAGGATTTGCTGGCCAAGGCTTATTCGGCGCAGGGCAAGCGGGCGCTGCAGCATATGGCTTTGGCGGAGTCTTATGTGTTGACGGGAAGTGTGCCGGCGGCGCTGGACCAGTTGCGGATTGCGCGGAATTCGGGGGATGCGGGGTTTTATGACCAGTCCATGATTGATGCGCGGGAGAGGGAGTTGCAGGAACGTTGGAAAGAGGAATTGAAGGCATCTAAGGAACGTTAGTGCCGAGGTGGTTGCCCCGTGGTCCGTTAAATAGGGTCAGAGTTGAATTGTTGACCGGTCAATAATTCGACTCTGACCCTATTTAATTATGTCTGGCGGGGGTGTTGGGTAAAACCGAAGTGTGCTGCGATATCTTCTGTAGCGATATGCGTGACGGGTAATTCTTTACCTGAGTTTTGCCAGGTCAGAGCTTGATGCGGTGTCGCGATCCAGTCGAGCAGGGCTTCGTCGCTGACGATGTTTCCGTCCATGCGCAAAGCGGCCAGGCATTGCGCCAGGTCGCGATCGTCGACTGCGGCAACCTGGCCTGGGGCGACCAGCAGCAGCCGGCCTTGTTCGGTCAGCATGGCGGATTCGATGGCCGTCATTGCTGCGCCGGTCTGCAGGACAAAACCCAATGCGGGATCGGTATGGACGATATAGGGCGTCAACGCCAGGTCGACGTAGACCCGTTGCGGGCCGTTCTGGAAATACCAGCAGCCTTGTTCGTCCGCGGCGTAATTGCGGTTGATGAAGCCCACCAGCGCGGTGTGCATGATCTTGTCGCCGGGCAGGCCTTGGCGCTGCGCCTGCTCGTCGCGCATGCGCCAGGCGCCGCGCGCGTCCAGTCCCAGCCAGCCGTAGCAGTGCGGGACGTTGGGCCATTTCAGCATGGCTTGGGCGACGACTTGATCCATTAGTTATCCTGCAAAAAACGCAGCATGCGCTGCGGCAGCCAGTCGAGCCGGCCGGGCGGGCCGCCGGTGGCGAAGCCGACGTGGCCGCCTTGCTCAGGATACTCCAGCGTGACGCTGGCGGCGGCCTTGGGCGGCAAGTGCTGCGGCGGCAGGAAAGGGTCGTTGCGCGCGTTGAGCACCAGCGTCGGCACCGTGATGTCGTTGATCACCAGCTTGGCGCTGGCGCGGTGCCAGTAGTCGTCGGTGTCGCGGAAGCCGTGCAGCGGCGCGGTGACGATATTGTCGAATTCGTACAGGTCGCGCGCGCGCAGCATTTTTTCGCGGTCGAACAGGCGCGGGAATTGCTGCAGCTTGTCGAGCGACTTGCTTTTCATGGTGCGCAGGAAAGAGCGCGTGTAGACCATGTTGAAACCGTGCGACAAGGCTGCGCCGCCGCCGGCCAGGTCCAGCGGCGCGGAAATCGCGCAGGCGGCATCGATGATTTCCGCCTGGTGCTGGGACTCGCCGAGCCAGCGCAGCAGCGCGTTGCCGCCCAGCGAAACGCCGGTCGCATAGATTTTTCCGAACTGCCTGGCAGTGCGGCCGGCGACCAGGCGCCGCAATATCCAGTCGACTTCTTCGGCGTCGCCGGAATGGTAAAAGCGCGGCGCCTGGTTGATTTCGCCGGAACAGCCGCGGAAGTGCGGCACCGCGCCCGACCAGCCCAGCGTCGCCAGTTGCGCCATCAGGGCGCGGCTGTAGTGGCTGTCGGAAGAACCTTCCAGGCCATGGAACAGGACTACCAGCGGCTGCCCGGGCCGGCCGTCGACAAAATCGATATCGATGAAATCGCCGTCGGGCGTATCCCAGCGTTCGCGCCTGAATGCGACTGCCGGTTTGCTGATGCAGGTGGCTGGGTAAATGGTTTGCAGGTGGCCGCCCGGCAGCCATAGCGGCGCGGGATAGGAGTCAGGTGAGGCAGCAGCGGGCATACGATTTTCTGTGTTGTTCGATTCAATGCAAGGTGGCGCTGGATGTGCTTTCTTCCGGCGCCGCGCCCGGCGCTACCGAGGCATGGTGCAGCACGATGCGCCAGCCGCGCGGTGTTTTCATATAGATATTGGTCGCCAGGATGTGCATCTCGCGGTCGGATTCGCTGGCTTGGCGCAGTTCCTCCACCAGGTTATGGATGCTGGTCGACATATTATGCGTCACGTGCAGCTGGCGCGCATGGATGTGCACGCCGCCGCGCTCGAACAGGCTCTCGAAAGCCGCCCTGATCGCTGCATGGCCATGCAGCCGCGGCGCGTTCGGATGGATGCAGACGATTTCGTCGTCGTCCGCCCATAGCGCCATCATGGCCTCGATATCGGCGCGGCTCATGGCGTCGTAAAAAGCGGTTTCGGTTTCTTCGGCTGAGCCATGCATGAATTTGACGTGCGGCATATTGCCTCCGTGCTCAAACTATTGAACGAATTGTCACCATGTTTTACTGCCATCAAAAAAGGGAGCCAGGCTCCCTTTTCGCTATCAGTGCCCCTTCAGTGGCCCTTGACCACCGCACCCGGTTTCAACCGGTACTGCGTGCCGCAGTAGGGGCATTTGGCGTTGCCGCTGCTGTCGAGATTGAGGAACACCCGCGGATGCGAGGACCAGGTCGGCATCAGCGGGTTAGGGCAATGCGCCGGCAGGTCCTTGCCGTCGAGTTCAACCGGGGTTTGCGTGTTTGCTGCCGAATTTGCTGCTGTAGTCATCTGTTTCTCCAAATTTGCTTCTGCTTTACCTGCAACTGACTGCTGTCGACGCTGGCTTATTTCCCGACCACGGTCAGCCAGTGCCGGTATTTGTCAGACTTGCCTGCCACCACATCGAAAAACATGGTTTGCATCTTTTCGGTGATCGGGCCGCGCTTGCCTTCGCCGATGCTGCGGTTGTCGAGTTCGCGGATGGGCGTGATTTCCGCCGCGGTGCCGGTGAAAAAAGCTTCATCGCTGCAATACACTTCATCGCGGGTGATGCGCTTCTCGACCACTTCGATGCCGCTGTCGCGCGCCATGGTCAGCACCGCGTCGCGCGTGATGCCGTCCAGGCAGGACGCCAGGTCAGGGGTGTAGATCTTGCCGTTCTTGACGATGAAGACGTTTTCGCCGGAACCTTCCGATACATAGCCGTCGGTGTCCAGCAGCAAAGCCTCGTCGTAGCCGTCGGTCAGCGCTTCCTGGTTGGCCAGGATGGAGTTGATGTAATAGCCGCTGGCCTTGGCGCGCACCAGCGATACATTGACGTGGTGGCGGCTGAACGAGGAAGTCTTGACGCGTATGCCTTTGGCCAGGCCGTCTTCGCCCAGGTAGGCGCCCCACGGCCAGGCCGCGATGGCGACATGCACGGTGTTGCCCTTGGCGGCGATGCCGAGCTTTTCCGAACCGATCCAGATCAGCGGCCGCATGTAGCAGGATTCCAGCTGGTTTTCGCGCACCACCTGGATTTGCGCGTCGATCAGGGTTTGCAGGTCGTAAGGCACTTGCATCTGGAAGATCTTGGCCGAGTTCAGCAAGCGCTGGGTATGTTCCTTCAGGCGGAAAATCGCCGGACCCTGCTCAGTCTTGTAGGCGCGCACGCCCTCGAAGACCGCCATGCCGTAGTGCAGCGAATGCGTCAGGACGTGGATATTGGCATCGCGCCAGTCGATCAGCTTGCCGTCTTTCCAGATCTTGCCGTCGCGGTCATCCATGGACATGTTCAAACCTCCAGTAAATAAAATTGCCTGATATGCAATGCGATTGCGGCGTTTGCCGGCCTGTTATCGCTCATTGCCGATCTTTGGCGGATTCTTGGGTATAAAGTGACATTTTAACGGATTCGCCGGAGCCTACTCTGCAGAATATTGGGCTCGTTATATGTCTTTTGAGAACCGGTATGTGCGTAAAACGGTGTTTTGCCAGAGGCTGCTGGAGTAAAATAGCGACTTTTCCTCACTGATATTGCCTGATCGACATGAAATTCAATCGACTAAGCGACTTGATCGCGCAACACCAGCTGCAAGGCAAGCGCGTGTTCATCCGTGCCGACCTCAACGTGCCGCAAGACGCGGCAGGCAATATTACTGAGGATACGCGCGTGCGCGCTTCGGTGCCGGCGATCCGCCAGGCGCTGGACGCCGGCGCGGCGGTGATGGTGACTTCGCACCTGGGACGTCCTACCGAAGGCGAATTCAAGCCGGAAGATTCGCTGGCGCCTATCGCCAAGCGCCTGGCGGAATTGCTGGGCCAGCCGGTGGAGCTGCGCCAAAACTGGGTGGACGGCGTGGACGTGGCGCCGGGCCAGGTGGTGCTGCTGGAAAACTGCCGCGTCAACAAGGGCGAGAAAAAGAACAGCGACGAGCTGGCGCAAAAGATCGCCAAGCTCTGCGATATTTATGTCAACGACGCTTTCGGCACTGCCCACCGGGCCGAAGCGACTACCCATGGCGTCGCCAAATTTGCGCCGGTTGCCTGCGCCGGCCCGCTGCTGGCAGCCGAGCTGGACGCCCTGGGCAAGGCCCTGAACCAGCCGGCGCGGCCGCTGGTGGCGATCGTCGCCGGTTCCAAGGTGTCGAGCAAGCTGACCATATTGAAAGCGCTGGCCGACAAGGTCGACAACCTGATCGTCGGCGGCGGCATCGCCAACACCTTCCTGCTGGCAAGCGGGCTGAAGATCGGCAAGTCGCTGGCGGAACCGGACCTGGTTGAAGAAGCCAAGGCGATTATCGAGATGATGGCCAAGCGCGGCGCTTCGGTGCCGATCCCGGTCGACGTCGTGTGCGCCAAGGAATTTTCGCCGACGGCGGCAGCGCAGGTGAAGGATGTCGGCGATGTGGCTGACGATGACCTGATCCTGGATATCGGTCCGAAAACCGCGGCAACCCTGGCCGCCCAAATCGCCCAGGCCGGCACGGTGGTCTGGAACGGCCCGGTCGGCGTGTTCGAGTTCGACCAGTTCGGCGAAGGCACCAAGACCCTGGCGCTGGCGATTGCCGGCTCCAAGGCTTTCTCGATTGCCGGCGGCGGCGATACGCTGGCAGCGATCGCCAAATACAAGATTACCGACAAGATCGGCTACATCTCCACCGGCGGCGGCGCTTTCCTGGAGTTTTTGGAAGGCAAGACCCTGCCCGCGGTCGAGATCCTGTTGCAGCGCGCCAGTTAAGTTTTGCCCGGAAATGGGACAACTGGTTGGAGGCAACCAACTGTCCCGGGGTTTGTCCATGTCGTACTGAAAGGTTGTCCATGCAAAGAGCTACCAAGATCGTCGCCACTATCGGACCTGCATCGAGCGATGCTGACACACTGGCGCGGATGTTCGTCGCCGGGGTCGACGTGGTGCGCCTGAATTTTTCGCATGGCAAGGCGCAGGATCATATCGACCGCGCCAAGCTGGTGCGGGAAATTGCTGCAGCCTGCGGCAAGCAGGTCGCCATCATGGCCGACTTGCAGGGGCCGAAGATCCGGGTCGGCAAGTTCGAGCAGGGCAAGATCGAATTGAAGAACGGCGCAAAATTCATTCTCGACGCCGATTGCGCCATGGGCAGCCAGGACCGCGCCGGCCTTGACTACAAGGCCTTGCCGCGCGACCTGAGGCCAGCGGACGTATTGCTGCTCAACGACGGCCTGATCGTGCTGACGGTGGAAAAAATCATCGGCAACGAGATCCATACCATCGTCAAGATCGGCGGCGAACTGTCCAACAACAAGGGTATCAATCGCCAGGGCGGCGGCTTGTCGGCGCCGGCGCTGACGGCCAAGGACATGGAAGACATCAAGACCGCCATGAGTTTCCAGGCCGATTACGTGGCGGTGTCCTTCCCGAAAAACGCGACCGACATGGAAATGGCGCGCCAGCTGGCCAATGTGGCCGGCGAGCCCTACGACCATAAGCCGATGATGATCGCCAAGATCGAACGCGCCGAAGCGATCCCGGTGCTGCAAGAGATCCTCGATGCGTCCGACGGCATCATGGTGGCCCGCGGCGACCTGGCGGTGGAAGTCGGCAATGCCGCCGTGCCGGCGCTGCAGAAGCGCATGATCAAGATGGCGCGCATTTCCAACAAGCTGACCATCACCGCGACCCAGATGATGGAATCGATGATCGTCAATGCGGTGCCGACCCGGGCCGAAGTGTCTGACGTCGCCAACGCCGTGCTGGACGGCACCGACGCCGTGATGACTTCCGCCGAAACCGCGTCCGGCAAATATCCGGTAGAGACGGTGGAAGCCATGTCGGCGATCTGCCTGGAAGCCGAAAAATCGGAAGATTGCAAGCTCGACGCCGATTTCCTGAATGTCCAGTTCACCCGCATCGACCAGTCGATCGCCTATGGCGCCTTGTTTACCGCCCACCATTTACGGGTCAAGGCGATCGCCGCGCTGACAGAATCGGGCTCGACGCCGCTGTGGATGAGCCGGCACAACATCGATATCCCCATTTTTGCTATCACCCCGAGCATCGCTACCCAGCGCAAGGCCGCCTTGTACCGCAATGTCCAGACTTTCGAATTGACCAAGTCAGGCGACCGCGAAGAAGTGCTGAAGGCCGCGCAGAATTTGCTGCTGGCAAGCGGCGTCGTGCAACTTGGCGACCTGGTGGTTGTCACATGGGGTGAGCCGATGGGACAGATCGGCGGCACCAATGCGCTGAAGATCATGAAGATCGGCGAGTATTGAATTCGTTGGAGCAGAATCGGCACGCGGCGCCGCAATGCGCAATGCGTAGCGCGCGGCCTGAACGCTGTTCCATTACAGGTTTTTATTATCGGAGTACATCATGCCTCTAGTATCCATGCGTCAATTGCTGGACCACGCAGCTGAAAACAGCTATGGCCTGCCTGCTTTCAACGTCAACAACCTGGAACAAGTCACTGCCATCATGCAGGCCGCCGATGAAGTCGGCGCGCCGGTCATCATGCAGGCGTCCGCCGGCGCCCGCAAATATGCCGGCGAGGCATTCCTGCGCCACCTGATCGAAGCGGCGGTCGAAGCTTTCCCGCACATCCCGGTTGTGATGCACCAGGACCACGGCCAGTCGCCGGCGGTGTGCATGGCAGCGATCAAGTCCGGTTTCACATCGGTGATGATGGACGGTTCGCTGATGGAAGACGGCAAATCGGTCGCCAGCTACGAATACAACGTCGAAGTGTCGCGCAAGGTGGTGGAGTTCTCGCACGCGATCGGCGTCACCGTGGAAGCGGAGCTGGGCGTGCTCGGTTCGCTGGAAACCATGATGGGCGACAAGGAAGACGGCCACGGCGCGGACGGCAAGATGACCCGCGAACAGCTGCTGACCGACGTTTCGCAAGCAGCCGATTTCGTCAAGCAGACCCAGTGCGATGCGCTGGCGATTGCGATCGGCACTTCGCACGGCGCTTACAAGTTCTCGCGCAAGCCGACCGGCGACATCCTGGCGATCGAACGCATCAAGGAAATCCATACCCGCATTCCTAACACCCACCTGGTGATGCACGGTTCTTCGTCGGTGCCGCAGGAACTGCTGGCGGAAATCCGCGAATTCGGCGGCGACATGAAGGAAACCTACGGTGTGCCGGTGGAAGAAATCCAGGAAGGGATCCGCCACGGCGTGCGCAAGATCAATATCGATACCGACATCCGCCTGGCGATGACTGGCGCGATCCGCCGTTACCTGATCGAGAATCCAAGCAAGTTCGATCCGCGCGATTACCTCAAGCCGGCGCGCGAAGCTGCCAAGGCCGTGGTGAAAGCCCGTTTCCTGGCGTTCGGCTGCGAAGGCCAGGCCGCCAAGATCAAGCCGGTTTCGCTGGAAAAGATCGCGGAGAAATACAAGAAGGGCGAACTGGCGCAGATCGTTCAGTAATAAATAGTGTGGTACCGGCGCCAGGCAAGGCTTGGCGCAATAACTTACCAGGCGCAGGACGATGCTTGCATCGTTCTCTGCCTGGTTTTCTGACTTTTGGAATAACCATGACAAGCCTCTACCAATCCACCATTACCTCATTGCCATTGCTGGGCCGCGGCAAGGTGCGCGAAAACTATGCCGTCGGTGAAGACAAGATCCTGATTGTCACTTCCGACCGCTTGTCGGCTTTCGACGTCATCATGAACCAGCCGATCCCGGGCAAAGGCAAGGTCTTGAACCGCATGTCCGATTTCTGGTTCGACAAGCTGGCGGCGATCGTGCCTAACCACCTGACCGGGATTGCGCCGGAATCGGTGGTAGCGGGCGATGAAGTGGAGCAGGTGCGAGGCCGCGCGGTGGTGGCGAAGCGCCTGCAGCCGATCATGGTCGAGGCGGTGGTGCGTGGTTATATCATCGGTTCCGGCTGGAAGGATTACCAGGCTACCGGCGCCATCTGCGGCATCAGCCTGCCGGCGGGCTTGCAGCAGGCCGCCAAGCTGGCCGAGCCGATCTTCACTCCGGCGGCCAAGGCCGAGATGGGCGAGCATGACGAGAACATCAGCTTTGCCGACATGGAAGCGCGCATCGGCAAGGAACTGGCCGAGAAGATCCGCAGCGTCAGCATAGAACTGTACAAGACCGCGGCCGACTACGCGGCGACGCGCGGCATCATCATCGCCGACACCAAGTTTGAATTCGGTCTCGACAAGGACGGCGTCCTGCACCTGATGGATGAAGTGCTGACCGCCGATTCTTCGCGTTTCTGGCCGGCTGCCAGCTACCAGGTCGGCATTTCGCCGCCATCGTTCGACAAGCAGTTCGTGCGCGATTACCTGGAAACCGTGACCAGCTGGAACAAGACCGCGCCGGCGCCGACGCTGCCGGATGACGTCATCGAAAAAACCGGCGCCAAATACCGCGAAGCCCTGTTCAGCCTGACCGGCGAAACGCTGAAGGATTGATGATGAGCAAGGATACTGTGGACCAGCCGCTGATTGGCATCGTCATGGGATCATCCTCGGACTGGGACGTGATGCAGCACGCCGTCGCCATCCTGACCGAGTTTGGGGTTGCGCACGAGGCGCAAGTGATTTCGGCGCACCGCATGCCGGACCAGATGTTTGCCTACGCAGAAAGCGCGCGCGCGCGCGGCCTGCGCGCCATCATCGCCGGCGCCGGCGGCGCTGCCCACCTGCCGGGCATGATCGCCGCCAAGACCATCGTGCCGGTGCTGGGCGTGCCGGTGCCGTCCAAGTACCTGCGCGGCGAGGATTCCTTGCTGTCCATCGTGCAGATGCCGAAAGGCATTCCGGTCGCCACCTATGCCATCGGCGAGGCCGGCGCGGCCAACGCTGCCCTGTCGGCGATCGCCATGCTGGCCACTACCGACGATGCGCTCGCCGCCAAGCTGCTGGCGTTCCGCGCCAGGCAGACGCAAATTGCCCTTGATATGAAATTGCCCCCGGTATGAGCAGTATGGAAGACAAAGCGCACGATTCGACAGATCCTATTATCCCCGCCACGACGCCAGCGACCTGGCTGGGCGTGATGGGCGGCGGCCAGCTGGGCCGCATGTTCACCCACGAAGCGCAAGCCATGGGTTACAAGGTGGCGGTGCTGGAACCGGAGCAGGATTGCCCGACCGGCCACGTCGCCGACCGCCATTTCCTGGCCGACTACAACGATGAAGTCGCCTTGACCGAGATGGCCAGCCTGTGCGCGGCGGTGACCACTGAATTTGAAAACGTCGCTGCCGACAGCCTGGCGATCCTGGCGCGCAACAGTTTTGTCGCGCCTGCCGCCGCCTGCGTTTCGGTAGCCCAGGACCGCATGGTGGAAAAGCGATTCTTTACCGAGTGCGCCAAGACATCGACGGTGCTGCCTGCGCCGCATCACCTGATTGCATCCGCGGCAGATATCGAGACTATTCCTGCCGATTTGTTGCCCGGCATCCTGAAAACCGTGCGGCTCGGTTACGACGGCAAGGGCCAGGCGCGGGTGCGTAACCTGGACGAGGTGCGCCAGGCGTTTGCCGGCATGAACGGCGTTGCCTGCGTGCTGGAAAAGATGCTGCCGCTGGCCTACGAGGTTTCGGTGCTGGTGGTGCGCGGGCTGGACGGCAAGGCTGCCGTGTACCCGATCGCTGAAAACGTGCATCGCGACGGCATCCTGTTTACCACCACGGTTCCGGGCCCGAATGTCTGCGACGAAACCGCCAGGCGCGCCCAGCATGCGGCACTGGCCATCATCGGGCAGCTCGCCTATGTCGGTGTCCTGTGCATTGAATTTTTTGTCTTGCAAGACGGTTCGCTGGTAGTCAACGAAATGGCGCCGCGTCCGCACAACAGCGGCCACTACACCATGGATGCCTGCGTCACCAGCCAGTTCGCGCAGCAAGTCCGGGCCATGGCGCGCATGCCTCTGGGCGATACCCGCCAGCATTCGCCGGCAGTGATGCTGAATATCCTGGGCGACGTCTGGTTCGAGGGCGACAGCCAGCAGGCGCGCGAACCGGCGTGGGACCGGATCCTGGCTCTGCCGGCGGCGCATCTGCATTTGTACGGCAAGGCCCAGGCGCGCCGTGCGCGCAAGATGGGGCATATCACTTTCATCGCAGCGACCATGGCCGAAGCCCAGCAGCAACTGGCGCAAGCCTGCGATATCCTCGGCATCACGGCGTAAATGAAAGACTCGATCATCGATCAGCAAGCAATCCGGCTGGCCGCGCGCAAGCTGGAGGCGGGCGCATTGGTCGCGTTTCCTACCGAAACGGTGTACGGGCTGGGCGCCGATGCCGAAAATGCGGCGGCGGTGGCCAGCATCTATGCCGCCAAAGGACGTCCGTCCAATCATCCGGTGATCGTCCATGTCGCGCCGGAAGCTGATATCGCTTATTGGGTGGAGTCGGTGCCGCCGCAGGCGCAAGCGCTGATCGCCGCTTTTTGGCCGGGGCCGCTGACGCTGATCTTGCCGCGCGCCGCGCACATACCGGACCAGGTTTCAGGCGGCCAGAGCTCGATCGGCTTGCGCTGCCCGTCGCATCCGGTGGCGCAGGCTTTGCTGCGTGAGTTCAAAGGCGGCAAGGGCGGCATTGCCGGCCCGTCGGCAAACAAGTTCGGCCATGTCAGCCCGACCACGGCGCAGCACGTGCGCGATGAATTCGACGCCGACGGCGATAGTCCGATTGCTTGTATCCTGGATGGCGGCCAGAGCGAGGTCGGCATCGAGTCGACCATCATCGATTTGTCGCGCCTGGCTTCGCATGGACCGGTGCTGCTGCGGCCGGGCCATATCAGCGCCGCGCAAATCGGCGCGGTGCTGGGAGTCGCGGTGCAAGCCGCCGACGCCGCCGCGCCACGCGCTTCAGGCACGCTGGAATCACACTATGCGCCGCGCACCCCGGTGCTGCTGGTGCCCTCGGCGCAGCTGGCGGCCACGCTACAGCAGATGCGCCAGGCCGGACAGAGCCTGGCACTGATCAGCTATTCCACGCTGGCCAAGGAGATTCCGCCTTTGGCCGCGCAATTTCCCATGGCCGCTTCAGCCCCGGCATATGCCCACGATCTTTATGCCGCGCTGCGCAACATGGATCACGCAGCGGCCGACCTGATCGTGGTTGAAGCACCGCCATCCGACCCGGACTGGCAGGGCATCAATGACCGTTTACGCCGTGCCGCGCACGACTCATCTGCCGTCCTGGCAGGTTTCAAAAAATAATTTGAGGTAAAAAAGCTACAACTATAGTCAAATGATTCTAAAGCTGGCATAGTGTAAAAAAAAGAATAGCACGCGCGTTCTTTTTGATGAAAAAAAAGCATAGGAAAAGATAACTGGAAGTCACGGATGCGCCAGTTCTGGTAAATGCAGTCGAATAAGAGAGCGTTGTCTGGCCGCGCCAGAACTGAAAAACGCCAAAAAAAAATGGGTTTGTACTGTATTCGCTGCAGGCAAAAAACCCGCTACTAAAAATGAAGTGTAACTTGGAGAAGACATATGAAAAAACAATTCAACGTATTGCCAAAACTGGCGGCCCTGTCCGTACTGGCAGCATTCGCGGCTCCCGCCATGGCGCAGCAGGCCGGCGACAATGTCGTCAACGTCGGCTGGGCGCACCTCGGGCTGAACCAGTCCAGTGAGCCGTTGAAGCTCGGGACCTTCACGGTGCCAAATAGCGGTGCGCATGTTTCCAACGCTGACACTGCCATCCTGCAGTTGACCCATTTCTTTACCGACAATATTGCCGTAACGGCGGACTTGGGCATTCCGCCGAAATTCAAGCTGAGCGGCGCGGGTTCCCTGAATAGCCTCGGCCAGCTTGGCACAGCCACGCAATGGAGCCCGGCGATCGTGGCGAAATACTTCTTCGGCGACGCTAACAGCCAATTCCGTCCTTTTGTCGGCGCCGGCGCTACATACGTCTGGTATTCGAACATCAAGCTGACCAGCAGCCTGACCGGACTTCTGGGCGGCGGCGATGCCGGCGCTTCCACCAGCGCCGATTTGAGCAGTTCTTTCGCGCCGGTCGGGACGGTTGGTATGACCTATAATTTCGACAAGAACTGGTCCGCCAGCTTCTCCCTGTCGTATGTCCCGCTGGACACCAAGGCTGACCTGAGTACTCGCCACAGCGATGGAACAACGACCCACGCCACTACCAAAATCACTCTGAATCCTTTGGTGTCGATACTGACAGTCGGCTACAAGTTCTAAATCGCCGGATAAGGTTTGTACCAAATGCCCTGCATAGCCAGGGCATTTTTTTGCCTGCACGGATTACATATGAGATTCTGTATATCTACGTCGACAAGCGGCGGCAGATTGCGTTAAAGTGAAAGTGTTAATGGAAAGTAACCAGGGAGTAGCGGCCATGACCAAGGAAGTTGCAGTTTTAGGGGGCGGATGCTTCTGGTGCCTGGAGGCGGTTTACCAGGAAATAAAGGGCGTGCAGCAAGTCGAATCGGGATATACCGGCGGCGAGGTAGCCAACCCAAGCTATGAGCAGGTCTGCGAAGGCACTACCGGCCATGCCGAAGTAGTCGCAGTGACATTCGACACCGACCAGATCAGCTTCCGCGAGCTGCTGGAAATCTTCTTTACGATCCACGACCCGACTACCCTGAACCGGCAGGGCAACGACGTCGGCACGCAATACCGTTCCGCGATTTATTACCAGTCGCCGCAGCAGCAGGCCGAGGCCAAGAAAGTGATGGCGGAAATGGCGAATGTCTGGGACGCGCCCATCGTCACTGAGTTAAGCCCTGCCGAGACCTATTACAAGGCTGAGGATTACCACCAGAATTACTTCCGCCAGCATCCGCTGCAAGGCTATTGCGCATTCGTGGTGGCGCCCAAAGTGGCAAAGCTGCGCAAGATCTTCATCGACAAGGTTGTCTCCGGCTGAAGATTGACCCACTGTTCCAGGCGGAACAGTGGGTAGCCGCAGATTATTGCGTGGCTTGGTAAATGTAGTCGCGCGACCAGGGCAGTGTGTTCGCGCTACGGCCGGCCTTGCGGCATACCACTTGGTACAGCGACATCCAGTCGCGTTCGAAACCGTAGGAACTGCCGGCCAGGTAAATGCGCCAGATGCGGAAACGGCGGTCGTCCACGGCTTTCCTGACTTCATCGGCGCGCGCTTCCAGGTTGTCCGCCCAGATGCCGCAGGTCTTGGCGTAGTGGCGCCGCAGGTTTTCCACATCGAATACTTCCAGCCCGCCTTCCTGCATGGTCTTCAGCACCAGGCCGATATGCGGCAGCTCGCCGTGCGGGAATACGTATTTCTCGATGAATTCGCCGCCGCCGTATGGCGATTCGCCGTTGTCGATGTCGGTGGTGGTGATGCCATGGTTCATGGCGATGCCGTCGTCCGCCAGCAAGCTGCGGATACGCGAAAAGTACATCGGCAGGTTATTCAGGCCGACGTGCTCGAACATGCCGACGCTGGTGATCCTGTCGAAACTGCCGGTGATGTCGCGATAGTCCTGCAGGCGGATTTCTATCCGGTCTTCCAGGCCGGCCTGCTTTACCCTTTCCTTGGCCAGTGCATACTGGTTTTCCGAGAGCGTGATGCCGACGCATTTGGCGCCGAATTTCTGCGCCGCGCGCAATACCAGGGCGCCCCAGCCGCAGCCGATATCGAGCAAGGTGTGGCCCGGCTGGAGCTGGATCTTGGTCAGGATGTGATCGATTTTTTTGAGCTGCGCAGTGGCCAGGTCTTCATCGCCGTTTTCAAAATAGGCGCAGGAATAGACCATGTTCTGGTCCAGCCACAGCTTGTAAAAATCGTTGGAGACGTCGTAGTGGTAGCGGATTGCTTCCGCGTCTTTTTCCTTGTTGTGGCGGAAGGTGCGGGTGATGCGGGAGAATTTTCCATCCGCTTTCAGCGTATTGGCCGCCAGCGCGTTGCCGACAGCGATGATTTCCCTGATTTTTCCTTCGACTTCGATCTTGCCTTCAACGTATGCCTCGCCGAGATTGGCGAGGGATGGCGTCAGCAGGTAAGTGAGGGCGGAGACATGCGGTACGCGTACCGTAACCTCCGGCGCCGCATAGATGCCAAAGTCAAACTTCTGGCCGTTCCACAATTCCAGCCGCAACGGTATTGCGGCGCGGTGGCGGACTTCATTTACCCAGTTCTCAAGCTTCTTTTCCCAGAACACGATTTCTCCTCCGGTGATTAAATACTTGTACCAAGCGGGCCGGCGTTGACCGATGACGCAGAACTAAGGTTGAAGGCGTTGCCGCTGCCAGTTGCCATCCGCGTCCAGGGTATACAGAATCCGGTCGTGCAAGCGAGACCGCCGTCCTTGCCAAAATTCTACCGTATCCGGCAAAAGTCTGTAGCCGCCCCAATGATTTGGCCGCGGCGGATGATCGCCGAATTCTTGTTCGGCTTTCGCATATTCGGCTTCGAGCAGGTCGCGGCTGCTGATCGGCTGGCTTTGCGCCGATGCGATCGCACCGAGGCGGCTGCGCAGCGGCCGGCTATGGAAGTAAGCGTCGCTCTCGTTTTCAGAGACGCGTTCGACCCTGCCTTCGATGCGTACCTGGCGTTCCAGCGCTACCCAGTGAAACAACAGTGCGCCGTAGGGATGCGCCAGAAGTTCATGGCCCTTGCGGCTTTCGAAATTGGTAAACCAGGTGAAGCCGCGTTCATCAAACTGCTTGATCAGCACGATGCGCGACGATGGCCTGCCGTCCGGCCCCACCGTCGCCAGGCTCATCGCATTCGCCTCCGGCACTTCCGCCTGGATCGCCTCGTCAAACCATTTTCCGAATTGCGTGATGGGATCGGCGGCGCTGTCTGCTTCCGACAGGCTGGCTTGGCTGTAGTCGATCCTGAGATCTGCGATGGATTGGTCTTTGCTTTGGCTCATGCGCTAATACCTCGACGTTGCTGCATTGCTGCTCCTAGTTGCTGCATCTGCTGTTCATTGAAAATGCGTTTTGCCATTGGGGCGATCCAGGTTTCTTCCTTTTCCATGTGGCTGGCGTAGATGGTGGAAAACTGCTGCACATCTTGCGCCGACAGCAAGGGGATTGCGGCTTCGCCGTCGGCTATATGCGTCAGTTGCAGGTTCAGGGAATGCCAGAGGCTGTCCATCTGCTGATGTTCGGCCAGGATTTCCGGCGTCAGTTTTTGCAGCACGGCGGCGTCTTCGCCGGTTGCGGTGGCGGTCAGCATCGGCAGCAGGTCATGCTCTTCATCTGCATGATGATGCGGAGCTGCCTGGTTGAAATAGCGCATGACGCTGTGCGCCGCCTGCTGTGCCTGGGCGTCGCTGCCGTGTTGCGGCACGTGGTCGAGCAGGTTCTGCAGCGTGGCCAGCTGCTGGCGTATCTTGTCGTGGCAGTGCTTGAGGACGGCTATCGGCTGGCTGAAATCCGGCGCCGTGCTGATCAGTGCGTTTGGCATAATGATGTGTATCTCGTGGGTTAAGCTGGGACGCCATGGGCGGAGGGATGCTTATCTGTCAACTTGTCGATAAATGGCAATGTACTCATATTAAAGCACTTCAAAATAAATCCGTCTTGCAGAGCCGGTAAAATAGCGCCAATAGCGATATCCGGCCATCCTTGGATATTTTGGCGATTGCCCGTGCACTTTTTTTGTCTCCAGCCATGTCTTCATCCGTTGCATCAAGCGCTCCAGGCGCATCCGCCCCCATTGCCATCGACCTCGACGAGATCGACTTCGACCGGCGTTTCGGCGGCATCGCGCGCCTGTACGGCGCCGCTGCGCTGGCGCGCTTCCTGCAGGCGCATGTCTGCGTGATAGGCGTCGGCGGCGTCGGTTCCTGGGCGATCGAGGCGCTGGCGCGCAGTGCGATCGGTAACCTGACCATGATCGACCTGGATAACCTGGCTGAGTCCAACATCAACCGCCAGATCCATGCGCTGACCGATACGCTCGGCCAGGCCAAGGTGAGTGCGCTGGCGGCGCGCATCGCCCAGATCAACCCCTATTGCCACGTGACCGAAGTGGAGGATTTCATTACGGCAGACAATTTACCGGAAATGATAGGGGAGCAGCGCTACGATTACGTGATCGACGCCATCGACAATGTACGCGCCAAGGCGGCCTTGATCGCCTATTGCCGCGACCGGGGAGTTCGCCTGATCACGATCGGCAGCGCCGGCGGGCAGGTTGACCCGACCTGCATCGAAGTGCGCGATCTTGCCAAGACCGAGCAGGAACCGCTGCTGGCCAAGGTACGCAAACGCCTGCGTTCCGAATACCGTTTCCCGCGCGGTGATAAAGTACGTTTCGGCATCGACGCAGTGTTTTCCACCGAGCCCTTAAGCGCGCCGCTCAGCGAAGAGGCGTGCGCCGTCGATGCCGCGCCCGGTGTTACAGGGCTGAATTGCGCAGGCTACGGCTCGGCAGTTGTGGTCACCGCTACCTTTGGCCTGGTCGCGGCCGCCCACGTCTTGCGCAAGCTGGCGGCGGACGCCGAGCCTGTTGCTTGACTTGCCCATGGCGCCTGCATAGAATCCCGTGGACTATCCTTGTAGGAGATCCGGTTTTGGACAGTTGTCCCAGTATTCGTGGATGGGCGCGCAGCCCGATGCAATTCACCTGTTTTTAGTCGTCCATTGCTGCAGCCGTTGAATTGACGCGTTGTCGCATCCCGGGCGATCTCGCATCGCCGCCGATCCCGTCCATTATTTGTTTGAGTTGCCCGCCGGCCTTCAGTGCGTGATCCAATGCACGGAGCGGCGTTGCGCATCCATGGAATGTCGCCGCCCGGCGTGGCGACGCACACAGAAAGGCAGTGAAGATGGATTGGAAAATATTTACCCTGCGCGTATTGCTGGCCCTGACCTTAGGTTCGCTGATAGGCGCGGAGCGTCAAATGCGCCAGCGCATGGCCGGTTTGCGGACCAATGCGCTGGTATCGATCGGCGCATCGCTGTTCGTCATGGTGTCGGCATTCGAATCGGATCCGCAAGGTGCGACCCGGATTGCATCATATGTGGTGTCCGGCATCGGTTTCCTTGGCGCCGGCGTCATCATGCGTGAAGGGATCAATGTGCGCGGGCTGAATACCGCGGCGACGTTATGGTGTTCGGCAGCGGTCGGCGTGCTGTGCGGGCTTGGCCACGCGCTGGAAGCCGCCATTGGCGCGGCAGCGATCCTGGGGGCCAATGTCCTGTTACGGGGTGTCTCTAATATGATCAACCAGCGTGACCTGCACAGCGCGACGGAAATCGAGCAGGTGTATCGCCTCTCTGTAGTATGCCGGCCGGAAGATGAGGTGCAGGTGCGCACCTTGATGCTGCATATGCTCAATGGCATGCCGCACCTGGTGGTGCAGTCGCTGCATAGCGAGGACATGGCTTCCGGCACCCAGCTGGAAGTGCGGGCGGACCTGATTACTTCACCCAGCAATCATCTGCAGCTGGAGCAGATAGTGAGCCGGATCAGCCTGGAAAAGGGCGTGAGCGCCGCCCGCTGGGCGGTGCTGAACTCGGTCGATGCTTGATGGACTGGCCGTTGCCAGTGTTTGTCGGAGCAGGTCTGGATTAGGGTAAAAAAGGATAAATAGAAATATTTTAAAGAAAGAGCGAAAAAGTACTTGCTGGGGTGAGGAAGGGTTGCTATAGTTCGCCTCCCGTTGAGAACGACGCGAAATTAACGAGATGGCCGAAGAGAAGTTGGGGCTGTTTTGAAAGCGGAGTTTGAGAGGGGAAAACGGGATTTGCGGGTGTTGTAGGTGTTAAGAAGTTTTTCGGTGAGTAGTAAAAAAGTAGTTGACGAAAAGCTGGAAACGCCACATAATCTCATCTCTCTGCTGCTGACAAACAAAACGATTTGACGGCGACGCGAACCAGGGTTCTGGTGGCGCGAAGTAGAAGGTTCTTTAACAATTAACAGTCGATAAGTGTGGGCGTTTGATGGAAGTGCAGCGCTGCTGATGTAAATCAGGAGCGTATAACTTAAAACATTAAATGTTCACAAAAGAAGAAAATAGGCGCTTCTGAGAAGAAGTGGCCTGTCAGTATTTTGAGTGAGCGA
>NZ_FOLC01000058.1 GCF_900112135.1 Collimonas sp. OK412
TCCATCACGCCGCGCCGGATATCGGCCAGCTTGGGTGTCTGGGTCCTGACCTTCATGCCCGGTTCGCATGGCGTGGTGCAAGACGCCGGATAACCTCTGCGCCCTTCTATTTCAACCAGGCACAGGCGGCAGGAACCGAACGGTTCCAGGCTGTCGGTTGCGCACAGCTTGGGCACGCTGATACTGGCATCCATGGCAGCGCGCATCACCGATGTGCCCGCCGGCACATCGACATTGACGCCGTCTATCTCCAGGGTGATCATCCGTTCCGACAACCGCGCCGGCGTGCCGTAGTCTATTTCATTGAGCTGGTTCATTCTCTGTTTCTCCTGTTTGCCGCCGCGTCCGGGTGTACAACCTGGACGCAATGGCTTGACGCTTGTTCGTGCTTCGGTTGACGCTTAGGCTGCCTTGCCGGCTATCGCAGGCGGCGCGCCAAAATCTTCCGGGAAATGGTTCAGGGCCGACAGCACCGGCAACGGCGTCATGCTGCCCATCGCGCACAGGGAGCCGTTGACCATGGTGTCGCACAAATCGCGCAGCAGGTGGATCTGCTGCTGGCGCTGGCCCTGGTTCGCCGGATTTGCATTGGCGATGATCTTGTCGATCACTTCCACTCCGCGGGTCGAACCGATGCGGCAAGGGGTGCATTTTCCGCAAGACTCGGTGACGCAGAATTCCATCGAATAGCGCGCCTGTTGGGCCATATCGACGCTGTCGTCGAACACCACCATGCCGCCATGGCCGACCGTGCCGCCGACGGCGGCAAAAGCTTCGTAGTCGAGCGGCGTATCGAACAGCGACGGCGGCAGGTACGGCCCCAGCGGGCCGCCGACCTGCACCGCGCGCATGGCGCGGCCGCTTTCGGTGCCGCCGCCGAAGTCGAACAGCAGTTCGCGCAAGGTCACGCCAAACGCTTTCTCCACCAGGCCGCCGTATTTGATGTTGCCTGCCAGTTGCATCGGCAAGGTGCCCATCGATCGTCCTTGCCCGAAATTCTTGTAGAACGCCGCGCCGCGCGCCAGCACTATCGGTACGCTGGCCAGCGTGATCACATTGTTGATCACGGTCGGCTTGCCGAACAGCCCCTCGATGGCGGGCAGCGGCGGCTTGGCGCGCACCACGCCGCGCTTGCCTTCCAGGCTCTCCAGCAAGGCGGTTTCTTCGCCGCACACATAAGCGCCGGCGCCCTTGCGTACCTCCAGCTGGAAATCCTTGCCGAAACCGAGGATGTTCCGGCCCAGGAAACCGCGCGCGTTAGCGATGGCGATCGCTTCGTTCAATACCGCTATCGCATGCGGATATTCCGAGCGGACGTAGATGTAGCCATAGTCTGCATTGACCGCCAGGCCGGCGATGGTCATGCCTTCGATCAGCACGAAGGGATCGTCTTCCATCACCATGCGGTCGGAAAAAGTGCCGGAGTCGCCTTCGTCGGCGTTGCAGACGATGTATTTCTGCGCAGCCTGCGCGCCGAGCACCGTCTTCCATTTGATGCCGGTCGGGAAAGCCGCGCCGCCGCGGCCGCGCAGGCCGGAGTCCAGCACCGCCTGCACGATGTCGGCGCTTTGCATGGCCAGCGCGTTTTGCAGGCCCAGGTAACCCTCGTGCGCCAGGTAGTCGTCCAGCGATACCGGATCGGTAATGCCGACTCGCGCAAAAGTCAGCCGTTCCTGATTCTTCAGGTAAGGAATTTCATCGACCAGCCCCAGGGCCAGCCGATGCTGGCCGCCAGCCACGAAATCCGCGTCGAACAGGCCGGCGACGTCATCCGGCTCAACCGGTCCGTAGCCGACGCGGCCGGCAGCGGTTGCCACCTCGACCAGCGGCTCCAGCCAGAACATGCCGCGCGAACCGTTGCGCACCAGCGTGATTTCCTGGCCGCGCCTGGCCGCTTCGGCCACGATTGCTTCGGCAACCGCATTTGCCCCCAAAGCCAATGCGGTCGAATCGCGCGGTACATAGATGGTGATGCTCATGACGCACCTCGCTTAGCTTGCAGCAGCCGGTCGAGCTTGCCGTGGCTGACCCGGGCGTGCAATTCGTCATTGATCATGATGGCCGGGCCGCAAGCGCACTGGCCCAGGCAGTACACGGCTTCCAGGCTGAACTCGCCATCCTTGGCAGTGCCGTGGAAATCACAGTCCAGCACTGTCTTGGCGTGCGCTTCGAGCGCTGCCGAGCCGCGTGCCTGGCAAGCCTCGGCGCGGCAGATCTGCACCACGTGGCGGCCGGCCGGATGCTGGCGGAAATAATGATAGAAACTGATCACGCCGTGCACTTCCGCACGCGAAAGGTTGAGTTCTTGCGCGATCATCGGCACGCTTTCAGACGGGATATAACCGGCCGATTCCTGGATCGCATGGAGGATAGGCAACAGCGCCCCAGGCAATGTCTTTTGCGCCGCGATCAGCGAAGCGATGTGATCCATGTCTACAACTTGATGCATTTCCATTACGGCTCTCCTGCGTGCCGATGCATCCGGATGAACGGTCGTCATCCAGATGCATCGGTTTGCAACATGATGGCTAAACAGCTTACTTGTACATGGTCTGAGCCATGGTTCCCGGGGCGTACACCGCAGGATCGACCCAGATATTGACCACCGCGCAACGCCGCGTCTTGCGCACCGCTTCCCGCGCCCGCTGCAG
>NZ_FOLC01000056.1 GCF_900112135.1 Collimonas sp. OK412
GATTTCAAGCCGAGTTCTTTGAGTATCTTGTCTTCTTCGGAGGGAATGGGCGCTGGCCACTCGCGTGGATTGTCTTGCTTTACCCAG
This sequence comes from Collimonas sp. OK412, assembly GCF_900112135.1. Lineage (GTDB taxonomy): Bacteria > Pseudomonadota > Gammaproteobacteria > Burkholderiales > Burkholderiaceae_D > Collimonas > Collimonas rhizosphaerae. The sequence continues at coordinate 88 of NZ_FOLC01000056.1, forward strand.
CGGTCGCTGCACAAAACTTTCATTTGATCTTTGTCAAACATCGGCTGTCTGTTATTTACAAAACGATGGACAGAATTTAAGACCTGCAGCAATCCCCAGATGATACGCGGCTCGCCACCCTTGCCGGCAGCGGCTTCTCGTATGTCTTCGCCATCGGTGCCAAGTTCTTCAAATGGTGTCGCGACACCGGGAATGTAGTGCGAAAAAAAGCCTTCCATTGGATTGTTTTGATAAGCGCGAAATAAACGGGCAATATTGCTTTGGGAAAGTGATGGGGTATCGCGTTCCATATTGTTATCGGTGCCATCAAAAAAAATGCCGATGTTCAAATTGAAGTCGCAATGTTTTCCGCAATCGGTCGGCAACGCACGTGGACAGACTACTCGGGCCGGTTCAAGGCAAGATTTGGCATTCGTCATGCTTATTTTCCCTTGGCCGGTTCAGGTTTTTCATCAGGAAGCGGAACATAATCCGGAGCGGGAGGGCGGGGGTAGGCCGGTCCGGGATATTCAGTTGATTCGGGATACTGTCTAGTTACCCAAACCTCAACCCGATGCCCTGGCAAAAAATGAACATACATACCCGAGCTCTTCCCTACTGGAACGGCAAAATTGACCGGAACAGTCGCCTCATGCCAGCGCTCTTCTGCGACTCCCGTACGATAGGTCTCCCATTTCACTGTCACCATGGTGGGCGCGTTGGTCGCACTCGGCATGGTCACGCAACACACCGTCGCTCCCCCACCACCCCAGCCATCATATAAAACTCCGCCCCATTTGCCGTTGATATAGAAGTCTCCAATTCCGATGCCCTTGCCATAGTGCGACACTGCCGAAATGGAGGTAGCAATCTTTCCTTCCGCCACCAATCGGTTTGGTCCCGCACCAGCACAGGCGCTTAACAGCAATGCCAGGAGTGCCGGCAACAGCCATCGCAATAATGCAAATTTAAAGAAACTGCTCTTCATCTAATTTCCTTTGAAAAAATACCGATGTTCAAATTGAAGTCGCAATGTTTTCCGCAATCCGTCGGCAACGCACGTGGACAGACTACTTGGGCCGGTTCGAGACAGGACTTTGCATTCGTCATGTTTATTTTCCCTTGGCCGGTTCAGGTTTTTCATCGGCAAGCGGAACATAATCCGGAGCGGGAGGGCGGGGGTAGGCAGGTCCGGGATATTCAGTTGATTCCGGATACTGTCGAGTTATCCAGGCCTCTACACGATGGCCTGGCAAAAAGTGGACATACATGCCGGAGCTCTTTCCTACTGGAACGGCAAAATTGACCGGAACAGTCGTCTCATGCCATCGCTCCTCCGTGACTCCCGTGCGATAGGTCTTCCATTTCACCGTCACCAAGATGGAGCTGCTGGTCGTACGTGGCAGACTGACGCAACACACGCTCGAGCCTCCACCACCCCAGCCATGTTGATTTCCTCCCCAAGTGCCATTCACATAAAACTCGGAAATCCCGATTCCTTTGCCGTAGTGACCGACAGACGAAAGCGATGTTGCAGTTTTCCCTTCTGCCACCAGGCGGTTTGATCCGGCGCCAGCACATGCGCTGACCGACAATGTCAGCAGCATCAGCAATAACCAACGCAAAAAATTGGATTGAACGAAACTGCTCTTCACTTACCCGCCGTGATGATATCTTTTAGCAATGGGAACCGCGTTTCAGGGGTCATTGGCACCGAATCCTCAGGTATATGAGGGTGGGTTATAAATTCGGATAGATTCGGACATTTTTTCGCTTCCTCTACCTCCTTATCCGCAACGGCATTTTTGATCAAAAGACGTTCCCCTTGATCGCTGAATTGCCGGCGCTGCGCTTTGGTCAATAATTTCTTGTAGTTCCCGGTAGAAAACGCAAAGAAAATATTTCTCGACACAGTTCCGCGATCTTCCATATCGAGTGCATGCTCAAGTTCATCTGTATCACGTGATCTCCGCTTGACCGCAGCCGCTTTAAGCATAAGTTTTCCAATCTCTGCCAAAAGATCCTCGTAAACCCGGTCTATTTCCTCGGAGTGCCCAAGTGGTCGTCCCGAAGCGTCATTTTCCTTTTGTGTCGCGGCAGAAGTGAGGTCAATGAGCAGCATTGCGCTCGTCTCAGGGGCAAGGTCTGGAAATGTCTTTGTGAGATACGCATAGGCATTGTCTTTGTCCCCGAGCAAAAAGGCTGGAATCACTTTATGAGATTTAGTCATCTCGAAATAGGTGTCGGCAAGGTTCTCGACGGCTTGTTTTGACATGGGAATTTTTTTGTCGCGTATTATTTTCGCCAAGGTATCCCTGAACCATTCTTTGCTTACGGTAAAGGTTGGAAACGCGCACGCCGATGTTGCCGATTCGGTCGCCATATCGTCTGCAGAAAAAGCAACTTGATTCCCTAAAGCCAACGGCACTATCAGCATTGCCCGGAATACCCAATGGAGTTTTGCGGATTTTCTTTGATGATTATTTTTCAAAAAATAGATCCTTTCTGTTTTTTAGTGCGGAGGATTTTGGCACAGGAAAATAATATTATCAAATGAACATTTAATGTTATTTAAATAACATAACAGCAATGGGTATTTCAGAGACTGCCACCGGCAAGCCTGGGCCTGAATGAATCGATAAAGCATCGACCCATAAAAAAAGGAGCCGAAGCTCCTTTTTCTTATTTGCAGCTACCTGGATCAGGCAAATGCGCCGATCTTCTCGACCACCGCATTGCGCACCGACCCGCTCACCACAAACGACTGCGCCACTGCGATATCGTTGTGGAACCAGCGGTCGCCTTCCAGGCAAGCCGGGATCTGGCGGCGGATTTCCTGGTACGCCGCCTGCGTGCCTTTACCCAGCACGAAACCCGGCAGCAAGTCTTCCGTCATGGTCAAGGC
>NZ_FOLC01000024.1 GCF_900112135.1 Collimonas sp. OK412
CCATCGTTGTACGCGGTTACGAAATGAGTCGTCCGGATTGCGAGCCACCAAGGGTTGGAGCCGCTACGCGGGAGCCATAGATCTGCCCATCATTTGGACGCAAGACGGTACCGAGATGCTTCTGGGGCAGCTGCGCTGCCAGGGTGGAGCAATGCAACAACGCATCCACTTGATCCATATGGGTGACTGGTGCGATTCACGCAACCACACTACGAAGCAAAGGGCACGAATTCAGCGACCGGACGTCACAGCGATGGCACGATTGAATCGACCTATCGCAGAACATCGCGAGTATTAAATTCGTACCCTTTACAAGGGGCGGCTAATGGGTGACCCTAATTAATGGGTGATGGATCCGTGGAGCGCGTCGACGCTGACGTGGCACAGCTCCTTCTCTTGCGTCCGTCTTTGCAAGGCGTGCAATATCGCCAGGCTGTTGGCTTCTTGCTCGACCGGCTGGGTCCTGGTCCTTGCTATTTCCTGGTAAAGATCCTTGATCTCGGCGACGGCGCGTTCATTGCGCGGGCTTGGCTCAAATACGCTCAGGCCGCGGTCGAAGATGCTGCGATCGTCTATCCACTCGTGGATCACCGTCTCGGCCGGGGTTGCGGTCAGGATTTCTTTTGCCAAGGCCCGGGCCGGGCTGGTTTCCGTGCCTGCTGCAGCGTCGAAGGCGCTGATGGCCTGGACTTCCACCACCAGTATGCGCAACGCAGGATTGAACAGCCGCGCAGCTTCGATGCGCTCCACCAGCGCCTGCCGGTTGCAAGCCTGGCGGGAATGGACCGGGATCACCAGCACATCGGTGGCGACCAGCGCCGCGTTGGTATTGCGCGCGTTGCTGCCGTCGGTGTCGACGATGGTTTCCGGATAGCGGTTGCGATAATAGGACGCTGGATTTTCCAGGTCCGATTCCAGGTCTGCGCTGCCGCGCACGGTGACCTTCGGCTTGCCGCCCGCGGCCCGGCGCCGTGCATCCCAGCCCAATGCATACTGCAGCGCAGTGACGTCTGTCAGCAGCACCCTGCGCCGGTTCTGCGCGCAATAGGCCGCCAGGCTGAGCGCAATGATCGAGCGTTTGGCAAACTCGTCTTCGCTGAAAACCGTAATGATCATGATAGGGCTCGCACGCTGTCTCTGATGACTTAAGTCTAGAGAAACGCGCATAAAGATATCGTAAAAATACGGGCCGAACATATAAACGAGGGCTAAAAAAACCAACCCCGAGGATTGGTTTTTTTGAAATCCGGGACTCGCTTGCAGTTACCTGTTATCAGCCGGATCTGCCCCCAGTTCCAGCACGCCGCGCAGCTCCTTCTTGGCGGCGTCGAACGCGCTGTTGAAATCGTCGCGGGCCTGCAGCCTGGCGGCGATCACGGTGCCGGTGATGCGGCCGGTTTCAATGTCGGAACGGTAGTGCACGCCGCCGACGATGCGGTTGTTGGCGTATTCGGCGGCGCGCGCCATGATCTCGGCGCGTTTTTCCGGCACCATGTTGGACAGGACGATGCCCATCAGCGTGCCTGCCGTGGCATGGCCCGACGGATAAGCGCCGGAGCGCGACAACTTGACTACGGGCTTGACCAGGTCGCTGTACATGAATGGACGCGGACGCTTCCAGACATCCTTGTAGGTATCGACCACGGCGCCTTCGGAATCAACCACGCGCTGGAAAAACATGGCGAACAGCGGCAGCCGGTCGCGTTTGAATTTCACGCCCATGACGTCGGCAAAACGCCAGATGTCTTCCGTGGCGTCGGCTTGCGAACGCGCCGCCATTTCCGGCGTGCGCGCGGCTTGCAGGGCGAGGATTTCGCTCAGCTCAGCCTTGGTTTGCTGCGAATCGTTGGCGGGCGGCGGCGGCAGCAGCTTGACCAGGTCGATTTCTTTCGACGTGATGAATGGATTTTCCTCGCGCGCCAGCACCGGGCCGGCGCAGGCGACAAAGGACAGGAGCAGCAGGGAAGCAATGAATTTACGCATGGACAGTACTTTCAAATAAAAAACCGGGAGCGGCGCTCCCGCTCGTTGTTTAGAAATCCAGGTTCAGCGTCAGAGACAGGCTGCGCGCCGGCAGCAGCGTCAGCACATCGCCCGGCGCCGGCGCCGAAGTGGTGGTGCTGGCCGGATTGACGCCGACGACGCTGTGCTTGTCGAACAGGTTATTGATGCCGAACTGGATCTTGGCCTGCTTGATGAATTGCGTCGGACGCTTGATCGTGTAGTTGACGAACAGGTTGGAGATCGTGAACGGGCTGATCTTGACCGCCTGGTGCACGCTGCCGTTGTCGTTATACATGGTGCCGACCCGCTTGTTGAGCCAGCCGATATCCCAGCCGCCGCGGTTGTAGTTCAGGCCCAGCGTTTCGGTATCGCTAGGCGCGCCGGCGATCCACTGGCCATTGGCGAACTTGGCGGTGCCGTAGGTGGCGTTGGCGTACAGGCTGAAGCCGGCGCCCAGCATCAGGTTGCCTTCGGCTTCGATGCCCTGGGTGGTGGAGCCGCCGTTGGCGAAGAAAGTGGTATTGCCGGCATTGTCGGTGAACGACGAATAGGCGTTATCGAATTTGATGTGATAAGCGTCGATGTCGAACGTGAAGCTGTCCGATTTCCACACCGAGCCGACCTGGAAAGTCTTGCTCTTGATCGACGACGGCAAGGCCGTGACGTTGGCGTTCTTGACGTCGAACACGCTGCTCGGCGGAATTTCATCGCCGACGACATACTGGCCGTAGACCGACCAGTTCGGCTGCAGCATGTAGTGCACGTCAATCGACGGCAACACGGTGTTATAGGTCACCGCGTGCTGGACGCTAGGCTTGCCGCCCAGGTTGCCGACGGTCTTGCCGTTGTCGGCGTACTGGGTCAGGTCCTGGCGGTAAGACGAATACTTCACGCCTGGCGTGATTTTCAAGTCCTTGGCGACCTGGAATTCATATTCGACGAACGGCTGCAGGGTCGTGGTCTTGAAGCGTTCATGGAAATTCGGCAGCGCGACGTCGACCCAGGTGCGCGGATCGGACGGGATCTGGTAGCGGTTGGTGTCGGCGTTTTCCGCCCACAGCCCGGTGCGCAGGATGCCGAAGCTGGATTCCTGGCTCAGGCGCAGCAGGTTGCCGTAGGTGCGGTAGCTGTTGAGCTTGTCGGTGGCGCTGGTGGCGGTGATGGTGCTGCCGTTATAGTTCTGCTGGTTGTGATAAGCATAGGTGTACAGCTTGTCGTCCAGCTTCCAGCCGCCGCCCAGGTCGGAGCTGAGGCCGGCATATTCGAAATCCGAAGTCACATGGTAGAAGTTGTAGCCCCAGTAGTTGGCTTGCTTGGGATCGTTGCTGAGCAGGTAGTCGTCGCCGAACTGCGCGATCTGGGCGCGGGTCGCGCCCTTGGTGTTGGGCGTATTGGCTTTCAGGTCGATATAGGAACCGAACAGGGTCAGCGCCGTGCTGCTGGTGATCGCATATTGATATTTGAGCGACACCGCATCACGTGTTTGTTTGTTGTAGCTTTGGTAGCCGTTCGATGTCATCTGGTGCGCGTTGACCAGCAGGTTGGAAGCGCCATCGGCGCCGAACTGGCCGCTTTCAACCTCGGCGCCGTAGATCTTGGTGTTGAACGAACCGTAGGAATCGAATACGCTGATGCGCTGTTCAGGCTCCAGGTTGCGCGACAGCAGGTTGACCGAGCCGCCGAAGTTGGCCGGGCCGATGGTGGCGGCCGAGCCGGGGCTGCGGTCGATCACCGCGCCGCCCAGGAACTGGCTGGGAAAGAAAGCCCAGGTGTGGTGCGAAGGACTGTTGGTGTCCTGGAACGGGATGCCGTCGAAACTGATGGTGTAGTCGCCGTCGGAAAAGCCGCGGAAGAAAGTCTTGGTATCGCCCAGGCCGACGCCGTTCGGGCTGTAGCTGTACATGCCTGGCGTCATCTGCAGCACCTGGCTGAAATCGGCCACCGGCGAGGTCAGGTTGCGGATGAATTCATCGCTCACTATCGATTGCGCCGAACGCGCCGTCAGCGAACCTTGCGACAGCGCGGTCTTGGCTGCGGTTGCTGCCTTGCCGGTAACTTCAACGACGGCGGTATCGCCGCCGCCGTCGGCTGCTTGCTGGGCGGCGGCCATCATCGGCGCCGCCATGCACACTAACGCGTACAAGACCTGCTGGGTACCTGGCTTCAAACTGAGGCGCTTCATTTCCATGTTTCCTTTTTAGAATCGTTGTCGCAAAAAAATCGAAAGAAATTGTCCGGCGAATGGCTTGCTGCCAGCATCTGCAGTCGTCAGCCGTAGTTCGGGGCGAAGCATAAGCTTTGAAAATTAAGCGAAAATGAGCTGTGCGGAATCTGTCTGATTTACGTCAACCGGCGCCGCATTTCACGCGCTGGTCATAATCGGCTGCTATCTTCAAGGGTCGACCAAGGCGGGTAACCCGATGCGCTTACTTCTGATTGAAGACGACTACATGCTGGGCAACAGCATCCGCAAGGGGTTCTATCCCTACGGCTTCACCGTCGACTGGACCCAGGACGGGATTGCCGCCGAAGCCGCGCTGGCCGCCGAGTCTTATTCCGCGGTGCTGCTGGACCTGGGCCTGCCGCGCAAATCGGGACTGGAAGTACTGAAGAAAATGCGCTCCGGCAGCAACAGCACGCCGGTCATCATCCTGTCGGCCAGCGACCGCGTGCTGAACCGGATCGAAGGACTGGACGCCGGCGCCGACGACTACCTGAGCAAACCGTTCGACCTGGATGAACTGGCAGCCCGCATACGCGCCTTGCTGCGCCGTAGCGGCGGCCGCACCAGCCCGCTGCTGGTGCACGGCGACATCCATTTCGACCCGGCCAGCAATACCGTCGCTTACAAAGGAAAAAACATTGCCTTGAGCAGCCGCGAACTGATGGTGCTGGCGGCATTGATCGAAAAGCCGGGCGCGGTGCTGTCGCGCGCACAACTGGTCGACAAGGTATATGGCTGGAACGATGAAGTGGAGAGCAACACCATCGAGGTGCATATCCACGCATTGCGGAAAAAACTGGCGCCGGGCGTGATCCGCAATATCCGCGGCCTGGGCTACATGCTCGAAAGCGCGTGTGTCGATTAGAAACCGCCTGCTGTTCTGGCTGCTGTCCGGCCTGGCCATCCTGGGCGCATGTTTTGTGCTGGCCGACTACCTGATCGACCGCGCCCTGCTGGCCGATATCTACGACGACCAGATGAGCCAGATCGCCTCCGCCATTCCGGTGCATTTCAGCGGCAACGACCTGGGCGTCAACGAGCCGGCGCTGAAATACGACGGCGACGACAGCATCCTGCAGATCTGGGACCAGGATGGGAAACTCAGCTACAGCTCGCACCAGGCGATCGTCCTGCCGCGTTTTTCAACACCCGGTTTCAGCGAAATAACCTGGCGCGGCAGCGAATGGAAACTGTTCATCCGCAAGACCGACCACAACCTGATCCAGGTAGCGCAATCGCTCAGCGGCAGGCGCAACATCGCCGTCGAGCACGCACTGCGTTCACTGATACCGCTGCTGATTTTTTTACTGATCATGGGCTTGCTGATCCATTGGAGCGTCGGCACCGGCCTGCAATCGCTGACCCGCCTGTCGCAGGAGCTGGCCAAGCGCACTCCCGACAAGCTGGGCCGGCTGGCCACGCAAGACCAGCCGGCTGAAATCAAGCCGCTGACGCATGCGCTCGATACCTTGCTGCAGCGCCTGAGCGTCGCCCTCGAAGGCCAGAAAAAATTCATCGCCGACGCCTCGCACGAATTGCGCACTCCCCTGGCTACCCTGCAGATCCAGACCCAGCTGGTGGAACAGTCGCTCGGCAGCGGGCGCGAAGCCCGCGCGCTGGCGGACCTGAAGGCTGGGGTCAAGCGCACCAGCCACCTGGTCGAACAATTGCTGATGGTGTCGCGCCTGGAGTCGGGCGGCATCCATGATCCGCACACCCGCCTGCAGCTGCACGAGATTGCGCGCGAGGTGACCATCGACCTGATCCCCTATGCCAACACGCGCAAAATCAACCTCGGCGTCGAGCAGCTGGATGCCGGCCACATCATGGGATCCGAGCATCATTTGCACATCCTGCTGCGCAACCTGATCGACAATGCGGTGCGCTACACCCCCAGCGGCGGCCAGGTCGACGTCACCATCCGCGCCAGCCAGGACGACATCCTGCTGGAAATCGAAGACAGCGGGCCTGGCATTCCCGCGGATGAACGAGAGCGCGTGTTCGACCGTTTCTACCGCTGCCTGGTGCCGCAGGCCACCGGCAGCGGCCTCGGCCTGGCCATCGTCAAGCAGGTGGCCGAGCTGCACCAGGCTGAAGTGAAGCTAGGCCAGGCGCCGCGGCTGGCCGGCCTGAAAGCCAGCATCATTTTCAAAAGAGCTGCATAGGGCGCAGCAAAAATTCCTGTTGACCTCAAGTGTACTTTAACTTGCATACTGCGCCGGTCAACCACTGATCTTGGGGCCATCACATGAATCAACGACTACGCGAACCAACCCTGCACCGCCTGCTTGACGCCAATGCCCGCTATGCCGACGACAACAAAGGCTTGACCAACCACTGTCCGATGGCGTTGTGCGCGCTGGCCGGAATGGGCGCACAGCCGGCGCGCCTGCAGGAATTTTTCGACACCTGGCAACACCGCTCGGCCGTACCGGCCCGGCCTGTGCTCAAGGCGGTCGGCCGCGATACATGGCTGGCCTGCATCGGCGACGCCAGCGCCGTCAGCGCCCTGCGCGAATATTTTGAAGAATGGATCTGGAGCGCCGGCGCCGACGCCGTCCTTGAACAAGTGCTGGGCAGGATACCGTTTGCCCCCGCAAGCGGCGCCTTCCATGCCTTGATCCGGCTTGCATATGGCCTGGAAGCGCAGCACCTGAGCGAAATCGCTGCCGGGCTGGCGGCGCTGGTCTGCGGCAACCTGCATATCGACGCGGGATCGCACCAGCGAATACCCGCTGCCTCGGTCAACCAGGGGCTGGCCATCTTGTCGCGCGTGCTGCATGGCACGGTATTCACCGGCAGCCTGATTGTTACGCGCTTGCGGGCGGTGGCCGGCTATCCGCTGTTCTACGCAGTGCTGCCGGCGGCGCCAATGCAGCCGCAGCTGCTCGACGCCATGACGCGGACGGCCATTTCCCTGTATTGGCAGACCAATAATTTCACTGCCCTGCACATCGTCACCGGCCTGCACGCCGCGCGCCGCGTGCTGTCCCATCTGCCGGAGGCGCTGGTCCAGCGCCTGCTGCCAGACCTGTGGGTGGCGGTTTGCGCCGCGTACGTATCGATAGGCGCGCCGCCCCTGGCGGCATCGGATGCGATCTCGGATGATGCAGAAACCTTGATCGACAACGCGGACACCTGGCAAGACCTGTTCACCACCGCCATCGCCTCCGACGACGACCACGTGATCAAGATGGTCTACACCTGCTATTGCGAAAACCTGCGCGCGCCGTCGCCGCTGTACCTGGCGGCAGCGGCGCGGCGGGCCGGCCGCATGTTTCAGATGCATTGACAAGCGGCCGTCTCGACCTTGCCGGCGACGCCTATGGCAGCTCGACGATCTCGACCCAGTTGGGATTTTTCCCCATGTCGTAGCGCTGCAGCAGCTGCAGCGCACCGCTCTTCTGGTCGATGGCGTAGCTGCTCATGCGGTTCGACTGCTGGCCGACCGCCAGCAGGTAGCGGCCGCTTGGGTCGATATTGAAGCCGCGCGGCTGGATCTCGGTAGCAAAATTGCCGATCGGCGTCAATGCGCCGCTGTCGGGATCGACGGCAAATCCGGCCAGCGTGCTTGAGGTGCGCTCCGAGGCATACAGGAAACGGCCGTCCGGCGTCAGGTGCAGGTCGGCCGGCGCCAGCGCCGCGCCCTGGAAATCCTTGGGCCGCAGCGAAACCGACGCCAGCAACGTCATGGCGCCGGCGGCGGCATCGTAGCGATAGGTATTGAGGCTGCCGTCCAGTTCGTTGGTGCCGTAGACGAAGCGGGCGCGGCGGTCGAACACGAAATGGCGCGGACCGGCGCCATGGCTGGTTTCGACATACGGCGGAACGCCGGGCGTGACCTGGCCGCTGGCTGCATCGAAGCGATATTGCTGGATGACGTCGCCGCCCAGGCTGCTGGCGAACAGGTGGGTGTTGCCAGGATCGGTTGCTATCGCGTGGGCCTTTTCACGGGTCGGGATCACGGCCAGCGGCGGCGCCTCGACCTCGCCCTTGGCGGCAATCGGATTGACGGAGATCTTGCTGCCGGTGTAGGACGCCGCCAGCAAAAAGCGGCCGGTCTTGTCGGTCGCCAGGTTGGCCATGTTGTCGGCCAGCGGTACGGTCGACAGCAAACCCAGTTTGCCGCTTTGCCGGTCGATGGCGAAGCTGCTGACCGAATACGGCAGCGAACGCAAGGAGGCATACAGGAAGCGGCGGTCGGGACTGACCGCCAGCGGCATCACCGTGCCGCCGGTCGCGATTTTTTCCACCAGGGCGACGCTGCCGTCCGCCTGGCTGAGTTCCATGACGTAGATGTCGCGGCTGTCGGCGTTGGACACGTACACCATGGTTTTGGCCGAAGCCGATGCAGCGCACGCCATGAGCGCCAGGGAGGTACACAGCCGGCTGAAGTTATGGTGCATTTCCATCCTGTCAGGTAATCGGCGCCGGATTGAACAGCGTCAAGGCATTGTGCAATTTGTGGTGTTCCGCCCAGGTCTGCTTGCGGCCGCTGGCCACATCCAGCATCAGGTGGAACAATTCCCAGCCCACCTCTTCGATGCTGGCCTCGCCGCTGGCGATGCGGCCGGCGTTGACATCCATCAGGTCGTGCCAGCGCCGCGCCAGGTCGTTGCGGGTGGCGACCTTGATGACCGGCACCGCGGCCAGGCCGTAAGGCGTGCCGCGGCCGGTGGTGAAGACGTGCAGGTTCATGCCGGCGGCCAGCTGCAGCGTGCCGCAGACAAAATCGCTGGCCGGCGTGGCGGCATAGATCAAACCCTTCTGGCGCAGCTTGTCGCCCGGCGACAGCACGCCGGAAATCGTGCTGCTGCCGGATTTGACGATCGAGCCCATGGCTTTTTCGACGATGTTGGCCAGGCCGCCCTTCTTGTTGCCGGGCGTGGTGTTGGCGCTGCGGTCGACGCCGCCGCGGGTCAGGTAATCGTCGTACCAGGCCATCTCGCGGATCATGGCTTGCGCCACCTCGGCGCTGGCGGCGCGCGCGGTCAGCTGGTCGATGCCGTCGCGCACTTCGGTGGTTTCGGAAAACATCACGGCTGCGCCGGCGCGCACCAGCAGGTCGCTGGCAAAACCTACCGCCGGGTTCGCCGTCACGCCGGAGAAGGCGTCGCTGCCGCCGCACTGGACGCCGACCACCAGCTCCGACGCCGGGCAGGTAACCCGGCGCCGCTTGTCCAGTTCGGCCAGTTGCTCCCTGGCGGTGGCCATGATGGAGACGATCATCGATTCGAAACCGACGTGTTCCGCATCTTGCAGGCACACCACGCGCAAGCCGTCTTCCTTGCCGCCGGTGCTCTGGATCGGGATCGAGCCTTGCGGGAACAGCCGGCCCGGCTGCAGTTTTTCGCAGCCCAGGCTGACCACCATCGCCTGGCCGCCGAAATTCGGATTCATGCTGATGTTGCGCAGGGTGCGGATCGGAATCTCCGCGCCCGGCGCATCGATCGCCACGCCGCAGCCGTAGGTATGCTCCAGGCCGATGACGTCGTCGACATGGGGATAGCTCGGCAGCAGCTCGGCCTTGATGCGCTTGACCGCATGCTCCACCACCCCCGACACGCATTGCACCGTGGTGCTGATCGCCAGGATGTTGCGGGTGCCGACCGTGCCGTCGGCGTTGCGGTAACCCTCGAAGGTGTAGCCTTCCAGCGGCGCCGCCGCCACCGGCTTGCGGGTGGCGATCGGCAGGTTGCTCAGCTCCCGCGCCGGCGGCATCCTGACCAGCGATTCTTCGATCCAGCTGCCTTGCGCGATCGGCCGCTGCGCATAACCGATCACCACGCCGTAGCGCACGATGGCCTCGCCTTCAGCCAGGTCGCTCAAGGCAACCTTGTGGCCTTGCGGCACCTTGTCGCGCAGCACCAGCCCGCAGGGGAATACCGAACCGGCCGGCAAGCCGCCGTCGTTGGCGACAATGGCGACATTGTCTTGCTCCTGCATGCGGATATACAGCGGCGTGTTGTTGTCTGTTTTGTCGGTTGCTGCCTTGCTCATGATTCCACTCCAGATAATTTCTTGTACGGCTGCCCTGCATCGTCCAGCGGCTTGAGCTCGACGCGCTTGATGTCTTTCACGATCACCAGGTAGCTGACCACGGCCAGCAGGGCATTGGCGCCGACATACACCAGCGCCCACTCGAAAGAGCCGGTCTGCTTGATGATGTAGCCGATCACGATCGGCGCCGTAATCCCGGCGATATTGCCGAACATGTTGAACAGGCTGCCGGTGAGGCCGATGATTTCTTTCGGCGAAGTATCCGCCACCACCGCCCAGCCCAGCGCGCCGACGCCCTTGCCGAAAAACGCCAGCGCCATGATGCCGACCACCATCCATTGGGTATCGACGTAATTGCACAAGATCATGGTAGTCGACAACAGCAGGCCGGCGACGATCGGGATCTTGCGCGCCCAGGTCAGCGAGAAGCCGCGCTTGATCAGGCGGTCCGAGATCAGGCCGCCCAGCACGCCGCCGAGAAAACCGCAGATCGCCGGCAAGGACGCCACGATGCCGGCCTTCAGGATCGACATGCCGCGCTCCTGCACCAGGTAGATGGGGAACCAGGTCAGGAAAAAATAGGTAATCGTATTGATGCAATATTGGCCCAGGTAGACGCCGGCCAGCATGCGGTTGCCGAGCAGCTGCTTGAGATAGCCCAGCTTGACCCCGCGGTTCACCTGCGGTCCCTTGCCTGCCGCCTGCCCCAGGCCCTGGTCCATCTCGACCAGGCCGCCGCCGTCGCGGATATGCGCCAGTTCCGCCGGCGTCATGCGCGGATGGTCTTTCGGGCTGTGCATCACCCGCATCCAGATCATGCTCAGCACCAGGCCCGCCACGCCCATGACGACAAACGTTTCCGACCAGCCGTAAGCGTGCGTGATCCAGGCCATCAGCGGCGCGAACAGCACGGTGGCGAAATATTGCGCGGAGTTGAAGATCGCCGAGGCAGTGCCGCGCTCGGTGGTCGGGAACCAGGCGGCGACGATGCGGCCGTTGGCGGGGAACGAAGGCGCTTCCGCCAGGCCCACCATGAAACGCAGCATGAACAAGGCCGGCACCGCCCACAGCACGCCGAGGAAATGCACGCCGCCCTGCAGCAGCGTGAACAGCGACCAGATGAAGATGCTGGCGGCGTAGACCCGTTTCGATCCGTAGCGGTCGAGCAGCCAGCCGCCCGGCAGCTGCCCGAGCACATAGGCCCAGCTGAAAGCCGAGAAGATGAAACCCATGGTGACCGCGTCGAAGCCCAGTTCGCCCTTCATTGCAGTGCCTGCAATGGAAAGGATGGCGCGGTCCGCGTAGTTGAAAGTGGTCACCACGAACAGCATGAACAAAATCATGTAGCGCAGCTTGCCGCGCGGGGCCGCTGCCGGCCCGGCCGTTTTATCGATATTCACCTGCGTCTCCTGTTTCGCCAGAGTCGGCGCCTGCGGCAGAGCGGCCTGGAATGCGCAGCTTCCGCCACCCGCGGCCCTGGCCGCATGCTGCGGGTCCAGGCCAGGGGTTGTTACAAGGCGCCGTTCTTATTATTCTTGATGTTTAACCTGCGTTAAACTACCTTGATGTTATCAGTCATCCTACAACTTGAATCGTAGTATAATCAGCCCAAAATAATTTAGCAACTAGATTTACCTTTCCTGCGGCCCCTACCCCATGAATACACCGCTCACCACTCAGCCCGACCCTGGCGCACCGCGCAAGAAACATCGCAACCTGGCGCAGAGCGTGGTCGCCAACATTGCCGACGGCATCAGGAACGGCAGCAGCAAACCCGGGGACAAGCTGCCGACCGAATCGGAACTGATGCGCACCCAGGGCGTCAGCCGCACCGTGATACGCGAGGCGATTTCGCACCTGCAAGCTTCAGGACTGGTAGAGACGCGGCACGGTATCGGCACTTTCGTGCTGGCGGCAAGCAGCTCCGGCAGCTTCGACATCGATCCGGAAACCGTGATCACCATGCGCGACATCCTGGCCATCCTGGAACTGCGCATCAGCCTCGAAGCGGAAGCCGCGGGGCTGGCGGCGGCGCGGCGCAGCGACGAGCAGCTGGCGCAGATGCGGATGGCGCTGGACGCCTTCCAGAAGAGCGCCCATGAGCACGGCGACTCAGTGGCGGCCGACGTCCAGTTCCACCTGCACATCGCGCAGGCGACCGGCAACCGCTATTTCGTCGACATCCTGACCCACCTCGGCACCACCATCATCCCGCGCACCCGGATCAACTCCGCCAGGCTGGCGCATGACGATCCGGCGGCCTACCTGGACCGCGTCCACCGCGAACACGAAGATATCTACAACGCCATCGTGCGCCAGGACCCGGAGACAGCGCGGGCGGCAATGCGCACCCACCTGAGCAACAGCCGCGAGCGCTTGCGCAAGGTGCAGGACAGCATGGCGCTGGCGTCGTAATCAAACACTGAAAACCTCGCTGCCGGCGCGCCCGGCAGCTCCATGACAGGCGCCGCCATCCTCCCGGCCGGCCACGCTTTCCTCCCCGGCCTGACCCGGCTTCCCGTGTCCGGTCCACCCGCTTCCCGCTGCAACAAACAACATTTTCCGGCTTGCATACTGCAAATCTTTGTTGTACGATGACTGATAACTTAATCATCCGGACGCCGGACGCCCTCCTGCGGCGAAAGCGTCCGATTATCAACCGCAGCACTACTTCATCCCGAGACCATGAATCCTCAAGAACTCAAACAAACGCTTTCCGCCGGCTTGCTGTCCTTCCCGATCACCGATTTCGATGCGCAAGGCGAATTCCGCCCGAGCACTTATGCAGCTCGGCTCGAATGGCTGGCTCCCTACGGCGCGAGCGCCTTGTTTGTGGCAGGCGGCACCGGCGAGTTCTTTTCGCTGACCACCTCCGAGTATTCCAACGTGGTAAGGGTGGCGGTCGAAACCTGCCGCGGCAAAGTGCCGATCCTGGCCGGCGCCGGCGGCCCCACCCGTACCGCCATCGCTTTTGCGCAGGAAGCCGAACGCCTCGGCGCGCAAGGCATCCTGCTGATGCCGCACTACCTGACCGAAGCCTCGCAAGACGGCCTGGTCGCGCACGTGGAAGCCATCTGCAATTCGGTCAAATTCGGCGTGGTGGTGTACAACCGCGGCATCTGCCGCCTGAACGCGGACTCGGTGGAATTGCTGGCGGCGCGCTGCCCTAACCTGATCGGTTTCAAGGACGGCATCGGCGACATCGAGCTGATGGTATCGATCCGGCGCCGCCTCGGCGACCGCCTGAGCTACCTCGGCGGCTTGCCGACAGCAGAACTGTTCGCCGCCCCCTACAAGGCGCTCGGCGTACCGGTCTATTCCTCGGCAGTATTCAATTTCCTGCCAAAGATGGCGATCGATTTCTACACCGCAATCAAGAACGACGACCACGCCACCACCGGCCGCCTGCTGGACACTTTCTTCCTGCCCTACCTGGCCATCCGCAACAAAAAAGCCGGCTACGCCGTCAGCATAGTCAAAGCCGGCGCCACCATCGCCGGCCACGACGGCGGCCCGGTACGCACACCGCTGATCGACCTTAATGCGGAAGAACGCGAGCAATTGAAAGCACTGATCCTGACGCAGGGGCCGCAGTAATTATCCAAACAAGCAACAGCGGCGCCGATAGGTAATACGTCCCCCGGCTGAACAAATGCGCGGCTGTTGATTTTGACGTTGGGGTTGAAGTTGATTTTGACGTTGGGGTTGAAGTTGATTTTGACGTTGGGGTTGAAGTTGATTTTGACGTTGGGGTTGAAGTTGATTTTGACGTTGGGGTTGCAGTTGCTTTTGACGTTGCTGTTGCTTTTGACGTTGCTGTTGCTTTTGAATTCCGCATTGAGACGTTGCCAAATCCGGCGCGTGTCAGCCGGGAATTGTGGGGAAAGATGTTTGAGCCGAAGGCGAGTTGCTTTCCCCACCCGGCTGGCACGCGCCGGATTTGGGGACCTGACCGAAGGGAGGGCAACGGCTTTGCGGTCGCCTTTCTTTGCTTACTTTCTTTGGCGAAGCAAAGAAAGTGAGTAGCTGCCGGGCTACCCCCGGCTAGCATCCACGGAGTAGCAAACGTTTTAGATAACGACGAACGAAGTCGTCGCATGCCACCGAACGCACTCCGTAGCCCGTTAAATGGGGTCAGAGTAATTTTCGCAAAAGGCGCGAAAAAAAACTCCGACCCCATTTAACTGCTGCTGTGTTGGTAGATGTAGTACACATAATCGAATTGAGGAACATACATGAATATCACTGGTGAAATGCTCATCGGCCAATCCGCAGTACGCGGCACAGAAGGCAGCCTGCGCGCCGTCAACCCCGCCACCAACGAAACCATCGCCCCCGATTTCGGCGCCGGCGGCACAACCGAAGTAGCCCGCGCCTGCACCCTCGCACAACAAGCTTTCGACAGCTATCGCGCAACCACGGCACAACAACGCGCAGAATTCCTCGAAGAAATCGCCAACGGCATCCTCGCGCTAGGCCCAGCCCTGATCGAACGCGCAACGCAAGAATCCGGCCTCCCCACCGCCCGCCTGGAAGGCGAACGCGGCCGCACCGTCGGCCAGCTGCGCCTGTTCGCCAGCGTACTGCGCACCGGCAATTACCTCGGCGCCACCCTCGATTCGGCGCTGCCCGAACGCACCCCGCCACGCTCCGACCTGCGCCTGCGCAAGATCGCCATCGGCCCCGTCGCCGTCTTCGGCGCCAGCAATTTCCCGCTAGCGTTCTCGGTAGCCGGCGGCGACACCGCCTCGGCGCTGGCAGCCGGCTGCCCGGTCGTGGTCAAGACCCACAATGCCCACCCCGGCACATCGGAACTGGTAGGACGCGCAATCCAGCAGGCAGTCGCCGCCTGCAAACTGCCCGAAGGCGTGTTTTCCCTGATCATCGGCACCGGCAATGAAGTCGGCCAGGCCCTGGTCAGCCACCCGGCGATCAAGGCAGTCGGCTTTACCGGCTCGCGCCAGGGCGGCCTTGCGCTGATGCGCGCAGCGGCGCAAAGGCGCGAACCGATCCCGGTGTACGCCGAGATGAGCAGCATCAACCCGATGTTCCTGCTGCCGCACGCGCTAGCCGCGCGCGCATCGAAAATCGGCGCGGCTTTCGTCGACTCGCTGACCATGGGCGTGGGACAGTTCTGCACCAATCCCGGCCTGGTGATCGGCCTGGCCGGCGAGCACCTGGCGCAGTTCCAGGAAGCGGCGTTGCAAGCATTGAAAACCAAGGCAGCCGGCACCATGCTGACACCCGGCATCCATGGCGCCTACGCCGCCGGCATCGAACGCATGGGCGCAGCAGCCGGCGTCGATACGCTCGGCCACGGCCAGCCGGCAACCGCGCCATGCGCAGCCCAGGCGACGCTGTTCGCCACCGACGCCGCCACCTTCCTCGCCACCGAGCAGCTGGAAGATGAAATTTTCGGCCCCAGCTCATTGCTGGTTTCCTGCAAGGATGAAGATGAAATGCGCGCCGTCGCCGAACACCTGGCCGGCCAGCTGACCGCCACGCTGCAACTGGATGAGCAAGACCACGCACTGGCCCGCAAGCTGCTGCCGACGCTGGAACGCAAGGCCGGCCGCATCCTGGTGAACGGTTTCCCGACCGGGGTGGAAGTGTCTTACGCGATGGTGCACGGCGGCCCGTTCCCGGCGACGTCCGACAGCCGCAGCACCTCGGTCGGCGCCACCGCCATCGACCGCTTCCTGCGGCCGGTGTGCTACCAGGACTTGCCGGCAGCCCTGCTGCCGGCCGAACTGCAGGACGGCAACCCGTCAGGCTTGTCGCGCCTGGTGGATGGAAAGTACATCACGGTTTGACGATCCCGGCCATCGCCGGCCGCTTCGGGCCGGCGATGGCAACACTGCTTCCTGTGTTGCGCGGCTCAGCCGGCGTTCGCGATGGTAGCCGGCAAATCGCGGCCATGGTATTTCTTGTAGATCGCATTCAGCTTGCCATTCTTGTGATTGGCGACAACCCAGGCATTGACCCATTCCTTCAGCTTCGGCTGGTCTTTGTTCATGGCGATGCCCAGGTCAAAATCCTTCTGCGCGAATTTCAATTCCAGGTTCTTGGCCGGCGCCCGCTTGATCATTTCGGCCAGGTTGGACGGCGTGCTGGAAAAGATCTCGATCTGTCCGGTCACCATCGAGGTGATCAAGGTCGCATCGTCTTCGTAGCGCATGATTTCCGCACCCTTGGCCAACTGCGTCGTGACCGTATCGTTGACGGTGGCGCGGGTCAGGCCGATGCGCTTGCCGGCGAGGTCAGCGTAGTCCTTGATCTTGATGCTCTTCGGTCCGCCGACGATGATCGTGATCACCGCGTACGGCACGGAGAAATCCACTACCTTGGCGCGCTCGGGCGTGATCGACAGGTCGGCGATCACCAGGTCGGCGCGCTGCGCCTGCAAGGTCGGCACGCGCGCAGCGTTGGTGATCGGCACCAGCTCCAGCTTGACGCCCAGGTCGTGCGCCAGCTGCGTCGCGGTGTCGACATCCGAGCCGGTCGGCTGCAGGTTGGCGTCGGCGTAGCTGAACAGCGGCGTGCCCATGGCGATCGCCACCCGCACCTTGCCGGCTTTCTTGATGTCGTCCAGCTGGTCCGCCAATGCGGCGTGAGTCGCTCCGCAGAATAGCAAAGCGGCGATGCAGCCGCGGGTAAAAAGTGTGTTGAATTTCATGCCTGTCTCCTGTTTTATGGAATAGTTATGCGATGCCAAATTTGCTCCGGCTACAAGCCGTTGTTGAGGAAAGCGCGCAGTTCCGCGGTTTGCGGCGCGTCCAGCATTTCGCCGGGGCCGACTTCCCATACCTTGCCTTGATGCATGTAGATGATGCGGTCGGCGACCCGCTTGGCGAACGCCATTTCATGCGTCACCAACAGCATCGTCATGCCGCCCGCCGCCAGGTCTTCCATCACGCGCAACACTTCACCGGTCAGCTGCGGATCAAGCGCCGAAGTCACTTCATCGAACAGCATCACTTTCGGCGCCATCGCCAGCGAACGCGCAATCGCCACCCGCTGCTGCTGGCCGCCGGACAACTGCTCCGGGTACGCCGCCGCCTTGTCGCCCAGGCCGACCTGCTCCAGCGCCGCCAGCGACACCCGCAACGCTTCCGCGCGCGGCTGGCGCTTGACATGGCGCAGCGCCAGCATGATGTTCTCCTGCACCGTCAGGTGCGGAAACAGGTTGTAGCTCTGGAACACGATCCCGACTTCCTGGCGCAGCCGGTGCAGGTCGACCTGCGGATCGTCGACCCGGATGTCGCACACCTCGATGCTGCCGGAATCGATGGTTTCGAGCCGGTCGATGCAGCGTAGCGCCGTGCTTTTGCCCGAACCGCTGGCGCCGATGATGGCGATCATCTCGCCCTTGCCGACTTCGAACGAGACACCCTTGAGGACCTGGTTGGCGCCGAAACTCTTGTAGATCTGGTCCAGCTTGACGATTGGGTTAGCGATTGCCGACATTGAGCTTATTCTCCATAGCTTCGCTCCAGCGCGAAAGCGGGTAACACAGTGCGAAATAAAAAGCCCCGACCAGGCTGAAGATCAGGAACGGCTGGAAGATCGAATTGTTGATGATCTGGCCGGCGCGCGTCAGTTCGACAAAACCGATCACCGAGGCCAGCGAAGTCATCTTGATGACCTGCACCAGGAAACCGACGGTCGGCGGCAACGACAAGCGCAGCGCCTGCGGGATGATCACCAGGCGCAGCGTCTGCCAGCGCGTCAGCGACAGGCATTCGGCCGCTTCCCATTGCGGTTTCGGCATCGCTTCGACGCAGCCGCGCCAGATGTCGCCCAGGTAAGCACTGGTGTAGACCATCATCGCCAGCCCGGCCGCCACCAGCGCCGGCAAGGCAAAGCCGTAAACCGACAAGCCGTAGTAGACGATGAACAGCAGGATCAGCAGCGGGATGCCTTGTATCGATTCGATGTAGAGCAAGGCCGGCAAACGCAGCCAGCGGCGCGGCGAAATGCGCGCCAGCATGACGCCGAAGCCGCCGATGCTGCCGAGCAGGAAGGCGATCAGCGACAGCAGCAGCGTCCACCAGATCGACTGCGCCAGGTAAATCAGGTGGGTCCAGCTGAAGTTGCCGATCATGTCGTCCTCCGCTTGCCGGCGCCGATCGCGGCAGCCTCGGAGACAGCGGGTTGCTTCCTGCCGGCTTGCGCCGCGGCGCGCCGGATCGCCCGGCGCCGCTTGAAGAAATATTCGCCCAGACCCCAGGCCAGCAGCTTGACCAGCAGCGACAGCGCCAGGTACAGGCAGGCCACCACGATATAGGTTTCCAGCGAACGGAAGGTATCCGACTGCACGGTGTTGGCGATCGCCGTCAATTCCTCGGCCGAGATCTGCGAAGCCATGGCGGAAGCCTGCATCATCAGCAGGAACTGGCTGGTCAGCGCCGGGTAGACCTTCTCTATCGACGGCTGCAGCATCACGTGCCAGCCGATGCGCCAGCGCGACAGGCCGAGGCATTCTGCCGCTTCGATCTGGCCGCGCGGCACCGCTTCCAGACCGGCGCGGATGATTTCGGCAGCGTAGGCGGCGATATTGATGATCATCGCCAGCACGGCGGCGGCGAAGGTCGGCATGTGGATGCCGAGGCTGGCCAGGCCGAAATACAAGAGGAACAGCTGCACCAGGAACGGCGTGTTGCGCACCGCGTCGATGTAGACCGAACACGCTTTCGACAGCCATTTGCGGCGGCCGCGCTTGGCGAACGCCACCAGCGTGCCGATGCTCACTCCGGCCACCACCGCGACGCCGGTCATCTTCAGGGTCAGCCATGCGCCCTCGAGGAATACCGGCCAGTAGGGAAGAAGATCGCTAAAGTGAAGAGAAAAACTCATGACCGACGAATGCTCCTGTAGCTTTTTCTGCTTGTCTCGGCACGCCAATCGCGATTTTCATCTGCCGACTGCCGCGGTCTCCCTGCATTCCGCCCCGGCTGCGCTTTTTTTGCGCTTGTTCCGGGGACTTGCCTTTCAAGCCGGCTTATTGCGGCTCGAACGGTCCTGTCACTGTAAACATGCCGCCCTGGTACATGCGCACCGGATCGTCCGCGGCCGGCAAAGGCTGCGCCTCGACCGCGGCGCGGAACTGTTCCGAGCTGTCGCGCGGCGCAAAACCAAGATGCGCGGCGTGGCGGTTATTCCACCAGACGCCGTTGTTATCGGACATGCCGTACACCACCGTGTGGCCGACCTGCGGCGTGAACAGGCTGCAGCGCAACAGTTCGGTCAGGTCGTCGTAGCTCAGCCAGCAGGCCAGCGCGCGCCGGTCTTTGGCGGTGGGGAAGGAATTGCCGATGCGGATGCTGACGGTCTCGATGCCGTAACGGTCGAAATACAGCTGCGCCATGTCTTCGCCGTACGATTTGGACAAGCCGTAATAACCGTCCGGCCGCCGCAGGTCGTGGCTGTCGATGACCTGGTCTTGCCGGTAAAACCCGGTGACGTGGTTGGAGCTGGCGAAAACGACGCGCTTGACGCCATGCCGCCGCGCCGCTTCGTATATGTGGAACACGCCCTTGATATTGGCTTCCAGGATTTCCTCGAACGGCCGCTCCACCGATACGCCGCCGAGATGCACGATGGCGTCGCAGCCGGCCACCAGCGCATCCACCGCGGCCCGGTCGGCCAGGTTGCAGGGCTGCATTTCTTCATGCGGCGCGGCGTCTTGCGCCAACACCGCCGCCAGGTCGGAAACCCTGACGGTAGCGGCGAACGCTGCCAGCCTTGGCCGCAATACCTTACCCAGGCCGCCGCCGGCGCCGGTCAACAACAGGCGCCGGTACTGCGCGCCGCCCTCTGCGCTATTTGTCTTGTCGCTCATGCCATGTCCCGTGCCGATGCCGATTTGAGAGAGATCGCAGACATTGTCGCGTATCTGTGATTGTCGTGCTCTCGCCTATTGTTATACGTTGTCATACAACTTAATCGATTATGTCTTGCCTGCGCCCTTCTTGTCAAATCACTGGGTATATCGCTAGATATATTGGATAAGGCCGCGTAAACCGGCTATTCTCGGCGATATTTTATGTTGTATGATGACTGATAAGAAAACAAGCCACCACCAAGGAGACCCCAATGTTTAAGAAATGGATGTATTTGTGCACTGCGATGGTCTGCTCCATGATCATTGCCCAAGGCGCAGCGGCCGCCCCCGATGAAGAATCGATAGCGGAGCAAGTCGAAAAACTGCGGACAGCGATGCTCCACCCCGGCGACCGCGTGGCGCTCGACCGCCTGGTCATGGACGAGCTAAGTTACGGCCACTCGAACGGCAAAGTGCAAGACAAGGCGGAATTCATCGGCGCGTTGACCAGCGGCGAATCGGACTTCGTCAGCATCGCCCTGTCGGACCAGAGCGTCAAGATTTCGGGAGATACCGCGGTGGTGCGCCACACCTTGGCGGCGGTCACCAATGACTCCGGCAAAGCGGGCAATGTCTCCCTGAAAATCCTGATGGTATGGAAGAAGCACGGCGGCCATTGGCGTTTGCTGGCGCGCCAGGCGGTGCGTTTCAGCGCCTGATTTGCTGAGCCGGGTCGGATGCGGGCAGGACCGCGCGCCATATTGCCGGCGCGCTCCGGCTTGCTGGCTGCCTCAGGAGTTTTCAGTTTCCGAAGTGGTGAATTCAATGCCGCCGACCCATTTTGCAACGAGATTGTAAACCCATGCGCCGAACAGCGTAAAGAGAAAACCGACGACCAGGTAAATGAACGGCAGCGCCAGCATCGCGCCGATCGCCGGCGCCTTGGACCCCGGCATCACTGAAAGAAACAGGATCATGAGGATAATGATCGGCAAGGAAACAACGAAATAAAGAATCGCCACCACCTTGGCTGTCTGCACCGGCGAAATGTTCAAGATCTGTTTTTTCATGATTTTTTCCCTTTTATAAATTATTGAATTACCAGCTTAAATTGCGTATCCGCGATCATCCCGTTCGCTGATTTACCGCCTTTGCATTGTTTCACCTGGCAACCACATGCACCAGGCTCGTCATAGCATCGACATACAAGTGCTGCTCGTCCGCAAGCAGCGGCAGCAGCGGCGTGACCGAAACCTGGTTCAACTTCGTCATGCGGACTTTTCCCGCCGGATCGCGGAAAACGGCATAGGGCACGTCCTGCATGACATAGGGCTCGCCATTGACCTGCCCCAAAATCATCAGCACATGTCCAGGAACCACGACCAGGTCGCCGACCTGGGCGGCCAATACCGCCTCGACGCGGGCCTGGTGAGAATCCGAAGCAGAAAAAACGCGCTGCTGCAACGCCGGGCTGCGGCCCTGAGCGCCGGAATTCGGAGGCAGGATAATGCCCATGCTGCGGTACACCTCGCCGGTGAATCCGCTGCAATCCCTGGCGTTGTAAAGATGCCCCCAGCCATACCGTTCACCGAGGAACTTGAATCCCTGGCGGATGATGTTGGCTTTGGTGAGCGGCAGATACCCGGGAGAAGTATCTTTGATCTTTTGCAGCAGTGCGGCCTTGAAGGCCAACGATCCGTCTTCGCGGCGTACCGGAAGATCCACCGTCCAGGATACGTAAGACCCCTGGCCGTTCACCGGCTCGCCCTCAGCAAGCCGTGCAAGCGGGACCCGCACCCCCATGTCAAGCTGAAGCTCCGAGACCTCGGGCGCTTCCGGCGTGAATACCGTCCGCACCTTGTCTCCGGTCACTACGCGGAACGGCTGCTTGCCGGCATAGGCAAACACCTCCGTGGCAGCTCCCTCGGCGATGTCCGCGCGCGCTACCCACGCAGGAGCTTGTTCGCTCAAGACCAGCAGCCACTGGCCGTCGGCGCTCGCATGCGCAACGACGACGGGATCGCCTGGGAAAAGCGTGCCGCCCTGGAAGCTTTCGAAATCCAGCAGGTCCTTCGACGGAAAAGCCTGGAGCGATGTCGGGTAGGTGCGCAGCTGCGCGCGCCGCACGCTGAGCCCGTAGCGGGTGGGCGTGGTGGCCGGGATCCGGTCGGCGCCGATATTGGCCTCGATTGCCTCCATCGCCGCTTTCGGGATCGCATTTCCGGCTGCGTCCACCAGCGGCTTGGTCAGCGGTTCCGCAGCGTCCTTCAACCACAGGAGCACCTGCTCGCGGGACAAGGCCGGCCCGACCTTGGCGAGATCGTGCATGGCGGGATCCGCTGCAAATGTTCTGGCATTCAGGTCATCGATCTGCTGCCGCGACATCAAGACTTTGTCCGGGCTGGGAGCTCGCGCAATCCAATAGTCGGGCACAAGCATCGCCTGGTCGAAACCGATCACTCCCGATGGGGGAATCGCAAGCTTGTTGTTTTGCGCTGCGGCAGTGGCCGCGATACAGAACAGGAGAGGAAACACGAACCCATGGAACACCGATCTCCTCGGCCGGGTCAGCGTCATTTTCAATTGGCAATCCCCCGCGGAAGGCGCCGAGACATGCCCGGTTCCCAGGGCATTCAAACCTTTCCCGCCGGCGCGCGTATCACCATGAACAGCATCAGCAACATGCCCAAAAGGACCGCGATCGATGACAAGCCGAGAACCGGGCCGATAGTCTCTTCGGGGACGAATTGTCCCGACAGCAGGAACAGGCTGGCCAGCATGATCAAGGCGCCGGCGTGATGCAGGACAAATTGCAATGTCGCCACGCCGGGCCGGACTCCGGCCAGCCACAGCTTGTGGATGACGCCGTAAACGACGGAAATCGCGAAGCCGATCAGCAGAATGTGGGCATGCGTAACCAGCTGCGAGTGGTTCTGCGACATGCCCATGTAGATTCCGAACGCCAGTCCGAGAACCGCATAAGCCAGTCCGGAAACCAGGAACTTCCTGTCAAACCCCATCATTGACCTCCCATGTGCTTGCGCATCAAACGATCCGCAAAATTGCCGCAGGTAAATAATTTGCCTATGCTGCCACGAATAAGGGGGGCGATCAATATTAAATGAGACGAGTGCCTGTGCTTCTACATTTGGCTGATGGCGGCATTGCTGGATGGCTGTTTACGGCTGTGGATTCAACCGGTGGAGGCAACAGATTGATGAAATCGTCCGCCTGTCAAATTATCCGTATGCGGCAGCGTTTGAGGAAACCATCGATACTTTGCACGGTACCGGCCTGGCGACGGATAATAGCGGCTACATCATTTTTAGAATTCCCCCATGGAAATCAAGGTCAACTTTCTCGATAAGCTACGTCTTGAAGCCAAATTCGATGACTTCACGGTAGTGGCCGACCAGCCTATCCGCTATAAGGGCGACGGCTCGGCGCCTGGTCCCTTCGATTATTTTCTGGCCTCATCGGCCTTGTGTGCAGCGTACTTTGTGAAGCTGTATTGCGTAACTCGCAATATTCCTACTGAAAATATCCGCCTGTCGCAGAATAATATTGTTGATCCGGAAAACCGGTACCAGCAGATTTTCAAGATTCAGGTCGAGTTGCCGGCGGATATCTCTGCCAAAGACCGCCAGGGTATTTTGCGCTCCATCGACCGTTGTACGGTGAAAAAAGTGGTGCAAGCCGGACCCGAGTTTGTCATTGAAGAAGTACAGAATCTGGATGCCGACACCCAGTCGCTGCTGACATTGAAGCCGGCTTCTGATGTCAGCACCTATATTGCGGGCAAGGATCTGCCGTTGGAGCAAACCATCGCCAATATGTCGGGCGTTTTGGCGAACTTGGGCATCAAGATTGAAATTGCTTCGTGGCGCAATCTTGTTCCCAATGTGTGGTCGCTGCATATCCGCGATGCGCACTCGCCGATGTGCTTCACCAATGGCAAGGGAGCAACCAAGGAAAGCGCGTTGGCGTCGGCGCTGGGAGAGTATATCGAGCGGCTGAATAACAACCATTTCTACGCCGGCACGTTCTGGGGCGAAGACATCGCCAACGCGGCGTTTGTACATTACCCGAACGAGCACTGGTTTAAGCCTGGCCCTAAAGATGCGCTGCCGACTGAAATTCTGGATGAGTACTGCCTGCAAATTTACAATCCCGACGGCGAGTTACGCGGCTCGCATCTGGTCGACACCAACTCCGGCAATCTGCAGCGCGGTATCTGTTCGCTGCCGTATGTGCGGCAGTCGGACGGCGAGGTGGTGTATTTTCCATCCAACCTGGTCGAAAACCTATACGTCAGCAATGGCATGAGTGCCGGTAATACGCTGGCCGAAGCGCAGGTGCAATGCCTGTCGGAAATTTTCGAACGGGCGGTAAAACGCGAAATCCTGGAAGGTGAAATCGCATTGCCTGATGTGCCGCAGGAAGTGCTGGCGAAATACCCTGGCATCCTGGCCGGCATCCAGGGACTGGAAGAGCAGGGCTTTCCGGTGCTGGTGAAGGATGCGTCGCTGGGAGGGGTGTACCCGGTGATGTGCGTCACCCTGATGAACCCGCGGACGGGCGGTGTGTTTGCCTCGTTCGGCGCGCACCCAAGCCTGGAGGTGGCGCTGGAGCGCAGCCTGACGGAATTGCTGCAGGGCCGCAGTTTTGAAGGCCTGAACGAATTGCCTCGGCCCACCTTTGCAAGTGAAGCCGTGACCGAGCCAAATAACTTTGTCGAACACTTCATCGATTCCAGCGGCATCGTGTCATGGCGCTTTTTCAGCGCCAAAGCGGATTTCGATTTTGTCGAATGGGATTTTTCCGGCCAGGGTGAAAACTCGAATGCCGAGGAAGCCGCGACCTTGTTCGGCATTCTCGAAGACATGGACAAACAGGTGTACATGGCAGCGTACGACAATTTAGGCGCCGTAGCCTGCCGGATTCTGGTGCCCGGTTATTCGGAAATTTATCCGATAGAAGATTTGATCTGGGATAACACCAACAAGGCGCTGTTGTTCCGCGCCGATATTTTGAATCTGCATCGCCTGGACGATGCCAGCCTGGAAGCGCTGCTCGAGCGCCTGGATAACAATGAGCTCGATGAATATTCCGACATCGCCACATTGATCGGCATCGAATTTGACGAGAATACGGACTGGGGGCAACTGACGGTTCTCGAGTTGAAGCTGCTGATTCATCTCGCCTTGCAGCAATTCGAGGCGGCGCATGAGCTGGTGGGAGCTTTCCTGCAGTACAACGACAACACGGCCGAGCGCGGCTTGTTTTATCAAGCCTTGAATGTGGTGCTAGAGGTGCTGCTGGATGACGACTTGGAACTGGACGATTACGTGGTCAATTTCCGCCGGATGTTTGGCAACGCTCGGATGGACGCGGTGATGGGGTCGGTGGACGGCAGCGTGCGCTTCTTCGGCTTAACGCCAACGAGCATGAAACTGGAGGGGCTCGACCGGCACCAGCGCCTGATCGACAGCTACAAGAAATTGCATAAGGTTCGGGCCAATGTGGCGGCTACGGCCAGTTAGGGTTACGAGTCATGGCTTGATGCGCTGATGGCGGTCCTCTCCCAGCGCCCGCTGCCAGAACGAGCGTCTGTGCCGGCGCGCATCAGTGTGGATGCCGGCTTTCGCTTTAATGTTTCTATCACGAGAGCTGCGGCAATTCACTGATAGTCAATGTCCATGAGCGGATTCCATCCCTGTGCGTCAGCGATTCATCTAAAAATGCATACCTGTGCATCGGAGAAACGCATCGACCGGTTGAATCCACAACCCTAAGCGGTCATAACTGCCTTTGAAATGCGGACACTCAACGCCCGGTTAACCGGCAGAACGGAGCCGGCTTTCCGGCAAAGTGGTTTGCAGTGGGGAGTAAAATTTGCGAAGCAATGCCCCGCTGCAAACTGTCCACGTTGAACGCCTTGTTAGAAACCCACTTAACCTTGGGCCGCGCCTTGTTTTTTTGGTAGCTGAGGGCTCATATGGTCCCAAGGCGCAGCACTAGCCACATAAAAATCTAATTTAGGTACATAGTTCGAAGAACTGTCTAATGTGCCTGCTTTAATACCGAGCATTCCGGGCATGGCGCTGAATTTTGCAAACAGCTGCGAACCGCAATTTTGACAGAAACCCCTTCGGTGAACACTTCCACTATCAGATGCAGACTCGAAATATTTTGCTTCGCCACGAATGGAGACACTTGCTTCTGGAAAAAGCATTGCGGGAATAAATGCACTACCTGACGACCTCTGGCAATCCTTGCAGTGGCAATTTCCAGTAAATAGCGGCTCCGCGTCAGTTGAATAATTTATTTCTCCACAAAGACATCGTCCTGAATATTTTGAGGTCATGCGTATCTCCATATCTGCTTATTGATTTGTCTAACTTCTAACAAGAGTTGTGCAGGTTTAAGTCCCGATTAATAGAATTCGGGAGTCGGCTTTTGGCCGAATTGCGCCGGTCACCCTACACGTCTGCGAGCAAGCGAACTAGCGTGTATAGATTGGCGGCGCCAATTTGAACGGCTGTGGATTCAAGAGCACCCAGGTCACTGCTAGCTTGCCCAGCCGTCCCGTATCTCCAGATTTACGCTTGACTCCGGCAACGAGCTTCGCGGCTTCCGATAGGCCAGACGGTGACAGTGGCTTACCCTCCTGAACATGCTTGAGGAAGGCATCGGCCATGGTGTTGAAATCTGCATCCCAATTGATACCCCCGTTATCGTCGAGCTCATGCGCAATTCGTCCAGATATTCGAATAACCTCTCCCTGGACTGTAGCTGCGTGCCCCTTGGAAGGGACCAGCAAGTCCCATAATTCTTCGTGTTGCTTATGCCATTCGGTCGCTTTCACGACGATGGGCATGTTGTTGTCGTGATCCCTGCGACGCGGCGCCGCTGGAACGTCGAAGAGCGCATAGAGCTGGTCAAGCGCATTGCTCGCTGCGTCAACACTATCAGGATTGAATCCGCTTCGATGGAACTCGAAACGTTTACCTATCTCCACGACAAAATCCCTCATCCGAAGAGTCTTCTTTGCACCCGCCACAAGGAGGTCTTCGGCGAGAGGCACCATATGCTCTAGATCGATGTTATTGCAAGATTGTAGTGCCAACTCAAGGGGTGTTTGTCCACGTCCGTTTACGGAATCGACTTGAGCCCCGTGCGCAATTAGCAAACGGGAATTCCGGGTGTTGTGACTACTTGCGGCGGCGTGGAGCGGGGTGTCGCTGGAGGAATCTTTGCTGTCGACGTCTGCGCCCAATTCCAGCAAAGCTTCAATTCGACCGTGCCGGCTACGCGAGCGAGCGTGCAAGGGAGTGTTACCCCACGTGTCGGTCGCTGCGAGATCTGCGCCCTGGGTTATAAGCCATCGGGCAAGCGTGTCAGGACAATCGTCGAAGGCAAGTGCACTCTGTTTGGCATATCCCCCTCGAGCGTTAATGTCGCACGTATCGAAAACAGCCTTCAGCTCGGCCAGGTCGCCCTTTTTGAGTAAATCTTCGAAATCTTTTGGCAGAAGTTTCTTTTTTGCCTTAGCCATGGATCATCCTTTGTAAAATCAAGACCGCGATGTTGCGCATGCTACCTCGGCGTCAATGTCCGTTAACAGGAAACTTCGGCTACTTCCGCTTTTGGCCATTTTGAGACGGTCGTGACGGGTTGATTTCGACCCGAAGGAGACTGTCGGCAAGTTGAGCAGCAGACGTTCACAGTCGATTCCCTTCAAATGCAAAACCCTACTCGCCGCTCACCTTCGAAGCCCATTCATGAACGGGCTTTAAGTGCTCGATTGCAGATGATAAATCTTCGATCGAGTCGCGCGACGGATCAATTGGAGTCCATATAGTGAGGTGAGGCGAAACCGGCATATCCGTCGTATTCGCATCGGGCCCAGTCATTCTCACCACGGTCACAGCTTGGCGACCTCGGCCACGATAGCTCCGATCTTTGTTGAGGCAGTCGATGCCTTCTGTGAGTATCGTTTGCCATAAATCTTCGGTGAGTTCGGACAGACGAAACTCACGTCCACCTAAATTTTTTTCCAGGATGTTCGGCCTCGAAGTTACCCCATTCATCGATTTACGGCCGTGGCATTATTTCACCGGGCAACTGCATGCATTAGGCTCGTCATTGCATCCACATAACTACGCCTGAATAATCGTTCCATCCCCATACTCTCCCACAACGGGGTCTAAATTTTCTGGCGAATGAAGAATCGTGGGGCCGCGGGAGCAGGCCTGCCGCGTCAGGTACTCCGTCAATCCTTCCGTTTGAACTGCAGGAGGAATTGCCGCATGCATTTCCGTTAGCAATTCTATCGTTGCTCTTACAATCCATTCTACTGTGCGATATTTTGGAGAAACTATCTGAATATTCTGCGAGTCAGTCTGGTCAAAGAAACCATGCTGCAATTTGTGTCTGACATATGAAAGCGCGGTGATACCAGGAATGGTGCGCTTTTCCAAATAAGCCTGGTTCGCGCCTTCATCATAACGGACGACATGGTCCGGAAACTCGTATCCCTCATCTTCCAGAAGTGCCTCAGTGACGATATTCGGCAACAGAGGCCTCGCGTCTTCGTGACCGACTTCAAACAAAAGAATTTTCTTGAGCTTCTTCATTTCTTTCTGTTGTTCCGTATCTGTTTTTCTGATGGCGATACGCGGAAAGTACTCGCGAATGAATTTATTGGATTCATTCATGAGCTCATCCCTGCTCAACTTTGGCTGTATTTGCAAAAACCTGTCGTCCATGTCCATCATCTTCCAGGCATGGTTAAGATCGTGGATCAGGAATTCGAGTGGAGACTGCCAGAATTCATCAACATACACAGGCTCCGTTGATACCCCTACAAAATATATTGGAGTACCTCGGATTTTCATGAGATCGGTGGCGGAAATGTTATCAAAAGTCGGAATGATGATCACTTCAGGAAGTCGACGCATCAGCTCCTCGTACCGGTACCAGTACTTCTTTTGAAAATGGGTGCTCAAATCTTTCTCGATACGGCAAGCCACATCAAAGAAGCCCACTGCTTCAAACAAGATACGTAGCGTCGGAGCATAGGGACACATCGGGCCGTTCTGGATCGTCACGTGGTGAAGTTTATGCAGCAGCTGGTCGCGCATCGACGCAAATGCAAGATTGTCGCGGCACTTCTCTTCTATCGCAGATAACATCATCTGGCTGCGAACGTACTCAATCACTGGCAGCAACTCCAGAACTGGTGTATCCAAGTTATCGTCATTCGCCTTAAACCGCGCCCGCAATCCAAGGTACGCATCCAATGGGCTGCTTACTGTTTCGCGTATCCATTCATGATGAGAAGCTCCCCGCGTTTTGGTAAAGTTTTTCGCAATGAGCGCAGCGGCAATCTGTTTGTGGTGACCGAAGGCAAAGGAGCCCTCTTTCGCGTTCGGCGTAGTAATCACGCTCTCCGGGAGCCACCTGCCCTCAACTCCTTCCATTTCGGGAATTTCGACGAGGAATCCAACTGTGTCAACGATATGACGCGGATCTGACGGGAGAGCGATGTCTTTGAGGTGATCGCGATATCCGTGGGAAATGGTTCTATCCATATAGATCCGCGCTTCTTTTCCTGCTTCGTTACGGACGAAATAGTATTTACGCCCGTCTAATTCCGCAATTCCATACTCTGGCGTCACTGATTCGAACACTTTGCCGCCCGTCACCCTTAGTGCGGCAAAAATGTTGCCTGGGATTCCCATCTCGTTTTGTTCATCTTCGTCGCGAAGCAAGCCGCCAGGCAGCGACATGCCCTCAGGAAAGAAAGTCCGGTCCAAGGTCAGGAATTCCCGCCCTTGCTCTCCGTCTCGCATCACAAGTACGTCGACAGTCTTACGCACCATGACTCCCTGTTCAATTCGCTGCTTTGCCTGAATTTTGAGGTTCTGATCGGACAACAACGCGTTCACTACTGGGGATTGATGATCAACATTGAGATATTTACCGATGCAATTTTCGATACCATTCTTGCGGATCGGGTCACGCAGGCGATGGAACCAATAAACCATGTATAAAAGTGACGCGGCATAGAGGTTCGCTGGATCACTTTGCGTATCGAGAGCTATCGCGTATTTATCGAGTATTTCCAAAACGTTGCCCGCGGCGGTATCGGATTGCGCGCTTGAGAGTAAAGATGAAAGGTCTTCGCTAACTTCTGGGAATTCACTGGTGTCTGATAATCCGAGGACAGGCGCGGGCGCGTTAAATGCCATCATGTTTTCCTTAACGGTTTCTCTTATGTTAAACACTTAAATTGCGTTCAAAATTAACAATGTCTGCGCCCGGCTTCAGTGCATAGAGCTGCGCCAATCGTCCTCCTGAAGATATTTTTTCATTGGAAATTTCAAACATTTCGGATGCTTCAATTCGTCGCATTAAACTTTTTCTTTGAATTGGCCTTTCGATGATTGCTTCAATCACCTTGATCAATTGGCCGATGCTAAATTTCTCGGGCAGGCAAAATACTGGAATCATTGAGTACAGCGTTTTTTGTTGTAGTCGCTGCTGCGCCATCTCAATGATGTGTCGATGGTCGAAAGCAATCAATAGCTTGGGCAATTCGCTCACATTCAACCAGCAGGTACTCTCCACGGACGCGATTTTAGGCTCAACATTTTGATGTGCCACCAACGCATAATAAGCAAGCGTAACGCTATATCCACGCGGGTCACGCTTAGGTCCAGAGATCACCTGCAGTTGTTCTAAATAGCTCGGTACCAGCCCCGTTTTGTCCAACAACTTTCGGCGTGCAGTCATATCAGTGTTTTCATCCAGACTGATATCAATAAATCCACCGGGCAGCCCCCAATAACCCGCAAACGGCGATTCAGCGCGTTTGGCCATGAGCACTTTCAAAACGCCATCGTGAACAGTGAAAAGTACGCTGTCCACGGTAAACAAAGGTTTTTCTATTTGCAATATGGCATTCATTTTTCTCATCTTTTTATGTCTTTGAGACACTTTCTTTATAGCATAAGTGGCAGCTTGATAAAAGTTTCGAAATTCCACTTTACTTTGTGTCCCACAGACATTAATATCTAATCATGTTTTATTCATCCTTTGATAAAACCAAGGAAAGCATAGTCAAACGAACAAGAATTGACTGCGCTCTGATTACTTCAAAACAGGGTTAGCAAAATGGGCAGCCATGTTACAAGCAACAATCGTTATTTTTTACCCAATCCTCAACAAGCTGAAGATTCGTTTAAGCATTTTCAGTTTAGGAGCGGTGAAAATCACCTCCAAATTTTGGCGCCCAGCAGTTCCCATGTCGAAATCATGTTTCGTTACAGCGGAGATCAATCGCTGATTCAGCTCTTGCTGTTGACCGATGCGCTTCGCCGCCAGGGCGCAAATGTGATCGATTTATGCATTCCCTATTTTCCAGGTGCGAGGCAGGATCGCGTTTGCAACTCAGGCGAACCACTGTCGGTGAAGGTCTACGCTGATTTGATCAATCAACAGCACTATCAAAAGGTTTGTGTTTTTGATCCCCACAGTGATGTGGTTGTTGCCCTTTTGAATAACGTCCATGTCGTCAAAAACCATCAATTTATCCGAGACGTCGTGAGCGACATTCGATCAGATTTTATTTTGGTGTCGCCAGATGCCGGATCGAATAAAAAAATCTTTGAATTATCTTGTCAACTGGGTGGCTTGCCGGTGATCCGCGCAGACAAGGTTCGTGACGTACGGAACGGGGCAATTATCGGCACAGAGATTTACTGCGACGATTTAAGTGGGCAGACGGCAGTGATTGTCGACGATATTTGCGCTGGCGGCAGGACGTTTATCGAACTGGCGAAAAAACTGAAGGCCAAAAACTGCAGAAAAATTATCTTGGCTGTGTCTCACTACGAAGGCACCGCCGATGAGAAAAAATTAATGGAAAGCGGCATTGATGCGATATACACCACCAACAGTCTGCATGACTCGGCCGCAACCGAATTTTTAAATGTGAAAAATATTTGGCACTTTATGCCAGTACAAGGAGAAAAATAATGAACTTGAATCCAGTCACTGCAATCGATGGCTACAAGGTCGATCATCGTCGTCAATACCCCGACAATACTGAAGTTGTATTCAGCAATTTGACTGCCAGGACAACTCGCCGCGAATACACCGATCATCTGGTTTTTTTTGGATTGCAGTATTTTATAAAAAGCTTTTTAATCAAAAACTGGGAAGAAGATTTTTTTAAACAGCCAAAAGACGAAGTCATCCGTCGCTTTTCTCGTCGCATAAATAACTATCTTGGCCCTAATAATGTCGGCACCCAGCACATTGCGGATTTGCACGACCTGGGCTATCTGCCTATAAAAATCATGGCGTTGCCCGAGGGTTCGGTCTACTCCTTAAGAGTGCCATGTCTTGTGATCTTCAATACAGACGAGCGGTTTTTCTGGCTTACCAATTATTTGGAAACCATCCTCTCGACCAATGTATGGGGCATGTGCACCAGTGCAACTACAGCGCACCAATACAAAAAAATACTGACAGCTTACGCGCTAGAAACCGATGGCAGCACCGAGTTCGTGAATTGGCAAGGGCACGACTTTAGCTTTCGCGGCATGTATGGCGCTGAAGCCGCCACAATGAGCGGCGCCGCGCACTTACTGAGCTTTACAGGCACAGACACCATTCCTGCCATCGATTTTCTGGAAGACTTTTACGGCGCCGATAGCGATTTGGAACTGGTTGGCGGCAGTGTTGCAGCAACTGAGCATTCAGTCATGTGCGCCGGCGGCATGGACAATGAACTCGAAACCTTCCGGCGTTTGATTCAAGACATCTATCCGGCTGGGATCGTTAGTATCGTGTCGGATTCCTGGGATTTCTGGCAAGTGATGACTGACTTTACCGTCAAACTTAAAGAACAGATTTTGGCGCGAGATGGAAAAGTTGTGTTTCGCCCTGACACCGGGTGCCCAGTCAAAATGATCTGCGGCGATGCTGATGCCGAAATCGGCTCGCCAGAATACAAAGGCGCGGTTGAATGCTTGTGGGAAGTATTTGGCGGCAGCGAAACTAAGCAAGGCTACAAAATTCTGGATCCCCATGTCGGATTGATTTATGGCGACTCCATCACTATTGAGCGCGCCACGGCAATTTGCGCAGGACTCAAAGCCAAAGGATTTTCTTCAACCAATGTGGTTTTTGGAATTGGCAGTTACACCTATCAATACGTAACTCGCGATACCGACGGTTTTGCCGTTAAAGCGACTTTCGCCAAAATTTCCGGTGAAAATCGCGAAATTTTCAAGGCACCCAAAACGGGAGATGGAACCAAGAATTCAGCCAAAGGCCTGGTAGCAGTCTACAAAAATGATCAAGGTGAGTTTTATCTGAAGGATCAAGTAAGCTGGAATGAAGTCAACAACTGCGAATTTGTTCCCGTGTTTGAAAATGGAAAATTACTCAACGAGGTGACTCTTACAGAGATTAGGGAGCGTTTGGCCGCCATGGTTTAATCATGATGTTGACCTGCCTGCGCCATTTCGACGTCACCAGCAGGATGGGGCCGGGTTCCAGGTGACGGCGGATTTCCCACACCGGGAAATCCGGCTTGACGGCTGTTTTCATCTTGCCCTCCTCTTGAGCCGGAAGTGTAAGGGCCATGCATCCGGACCGGCGTAACGATGAAGTCGATCCGGAACCAGCGAGATCAGCGATCAGCCCGGCACTTTGCCTTCCACGCCTTGCACGTAGAACTTGATGCCATGCAGGAAAGCATCGTCCGCCACGGCGTCCTTGGCCACTACTTCCTTGCCGGTGTTGTCGACCACAGGGCCTTTCCAGATCGGCGCGCTGCCGTCGATGATGGCTTTCTTGCGCTCGGCGACCAGGGTCTTGACGTCGGCCGGCAGGTCAGGATTGAAGGCGCCGAGGTCGATGCCGTCTTCTTTCAGGCCGAGCCAGCTGCTGCCGGTTTTCCAGGTGCTGTCCAGCACTTCGCCGACGCGCTTGTTGTAGTACACGCTCCAGTTGATCATCGATGCCGCCTGGTGGGCTTTCGGGCCGAAGCTGGTCATGTCGCTATCCCAGCCGAAGGCGTATACACCCTTTTCCTGGGCGGTCTGCACCACGGCGGCGGAGTCGGTGTTTTGCATCAGCACATCGACGCCCTGGCCGATCAACGTGGTCGCAGCTTCGCGTTCCTTACCCGGATCGAACCACTTGTTGACCCACACCACGCGCGTGGTGGCTTTCGGATTGACCGAACGCGCG
This sequence comes from Collimonas sp. OK412, assembly GCF_900112135.1. GTDB lineage: Bacteria > Pseudomonadota > Gammaproteobacteria > Burkholderiales > Burkholderiaceae_D > Collimonas > Collimonas rhizosphaerae. The sequence continues at coordinate 34,323 of NZ_FOLC01000024.1, forward strand.
CCCAGGGTGAAGGAATCGATGTTGCGGATCACTTCAGGAATCGGCACCGAAGCGACCACGCCGAGCTTGCCCGACTTGCTCATCTTGCCTGCCACCACGCCGGCCAGGTAGGCGCCTTCATAAGTACGGACGTCGTACTGGGCCAGGTTGTCGGCAGTCTTGAAGCCGGTCGCATGCTCGAATTTGACGTCCGGGAATTCCTTGGCCACCTTCAGCATCGCTTCCATGTAACCGAAGGTAGTGCCGAAGATCAGCTTGTTGCCGTCGACCGCCAGCTGGCGGATCACGCGCTCGGCGTCGGCGGCCGATTCAGGCACGTTCTCGACGAACGTGGTTTTCACCTTGTCGCCGTATTTTTCCTCGACCGCCTTGCGTCCCTTGTCGTGGGCGAAGGTCCAGCCGGCGTCGCCCACCGGCCCGATGTAGACAAAAGCCACTTTCAGCGGTTCGGCCTTGGCCGGCGCGGCTGCCGCTGCTGGGGCGCTGGCAGCCGGCGCCGGCGTTTCGTCTTTCTTGCCGCAGCCGATCAGCGTGGCGGCAGCCAGCGCTGTGAGCATTGCGAGTGATGCCCTGCGTGAAATCTTCATGTGTATCTCCCTTGGTGGTTGGTCAGCTTGCATCAGGTTTAAAAGGTTTGCCCAGCGATGCCGGCATGTTCAGGCGGATCCAGTCCGGGTTGCGCGAAATCAGCGCCAGCACCACGATGGTGGCGACATACGGCAGCATCGACAGGATTTGCGACGGCAGCGTCACGCCTATGCCCTGCAGGTAGAACTGCAGGATGGTGACGCCGCCGAACAGCAGCGCGCCCAGCAGCACGCGCGCCGGCCGCCAGGTGGCGAACGCGGTCAGCGCCAGCGCGATCCAGCCGCGCCCGGAGACCAGCCCTTCCACCCACATCGGCGTGTACACCAGCGACAGGTACGCGCCGGCCAGGCCGCAGCAGGCGCCGCCGAACAGCAGCGCGGCGAAGCGTATCCAGCGCACCGGGTAACCAAGCGCATGGGCCGATTCCGGCGATTCGCCGACGGCGCGCAGCACCAGGCCGGCGCGCGTGCGGTAAATGAACCAGCCGATGGCGGCGCACAGCAGCAGAGCCAGGTAACTCATCCAATGCTGCTGGAACAGGGCCTGGCCGATAAAGGGAATATCCTTCAGCAGCGGAATCGCCAGCGTTTGCGAAGGCAAGGCCAGGCCGACAAAACGCTGGCCGATGAAGGCCGACAGCCCTGCGCCGAAAATCGACAAGGCCAGCCCGGTGGCCACCTGGTTGGTCGCCAGCACCAGCGCCAGCCAGGAAAACAGCGCCGCCATCAGCACTCCGCTGAGCGCGCCCGCCAGGAAACCGAGCAGCGGGCTATGGGTGGTGTAGCCGACCGCAAAACCGGCGATCGCGGCTACCAGCATCATGCCTTCCGCGCCAAGGTTGAGGACGCCGGCGCGCTCGTTGATCAGCAGGCCGAGCGCCGCCAGCAGCAGCGGCGTTCCGGCGTTGATCGAGGCGGCGATGAGAGAAGCGAATTGTTCCATATCCGTCAGACCTTGGCTTTGCGGCGCAGGCGATAATCAATCAGGGTATCGCTGGCCAACAGTAAAAACAGCAGCATGCCCTGGAACACGCCGGTAATTGCCGACGGCAAGCCGAGCCGCGATTGCGCCAGCTCGCCGCCCAGGTACAGCAGCGACATCACCAGCCCGCCCAGCACCGCGCCGACCGGATGCAGGCGGCCGATGAACGCAACGATGATGGCGGCAAAACCGTAGCCGGGCGATACCGACGGCAGCAGCTGGCCGATCGGTCCGGCGATCTCGAAGGCGCCCGCCAGGCCGGCGAAGCTGCCGGAAATCAGCAGCGAGGTCCACAGAGCGCTGCGGCTGGAAAAGCCGGCATAACGCGCCGCATGCGGCGCCGTGCCGCCGACGAACAGCGAAAAGCCGCGCAAGCTGCGCGCCACGAACACCGTCATCACCGCCGCCAGCACCAGCGTCACGGCAAAACCGATATGCAGGCGCGTTCCGCCCAGCAGCGCCGGCAGCATGAATTCGCTGGAGAACACTTTCGACTGCGGGAAATTCATGCCGTTCGGGTCTTTCAGCGGCCCGTTGACCGCATACATCAGCAGCAGTTGCGCGACATAGGTCAGCATCAGCGACACCAGGATTTCATTGGCGTTGAAGCGGTCGCGCAGCAGCGCCGTGATGCTGGCCCAGAAGGCGCCGCCGAGGATGCCGGCGACGATCATCAGGAACAGGCCGAGGCCGCCGGGAATCGCATGGCCGGGCACATCGACCAGCACCAGCGTGGCGCCGGCAAACAGGGCGCCGACGGTGAACTGGCCTTCGGCGCCGATATTCCAGACATTGGCGCGGAAGCATACCGCCAGGCCCAGCGCGCACAAGATCAAGGGCACCGATTTCAGCAGCAGTTCGCTGATGGCGCGCTTGCCGTTGAACGGATCGATCAGGAACACCTTGAGGCCGGCCAGCGGATCCTTGCCCAGCGCGATGAACAGCAAGGCGCCGAGCAGCATCGTCATTACCACCGCCAGCACCGGCGACAGGTAGGTCATGGCGCGCGACGGCGTGCCGCGCAATTCCAGTTTCCACGGCCAGAAATTACGCATGCGCAGCCTCCGGCGCATCTTGCCACAGGCCGCTCATCCACAAGCCGACCTGCTCGCGCGTAGCCTGTTCGATCGGGACCGAAGGCGACAGCCTGCCCTTGGCGATGACATGCAAGCGGTCGCACAAGGCGAACAGTTCATCGAGTTCTTCGGAAATGATCAGCACTGCACAGCCTTCTTTTTTCAATGCCAGGATTTCGGCGTGGATCTGCGCGGCGGCGCCGACATCGACGCCCCAGGTCGGCTGCGCCACGATAAACACGGCAGGCTTGCGCTCCAGCTCGCGGCCGACGATAAATTTCTGCAGGTTGCCGCCGGACAGGCTCTTCGCCAGCGCATCGGGGCCGCCGGCCTTGACCTTGAAACGGTCGATGATATGGGCGGCGATCTTGCGCGTGTAGTCGAAATCGATCATGCCGCGCTTGACGTAAGGCGGTTTCTGGTGCGACAGCAGCATGTTGGCGGCCAGCGTCATGCCCGGCACAGCGCCGCGCCCCAGCCGCTCTTCCGGCACCAGCCCAAGGCCGAGCGCGCGGCGCGGATTGGGCGCCAGCTGCCCGGCGGCGCGGCCGGCCAGCATCACCATGTTGGGCGCGCCGCGCTGGTCTTCGCCCGACAGCGCCGCCAGCAGCTCCTGCTGGCCGTTGCCGGAAACACCGGCGATGCCGACAATCTCGCCGGCACGTACTTCGCATTCGATATCGTGCAGTTCGGTGGCGAACAGATGCGCCTTCGGCAAGCTCAGGCGATTCAGATGCAGCTTGCGTTCGCTGCGCTGTGAATCTGGATTGCGCTCACGCTGCAGACGCACCAATTCATCGCCGATCATCAGGCGCGACAGGCCGGCGCTGGTTTCGTTGCGCGGATCGCAGTTGCCGCTGACTTTGCCGTTGCGCATCACCGTGGCGCTGTGGCAGAGCGCGCGGATTTCATCCAGCTTGTGGCTGATGTACAGGATGCTGCAACCTTCCGCGGCCAGCTTGCGCAGGGTGACGAACAGCTTGTCTACCGCTTGCGGCGTCAGCACCGAAGTCGGTTCGTCCAGGATCAGCAGCTGCGGGCTGGTCAGCAAGGCGCGCACGATCTCGACGCGCTGGCGTTCGCCCACCGACAGCGTATGCACATGACGATGCGGCTCCAGCTCCAGCCCGTACTTTTCTCCGGTCTGGCGGATTTGCGCCACCAGTTCCGGCATGCTGACGTCCGAGGCCAGGCCGAGGGCGATGTTTTCAGCGACAGTCAGCGTATCGAACAGGGAGAAATGCTGGAACACCATGGCGATGCCGAGCTTGCGCGCGATATGCGGGTTGGCGATGTGGACCTGCTCGCCGTTCCAGAAAATCTCGCCGGCGTCCGGTTTCACGGTGCCGAAAATGATTTTCATCAGGGTCGACTTGCCGGCGCCGTTTTCGCCGAGGACGGCATGGATTTCGCCGGGCGCGACGCGCAGGTTGATATCGTCATTCGCCAGCACGCCCGGATAGGCTTTGCGGATATGGGCGATTTCCAGACGCGGTATGGTTGAAGTCATTTTCTTTTGCCTGTACCGATAAAAAGACTGTTGCAAAATGATTCCAGCGTCGCCGCCCTGCCAGCCGCGCCATTGAGCGCGCCAAAGCAAGCAACATGCTACATCAATTCCTGTGCCAATCGCCGACTTGGACCACAATGTCTTGTCGGCATAAAGCCCTTACAAAAGCAAACTGCATGCCAGACACGGATACGCGCGGCCCACCGCATCTGGCGTGATTCGTGCTACCGGCTAGCGTGTGATCGGCAGCAGGATTTGCGGTAGCATGGCCACAGGCTTGTTATCCGAAACAGAAATGGGACCCATGAGAAAAAAGTCTGGTGACACGGTTTCTTCGCCGGCCAAGCCCGCCGCCAAACGGGGCAGCGGCATTGTCGACCAAAAGATCTACGACTCCGTGCTGAAGGCGGTGATGAGCCAGCGCCTGCCGCCCGGCACCAAGCTGACCGAAGCCAGCCTGTGCGAACTGTTCGCCGTCAGCCGCACTATCGTGCGCAAGGCGATCCAGCGCCTGGCACACGACCACATCCTCGAATTGCGCCCCAACCGCGGCGCCATCATCGCCCAGCCGACGCCGCAGGAAACCCGCGAAATCTTTGCCGCCCGGCGCGCCATCGAAGCGGCGATCGTGCCGCTGGCGGCCGCCAACGCCACCCGCGCCCAGATCACCCGCCTGCGCCAGATCGTGCGGGAAGAACACGCATCCTTCCACTCCGGCGACCACGCCAAATGGATACGCCTGGGCGGCGAGTTCCATATCCTGCTGTCCGACAGCGCCGGCAACCCGGTGCTGACCCGCTTCCTGCGCGAACTGGTGTCGCGTTGCTCATTGATCATCGCGCTGTACCAGGCGCCGGGCAAGACCGCCTGCCCGAACGACGAACACGAACAGCTGATCGACGCCATCGCCGCCGGCGACGCCGCGCTGGCGGTCAGGATGATGGACCAGCACCTGCTGGACATCGAACGCGCCCTGCGCCTGAGCGACGACCAGCACGAAGTGGACCTGGCCGAAATCCTCGATATCGCGTAACCGGACCAGCTTGCCTGTTGCCCCGTTTCCTCTCTTGGCGGACATTGCCCCAAGCGGTTTAAAGTGTATACAAATTATTAAAAAATGTCGCTAATCCGAGACAGGGATGCGCACTAAACCGGTTCCCGCCGGCGGCGGCCATCCCTAATTTGGCGCGGGCCTCACCAATAAATAGCGTGGCGGCTCACCAAAATCCAGCTTTCCGGCGTCTTCGCAATTTCCCATCAAAACGGCGCGGCTCGCCATCAGAAACCGTTTTTCATATGTATACAATCTGTTTTCCACATAAACCGTAATACCGTTTTTTCCTTTCTTCCTGCCCGAAAAAATTCTGGCACGGTCTTTGCGTTACATGAATCCGTTCCGGGCCGATCGCGGGGATTGCCTGCCAATGGCCCGATCCTTGCGCGACGAAGGCAAAACAAGAATTCAAGCAAGTCCGGTTTATCAATGTCGATAACAGAGGGATGGGAAAAATGGGAAAAAGAGCGAGGGCACGCGCCCGCATTTATTGCGCGCAAAAGATGGTGCTGACATTGGGAGCCGCACTGCCGTTCAGCGCAGCGCTGGCGCAGACGGCAGGCAGCACGGCGCCCGCGGCAACCGCCGAAGCGCCGCAAGCCGGCTCTTCGCTGCAGCTGGAAACCATGACGGTGACAGCGCAGCGGCGCGTCGAAAAAATCAAGGACGTGCCGATTTCGGTGACCCTGATCAAGGGCGAAACCCTGGATGTGCTCAATTCCGGCGGCCAGGATATCCGCGTGCTGGCCGCCAAGGTGCCAAGCCTGAACATCGAATCGTCGAACGGCCGCACCTTCCCGCGCTTCTATATCCGCGGTTACGGCAATACCGATTTTTCCACCTTCGCCTCGCAGCCGGTATCCCTGATATTCGACGACGTGGTCCAGGAAAACGCCGCCCTCAAAGGCTTCCCGATGTTCGACCTGGCCGGCGTCGAAGTGCTGCGCGGCCCGCAAGGCACGCTGTTCGGCCGCAATACGCCGGCCGGCGTGGTCAAGTTCGATTCGGCCAAGCCGAGCCTGGACAAGGTCTCCGGTTATTACAGCATCTCCGACGGCACCCACAATACCGCCAATGCCGAAGCAGCGGTCAACGTGCCGCTGAGCGACCAATGGGCGATGCGCTTCTCGACCCTGGTGCAGCACCGCGACGACTGGGTCAGCAACAACGGCGGCGGCACGCCTTTTCTGGAGGGCTACAACGAACGCGCCGGACGCCTGCAATTCCTGTACAAACCGGACGGCACGTTCAACGCCCTGTTCAATATCCACTCGCGTGCGACCGAGGGCAGCGCGCGTTTGTTCCGCGCCAATATCCTGGAAAAAGGCAGCGACGGCTTCGTCGCCGGCTTCAGTCCTTCCCAGGTCACCTTCAACGGCTTGAACACGCAGGCTCTGCATACCGCCGGCGGCAGCGCCCGGCTGAGCTGGAACCTGGACCAGGTCAAGCTGTACTCGATCACCGGCTATGAAACCATTTCCAGCTATTTCAGCCGCGGCGACATCGACGGCGGCACGCCGACCGGCCCCGGCTTCATTCCGTTCCAGGTGCAGACCGGCGGCGGCGTCGCCGACCACAAGCAGTTCTCGCAAGAGTTCCGGGTCGAATCGAAGAACGAAGGACCGCTCAACTGGCAGACCGGCCTCTACTACTTCTATGAAGACGTAGCGGGCAACAGCTCCAACTTCGACAGCACCACCCAGCTGCAGACCAGCTACCTGCAGAACCGCCAGAAAAACACCGCCTACGCGGCATTCGGCTCGCTGACTTATGACGTCAACGACAGGCTCAAATTGCGCGGCGGCCTGCGTTACACCCAGGACAAAAAGGATTTCTCCAACGAAGTCGCCAACAACGTGACGTTCACCGGCCCCGGCTCGATCAGCGAAAGCAAATCGAACGTCAGCTGGGACCTCAGCGCCAACTATGCCTTGACCAAGGACATCAATACGTATGCACGGGTAGCCACCGGCTTCCGCGCACCGAGTATCGCGGCGCCGTCGTCCTCGGTGCCGATCACCGTGGCCAACGCGGAAACCATCACTTCCTATGAAGCGGGGATCAAGGCCGACCTGTTCAACCGCCGCGCCCGCGCCAACTTCAGCGTCTACAGTTTCGACGTCAAGAACCAGCAGCTGACGGCGGTGGGCGGCAACTCCAACTCGATCATGCTGGTGAATGCGGCCAAGACCGTAGGGCGCGGCGCCGAACTGGACCTGGAAGCGAACGTGACCGAACGCTTGCGCATGACGTTAGGCGGCAGCTACAACTACACCCAGATCCGCGATCCGAACCTGCTGGTGGCCGGCTGCGCGTCCTGCACCGTGCTCAATACCCAGGTACGGCCGGGGCTGTATTCGATCAACGGCAATTCCCTACCGCAAGCGCCGAAGTGGATTGCCAACGTCACGGCGCGCTACGGCATCCCGATGGGCAACAACGACGAGCTGTTCTTCTATACCGACTGGGCTTATCGCAGCAAGATCAACTTCTTCCTGTACAACTCGACCGAGTTCACCGGCAAACCGTTGCTGGAAGGCGGCTTGCGCGTAGGCTACAAGTGGGATGGCGACAAGTATGAAGTCGCTGCCTTCGCCCGCAACATCACCAACAAGATCGTGGCGGTCGGCGGCATCGACTTCGACAACCGGACGGCGTTCATCAACGATCCGCGCATGTTCGGCGTGCAGTTCCGGTCGAACTTCTAAGCTGCTGCCTGGCAGTGCAATCGCAGCGATCATCCAGGGGCGGCGCAACTGCCGCGCCTGGATCATCGCGCAAGATTCCATCGGGAGAGACACATGCATGACGCTGACGGCTGCGGCAAACCCTGGCGGCGGATGGCGGCCGCCGCATGCTCCGTGCTGGCGATCGGCATCGCCTTGCTGGCGCCGGCCGGCGCCGCAGGGCAAGCCGCTTTGCCGGAGCAGAAAACCGCGGTCCTGTTTGGCGCCAACATCCGCTATTACGATATCGGCAGCGGTCCGGTGCTGGTGCTGGTGCACGGCCTGGGCAGCAGCGCCAAGGGCGACTGGGGCCAGGTCATGCTGCCGCTGGCGCAAAACCACAGGGTGCTGGCGCTGGACCAGCTGGGGTTCGGCAATTCCGACAAGCCGCAAATCGATTACGGGATCCAGACCTGGGTCGATTTCCTCGGCGAATTCCTGCGCCAGAACCAGGTAGCCGATTTCACGCTGGTAGGCGAATCATTGGGTGGATGGATCTCGGCGCAATATACGATACAAGCGTTGCGCGGCGTCGCCGCCGGTCCGAGCCTGGGCTTGCCCAAGCCGGCGCGGCTGGTGCTGTCCGATTCGGCCGGCCTGCACGCGACCATGAAGCGCCTGTCCGCGCCTCCTCCGCCCGGCAAGCCGGCAATTGTCGGCGCCTCGCTGGCTGGCGAGAAACAGCTGCTGGCGAGCGTGTTTCATTCGCCCTCCTACCAGACCGACCAGGCATTGCGCGACGGCCTGGCCTGGAGCCTGGCCAAAGGCGACGCCTGGGCCATCCGCGCAGTGCGCAATCCAGCCTTGCTCGATGAAACCGTGGACCGCCAGCTAGGCGCGATCAAGATTCCGACCCTGGTGATCTGGGGCGAACACGACAAGCTGCTGCCGCTGCAAGACGGCCGCTATTTCGCCTCGAAAATCGGCGGCGCCGAACTGAAGATCATCCCCGGCAGCGGCCATGCGCCGATGATTGAAACGCCGGATGCCTTCCTGGCGGCGCTGCAGCCGTTTTTGCGATAACCTGCGGCGGCAGCGCCGAACATGTTTTTATATTTTCCATTTGAAAGTAGCTAATCGATGAAATCGAATTCAATGCGTCGCCGCCTGTTATCGACGGTATTCATGCTGGGACTGGCGGTTGCCGCCTTGCCATCGCACGCGCAGGCCGCCGGCAAGCGCAAGGTCATCATCGACGACGATATCGGCGGCCCGCGCGCGGCGCAGCTGATGGCGATCCAGTCACCCGACGTGGAAGTGCTCGGCATCACGATCGTCAGCGGTTCGACCTGGCGCGACGAAAATATCGCCCACGCCCTGCGCACGCTGGAAGTCATCGGCCGCAGCGATATCCCAGTCGTGCCCGGCTCGACGTTTCCCTTGCTGAATACGCAGGAAGCAACGCGGCGCTGGGAAGCGCTGTACGGCAAGCTGGTCTACAAAGGCGCCTGGATGGATGAGAAATGGCCGGACGGCACCATCCAGAGCCAGCCAAACTACCATGCCCACGACGTGGTGCCGCAGCTGCCGGAAGGCATGCCGCATACCAAGGCTTCCAACGAAATCGCCGCCAATTTCATGATCCGCAAGGTGCACGAATTCCCGGGCCAGGTCACCATCCTGGCCACCGGCCCGATGACCAACGTGGCGCTGGCGATCAGCCTCGATCCGAGTTTTGCAGAGGCCGCGAAAGAAATCGTCTACATGGGCGGCAGCCTGAATCCGCACCAGGTGCTGCCGTCCAAGTCGGCGGAACAGTTTGCGCGCGAATATATCAATACGCCGCGCCTGGAATTCAATTTCCGCTGGGACCCTGAAGCCGCGAAGATCGTCCTGCGCGCGCCGTGGAAACGGATCGTCATGGTGCCGGCCGATCCATCCACCGCGACCGAACTCAGCGCCCGCCTGCTGAACGACATGACCAGGTCCGGCACGCCGCTGGCGCAGATGGTGAAGAAGGTCACCGAAACCGGCTTTCCCCTGTGGGATGAACTGGCCACGGCGGTCTGGCTGGATCCCGCGCTGATCAGCAAATCCGACCAGCTGTTCGTCAGCATAGACACCGACTTCGGCGCCGGCTACGGCAACACCCTGTCCTGGCCTGCCGCCTACGCGCCGGCGGGCCTGATCGCCAGCCCGACCACGGTGGTGCGCGAAGTCAACGTGCCGGCTTTTGAAAAGCTGATGATCAAGCTGATGAACCTGCCGACGCCGGCAGCCAGATAACGGCAAGGGATCGCGATGATGCTTGCCTGGGCCAGGAAAAAATTGCACAGCGCGCTGCCGGCCTTGTTGCTGGCGCCATCGCTGTACCTGCTATCTGCGCCGCAGCCGGCGCATGCGGCGCCGGCCGAACAGGTGATCGTCGATACCGACATCGGCGACGATATCGACGATGCGTTCGCCCTGGGCTTGCTGCTGAACAGCCCCGGTTTCGAGATCCTGGGTTTCACCACCGCCTGGGGCGATACCGGACTGCGCATGCAGCTGCTGGAGCGCCTGCTGCGCGAAACCGGCCATGGCGCGATTCCGATCGCACGCGGCATCGCCACCACCAGCCAGACGCCGTTCACCCAGGCCCGCTGGGCCCAGCGCGGCAGCCTGCCGCCAGCCGCGCCGCCTGCGGTGGATTTCCTGCTGCAGCAGATCCGCCGGCATCCGGGCCAGGTCACCCTGATCGCCTTGGGGCCGCTGACCAATATCGGCGCCGCGATAACCCGCGATCCCGCCACGTTCGGCAAGCTCAAGCAGGTGGTATTGATGGGCGGATCGGTCCGGGCCGGCTACCGGAAGTCGGAGTACGCGGCGGCGCGTCCGGCGGACAAGGAATACAACATCGCGGCCGATATCCCGGCCGCGCAAAAATTGTTTACCTCAGGCGTGCCTATCGTGATGATGCCGCTCGACTCTACCCAGGTCAGGCTGGATGAAGTGGAGCGCAGCGCCCTGTTTGGACATGGTTCGCCGCTGACTGACGCGCTGGCGCTGCTGTACCACCAGTGGGCCGACAGCTACCAGCCATGGTCCAGCAATACGCCGACGCTGTTCGACGCGGTGCCGGTTGCCTATCTCGCCGACCGCCGCACCTGCCCTGCCACGCCGCTGCATATCGTGGTGGACCAGGACGGCTACACCAGGGAACAGCCCGGCGCGCCAAACGCCGAGGTCTGCCTGGCGCTCGACAAGCCGCTGTTCATGGAGCTGTTCATGCGGCGCCTGCTGCAATAGTCGCAGCGCTCACTGGGCCGTCTTGTCCGACGGGTATTGCAGCGAGTCGCGCAGCAGGTAACCCATCGGCATGTTCATGTTGGTGCCTTTCGGGCCGTTCGGCTGGGTGAACCAGTAGCTGTAGATTTTTTTCAGTTCGCCTTCATTGATCAGCCGCACCATTTCCTGGTCCACCAGTTTCTTGAAGGCCGGGTCATCCTTGCGGAACATCAGCGAATACGGTTCGATCGACAGCGGATCGCCAAGGATCGTATAGTCGGCGGGATTTTTTGCCGTCGAGCGCAGGCTGTATAACAGCACGTCGTCCATCGCATAGGCATCGGCCTTGCCCTGTTCGACGAAAGCGAACGATTCGGTATCGTCCTGCGCTTCCAGCACCTTGATGTTGAGCGAACGGACGTTGCTGCGGTCGTTCACCAGGTCGATCGTGGTGGTGCTCTTGGTGATCACCATGGTCTTGTTGCGCAGGTCCGACCAGTTTTTTATGCCGCTGCCGTTTTTCACCACCATCCGCACGCTGGAAAAGAAATGCGGCACGGTGAAGCCGACGCGGGTGCGGCGCTCGGCGTTGTTGGTGGTCGACCCGCATTCGATGTCGGCCTTGCCGTCGATGATGCTGGAGAAGCGGGTCGCGGAATCGACCGGCAGGTACTGCACTTTCAGGTTCGGCAGCTTCAGCTCGCGTTTGACGGCGTCGGCGATTTTCTGGCAGAGGTCGATTGAATAACCGACGATCTGCTTGTTGTCATTGGTGTACGAGAAGGGCGCGGTCTGGCGGTAGGCGAAGGTGATGCTCTGGCTGTCGCGGATCTTGCCGAGCGTATCGCCGGCCGTGGCGGCGAGCGGCGCCAGGATAAGAAACAGGGTAAGGCCGTGCTTGATGGCACCATGCATATCGTAAGCTCCAATGAGTCGCGCCGCCGGCCCGGCAAAAACCAGGCCGCCGACAAATAGTTTAAGGAGCAGATTTCCCCGCGACAAATATATCAGTAGTTTTGGCGCTTGCGGTGCTTGTTGCGCAAATTGATTGCGTCAGCCCAGGGCGGCGCTCCTGCCAGGGAATCCAGGCGGAGCGCCGCCGGGAGTTTACGATTTGGCGGAGTAAAAACGATATATCGCCGTATAAGGCACGCGCGCTTCTTTCCCCAGCTGGGCCTGGTCGCAGCCATCGGCCGGCGCATTGCCGCCAGCGGTCTGCAGGCGCTGGATGCTTTTCGTCAAGCCAAACACGCCTATGCCGTCCGTCGATTTTGCAGTGAGCAGCAACCACGGGATGGCGCCGGCCACTGGCGCATCGCTGTGCGCCTGGAGTACGCCGACCACCTTGCTGCCGTCAGTCGACTCCCAGGTCGGGCCGGCGTAGTGCTTGCCTATCTTCTGGCCATCGTTGTCGAACAGATCAGCTTCCGGCGCCACGAAGCGCCACTCGAATTGGGTGGCGTCGGCTTTGGCGACAGCGCATTGGTAAATTTGCACGCCGGTCGCCTTGGCCTCGAGCGACAAGGCCTGCGTATCCGCGACCTTCAGGCTGTCGGGAACCACGATCGCTGTCGTGGCCGGTGGACTGGCGCAGCCTGCGAGCAGCAGCGCGCTCCAGGCCGTTGCTGCCGTGACCAGCATTTTTCTTGTCATTTTGCTTTCTCCATTGTGTGGATCGATAGGACCTGCCTGTTTCCAGCGTGCCTATTGTAAAGCGCTGCACTAGCTCTTGCTTTTGAACCAGGCTGCGGTGGCGGCGTCGGCCGGAAAGAAAGATTCGATCCGCAGCTCATGCACGGTGACGTCGTGCGGCGTGCCCATGGTGGTGATCGAGGTGAACAGGTTGAGCTCGACGCCGTCCTTCCTGATGGTCATCGCCAGGAACGGCAAGACGCGCGTGTCCAGGTTCGGCGTCTGGCTGGCGGCCTTGATGCCGGGCAGCGCCACCAGCTGTTCCAGCAGCCTGGTGGCTTCGCTGCCGGGACCGTCGCTCATGGCCTCGCGCTGGATCCAGTGCAGCAGGTCGGCGCAGACGTCCTGCCAGTTGACCAGGTGCTTCCTGACGGCTAGCGGATCCAGCATCAGCTGCAGGATATTGACGCCTTCGCGCGGAATCGGCTGGCTGTCCGGCATGTCCAGCAGCCAGCGCATCATCATCGCCGCCGGGCCGTTGCTCATCACCAGGTTCCACAGGCGGTCCACCACCAGCGCCGGATACGGCGCCTGCTGGGCCAGCATGAAATCCAGCGCCTGCTTGACCGAGGCCAGTTCGGGATCGGACAATTTGCGCTCGTGGTAGGCCGGCGCGAAACCCGCCGCCAGCAGCATCACGTTGCGCTGGCGCAGCGGGATGTCGAGCGCCGTGCCGAGTTTCAGGATCAGTTCCCGGCTCGGCTGCGAGCGCCCGCTTTCCAGGAAACTGATGTGGCGCTGCGAGATATGGCTTTCGGCCGACAGGCGCAGCTGGCTGTAGCCGCGCTTGTCGCGCCAGTAGCGCAAGGCCGTGGCGAAATCGTTGAAGTAGCGGTTGTGTGCGGCCTGCTCCATGCCTGTTTTTTCTGCGGCTTGCGATGCGCCCATGAATTGTCTCCAAAGATTTACCGGGCAGTGTAGCCCGGCAGCCAGGGATTTCAAACCGGCAGGTTCATCGCATCCAGGAAACCGGTGACGCTGCTGATCCGTCCGTCCGCCGCCACCACCGCGATGTCGGTGCCGATGGCGACCGGCTCGGCGCCGTCGGCGGCCAGGGCCCAGGAAAAGCGCACGACATCGTTATGGCCGTCCTGCTTGCCGTGCAACTTGAAACGCAAGCCGGCAAACTGCTGCTGTACCGCGCCTATCATGGCATCCAGCCCGTCATGGCCGGCGTTGCTCATCATCGGATCGACGTAGCTTGCTTCAGGGGTAAACGCGGTGGTTATCAGTGCGCGGCGGCGCGCGGCGTCGGGTTCGTTCCAGGCTGCGATGTAGCGGCTGGCGATGGACGCGGCTTCATTGGCGATATTCGTGGCGCTGACGGTGCTGGTCATGGTCGTGCTCCTTCAAGGATGGGTTGGGAGAATTGCTTTGTCGTTGACGACAAACGCATTCTCCGCCCAGCATCGGGCACGGTCGATTACGTCCCAGGTAATCAAATGGATGAAACTAGGGTCCCGGCGCCACTACGCCCGCCATGGAAAACAGTAGCACGCCCTGACCATCCGGCGCCTTGAGCAGCGCCGTGATCGGCTCGTCGCCGGCGCTATGTTCCAGCGTGAAATGGCGGCCGCCGTCATTGCTGCGCAACACCGTGCCGCCCATGCCGCCGGCCGCCAGCTCGCGGCCGGACAGCTGCGTGATATCGGTCAGCGACTGGGTCGTGCCGGAAGCCACCGCTTGCCAACTCTTGCCGTCGTCGGCGCTGCGTATGACATGGCCGCGCATGCCGACCGCGACCACGGTGCTGGCGCCGTTGTCGGTAAGCGCGGTGGCGCTCCAGAGCGATCCTTTTTCACCGCTGTCGATCACATCCCAGCGTTTGCCGCCGTCTTCCGAGCGGAACACGGTGCCGGCTTCGGCCATGATCAGCAGTGTGCCGCCGGCGGTTGCGACAATCCGGTACAGGTGGCGGTCGGCGGCGTCGCCGTTGCTCAGCTTGACTTCACTCCAGGTCGCGCCGCCATCGGCGGTGCTGAGGGCCATGCCGAACAGGCCGACTGCCAGGCCCCTGTCGGCATCGGCGAACCAGATCGACAATATCGGCTGTTCCTGGCCGTACTGCTGGCGCAACAGCTTCCAGTGCTCGCCGCCGTCGGCGGTTTTCAGCACCACGCCGTCATGGCCGGCGGCCCAGCCGGTGCTGCGGTCGATGAAAGTCACGCTGGTCAGCATGGCGCGGGTCGGCACGCTGCGCGCCTGGCGAAACTGCTTGCCGTCGTCGGACAGCAGGATGACGCCATGGTCGCCGACGGCAACGATCCTGCCGCCTGCGGTGCTGGCCGCCGCCAGCATGGCAGTGGCCGCGGCTTGCTGGCGCAGCTGGGCCGGCCGGCTGGTGGGCCAGCCGGAATTAGCCGCTTCAGTTGCGAAAGGGCTGGCGCTCGCCAGCAAGAGGCACAGGGCGGCAGGAAGCACACGCAGATTATTGAATGTTGAAGGCATGGGTTTCCTCAATGTGCAATGGACGACGACATGCGCGGTACGCCGGCGCGGCGCGGGAAGATGGTCTCCAGCACCACCGCGAAAGCCGGCAGCAAAGTCACCGCCATGACCATGTTGACCAGGAACATGAAGGTCAGCAGCTTGCCCATGTCTGCCTGGAACTGCAGCGGCGAAAACGACCAGGTGGCGACGCCTATCGACAGGGTCAACGCAGTAAACACGGTCGCCACGCCGGTCTCGTGCAAAGTGCGCTCGACGGCGTCGCTGATCGCCATGCCCGCCCCAAGGTGCAGCTGCAGGCGGTTATAGATATAGAAAGCGTAGTCGACGCCGATGCCGGTAGCCAGCACCATCACCGGCAAGGTCGCCACGGTGAGGCCGATATTCAAGTCCTTCATGAACCAGTAGCCGAGCCAGGTCGCCACCGTCAGCGGCAGGCAGCAAGCCAGCATCGCGCGCCAGTCGCGGTACGCCAGCAGCACCAGCAGCAGGATGGCGGCGTACACATACAGCATCATCGGCAATTCGCTGTGCTCCAGCACTTCATTGGTGGCAGCCTGGACGCCGGCGTTGCCGCTGGCCAGCCGGATATTGACCCCGTCCAGCCGGTTCGCCAGGCGAAACTGATCGACCGCCGCGACCACGCCCTTGATGGTGGTCGCCTTATGGTCGCTCAGGTACAGGTTGACGCCCTGGGCGCGGCAATCCGAAGAAGAAAAACCGTGCAGCTGGTTGTTGGCGCTGCCGAACTGCGAACCCAGCCCGCGCGCATCGCGCGTGATGGTTGCCATCTTCGGGTTGCCTTCATTGAGGCCGGCATTCACGCCCTTGAGCACATCGGCGACCGAACGGGTCGACAGCACGCCCGGCACGCCGCTCATCTGCTGCGCAAAATCGTCCATGAACAGCTGCGCGTCGGGACGCGAACAGGCATCCAGCTTGCCGGCCGGCGCCACCTCGAACACCACCGTCAGCCAGTCCAGGCCGACATCGAAACGCGCCGTGATATCGGCGGCGTCGCGATTGAAGCGCGCTTCCGGCCGCAGCTCGGCGGCGCCGGCCTGCAGGCTGCCGACATGGCGTCCCTGGCTTTGCCATACCGCCACGGCGAACAAGGCGGCGCCCAGCGCCACCACGATCCACGCATTGCGCGGCCGCGCCACCAGCGCCAGGCCGCCCAGCCAACGGCTGTGCTGTTCGCGGCGGCCGATGGCGCGCTGCGCATATTCCTGCGAAAAGCTGAAATACGAAGCAGCCAGCGGCAGCATCACCAGGTTGGTGACGATCTTGTAGCCGACCCCTATCGACGCGGCAATCGCCAGTTCGCGGATCATCGGAATCGGGATCAGGGTCAGCGTGATGAAACTGATGAAAGCCGTCACCAGCGCCAGCGTGCCCGGTATCAGCAAACCGGTAAAGCTGTGGCGCGCCGCCTGTTCGGTATTGTTGCCGGCGGCGATTTCGCGCACGATGAAATTGATCTGCTGCACGCCATGCGAAACGCCGATGGCGAACACCAGGAACGGCACCAGGATGGCCAGCGGATCGAGGCCGAAACCGAGCAGCCGCAAAGTGCCGAACTGCCACACCAGCGAACTGAGCGAACAGGCCAGCGGCAGCATGGTCAGGCGCAGCGAGCGGCAATACCAGTAAACTGCAAGCGCGGTCAGCAGCAAGGCAATGCCGAAGAATTCCATGACGCGGCTGGCTTCTTCGCCGATATCGCCGATCGCCTTGGCGAAGCCGATGATCTGGATCTCGACGTCGGCGTTCTCGAAATGCTTGCGCACCTTGTCTTCCAGCAGCTGGTTGAAGGCGCGGTAATCGAGCGGCTGGCCGGTCTGCGGATCGCTGTCCTGCAGTTCGGCCAGCACCATGGCGCTGGTCTGGTCGCGCGACACCAGGTTGCCGAGATAGCCGCCGGCGGCGACCCGGCCGCGGATGTCGGCGATCACCTGTGGGTTGAGCTTGTCAGGAATGATGTCGCCGCCGGTGATCGGCAGGGCCTTGAAACCCTCCTCCGTGATTTCGGTAAAAAACACATTGGGCGTCCACAGCGACATGACGCTGCTGCGGTCTACTCCCTGCAGGTAATTGACCGCGTCCGTCACGCCCAGCAGCTGGCGCAGCACCGGCGGATTCCAGATCGTGCCGTGGCGCGCGTGCACCACCACGATCAGGCGGTTGGCGCCGAACAGCGCTTCCCGGTACTGGTTGAAGGTCTTGATGTAGGCGTGCTGCTGTGGCAAGGTTTTTTCAAATCCGGCCGACATGCGCAACCCCAGCGCCAGCACCGCCATGCACAGCGTAAATGCAGCGAACGCCAGCAGCACCGCAAAGCGCCGCCGGAACAGGACCGATTCCAGCCCTGCCACCAGCCGCTGCAGCCGGCCATCCTTGCCAAGACCCTGGGTTGAACTACTCATGCCTGCATCCAATCGCTGGTTAGCTGCTTCATCAGAACGAAGTCGTGAAGCTGAAGGTGGCGAAATCGCGGTCGCGGCTCAGGTTGGACAAGCCGCCGCCGTAGTTGTGGGTGTAGTCGACGCGCATCTTGGTGGCCGGCTTGGTCTTGAAGTCCACTGTCAGGCCCAGCACCACCGCGCCCGCACCCTGGATGAAACCCGGCAAGGCGCTGGCGGATACGCCAGACATGCCGTACGACAGCGACAGGTCGGGTGCATAGGAAGCCTGGCCGCCGAACGCGGCGGGATAGTTGACGCCGATCTGCGCCACCAGGCCGCTCGACAGTTTGGTCGGCGACCGGTAGTCGGACGCCACCGAATAAGGGATGCCGCGGTTGAGGTCAAGGTCAGGATAGTAGGCCGCCGCCAGTTCCGAGGTAAACGTGCCCTCGGTCGCGCCCAGCGCGCGCAGCAAGCCGCCGAAGCTGCCGCCCGGGGTGAAGATGTTGAGCGCGGTCAGGTGGAACTGGTATTTCTTCTGGTCGACCGCGCCGCGGCAGACATAGCCGGTGGGACGGTAGTTGGCTGGATTCAGGTCGGCATTGCAGTAATACGGATTGTTCGGATTGCTGACGATGGTCGGATCGATGGGCGTGCTTTCCTTCGGACGGAACGACAGCTCGGTGCCGAAAGCCCAGTCGCCGGCGCGGGTGTTGTACGAGACCCCGAACAGGTTGCGGTCCTCGGCGTAGTCCAGGTAAATCTCTTGCCAGCCGAATGGATTGGCGGTGGCGCCCTGGTTGACGCGGATGCTGGCGAACGGAATCTTGTCGTGATAGCGGATGTAGTACAGCGCCAGTTCGTCGCCGCTGTCGGGAAAGGTATAGCGGGTCGACAGCCCGAACTGGCCGCTGTTCCTGGGATTGCGGTCGACGCCGCGCGGGATCACGCTGCCGCTGTGGACCAGCGGACCGTACAAGGGATTCAGGTTGGGATCGGCCAGTTCGCTCGCCGACAGCTGCCGGTTGAACGGCAGCCCGGTGCTCGGATTGATGCCGATGATGCGGGTGCCGGTATCGCCCACGGTGCCGGGCGGCGCCGGCGGCAGGCCGAGCGGGCCGGTCACCGAATTGACCAGCGAGGTCGGCAGGAAAGCGCCGGTGGAGCCGCGGCCGACGATATCGCTGGTGGAGAAGAAGGTGCCGACCGGATCGAATTCATAACCGTTCCAGCGCGTCTGGTAATAACCTTCGACGCTCAGGCCCTTGGCCACTTCGGCATTCAGGGACAGGATCGGCGCCGGCCGGAAAATCTCTTTCAGCTGCACCCCCGGGCTATGGGCGCGGCGCACATCGATGGCATTGATCGAATTGATCCCGCCGGGAATGAAAATGTCTTCGCCCCAGCTGATCACCTGGTTGCCGACCCGCGCCCGCACCGGATGCTGGTCGATCTCGAATTCCTTGTTGACGTAGGCGTCCAGCAGGCGGATGTCGTGCACCGCATGGCTGCGCGCATCGGGTTCCAGGTCGGCGTAACGGGTGCGGTCGGCGGCGAAATCGTAGGACCACGCGGCCCGCATCAGGCCGCTCCAGCCGTCCGGCGCTTTCAGGAACAGGTCATGCACGCCGCGCAAGGTCGCCGAGAACACCTGCCCGCTCTTGTAGTTGAGATTGCCGTTGTCCTGGTTGAGCCTGGTCAAGTCATACGACTGGTTGAAATTGACCGGATCGCGGCGCGCGATGCCGACCTGGTCGCTGCTGGCGCAGCCGCCGTTGTCCTGGCCGATGAAGGCGCAGTTCGGGCTGGAGGTGCGCACCGCCATGCCGAAGGAAATGGAAGAGTCGAAGCTGCCCCTGAGGCCGTTGCCCAGGTCGAACTGCTCGGCGCTGGCCGTATGGCTGAACACCGTCGAGCTGCCCCACACCAGGGCCACCACCATGCCCGGCTTGAAACCCGACTGCCTGCCCTGCCTCATCTTCCTCGCCATCTTCTTCATCCTTCTCTCCCCGGGATACGAACAAACTGCGCGATTTTTTTATGGACGGCGGTCAGCGGCTGGCAAAGCGGCGCAGGCCGTCTGGTTCAAACATCGATTCCTTGACCCGGCCTTCGCGCCCGGCCAGCCAATCGGACTGTTTTTGCCCGGCCGGAATCCGTTCGGCGATGTAGCGTCCCAGCGACAGGTCGTAACTGGCATAACCTTCCTGCACGCAGGCCGGCAGTTCGGTCGCCATCACCACCCCGCTTTCCATCACGCGCTGCACCTTGCCCTGGCCGTCGTACAGGTCCTGCACCAGGATCTGCCAGGAATCTTCATCCAGGTAAAACGTCCGTTTCGGAAAAGTGTGGCGCGCGCCCTGCTTGACGGTCGCCTCCACTTCCCACACGCGATGGGTTTCGTAGCGTGTCATGTCGCGGTTGAGGAACGTCGGCTGCACCACGTCGCCGATCTTGTTTTCCACGGCGTTGACCTTGTTCCAGTTGTAGGGAACGATCATTTCCTTCTTGCCGACCAGCTTGAAATCGTAGCGGTCCAGCGGGCCGTTGTACATGGTGTACTGGTCGATGGTTTCGAGATTTTCATCGTTCAGGATGGGCGCGTCGTAGGAATAGGTCGGCGCCCGGCGCACCCGGCGCTGGCTGGCGAAGTACAGCCAGATATCGTTGGTCTTGCCGATGTAGGCATGCGACAAGGTGACGTCGCCGGCGAACTGGGCCGGCGCGATGTACGGGCTCAGGTAAAGCGATTCGATGCCCTTGGCGCCGGCGATCGTGTTGTTCTTTGGATTCGACAGCGGGAACATGATGTAGTCTTCCTGGATCAGCGGCTCGCCGATGCCGCTGCCGCCTTTCGGCGGGATCGCCGTGGCATAGGCCCAGGTCAGGCCCTCGCCCTGGTAGCGCATCTTGAAATTCCACATTGCCTCGACGCCGTTGGCCGGCATCGGGAACGGATAACCGGCAGTCTTGGCTTCCACCAGCTCGTAGCCGTTTTGCCCGATCTTGGCGAAACCGACATTTTCCTTGCTGCGCTGGTACACCACGTCCGGATAACCGCAGGAACGGTGGGTCGGATAGACATCCATGCGGTAACCCTTGATGCTCTTGATCAGCTGCACCTGGCCGGGCGACAGCTTGGCGGCATATTTGTCGACATTGGCGGCAGTGATCGAAGTCACCGCCTTGTCGGCCGCATACGGATTGGGACGCGGCTGGCCAGCCTTGTAGCCGCCCGCCGCGGCGAGGTCGCCGCCGCTCCAGGCCGGGATCGTGCCATCCTTGTTGCCAGCCTTTTCGGCGCCGACCGGCGTCAGCTCGGCGCCCAGCCTGGCTGCCTGCTGCGCCCACAGCGGCGCGGTCAACAGGCAGCAGGCCCAGGCGGCGGACAGCATCACCACGGATGCCCTCGGTTTGATCGGGTGCATTTTTATCTCCTCGCAGGTCACATCACAAAATCATTGGAATTCGATGAACAATCCTGTTGCTTCTTTATTGCGGCTGGCGCGGAGCAAACGCGACGGCCACCGCAGGCATCCCGAGCAGCACCGTTGCCCCCAGCACCATGCCGAACCGCTCGGCGCCAAGAGCGGTCAGCAGCCAGCCGGCCAGGGTGGTGCCGAACGCCACGCCGAGCAGCGTCACCACCACCGTACGGGACACCAGCGAGCCATCTTCGTCAATCTCCGACAGCAAGCCGGTCAGAAAGGGAACCAATGCGTAGAAACCGATGTTGAGCAGCAGCTGGCTGCTGAAATAGGCGGCGCCGCTGCGCGCCGAGAAGAACCACATCAGGGAAACGATCATCAGCAGCTGGGCAGCGCAGATAATCGCGATGCGATGGCGATGGCTGCCGCGCCAGGAGGAGGCGACGCAGCCGGCGAAACCGAGGAAAGATGAAATCGACAGCAGCATGCCGATGGTCGAGGTAGCCAGGCCGGCGTGCTGGCCGGCCAGTTCGGTGACCGCCCACTGCCCTGCCTGCACGCCGTAGATCAATACGGTGAGGATCCAGACGGCGGCGATGCGCAGCCATGGCAAGCCGGCGCCGGCAGATTTGCGCGGACGGCGCTCGTCGACGATATCGCGGCTGGCGCGCAGCAGCAGCGGCGCGGCGCAGGCGACCAAGGCGCCCATGGCAAGGAACAGCCATTGCGCCGCCCAGCGCTCCGGCAGGTAGGAAATGCCGATCAGCAGCGCGCCGTTGACCAGCCCGGCGACCAGGATGATCACGCCCCAGATGCGTTCCGCCGACGGCTGGTTGGCGACGCTGGCCGCGACCAGCATGAACAGCATCCCTTCGAACACGCCAGCCAGGCCGCGGGCGACGCCGACTGCCTGCGCTCCGGCCAGCAGCGCGCTGGCGACCTGGGCGGCGACAGTGCCGGCGGCGCCGATCCAGGCGAAGCGCAAGGCGTAGCGCGACGCCCAACGCGGCAGCACCATGCAGCTGAGCGCCATGCCCAGCATTTCGAAGCCGGTCATCATGGTGGCCTGGCCCTCGTCCAGGCCGAAGCGCCGCATCAGGGCAGAGACGATGAACGGCGTCAGGATGGTGCCGTTGATCGCTACCGCATACACGATCGCCAGCCGCAGCATGGCGCGCGGACCGGGCGCGGCCGGCGCCAAGGCCGTGCCGGGACCGTCGGCGGCGAACGCCGGCGCGGCATGCGCCTGTGTCACAACGGCCGGGGCCGGCGCTGCACTTGAAGCCATCTCTTGGTCTCCCTCGGGCGGGTTGATATGATGTTTTTACAGCGGGACGAACATCCTGCCTGCGCGGCCATCCGTCTGTCGCGGAATGCGGCTGCGCCAATCTCTCGGCTCTGCAACTCTACAACTGCGCTACCAGCGCACCACCTGGCTGGTCAGGCCGCGCTCTTCCAGATAGCGCTTGCGCCCGGCCTGCCCTTTCTTTTCAAACCAGTTGATGATCTTGCCGATCTTGTTCGGGAACAGCATGGCCAGCCGCACCAGCATCGCGTCCGACACTTTCGGGTAACGCTCGTAGCGCGGCTCCAGCAGCATGCGCAGCATTTCATCCGCCACATGCGACGGGCTCTGCGGCGGATCGATGAAATTCAGGGCGCTGCCGCCGGTCAGCGCTTCATGGCGCAGCTGTGCGGTATCCACCGACGACGGCAAGATGCCGCCGACCTTGATGCCCTTCTTTTCGAAATCCACCGCGATCGACAACGTCGCGCCACGCAAACCGAATTTGCTTGCACTGTACAACGGACTCTCCGGCATCGGCAAGACGCCGCCCAGGGAAATCGTGTTGATGATGCGCGGATCCGGCGCCTGCTTGAGCAGCGGCACCATGATGCGCGACAGCAGCAGCGGCGTGATCAGGTTGATATGCAGGTCGCTTTCGATATGGTCGAGCGTATATTCGTCGAAGCGGTCGGTGCGCACCACGGCGGCGTTGTTCAGCAGAATGTCCAGGCGGCCGAACTTTTCCTCTACCGTCTGGCGGATATGCTCCAGCAGCGAACGCTGGCATAGATCGCCGGCAATCAGCAGCGGTTCCTGTTTCAGTTCGGCGGCGAGTTCGGCCAGGCCGTCCTGGTTCAAATCGCACAGCACCAGGCGCAGACCGGCATCGTCGAGGCGCTTGGCGATCTCGCGGCCGATGCCGCCGGCGGCGCCGGTCAGCAGGGCGACCCGCCCGGCAAATTCCGGGCCGAGCTTCATGCCGCCTCCTGCAAGGCGTCTTTCCGCGGTTGCGGCGCAACTGCCGCCGGCGCCTGGATCATCTGCCGGTAATCGCCGTCGCGCAATGCCGGCCAGCCGATACGCTTGTGCAGCTTTTTCAGGTAACGCTTGAGCGCGTGCACTTCCAGGTACACCGTATGGCGTTGCGACTTGACGAACTTGATGCCGCCCGACAGGTCGGGATCGTCGTGCGCGATCAGCTCATCGAAGGCGCGCACCCGCTCCGCGCCAGCGCCCTGCTCGCGCAGGTAGCTGGCGATCAGGTGGGCTTGCGCATCGAACAGCTTGAAAGCGCTGGAGTTGGTTTCTATATAACCGATGCCGAACAGGTTGCGGTGCAGGCGGCTGAATACCGACAGGTACATCTGCGGCCGTCCGCCCTGCCACTCGAAATATTTGCCGGCGTACGGCGCGCTCCATTTGTAGCCGGTGGCGTACAGCACCAGGTCCAGCTGTTCCCGGCTGCCGTCCTTGAACACCACTTCGTCGCCGTCGTAGCGCTCGACGTCCGGGCGCACCGCGATGTTGCCGTGCTGCAGATGGTGCAGCAATTGCGTGTTCATCAAGGGATGGCTTTCGAACAGCTTGTGGTCCGGCTTGGGCAGGCCGAAACGGGTCAGGTCGCCGGTGATCATCTTGAGTATGCCGCTGAACACCGGCCGCTCCAGCCACATCGGCAGTTGCGGCCCTTTTTCGGCAAACTCGTCGGCCGGGACGCCGAACAGATGCTTGGGGATGAAATGATAGCCGCGGCGCATGCTGATGAATGCGGCATCGGCGTAGGTGGCGGCGTCGCAGGAAATGTCGGCGCCGGAATTGCCGGCGCCGACCACCATCACCCGCTTGCCCTTGAATTCCTCGCCGCGCTTGTAGCTTACCGAGTGGCGGATCTCGCCGCTGAAATTGCCCTTGATTTCCGGCAGGCTGGGGTCCCAGTTGCAGCCGGTGGCGCAGATCACTGCGCGATAGTGGCGCTGCTCGCCGTTCCCCAGCGTGACTTGCCAGCGCTGGTCGGGCAGCTTGTCGATGGCCTGCACCGAGACGCCGAAACGGATATTGTCGTACAGGCCGAAGGCGCGCGCGAATGACCTGACGTAGGCGACGATCTGCCGGTTGGTCGGATAGTCCGGATAGTCTTTCGGCATGGGGAAATCGGCATAACCCGACAGGTCGCGCGATGAAATGAAATGCGCCGATTCGTACATCGGGCTGCCCGGATTGTCCATGTCCCAGATGCCGCCGACGTCGCTGTGGCGCTCGAACTGTTCGTAGCTGATGCCTTGCCGCTTGAGGGCGCGGGCGGCGCTCAGGCCGCCGGGACCGCCGCCGATAATGCACACTGCTGCGTTGCTGCTGGAAACGGATGAAGCACTCATTGGCAATCTCCTGGACATCGGCTGGGCTGGTTTGAATTGTCTGGCGTCCATCCAATGTAACGAAGTCCGGGCCGCGGAGTGAGGGCCGAAACGGACGGCGGAAGGGTCTTTAACGGACAGAATATTGTCCGTCGCATGCATGCAGGCTAGACAACCGCCTGTCTTGCCGACACAATGGCAAGCATGAAACCGACCGCGAAACCTGCCGCAAAACCGGCCGCCGCCAAACCCGAACGGATTGATCCGCGCTACTCGACAGCATCGATCAATCCCCTGACGCCGCGCTATCTGTCGATCGTCGCCCACGAACGCGGCCATGACACCGCGTCCCTCTGCCGCGGCCTCGGTTTCAGCGCGGAAGACCTGAACCAGCCCAATTTCAAGATCTCCTACCGCCAGGGCAGCATGATGATCCGCCGCGGCCAGAAGCTGATCGGCGATACCGGGCTCGGGCTGGCGGTAGGCAGCCGGCAGACGCTGGTGTCGTGGGGCCTGGTCGGCTTCGGCATGATGACCTGCGCCACCTTGGGCGAAGCCAGCGAAATCGGCATCCACTACCAGAAAGGAGCAGGTTCGCTAATCCATATCGCCATGGAGCTGCGCGGCCAGCAGGTCGCGATCGTGGCCGACCCGCAGTTCTACGATCCCGATATCGAGATGTTCCTGATCGAGGAAGCGTTTTCCAGCATGGTCAATATCGTGCGCCACCTGGTCGGGCCGCAGTTCACGCCGGCGGCGATCGAACTGGTGTACCAGCCGCCGCCGCACGCCGCCATCTACGATACGATTTTCCGTTGCCCGGTGCGCTTCGGCTGCTCGCGCAACCGCTTGATCACCGACGTCAACTGGATGAACTATCCGCTGCCTACCCACGATGCCCTGGTAGCCAAGACGGCCATTAAACTGATCGAAGAGAATCTTACGGTGGAACAGGAAAAAGTCGATCTTTCCACCACCATCGAGCGCGCGATCCGCGACAATCTGAAAGACCTGCCGTCGCTGCAGAGCATCGCCGCCACGCTCAACATCGGCGAGCGGACCTTGCGCCGCCGCCTGAACGATGCCGGTTTTTCTTACCAGGGCCTGCTGGAATCGGTGAGGAAATCGCGCGCGCTGGAATTGCTGTCGCATTCCAAGTTTTCAGTGGCCGATGTCGCCGCCGAAACCGGCTTTAAAGATGTGAGGAATTTCCGGCGCGCATTCAAGCGCTGGACCGGCGTGGCGCCGACCGAAATCCGGGAGTAAGATAGCCGCTTCGTTTCCGGAGGATTGCCGCATGCCGAATTGCTTGCCTTTCTTGCTCGGCAGCTTGCTGCTCAGCGCCGCGTTATCCGCTGCCGCCGCACCGGCGCTTCCTGCTGCGCCTGCCTACGGTCCTGAACTGCAAGGCTTCGACTATCCTTACGAATTGAAACACTACGCCTTCGAATCGCAAGGCAAGCAGCTGCAGATGGGTTACATGGACGTCGCCCCGACCGGCGCCACCAACGGCCGCACCGTGGTCCTGATGCATGGCAAGAATTTCTGCGGCGCTACCTGGGAACAGACCATCAAGGCGCTGGGCGCCGCCGGCTACCGGGTGGTTGCACCAGACCAGGTCGGCTTCTGCACCTCGAGCAAACCCGAGCATTACCAGTATTCGTTCCAGCAGCTCGCCATCAATACCCACGGTTTGCTGGCGCAGCTGGGCATCCGCAAAGCCGTCATCGTCGGCCACTCGACCGGCGGCATGCTGGCCACCCGCTATGCCCTGCTGTACCCGGACCAGGCGACCCAGCTGGTGATGGTCAACCCGATCGGCCTGGAAGACTGGAAAGCGCTGGGCGTGCCGTACCGCACGGTCGACCAGTGGTACCAGCGCGAATTGAAGCTGAATGCCGACGGCCTGCGCAACTATGAACAGAGCACCTACTATGTCGGCCGCTGGAAGCCGGAATATGAACGCTGGGTGACCATGCTGGCGGGCCTCAACCAGGGACCGGGCCACGCCGTGGTGGCGTGGAATTCGGCGCTGGTCTACGACATGATTTTTACGCAGCCGGTGGTCTACGAATTCAAGGATCTCGCCATGCCGACCCTGCTGCTGATCGGCGATGCGGACACCACCGCCATCGGCAGCGATGCCGCTTCGCCGGAGGTAAAGGCAAAGATAGGCCGCTACAAGGTGCTGGGCAAACAAGCCGCCAAGCTGATTCCGCAAGCTACGCTGGTCGAGTTTGCCGGCCTCGGCCATGCGCCGCAGATGGAGCAGCCGGCAGAGTTCCACAAAGCCTTGCTAGGGTGGCTCGCGGCGCATTGACGCCGGCGGCCGGGCGGCTGCGGGTTGCCTAATCCGCCTGCTTTGCCTTCCCCATTTGCCACAGCAGGAAACTGTAGATATCGGCAGACAAGGCATAACGCTGGGTAGCCGTGCTGCCTACGCCATGGCCGGCCTGCATGTCGAGCCGCAACAGGACCGGCTTGCCGCTGCTGGTGGCTGCCTGCAGGCGGGCCGCGGTCTTGGCGCTGTGCCAGACGTCGACGCGCGGGTCGTTCATGCCGTGCACCAGCATGACGGCGGGATAAGCGGTGTTGTCCTTGATGTTGTGGTAGGTGCTCATCTCCAGCAAGGCCGGGAATTCCTTCGGGTTCCTGGCGCTGCCGAATTCGGAAATGTTGGTGATGCCGTTGGCGCTGTCTTCGGCGCGCACGGCGTCCATGATGCCGACATTGAAGATCGCTGCCGCAAACAGCTCAGGCGCGCTAGTCACGGTGCGGCCGACGAAGATGCCGCCGGCGCTGGTGCCCATCACGCCCAGGGTCTTGGGCGTTGCGTAACCTTCGGCGATCAGGTATTTGGCGCAAGCCACGCCGTCTTTCCAGGTATTCGACTTGGTGGTCTTGAAGCCGGCCCGGTACCAGTCATCGCCATAGACGCCGCTGCCGCGCACGTTGGCGAATGCCAGCACGCCGCCGCGCTCAAGCCAGGCCATGCGGGCAGGCGAGAAACCGGCGGTCTGGGAAAAACCGTAAGCGGCGTAACCGTCCAGCAAGGTCGGATTGCTGCCGTCGCGTTTCAGGCCCTTCTTGTACAGCAGGGTCATCGGCACCAGCGCGCCGTCATGGCTAGTCACCTTGACGTCGACCACTTCCACTTCGGGCAGGCCAGGCATGGGCGGATTCACGCGCAGGCCGGGGTCGCTCGACAGCTTGCCCTTGAGCAGCAGGGTGCGCGGCAGCTCGGTCCAGCCGTTCAAGGTGTACAGCACATCGCTGTAGGCATGGGCCGGATCGTTATGGACGGTGGCGGCACCTTTGAACGGCAAGGGGATGTTCTGGCCCTTGGTGTCGCCGGCCGCATAGCGCCGCAGCACGATCGAGGTGCCCTCGCGCACTTCGCCGATCAGCGCATCGCGTGTCAGCGAGAATTTTTCCAGCACCGCGTCTGGCGGCGCGCTGGCCACTTCGCGCGCCAGTTTCAGGTCAGGATGGCGCAAGTCGAGTTTCAGCACGCGGTTGCGCGGCGCATGGTCATGCGTCAGCAGGTACAGGTCGTTGCCTTTCAGTTCGGCATCGGTGATCTTGTCGTCGAAGCTGGAAATTTTCTTCCAGGCGATGGCCGGCTTGTCGAGGTCGGCGACATCGGCCACGAACAGGAAACCTTCCGGCAAGGTGGTGTCGGTGGTGCGCGCAACCATCCAGCGGCTGCCCGGATTGAAGAGGATAGCGCCGACATCGAGACGGGCCAGGCCCAGGTCGGTAGTAACGGTCGGGCCGAACACCGCCTTGGCTTCGGCGGCCGGCGCGCCGACCTTGAGCCACATCACCTTGCTGTCGAGATAGGTCTCTGAATCCGGGTCGCCCGGCTTGAGCGCCTTGAGCTGGTTGTAGGTAAGCGACTTGCTGTCCGGCAGCCAGCCGAGCAGGGCTTCATGCACGCGTGGAATCGGTTCGCCGACATTTTTCCCGCTTGCCGTATCGAGGATATACAGCGAGGCATCTTCCGAACCGCCGGCGGAAACGCCGTAGGCTACGTGCCTGCCGTCCCAGGCCGGCACGAAATAATTGATGGCGTGCGGCACGCCGGTGCGCTTGGCGTCCAGTTCAGGATCGACCAGGACGCGCTCGGGACCTTGCAGGCTGTCGCGCATCACCAGCTTGAACTGTTTTTCGCCGCGGGCGCGCTTGAGGTAATACACCTGGTTGCCCGGCATGCGCGTGATGTCGCGGATGTCGTCGCCGGTGGCGGCGGAAATATCGGCGATGCGCTGTTCCAGCTGGTTGCGCAGTTCTATCCGGTCCAGTTCCTTGCGCGCCGATTCGCCCTGCTCCTTGAGCCAGGACTGCACCTTGGGATCCTTCACATTCTCGAAATAGCGGTACGGATCTTTGACCGTGACGCCGTGCAAGACGTCGCTGACGTCCTGCACCGGGGCGACGCTGACTGCGTGGGCAGGCAAGGCCGTGACGAGTGTTGCAACTGCTGTGGCCACAGTAACTGCAAACAGCCGCGATGGTGTGTTCAAAAATTGCATGACAATCCTTGGTAAATTAAATGACTTGAATGATCTTTGCGAGGTGCAGCCTAGCGTTTTCCCGGCTGCAGCAAACCCCATTGCGACAGCATCCACGCCATTTCAAACGCGCGTTCCTTGATCGCATCGTAGCGGCCGGAAGCGCCGCCGTGGCCGGCTCCCATGTTCACTTTGAGCAGCAGGGGATTGTGGTCGGTTTTCAGCGCGCGCAGCTTGGCGACATATTTCGCCGGCTCCCAATACATCACCTGGCTATCGTTGAGGCCGGTGGTGACCAGCATCGACGGATACGCCTTGCGTTCGATATTGTCGTAGGGCGAATAGCTGCGCATGTAGTCGTAGGCAGGCTTTTCGTTAGGATTGCCCCACTCCAGGTATTCGCCCGTGGTCAGCGGCAGGCTGGCGTCCATCATGCTGTTCATCACGTCGACGAACGGCACTGCCGCATGCACGGCATGGAACAGGTCGGGACGCAGGTTGGCGACCGCGCCCATCAGCAGGCCGCCGGCGCTGCCGCCTTCGATGACCAGGCGCTGCGGGCTGGTCCAGCCCTGCTTGACCAGGTATTCGGCGCTGTCGATGAAATCGTAGAAGGTGTTTTTCTTGTGCATCAGCATGCCGTCGTCGTGCCAGTGCTCGCCCATGTCGTTGCCGCCGCGGATATGCGCTTCGGCAAACACCACGCCGCGATCGAGCAGGCTGACGCGGCTGTTGGAGAAGGTGGCTTCGGCCGGGATGCCGTAGGAGCCGTAGGCGTACAGCAGCAATGGCGCCGAACCGTCCAGCTTGATGCCCTTTTTGGCGACGGTCCAGAGCGGCACCTTGACGCCGTCGCGCGCGGTGGCCCACAGGCGTTTGGTTTCATACAGGGCCGGATCGTAGCCGGGCACTTCCTGCTGCTTCAGCAGCTTGCGCTGGCCGCTTGCCATGTCGACGTCGAACACCGTCGACGGCGTCACCGGCGACTCGTACATCAGGCGGTATTGGCTTGAAGTGAATTCCGGCGTGCCGCCGGCATGCGAGGCGTACACCGCTTCGTCGAACTGCACGGTCTTCCAGCTGTGGTCGGCAAAATTGTAGATGCGGGAACGTTCTTGCGCATCCGATTTTTCGCTGACCACCAGGAAATCGCGGAATAGCTCGAAGGATTCCAGCAGCACGTCGGGATCGTGCGTTACCAGTTCTTTCCAGTGCTCTGGCCCGGGGGTCGCCAGCGGCGCCGTCACCAGGCGGAAATTCTTGGCGTCCTTGTTGGTCATGATGAACAGCTCGCCGTCGCGGTGATCGACATGGTAGCGATGGCCGGTTTCGCGTCCCAGCACTGAACGGAAACTGCCTTGCGGCTGGTCTGCCGGCAGCAGGCTGACTTCGGTGGTGTCGGTGCTTTGCGCTTCGAGCTCGATGAATTTGCGGTCGCCGCTGTTGCCGACGCCAAGGTTGAACTGCTCCACCGCTTCGCGGTATACCTCTACCGGCTTGGCGCCCAGCTTGAGGCGCAGCAGCAGGTCGGAGCGCTTGGTGGTGGCGTCTTCCTGCACCAGGAACAGGGTCTGGCTATCCGCCGCCCAGGCCAGGGTAGTCACGCGCTCCACCGTATCGCCAAGCAGCTTGCCTGTGCTCAAATCCTTGACATGCAGCTGGTACTGGCGTTAGCCGACGGTGTCGGTGGAATAGGCCAGGTAACGGTCGTCGGGACTGACTGAAAAACTCTCTACCTCGAAAAATTTCTTGCCTTTGGCGAGCAGGTTTTCATCCAGCAGGATTTCTTCCGCGGTCCTGGCGTCATAGGCGAAACCGGCATCGGCCTTGGCCAGGCGGCGGCAAATGATGGGGTATTGCTGGCCGGCTTCGGTGCGGCTGTAATAGTAATAATTGCCGCGCCGGGTCGGCACCGACAAGTCGGTTTCCTTCATGCGGCCCTTGATTTCACCGTAGAGTTTTTTCGTGAGCGGCGCCAGGTCCTTGGTCATGGCCTGGGTATAGGCATTCTCTGCCTTCAGGTAGGCGATCACCTTGGGATTGGTTTTTTCGCGCAGCCAGCGGTAGTCGTCGGTGACGGTTTCTCCGTGGCGGGTTTCCTGCCAGGCTTGTTTGGCGGCGAACGGCGGTGTCGGAGGGGATGCGGCGAGTGTGGAAGCAGAGGTCATCAGAGCCAGGAAAAATGCGCCCAGGGTATGGGTGCGTTGCGGAAGAAAAGACATATAGTACAGATCCCTTGTATGGATAGACAGTGCGCCTGGATTTGCCCGGGGTAGGGGCAATCCTCAACATGCAACTCTGTTGCAATCCGCTAAGTTACCTGTAATCCCGCGGAAACACAATATGCTGGCTCTCGGCCATTGCCGTTCGCGGCTAGAATATCGGGCAGACTGCTGCAACTGCCCGCACCCGCCAATTTGAAAGCCGCCATGCCCCAAACCCCGCAAGCCTTGTCCGACGCCGCCGCCATCCTGGCGACGCGCCGCAAAACCGGCGCCCAGGGAGCGCGCCTGCCGCAGCCGATGCGGCCGCAGGATGCCGAGGCAGCGCTGGCGATACAGGCGCTGGTCAGCGCCCAGGCTGGCGCCGCGATAACTGCCTGGAAATGCGGCATGCCGGTCGAAGGGCAGCCGGTGGCGGCGCCGATCTATGGCGACACCGTCTTTAGCGGCGGACTGTGTACGGCGTGGGTGCGCGGCGGCCAGGTACGGGTCGAGCCGGAACTGGCTTTCATCCTCGGCCGCGATTTGCCGCCGCGCCCGTTGCCTTATTCCGCAGCGGAGATCGATGCCGCCATCGTGCGCACCTGCCTCGCGCTCGAACTGATAGACAGCCGCTACAGCGATCCAGATGAAGCGGGTTTTCTTGAAAACCTAGCGGACGGACTGCTCAACCAGGGCTTGTACATTGGCCCGCAAGTGGATGCCGAACACGCGCGCGGCGCGGCCGTGCTGGCGATCGATATCGACACCGGCGCCGGCGAAACAATCCGGCTGGACGGCCGCCACCCGGCCGCCGACCCGCGCGCGCCGCTGTACTGGCTGGCCGAATTCCTGCGCGGCCGGGGACAGGGGCTGCAAGCCGGACAAGCCGTCATCACCGGCTCCTATGCCGGCAGTTTCGGCCTGCCCGCGGCGCAAGACCTGGTTATCCAATATGGCGCACTGGGCAAGCTCGCTGTGCACTTTTCGCCGCGATGAATCCAGCGGCAAGCTCCGTCGGCCGTTTCCGGCCGCGCCTGACGCTGCAGACCTTGGGCCGCGGCGACGGCCTGCTCGGCATGCGGCCTTCCGGTCCGTTCGGCCCGCGCGGTCCCAACGTGACGGTGGCGCAGATCAGCTGGACTTATGTCACCGATGACGGCTTGCAATGGGAGACCGCGGCGCCGACCGCTTTGCTGAACCGCCGCCCGGCATCCTCACAAACGGTGGAAAACGAACACGGCCAGCGCCTGCTGCTGCGCGACTTGGGCGCCGAAGCCGATGCGCTAGACCTGGTGTGGGAGCTGGGCCTGTATCCGCTGCCCAGCGACACCTTGCAATGGCGCACCGATGCCGCCGCACAGGAAGCAGCGTCCACCCTGGCCTCGCTGTGGACCTTGGTGCAGGAAGATTTCTTCGGCGATTTCTGGGCCGAGCAGTTGCCCGCCTTGCAGGCCAAAGGCTGGGCGATCGTGGTGCGCCCCGGTTTTGCCCATGAGAGCGTGCCGGTGGATGCCTGGCGCCTGATCGTCAACCCGGCGACCGGTGAACTGCTGGGCAAGCAGGTCGCAGCGCGCATGCGCGGCCGCGAACAGGAGGTGACTGCGCTCGGCCTGCCCGCCGGCGAAGGCTCCTGGCTGCTGACCCTGGGCATCGAAATCGACGGCGAACTGGTGGACCTGGTGCCGCTGCTGGCGTACCTGCTGCAACGCGACGCCCGCTGGCTGGACGCCAGGCAGATCGCCTTGATCGACGACCACGCCCTGATCATGCTGCGGGCGCCCGGCGGCAAACGGATCGAAGCGCTGGCGGCGCCGCTCAAGGCGATCGTCGGCAACATGCTGGAATTGCTGACCGATCCCTTGCGCAAGGACGGGCCGCTGCAGCTCTCTTCCTGGGATGCCTACCGGCTTGAAACGATGCGCCTGAGCCTGCTGGATACGCAGCGCCAGCGCGCCGGCGTCCATGGCGCCTGGCAACTGCAAGGCGACGCCGGCCTGCGCGCGCTGGCGCAACGGCTGCAAGGCGCCGGCACGCCGCAAGCGGTGGCGGCGCCGGCCGGACTCGGCGTTACCTTGCGGCCCTATCAATTGCACGGCGTCGCCTGGCTGCAGTATCTGCGCGAGCATCGCCTGGCCGGCATCCTGGCGGACGACATGGGCCTGGGCAAGACCGCGCAGGCCCTGGCGCACTTGCTGATCGAAAAGCAGGCGGGCCGCCTTGACCTGCCGGCGCTGGCAGTGCTACCGACTTCGCTGGTGTTCAACTGGCAGGCCGAAGCCCGGCGCATGGCGCCCGGCTTGCGCGTGCTCGCCCTGCAAGGACCGGAGCGCCATCGGGATTTCTCGCACATGGCCGGATACGACCTGGTGCTCACCACCTACCCGCTGCTGTGGCGGGACCGCGCGGCGCTGGAAGCCCAGCCCTTCCACATGCTGATCCTGGATGAAGCGCAGACCGTGAAGAACGCCACCGCCCGCAGCGCCGGCGCAGTGCGGCGCCTGCGCGCGCGGCATCGCTTGTGCATCACCGGCACGCCGCTGGAAAACCACCTGGGCGAACTGTGGACCCAATTCGATTTCCTGATGCCCGGTTTCCTCGGCGACATGCGCAGTTTCACGCGCCTGTGGCGCAAGCCGATCGAGATCGGCGGCCAGACCCTGCGCGCGCAGCTGCTGGCGCAGCGGGTCAGGCCTTTTATCCTCAGGCGGCGCAAGGACGAAGTGGCGAGCGAACTGCCGCCGCGCAGCGAGACGCTCAAGCTGGTCCAGCTGCAGGGACAGCAGCGCGACCTGTACGAAAGCGTCCGGCTGGCCGCGGATGAGCAGGTGCGCCGCGTGCTCAAGCGCAAAGGCTTCAGCGGCGGCCAGATCACGATCCTCGATGCCTTGCTCAAGCTCAGGCAGGTGTGCTGCGATCCATTCCTGCTGAAAGGCATGGAACACCCGCCCGGCATCGAGCGCGCCAAGCTGGAGCTGCTGCGCGACATGCTGCCGGCCCTGGTGGCCGAAGGCCGGCGCATCCTGGTGTTTTCCCAATTCACTGAAATGCTGGACCTGATCGCCGCCGAACTCGATGCCATGCAGCTGCCCTGGCTGGCCCTCACCGGCAAGACGCCGCCGGCCAAACGCGGCGCACTGGTAGCCGAATTCCAAAACAAAACCGTACCCTTGCTGCTGGTCAGCCTCAAGGCCGGCGGCGTCGGCCTCAACCTCACCGCCGCCGACACCGTGATCCACGTCGACCCATGGTGGAACCCCGCAGTGCAAGAACAAGCAACCGCCCGCGCCCACCGCATCGGCCAGGAACAGACCGTGTTTGTCTATAAAATCGTGGTCGAAGGCAGCATAGAAGAACGCATTATCGACCTGCAAGCCCGCAAGGCGGCGCTGGCAGAAGGCGTACTAGGCAGCGACGCCGCACTCGCAACCAAGTTCAGCAGCGAAGATCTGCAGCTACTACTGGCCCCTCTAGCCTGAAACCAGCACACACGTCACCGCCAATTAATTAGGGTCAGAGTCGAATTATTTCAGGATTAATTAGGGTCAGAGTCTGACCCTTCCCCTCAAATTTCGCTTGTAAACTCTCCGAAATCGCGTTAACTTTCAATCTCAAAAACGGTGCATGCATGGCTGTG
>NZ_FOLC01000028.1 GCF_900112135.1 Collimonas sp. OK412
AACCCGGACCGGCCGCTCATCACCGGCAGCGTCTACAACCAGCGCAACATGCCGCCGTGGAAGCTGGCGACCCAGCAATCGCTGATGGGCCTCAGAAGCCGTGAATTGACCCCGAATGGCGGCAACCAGGCTGGCGGGCGCAGCAACCACCTGATCCTGGACGACACCAACGCCAAGATCCAGGCGCAGCTCAAAAGCGATCACCAGCACAGCCAGCTCAGCCTGGGCAACATCACCCGCATTGAAGACAATGCCGGCCGCAAGGATGCACGCGGCGAGGGCTGGGAACTGCGCACAGACGGCCATGGCGTGGCGCGTTCAGCGAAGGGCATGCTGATCACGACTGAAGGCCGCAGCAGTGCGGCTTCGCACATGAAGGACATGGGCGAGACGGTGCAAAGGCTCACTTCGGCACGCGACCAGCATGAGACGCTGGCGGAGATGGCGCAGCAGGCGGGGGCGCAGGAGAAGCAGGGACAGCAGGCGGACATTGCGCAGATCCTCAAGGCGCAGAACGAGGCGATCAAGGGCGGTGCTGCGCAGGAAGGCAGTTTCCCGGAACTGGCCCAACCGCATCTGGTGCTGGCCAGTCCTGCCGGCATAGAAACCACGACGGCGCAATCGACGCACATTGCCAGCGATGAGCATACGGCCATCACCACCGGCAAGAGCCTGTCCATTGCCAGCGGAGACAGCCTGTTTGCCAGCATCAAAAACACCTTCCGGTTGTTCGTACAAAAAACAGGCATGAAATTGGTTGCCGCAGCTGGCGATATTGAAGTGCAAACACTTACGGATAGCATCAATTTGTTGGCTAAATTGAACATCACACATACCGCCACGCACATCATAGTAAGCGCTAAGGAAGAAGTGGTGATCAACGGGGGCGGCAGCTACGTCAAGTACAACGCAGTCGGTATCGAGCACGGCACCAACGGCAATTATGTTGTCCATGCCGCCTCGCATAGCCTGCCTGGACCAAAGAATATGTCGGTACCCGATCAGCACAGCAACATCAGCGATTTGAGCACCAAACGTGATTTGCATTTGGAATATGTTGATGCTGATGGCAGTCCATTGCAACATGATCCGATTCAATCTCATTTATGGGATGGTCAACAAGAAAATAGCACCCTGGACGGGACAGGGAAAACCATTCTCAAGAATGCCACGCGCGGATCATTCCGAGCGGAACAGATTAAACGCATATAAGCCAGGGGTTAAACATGGGAGCAACCGGTTCGCAAACCAGCGACGACATGGTAGTGCAAGAGCACTGTATCGATCTGCCTGGCGAATCAGTTCAGTGCTGGGTCGGCGGCGGCACCGACAAACTTAAAGTCGTACTGCGCAAACATCGTGACGTAATTTTTGATATCAAGCTTGGTAACGGAAAAACCTATGTGTTGGAAGCCACCGACTCCGATTTTTACAATGCCCGCGACAAGAAATTGATCTTCGCAGCCCAACACGGCAAGGTGACGTTCAAGGATGGCGAGCGCATGCACGTCTGGGTCAGTCGTGGTTTCAAGGGAGCATTGGTACTCAAATGCGATGGACAGATTCTCTCCAAGGTAGAACCGAACGAATGGGATAAACATCGGCATAGTGATGATCCAAAAGAAAAGCCGGCGCCGATTATTATTTCCTTAGGTGATACAGGTCCTCCTCCCGCTCCTCTCAAGCTCGTGACATCGGCCCCTGTAAACGCCGCTCCTGCTGTAATGCCCGCGCCTTTACCTCGTTCTGTTGCAGCACCTATCCATGATGAAACATGTCCGGTTGTATGCGTGGTTGATGGCAAGCTCGAAGGCATACCTGCCCAAGTATGGGAATCTTTAAAGAAAGGTGGCGATAAATCCGGTTTTGCTGATATTGATCCGAATCACGTTGCAACACGCAACTGGATATGGGGACAAGTTGCAGGTACGGGCGCCTATATAGCGGATAACTGGACGTGGTTGCGTGCCAGTCTCGACGGTAAAACCCACGAAGGTTTTAAGCTGGTGAAAGCGCAGGTGCACTATGTTCGGGGCAAGATTCGTTTTTATTTTTCTGGCTATAGCAACAGCAATACAGTATTTGGTCGGGGTGGGTTCGGACCGGCACATGATCGAATAGTGAATATCTTCGCGGGCATGGGTAAAACGGAAAGTTCTTTTGCCGCCACAGTTAAAGGTGTCACCGGAACATTCAAAGGCAACGCTTTGGTCAGCTTTATTTTTGGTGCCGCTACTTCCATCGCAGAATGGAAGGATGATGCCAAGAAAGACGGCTATGATTTGGCCGCAGCGTTGGTTATGGCTGCAATTAAGGCAATCGTGGTTGCGGCTTTGGTGGTAGTGGCGGTAGCCGTAATAGTATGGTTCGTCATGGTGGTTATCGGCGCCGCTATTCCGGTGATAGTTGTTGGAGCTATCACTATTGGTCTTAGCTTTGCAGCTAACTATTTAATTGAATCTCTAGATAAAAAGCTTGGGCAACATGCAACCGGCGATCCAAAAAATACCGATGGACTCGCTGCTTCTATTGCACCTTGGTTTAGAAAAGCAGGGAAGCAGATAGAGGATAGCTGGCACTATCTGATGGGGAAATTCCCGAAAGATTACAAGGAGATTCACTTTTGAGGAATCTTGACAAGGTAAATGCCGCAGTTAAAAGCACCCGATCGATTTTTATAATTGCACTTATTATTCCAATAATAATGGGATTGAGTGGATGGGCGTTGGCTGATGGCGCCGTGCCAGACATCGCTCTTGCCCAAAATTATCTCGCAATCTCAGGTCTGCTTATTTGCGCACTCGCGGTAGCGTCTGCTGCCATCGCCTATCTGTTCAAGTGGGAGTGGAAAGCAAAATACTATGGTGCAGGTTTTGTTTCTTTTGCCAGTGGATCTATTTTGGGAATTTATCCCATTCTCTGTATTGTCATCTATGGTGCCTGGCCACTATGGGCGCGGCTTGGATTCTTGGTATTGCATTTCTTTTTGATTGTTTGGTGGTGCCGCCGATTTTTCTTGATTTATCGAGATATTTTTACAGATAAAAAACTCAGGGATAGCATCTATCAAGAAGAGGAAGACGCAGTTTACTATCTTCAGCAAGGTGACAAGATCGTCATTGAAAAAACGCTGAAATTTCCGCAATTTCCATCAAATAAGTTCGTTATTTTTTTCATGGTGGCAGCAGTTCTATTGGCGCCATATATGAGGATTGTGTCAAATTTTGTGGGGGTACCGTTTACGCAAATATTTTTGGCTGTGAGTATGACCCCTGTTAATTTGGTGTTTCTTGGTTTGGCGACAAAGATGTGGTTGGTTTTTTACCATTACCCTTCGAAAATTAAACTTGAAACTGGAAAGGACGTGTACGTTGATATGGTTTCCAAGATGACCAAGAACGCGCGCGATGAATAGCACAGGAGTGAAATGCGTTCGCTACCATCGTGTGGATAATCTGAAGTGCATACGTTTTTCTCATTAAATTCGGTCCTTATTGGTTTGCTCCTGTTATCAGGTTGCGGGGAAAAAATAATCACGACTCCCGGTACTGCCATAGAAAAGAACGCGAATATCTTTTCTCGGCAAATCACGATCAAGATCGGCGAGCAAGGCTCTGGCTTTTTAAAGCGTTATCCTGCGTTGGTCAAAGTTGAGCATCAGCCGGTAGGGATGGATTTTTACGAGATCGATTGGAATACTCTTCCGCATGGAGTTATTACGATTGAGCATGACAAGAATTCGTTTGTGATCAAAGACGTGTTGGGTATCTCTGCGGGTCAAGATTTGGGCGGCTTGGCAAACGAAGGACTGTCGGAAATCGATATCAAGGGAGGCATCACATCCTCTGATCTCATCGGGCATGACGAAGCACGTAGTAAAACCTATGCGCTGTTGCAGTCGTTGATAGGCAAGGGATGGCAACCGATCACACCCATGAGCGATCCACGTCTAAAAGGCAAGGCGCGATTCGACTATGTGCTTGGCACAGATCAATTCATCGGGCTTGATCCGAGCTACACACCTACGTTAGATGAATGGATGCATATTGAGAGCAACACCTATTGGCGCTTTTATGCGAACCATGTTTACCTGACAGTGCGTTTCACCCGAGAGCGGACCTTGACCGATCCCGCCAAGCCTGGCGCCTACCTGCTCAGCTTTAACGTCAAAACTGACTTGGAAGAATTCCGAGGCTATGTGAAACCCGAGGATCGCCAGCACTGGAAAGAGCTGTTACCCGCTGTCCTGACGAAATTCGCTGCTACGCGTGCGCAAAAGGAAACTGAACTCAAGGCCAAAGGCATAGCAATTGACGAAACGTATCGAGATCCCCCGGTTCCTAATTGAAGCGGGAAAACGTCTGGAAAGGCGTAATCTTCCTTGTTGATCCGCTCTATCAATGACGCTTAGAAAATTTCTGCCAAAAAATTGGATTTCTGGTGCATTAGCGGCGTGGCTAATTGTTCCTGCGGCAATTGCATTCTGGCTGATGTTTGGCCACGACATCAAAGCTGGTTTATTTAGTCTCGTGGAGAAGAAAGCCGTTGTTTATAGCAATGTTGTTGTTGAAATCGGCGAGTCTGGTAAACATTTCGCACAGCGATATAAAGAAATGATCGACGTCAACGATCGCAATCCAGGGTCACACTTTTACAGACTTAACTGGCCCGATGATGCTTTAGGTACCATTACTGTAAAAAATGGCTCCAGCAGCTTTGTTCTGGATTCGGTTCTCTCGGTATTGGGAGATACCGATGACACATATCCTGCAGAAGGGATAGTCGGTCTTTCGATCAGCATGGGGCTACCCCCAAGAAATAACGTGCTTCACGACGAAGCGCGCCTCAAGTTCTATGCCTTACTTCAGCATATTCAGGAAGCGGGCTGGAAACGATGGATTGATCACAGTATGCCGCGCCTTAAAGGCGCTGATGCACTGCGTTATCAGATGAGCGGGCTTGAAAACGGAGCCGGTCTGATGTCGCTGGATCCTGGTTATATGCCTTCATTGGATATCTGGATGAAGATCAATGATATGACTGGATGGAGATTTTATCTGAACGATGTTTACATGAATGTCCAATTTATGCGGGATCGCGGGAAAATGGATCCGAATCTGCCGGGCGCTTATTTTCTTTCGCTTGAACTGGAAAGCAAGGGCAGTTTTCAACGCAGTGCGTTGGCTTTTGAAGACCGGAAACTATGGAAGGAATTGTATCCAGCTGTTCGCAAAAGACAGGCTGTAGAACGGACGAATTCGGAAGAAAAACTCCGTAGTTTTGGTTTTAAGATTGATACCGAATATCATAGTCCAGATGAATAAAATGCAGCCTGACTGAGTGGACGAGTTTAAAATAAAATCAGCGTCTTAGTCATACGGCGGCCCCTTGAGCTCAACCACATTCCCCTCCGGATCCGTGACATAAATCGACGGCCCTTCCCCTTCCGCTCCGTTTCTTGACGCAAGCTCGCCAGCCGCCACGCCA
This sequence comes from Collimonas sp. OK412, assembly GCF_900112135.1. Lineage (GTDB taxonomy): Bacteria > Pseudomonadota > Gammaproteobacteria > Burkholderiales > Burkholderiaceae_D > Collimonas > Collimonas rhizosphaerae. Next base: position 5,488 of record NZ_FOLC01000028.1, read on the forward strand.
TGGGCGGCAAGATGAGCGCGAATCGCCGCTTCATCGAAGGGCTCCACACGAAAACAGAAATGGTCGAGGTTGCGCCCTTCCTTGCCTGGCGCCGCGCCGCCCGCGCTGCCGAGTTTGCCGTCGACCGGAATCAGGTCGAGCATGGCGCTGCCGGCGCGCAGCTGGACCAGGCCGATGCTGTCCAGGCGGCGGTCAACGGCGCAGCCGAGCGCATCGCAGTAAAAGTGCAGCATCTGTTCAAGGTCGGTCACGCGCAATACAAGGTGGTCGATTTCACGGATGCGTATCATCTTGGCGCTCGCTCAAAAAATTTTATTGTAGATCTGCAGGCGATTTCACGCAGCTGCCGGTTTGCGGAACACCACCAGCTTCGACACGAACAGCTGCAGCACTTCGCCGCGCTGGTTGCGGGTTTCGCTGCGCAGCTTGACCATGCCGCGGTCCGGGCGTGAGCGTGACGGCGTGATTTCCATGATTTCACTTTCCACGCGCAGGATATCGCCGGCGCGGGTCGGCTGCGGCCAGCTGATTTCGCCGCCGGCGCCGATGATGCCATCCTGCAGCGGCATGCCGCTGGTGACCAGCAGGCGCATGGTGATGGCGGCGGTATGCCAGCCGCTGGCTGCCAGGCCGCCGAACAGCGTGTTCTTGGCGGCGGCGTCGCTCAGGTGGAAAGGCTGGGGGTCGAACTGGCGGGCGAACGCCAGGATCTGTTGTTCATCCAGCGCATGCTCGGCGCTGCTGAAGCGGTCGCCGGCTTTCAGGTCGTCCAGGTAGAGCCTGGGCTGCGGATTGGCGTTGTATTCATTCATTGCGGATTCCTCTTGCTGTGATCAAGGCTTGCCGTCCTCAAGCGTCGGAGGCAGGCAAGTAATTGTTGTTTGAATGTGTGCTACCGTACAGATGCAATCTTACATCCCGCCTAGAGTGACACCATGATTGCGGATAATGATGCGCCGCAGCTTGGATGCCGCGGCGTCGCCTTCGTTGCGGCCGATTCAACCAGGGATACCGTCAGGAGCTGGGAGGTCATGGAAGCTCAGTCCAAAATGCGGTTCATGCAGATGTCTTGCAACGCAATATACAATTCATAACGTTGTCCAATTATTATTTTTGATGGAGAAAAAAATGCAAAAAAAATCCTCATTCCCTTCAAAGGGCTTGGCAGCCGTTGCCGTCGCAATGGCCAGCCTGACATTCGCCGGCTGCACCACTACCATGCCGGGCAAGGACGCCAGTTCGCAAACCAGCCGCAACGACGTCAATGCCGGAGTGGACGCCACTTTATCCAAACTGTATCAGACCGCGCCTGCTTCGCGTGACCTGGTAGCGCGCGCCAAGGGCGTGCTGGTGTTCCCTGCGGTGCTGCAAGCCAGCTTCGTGATCGGCGGCGAATACGGCAAGGGCGCATTGCGCGTAGGCGGCCGCACCGAGGGCTACTACAGCACCACAGCCGGTTCCATCGGCTTCCAGGCGGGAGCGCAATCGAAAGCCATCGTGCTGCTGTTCATGACGCAGGATGCGCTTGATAAATTCCGCAACAGTAACGGCTGGACCGTCGGCGCCGACGCTACCGTCGCGCTGGCTAACATCGGCGCCAACGGCAGCATCGACACCAATACCGCGCAACAGCCGATCATCGGCTTCGTGACTACCAACGGCGGCCTGATCGCGGGCGTCTCGCTGCAAGGCGCCAAGATCGCCAAGATCTCGCTTTAATTCCCGCCTCTAACCTGGTTTGATACGGCATCTTCGGATGCCGTTTTTTTTTATCCCTTCACTGCGTCCGTACCGGATCGGCTAGTCGCCCAGCAGTTCGGCGACCGGATGCATGCGGTCGACATGCTTGGCGATGACCTTGACGATGACGATGATCGGAATGCCCAGCAGCATTCCCCATACACCCCACAGCCAACCCCAGAACAGCAGCCCGATGAACACCGCCGCCGCATTCATCTTGGCGATGCGGCCGATCATCCAGGTCGTCACGAATGTGCCGATCAGGGTCGCAATGGCCAATGTCGTGGCTGACACCAGCAGCAGCATCGAGAACGATTCGAACTGCATGAATGCGGTCAGGCCGGTAGCGACAGCGATCAGGAGCGGACCGAAGTATGGGATGACATGCAGGAAACCGCCCGCAACAGCCCAGGCTCCGGCGTTTTCAAGTCCAATCAGGCGAAACGCGATCCACATCAAGACCGCCAGCAAGCCATTCGTCACCAGCAGCATGAACATGTAGCTCTGGATCGACGTATTGATGTCGAACAGGATGTTGACGGCGATCTTCTTGTTGGAAAGCGACGGCCCGGTCAGTTTCACCAGCTTGCGCTTGAAGGTATCGCCCGACAACAGGAGAAAAAACACCAGGAAGATCACCATCACCACCTGGCCGAGGAACAGCATGGCGCCCATTGAACTGGTCCATAGCCATTCGCCCAGCTGAAACGATGGCGGTGCGGGACTGGCTTGCCGTTTGGGATCCGGTTTTACGCCGGCAGCCTGGCCGGCAGCGGTCTGGATTTCGTTTGCCGCCGCCTGCATTTTCTGGATGGTGCTGGCCTGGCCTTGCGTCCTGGCCTGGATGCTGGCCATGGAGCGCGCCAGCTGATGGGCGGCGGTCGGCAAGCGCTCGACGATCGACTGGAACTCGCCGCGCAAAGAATAGGCAACTTGCACCAGGCCAAGCAGCAAGGTGGCCATCACGATGCAAGTGCCGATCAGGCGCGGGATGCGGATGCGTTCCAGCGACGCCACCAGCGGATTGAGGGTGTAGGCGATGAAAATGCCGAATACCAGCGGAATCAGGAAACTCTGCGCCCATTGCAGCGCAAACACCAGCGCCAGGACGGTAAGTACCCTCAGGCACAGGTTACGTACATTGGTGGAACCGGTAGCGGAAAGCGGCGCCAGCGGCCCGGTCATCGGCGCATCCGCCGTCGTACTTGTTTCAGGAGCAGCGGCCGGGCTCGCGTCGGCGGGCATGATAGGTGGTTTCATTGGATATTTTCTGGCGCAGCTCTTCAAGGCAAGCCGATAAAAGCAGATTACCTGCCGGGACTGGAATGTTAAGTACGTCACCGTACAAAGCCCGCATTATTTTCTTCCGGGCGGTGTGAAACCGTGGCCCCACGCGTATCATGCCGGCCTTCATTGCGGTGGAAATGATCAGAAAGACAAGCAGGATTCCGGTCTTGCGGATGCAATTTCCCTGGCTATGGAAAAGAGGGTATTCTTGATTGTTAACGCAGCAAGAAACGCAGCAATAACCATACGAAAAACAGCCTGCGCCAGGCGCATCTGCGCGCAGTCCCGATCCCACATTTTGGAGTTTCCTGCATGACCGAACCATCCGCGCCGAGCATCACCGGCTACCACGCCCACATCTATTTCGATGCCGGCACCCTGGCGCGGGCGCAAGCCTTGTGTGAAGAGGCGGCGCGGCGGTTTACGCTGGCCATGGGCCGGGTCCACCAGCACCCTGTCGGGCCGCATCCGGACTGGAGCTGCCAGCTGGCTTTCGATGCGCCGCTGTTTGGCGAAGTCATCCCATGGCTGGCCTTGCATCGCGCCGGGCTGGTGGTGTTCGTCCATCCGCTCACCGGCGACGACCTGCGCGATCATCGCGACCATGCGATCTGGATGGGCGCGGTGCGGCCATTGAAACTGTCGATATTTTCCGGGGAGCCTGAAGCGGCTCACGAGCAATGAAGAGCGGCCCTATGAGTGATAGCTTGCAGCAATACGTAGCGACGGCGCTGCTGGCCGCGCTGTTGATTCCCGGCATGAGCTCGGCGGCCGGGCGAGCCACCATGATTGCTCCTGATCGCGCCGACAAGCCGGGTTTCCTGGTGGTCATCGACGAACCCGGATATTACCGGCTGTCAGGCAACCTGAAAGTACCTGACGCCAACACCACCGCAATCGAGATCAACGCCGACAACGTGACGCTGGACCTCAACGGCCACGCCATCCAGGGACCGGTTCGCTGCCAGCAATTGCCGGCGCCGTGCTGGCCGGGCGGCAGCGGAAATGGCGTGCATGCGGTCAACCGCAGCGGCATCTCGGTCAGGAACGGCATCATCCAGGGCATGGGAAATTACGGCGTCTACCTGGAAACCAATGCGGCCAGCATCGACCGGATAGTGATGGCCAGGAACGGCCATGGCGGCGCGGTGCTGTTCGGCGGTTCGATCAGCAACAGCGTTGCCGAAGCGAATGGCGGCGACGGCATCTTCGGCGTCGATCTCAAGGTGCGCAACAGCATGATGCGCGGCAACCAGATGCTGGGACTGTCCGCATATGGCCATTCCACTTTCAGCAACAACCAGTTCAAGGGCAATAACGGCAACGCCGCGCAAACCAACCTGAAGCCGGCCGCCGCCGATCGCAATGTATGCAACGGAGCGGCCTGCCAGTAGATACTAACGGTCGACCCAGGCCATGCGTTCCTTGCTATAACGTTCCCCGGCCACCTGCTTCAAGGCGTCTTCCAGCAACGCGGTTTCGCTGGCGGACAGCATGACTTCGACCGCACCGGCGTTCTGCTCCAGGTAAGCGCGGCGCTTGGTGCCGGGAATCGGTACGATGTCGGCGCCCTGCTGCAGCACCCAGGCCAGCGCCACCTGGCTGCTGCTCGTCCCCTTCGCCGCGGCGATCTCGCCGACCACTTTTGCGGCCCGCATGTTGGCGTCGAAATTGTCGCCCTGCAGGCGTGGATCGCGATGGCGGAAATCAGACTCCGGATAGCTTTCCGCGCGCTGCGCCGTGCCGCTCAGGAAGCCGCGGCCGAGCGGGCTGAACGGCACCAGGCCGATGCCGAGCTCGCGCAGGACCGGAAAAATATCGGCTTCCAGGTTGCGTTCCCATAGCGAATATTCGCTTTGCAGCGCGCTGATCGGATGCACCGCGTGAGCTTTGCGGATATTGGCGGCGCCAGCCTCGGACAAGCCCAGGTAGCGCACCTTGCCTTCGCGCACCAGGTCAGCCATGACGCCGACCACGTCTTCAATCGGCACCGCCGGATCGACCCGGTGCTGGTACAGCAAATCGATGTAGTCGGTGCCGAGGCGGCGCAACGAACCTTCCACCGCGCGCCGTATATGGCTGAGCTCGCTGGTGATGCCGGTGGTGACGCCATTCTCAATCTTGAAGCCGAATTTGGTGGCCAGCACCACCTCATGCCGGCGGCTTTTGAAGACGCGTCCCAGCAGCGCTTCGTTTTCATAGGGGCCGTACTGCTCGGCGGTGTCGAAAAAATTGATGCCCAAGTCCAGCGCCCGTTCCAGGGTGGCGACAGATTCGGTCTCGTCGGCCGCGCCGTAGGCAGTGCTCATGCCCATGCAGCCAAGGCCGATCGCCGATACCGCCAGCCCGCTTGATCCCAGTTTCCGCTGCTTCATCATGGTTTGCTCCGGATAGTGATAAATGCTGCTTCCGGCCAGGCCAGTGCAGAGGCTTGACCGGGAAAAGCGCTACAAGTTAGTATAAGCGATGCTTACGTTATCCCTCTTCTCCCCCAACTCTCGCGTCTGCGCACGTTGTTGCCGCTGCACGACGCCAATGCAGCGCGCCTGATTTTCCTCGCCCGCCGGCCTGTGCACGGCCAGGTTGTTTTTCCCTGGCACCCCTAACTGGTTTTTAAAAAGAATTGCATGGAACTCCATCTATACGATAGCTGGGAGCGCCGCGTCAGGCGTTTTGAAAGCATTGTCCCGGGGCGCGTCGGCTTGTATTGCTGCGGACCGACGGTCTACGATTACGCCCACATCGGCAACCTGCGCACCTATGTTTTCGAGGATTTGCTGCGCCGTACGCTGAGCTTTAACCATTACCGTGTGCAGCACGTGGTCAATATCACCGACGTCGGCCACCTGGTCTCGGATGCCGATGAAGGCGAAGACAAGATGGAAAAAGGCAGCCGGCGCAGCGGCAAGAGCGCCTGGGAAATAGCGGCGTTTTACAGCGCTGCGTTCATGGCGGATTGCCGCGTCCTCAACCTGCTGGAGCCGGAGACCTGGTGCCGCGCCACCGAATACCTTCCCGAGCAGATTGCCTTTATCCAGGCGCTGGAAGAAAAAGGATATGTCTATCGCACCGGCGATGGCATCTACTTCGACACCAGCCGCCAAAGCGACTACGGCTACCTGGCCCGGCTCGACCGCGACGCCTTGCAGGCAGGCGCGCGCGTGGCGATAGGAGAAAAGCGCAGCCCGACCGATTTCGCCTTATGGAAATTCAGCCCTGCCGACACCCGGCGCCAGATGGAGTGGGACAGTCCCTGGGGCCGCGGTTTTCCCGGCTGGCACATCGAATGCTCGGCGATGTCGGCGGCGCATCTCGGCAGCTGGTTTGATATCCATTGCGGCGGCGAAGACCATATCGCGGTCCATCACAGCAATGAGATAGCGCAGACCCAGGCCTGCCACGGCACGCGCCTGGCGAATTTCTGGATGCATGGCTACTTCCTGCAGGCTGGCAGCGAAAAAATGTCCAAGTCGGGCGGCGATTTCCTGCGTCTCCGGTCGCTGGCCGAGCGCGGCATCGATCCGCTGGCCTACCGTTACCTGTGCCTGACGGCGCATTACCGCAGCCAGCTGGAATTCAGCTGGGACGGCCTGCAGGCAGCGGCGACTGCCTTGCAGCGCTTGCGGGAAGCCTACCATCGCTGGCCGGACGGGACGCAGCCTGACCCGGTTTTCCTGGAGCGCTTCCGCGACGCCATCAACAGTGACCTTAATTCATCGCGCGCATTGACTATCGTCTGGGAGCTGGTGCGCTGCGAGGCCGACGCCGCCATGCGCAAGGCTACATTGCGTGCGATGGACCAGGTACTGGGACTCGACCTGGACAACTGGCGTCCGGCCAGCCATGAAATTCCCGCGGCGGTACAGGCGCTGGCCGGCCGGCGCCAGGCTGCGCGCGAAGCGCGGCAGTGGCAGGAAGCCGATCGCCTGCGCCAGGAAATCAAGGTGCAGGGATTTCTGGTGGAAGATGGCGTTTCGGGCTGGGTGCTTAAGCCGGATAACAATTGAGCCGGAGCGCCGGCTGCCAGCCGCTCCGGGCAAGCCGGTTTACTTGGCCACAGGCATGGTGAATTCAGCGCCCTTGGCGATACTGTCCGGCCAGCGCTGCATGATGCTCTTGTAGCGGGTATAGAAGCGGATGCCTTCCTCGCCGTAAGCGTGGTGGTCGCCGAACAGCGAACGTTTCCAGCCGCCGAAGGAATGCCAGGCCATCGGCACCGGGATCGGCACGTTGATGCCGACCATGCCGACCTGGATCTGCCGTGAAAATGCGCGCGCCACGCCGCCGTCGCTGGTAAAGAGAGAAACGCCGTTGCCGAATTCGTGGGCATTGACCAGTTCTACCGCGCTGGCCAGGTCCGGCACCCGCACCACCGACAGCACCGGGCCGAAGATTTCTTCCTTGTAGATGGTCATTTCCGGGGTCACGTGGTCGAACAGGGTGCCGCCGACGAAAAAGCCATTCTCGTGGCCGGCAACGCTGTGGCCGCGGCCGTCGACCAGCAGCCTGGCGCCCTCTTCAACGCCCTTGGCGATATAAGCCTCGACCTTGGCCTTGTGCACGGCGGTGACCAGCGGCCCCATCTCGGAATCGGCCTGGTCGCCGTTGCCGATCTTGAGCGCGGCAGCGCGTTGCGCCAGCCGCTCCACCAGGCGGTCGGCGACATCGCCCACCGCGACCGCCACCGAGATCGCCATGCAGCGCTCGCCGGCCGAACCGTAGGCGGCGCCGACCAGCGCATCGACCGCCTGTTCGAGATCGGCGTCCGGCATCACCACCAGATGGTTCTTGGCGCCGCCCAGCGCCTGCACGCGTTTGCCGCGGCGTGCGCCTTCGGTGTAGATGTATTCCGCGATCGGGGTCGAACCGACAAACGACAGCGCCTGTACTTCGGGATGTGCCAGCAAGGCGTCGACAGCCGTCTTGTCACCCTGCACCACGTTGAAAACACCGTCAGGCAGGCCGGCTTGCTTGAGCAGGCCGGCGATCAGCAGGCTGGCCGAAGGATCGCGCTCGGACGGTTTCAGGATGAAGCAGTTGCCGCAGGCGATCGCCACCGGGAACATCCACATCGGCACCATCACCGGGAAGTTGAACGGCGTGATGCCGGCCACCACGCCCAGCGGCTGGCGCAGGTTCCAGTTGTCGATGCCGCCGCCGATATTGTCGGTGTGGCTGGTTTTCAGCAGGTGTGGAATGCCGCAAGCGAATTCCACCACCTCGATGCCGCGCACCACTTCGCCCTTGGCGTCGGAAAACACCTTGCCGTGTTCGCGCGTGATCAGCGCCGCCAGCTGGTCGTGATGCTGTTCCAGCAGTTCCTTGAACTTGAACATGATGCGGGCACGGCGCAGCGGCGAGGTTTCGGCCCAGGCCGGGAACGCTGCACGGGCGCCGGCGACGGCTTTATCCACTTCCTGCGCCGAGGCCAGCGCAACCTGGGCGACCACGGCGCCGGTGGCCGGATTGTAGACATCCGAATAGCGTTCGGAACGGCCAGTCGCCAATGCGCCGGAAATGAAGTGGTTGATTTGAGGGGTGTTCAAAGTAAGGCTCATGGCAGGTCTCGGTTATCTGGTTTCGTTGAGTGCTTCGCGCACCGTGCTGAACATGCGTTCGATTTCTTCCGGCTGGACGATCAGCGGCGGCGAGAAAGCCAGGATGTCGCCGGTGTAGCGCACCATCACGCCCTTTTCATAACACTTGCGGAATACTTCGTAAGCGCGCGCGCCCGGCGCCTGCGGCCGCGGTTCCAGCTCGATCCCGGCCACCAGGCCGAGGTTGCGGATATCCTTGACGTGCGGCGCGCCGGCCACGCCGTGGGCGGCTTTCTCGAACAGTGGCGACAATTCGCGCGCGCGCTCGAACAAGCCTTCGCTCTGGTACAGGTCGATGGCGGCGATGGCGGCTGCGGCGGCCACCGGATGGGCGGAATAGGTATAACCGTGCATCAGCTCGATGGCGCCGGCGGCGGCGGATTGCACCACCGCGTCATGGATCTCGCGTTTCACCGCCACCGCGCCCATTGGAATCGCGGCGTTGTTGATGCCCTTGGCAAGCGTGATCAGGTCTGGCGTGACGCCGAAATAGGCACTGGCGGTGGGTGCCCCGAGGCGGCCGAACCCGGTGATCACTTCATCGAAAATCAGCAGGATGCCGTGCTTGCTGCACAGCTCGCGCAAGCGCTCCAGGTAACCCGCCGGCGGAATCAGCACCCCGGTCGAGCCGGCCAGCGGCTCGACGATGACGGCGGCGATGGTGGAGGCGTCGTGCAGCGTCACCAGCCGTTCCAGTTCGTCCGCCAGGTGCGCGCCCCAGGCGGGCTGGCCGCGGCTGAAGCCGGCTTCGGCGATATTCAGGGTGTGCTGCAGGTGGTCGACGCCGGGTATCAGGTTGCCCGAGAAAGCCTTGCGGTTGCCGACGATGCCGCCGACCGAGATGCCGCCGAAACCGACCCCGTGATAACCGCGTTCGCGGCCGATGAACCGTGTGCGCTGGCCGTCGCCGCGTGCGCGGTGGTAAGCCAGGGCAATCTTGAGTGCGCTGTCGACTGCTTCCGAACCGGAATTGGTGAAGAAAATCCGATCCAGCCCGGCTGGCATCAGTCCTGCCACCTTGCGCGCAGCTTCAAACGCCAGCGGATGGCCCATCTGGAATGATGGCGCGTAATCCATGCTGCCGATCTGCCGCGTCACGGCGGCGGTGATCTCTTCGCGGCAATGGCCGGCGTTGACGCACCACAGGCCGGCGGTGGCGTCGAGTATCGGGCGGCCGTCGTCGGTCTGGTAATACATGCCTTTGGCCGAGACGAACATGCGCGGCGCTTCCTTGAACTGGCGGTTGGCGGTGAATGGCATCCAGAATGCCGACAGGTCCTGATCCGATTGGTGTGTGTGCATGATGGGCTCGGTTGCGGTGATTGACGATGGTTGGCGAAGTTTCGCCATGGCGTCGATTATTGCAGCTACAATCCAGATTGTTAGATACACTTTGTACAAATCGCGGAAAGTGTACTGTTGCCGACAGCAATCTGTACTGAATACACTTGAAGGTCCCATGACTGATACCCAGGTTTCGCGTTTTCCCCCGCTGTTGCAGCCGCAGTCGGCGCTGAGCCTGGTCGAGCAGGTGGTGGCGGGCCTCGGCCGCATGATCGAAAACGGCAAGCTGCGGCCGGGCGAGCGGCTGCCGTCGATCCGCCAGTTCGCGCTGCAGCAGGGAGTCAGCAATTCGACGATTGTCGAAGCTTACGAACGGCTTGTGGCCAACGGCTTGCTGATCGTCCGGCGCGGGTCCGGTTTTTTCATCGCCAAGCGCGAGCAGCCCGAGAGCAGCGGCATGCCTTCGATCATGCCCAATCCGGTGATCGATTCGGCCTGGCTGTTTTCCGAAGTGTTTGCCGATGAGCGGGTGCCGATCAAGGCCGGCTGCGGCTGGCTGCCAAGCAGCATGCTCGACGGCGAGGGTTTGCATGCGGCGGAGCGGCGCATCATCCGCTCGCCCGGCGCCCAGCAGGTGGGCTACGGCCATCCGTTCGGTTACGGTCCGCTGCGGCAGACAATCGCCAAATCGTTCGCCAACTGGTCGCTCGACATCGGCCCCGACCAGATAGTCACTACCCACGGCGTGACCCAGGCGCTGGACCTGATCATGCGCACCCTGGTGAAACCGGGCGACACCGTGTTCATCGAAGAGCCGGGTTATTGCAACCTGATCGCCATGCTGCGGCTGGCCAATATCCATGTGGTCGGCGTGCCGCGCACCGTGAGCGGAGTCGACCTGGAGCGGCTGGAAGAGCTGGCGCAGATCCACCGGCCGAAGATTTTTTTCACCAACCCGGTACTGCAGAATCCGACCGGCACCACTTACACCCCGGCCTGTGCAATGCGGGTGCTGCAGTCGGCTGAACGGCATGGCTTCTGGGTAGTGGAAGACGATCTGTACCGCGAGCTGGCGCAAGCCACCGATCCGATGCTGGCGGCGCTGGACGGCTTGCGGCGGGTAATCTATGTCAGCGGTTTTTCCAAGACCATCGCCCCCTCGCTGCGGCTGGGTTTCATCGCCTGCCAGGCGGATCTCGCCAAGGAATTTGCGCGCACCAAGATGGTCTTGACCCTGACCAATTCGGAAATCACCGAACGGCTGGTGTACAACGCGCTGACTGAAGGCCATCACCGGCGGCACGTCGAGCGCCTGGCCAGCACCTTGCTCACTGCGCAGGCGCAGGTCAGCGCCAGGCTGGAGGAAGTCGGCCTGCTGCCGTTCGGCCCGCCGCGCGGCGGCATGTTTTATTGGGCGAGGATGCCGCATGCGGCGCTGAGCGCCAAGGCAATCGGCGACCTGGCCTTGCAGCAAGGCATCTGGCTGGCGCCGGGAGAATTCTTTTATGTATCGCAACCGGAACACGCCTGGTTCCGTTTCAATGTGGCTTTTTCGGACCTGCCCAAGCTGTCCGATTTTTTCCGCAAACTGCCGGCCGGCGCGTAGCCGGCCCTTTTCTCCGACGGCTGACGGCTAGCCCGCCGCCGCTTCGCGTTTGCGGATGACGGTGACGCTTTCGCCGCCCGCGCCCCAGTTGTCGGTATCGACTTCATCGATGACGACGAAGGTGGTAGCCGGTCTCTTGTTGAGCACGCGCGCCAGTAACTCGGTGACGCCGGCAATCAGTTGCTGTTTCTGTTCCGCGGTGACTCCTTCGCGGGTGACGCGGATATTGACGTATGGCATGCTGGAACTCCTGTAGTAAATGGTTTGAGGGCGGGCATCGGCCCGCTTTTTTTTTTTGCGCCTGGAATTACCAGGTGCCGGCGGTGGCGCCGCCGTCCACCGGCAATGCTACGCCGGAAATGAAGCCGGCATCGGTCAGGTACAGCACGGCGTCGACCACGTCCTTGGTGCTGCCGGTGCGGCCTGAGGGCGACAGCGTGTTGAAGAAGGTCCGCGAGTTTTCATAGTCGCCGTGCAGCGGCGTCTGGATGATGCCGGGCGCTACCGTGTTGACCTGCACGTTGGATGCCGCCAGTTCGATCGCCAGCGCCCGCGTGGCATTGATCAGGCCGCCCTTGATCAGCACCGGCAGCAATGCCGGCACTTTCACCGTCGGCTGCATTGCGATGTTGGCGCTGATGGTGACGATATGTCCGCTTTTGTTGGCGGCCATGTGTACGGCGGCTTGCTGCGATGGATAGAAAAAGCCCTTCAGGTTGGTGCTGACCAGGGCGTCGAGATCGTCCTCGGTATAGTCGCCGACCGGCTTGGCGATGAACACGCCGGCGTTGTTGACCAGGATGTCGACCTTGCCGAACGCCGCAATGGCGCGCTCGAACAGCGCTTTCGCCGTTGCCGGCCGGGCGATGTCGCCGGCCACCGCCAGGAAATTGGGCGGATTGCCGAGTTTTTCGGCGGCTGCCAGCAGGCGCTCGATGGTGCGGGCGTTGCCGACCACGTTATAGCCGCGCTGCAGATACGCTTCGGCCAGGGCGAAACCGATGCCGCTTGAGGCGCCGGTGATGATGACGGTTTTCTGGTTGCTGCTCATGGTGACACTCCTTGTGGTTAAGCGGGCTCTCTGGTCCCGATGTAATGCACTATACTTATGCGGTATTGGTAGATAAATACAGGTTTTCACAATTAACTTGATACACCATGTAATGAATAAGGCGCTTTCATGAAACGCAACTTCGACGACATCCTGCTGGGCAGCATCGAGCTGTTTTGCCTGGCTGCCGAACTGGGGAGTTTCACGGCAGCGGCGATGTCGGCCAGCGTCACGCCTGCGGCCGTGAGCCGGTCGGTGTCGCGGCTGGAGGAGAGATTGGGCGTGCGCCTGTTTGTGCGCACCACGCGCCAGATCCGCCTGACCGATAGCGGCCGCGTGTATTTCGAGCAGTGCCGCCAGGCTTTGTCGCAACTGGTGGACGCGGAGCGCGAGGTGACCGGCGAGCAGGCGGCGCCGGCCGGGCTGCTGCGCATCAGCATGCCGACGCCGTTCGGCCACTATCGCCTGCTGCCCTTGCTGCCGCAGTTTCGCGCGCTATACCCGCAGGTGCGGATCGATGTCCACCTGAGCAACAGCAACATCGATTTTGCCGACCAAGGCTACGACCTGGCGATCCGCGGCCGCGCGCCGGAGGATTCCAACCTGATCGCGCGCAAGCTGGAAGACGCCGAGCTGGTGCTGGTGGCGGCGCCGTCTTATTTGCAGCGGGCGCCGGCGCTGCAGACGCTGGCCGACCTGGAGCGGCACGATTGCATCCAGTTCGAACGGCCCAGCACCGGCCGCCGCATCCCATGGACTTTCATGGTCGACGGCAAGGAGGCCGATATCGTGACCGACGGCGGCTATTGCTGCTCGGAAGACGTGCTCGCCGTCGCCACCCTGGCGCGCGGCGGCGCGGGGTTGGTGCAAACCTACCGCTTCGTGGTCGAGCAGGCGCTGCGGCAGGGCGAACTGGTCGAACTGTTGCCGCAGTTCGGCGGCAGCACGCGGCCCTTCATCCTGCTGTATCCGCACGCCCGGCATCTGTCGCTGCGGGTGCGTACTTTCGTCGACTTCATGGTCAAGCACCTGGGCCGGGCCTGAGGTTCCGGCACAAAAGCCGCGACAATAAAAAACCCGCGCACTCCTCATGAGGCGCGGGTTTTGTCATTTGCAACGCTTCCCGCATGCTGCCGGGAATGGACTGCATGCGATCAATTGCCTGTGTTTGTTTCAAGCGGATAGTTGGCGAAATTGACCAGGCCGGAGTTGCGTGCGTCAGCCAGTTCTGCGCGGACTTCAGCACGGCTCTTGCCAGCAGTGTTGGAGACGGTGAACACTGGATATTGCGAACCGGCGAAATCGAGTTCTCCGGCAGCGCGGGCTTTTGCCAGTTCTGCCTGCACTTCAGCGCGGGTCTTGCCAAGGGCTGCAGTGCCAGGGGCGGCGCTTTGGGCGTTGGACGGCAGGAACACCGGATATTGCGAACCGGCGAAATCGAGTTGGCCGGCAGCGCGAGCCTGGGCCAGTTCAGCCTGGACTTGAGCGCGGGTGAGCGGGGTGACGTTGTCGGAAGCGAATGAAGGAGCTGAAACAATTGCAGCCAGTGCCAATGCGGCGATCAGTTGGGTTTTCATGATGGTTCTTTCTTTTTAAGTTAATGACAAAGTGCCAAATGCAGCGGTCACACAAGCGCATGAACTGACGGAAAAGCATTGCTGCTGCACCGTCCTGGCTGCCGGCGAGGATTTGATTTACATCTATCACTAGATAGATAAACCGGGAAAATAAAAAGCGTCTTTCATATTTGACGCTTTCCAGTCCACTAATCCACCACCGGCAGTCCGGGCACGTTGTGCGATCCAGTTGTTGCTGAATAAAAACCAAACCTGGGTCGCTTGCTGCTTAAAACAACGTGTCTGCAACTACTGTGACCTAACTATAGTTATCTACTGCTAGGTAGTCAAATAGAATTTATTAATAACGATAATTGCTTATCAAAAGGCAGGCGCAACCCATAAATGCCTTGATTATCTACCTTTCAGTAGATAATATATAGGCGTAGCGTCTTTTTGATTTTAGATTCCACGTCCGTGCCGCCAGAATATTGCCGGCCGGGGTATAAAAGACGTAGCATGGCAGCAGCAAGCGTGGCTGCCTGAAATCCGGCTGCCTTTGCCGGTGTCGTGCATCGCTATCTCTTTATAGGTAAAAAAATCATGAAGGCCGTTTCCCCCGTACGCGAACAATTGCTGGAGCACACGCTGGTCTTGCTGGGCACGCGCGGCTATAACGGCTTCAGCTACCGCGACCTGGCCGAGCTGGTCGGCGTCAAGACTTCCAGCATCCATTATTATTTCCCGACCAAGGAAGACCTGGCGCTGGCCGCGGTGCAAGCCTACGCGGCCAATATCGGCGACATCATGCGCGACATGGATGTCAACGGGCCGCTCAAGGAGCAGGTCGAGAAATACCTGGCGCTGTGGCGCAAGAACCTCGGCACCGGCCGCGTCTGCCTGTGCGGCATGCTGGCCGCCGAAGCTACCAGCCTGCCGCAGAACGTGCTGACTGCCTTGCAGGCTTTCTACAGCATGCACGAAGCCTGGATCACCCAGCGGCTGGAACGCGCGGTCGCCGACAAGGGCGTCAAATTGCCTGCCGCGCCGCCGGTCTATGCCATGACTATCCTCGGCGCCCTGCAAAGCGGCCTGATTTCCGCGCGCCTGTTCGGCAAACCTTGCCGGCTTGACGCGGCATCAGCAATGCTGCGCTCTGCCGTGACGCCGGAAAGCGGCAAACAGCAAGCAGCGACAGCCGACGCCGCCTTATCCTGATTCCAGGACGCCGCTTATGCAGACAGCCATGAGCGGCGGCAAGTCTTCAGTTTTTCTCCCTGTTTGCAATGAAGTGTGCCTGCAGCCTGGCGGTTTGCAGAACTGCCCTGCGTCGACGCATCGGCAAACAATCTCATCACACTTGGTTGGTCCATGGCGGCGTCCTGGCTGGATGGTCGGCATCGGTTATGTAGCGGGAGACGCCGCTGGCCAAGGCGTCGAAGACGATCCGGCAGCGCTCGCTAGAACGCAGGTCTTCATGCATCACGATCCAGGTTTCGAGCTGGTCCTTGACCGTTTCCGGCAGCACCAGCGACAAATCGGGGTTGTGCCTGGCCAGCGGCGCCTGGCACATGCCGATGCCGTAACCGGCGCGGATCGCCGCCAGCTGCGCCAGCTGGTTGTCGGTGCACAGCGAAAACATGTCGCGCGACAGCGGCAGGCCGCGCTTTTGCATGGCGCGGATGTAGTTGGTTTCCTGGTCGAAGCCGATCAGCGTGTGCTGTTTCAGCGCGGCGATGCTGGCCGGCATGCCGGCCAGGTCCAGGTAGCGGCGGTGCGCAAACAGGCGGAGCGGAATGGCGCCCACCCGGCGCGCGACCAGGGCGGCCTGGCTGGGCTGCACCATCCTTACGGCGATATCGGCGTCGCGCTGCAGCAGGTCCTGGGTCCGGTTCGACGCCACCAGTTCAATCTTGACGGCCGGGTGCGTTTCGCGCAGCGCGGTCAGGATTGGCGGCAAGACCTCGACGCAGACCACTTCCGGCGCCGTGACGCGCACCGTACCGCCGCCGCCGGCGCCGGTCGAGGCGCGGCGCAAGGCGCTGGCAGTGGCACGCAGGTTCTCGGCGAACGGCCGCAAGGTGAGCGCGGTGTCGGTGGCGGCCAGCCCGGTCTGCGAGCGGGTGAACAGTTTCACCCCCAGCGCGAGCTCCAGCGCTTCGATCTGGCGTCCCATGGTGGGCTGGGTCAACCCCAGGCTGCGGGCGCCGCCGGATAGCGAGCCTTCTTCCAGCACTGCCAGGAACGCCCGGTACAGGTCCCATCCAGGTTCTTGGGTAGTCATACAAATATGTATAGAAGATATGTGAAGATAGCCAATTTTAAACTAATAGCCAGACTGTTACGCTGGACTCCTACAACATTTTTTTAAAGGAGTGCACATCATGAAACAGCAAATCGCATTGGTGCTCGGTGCCACCGGCGGCATCGGCGGCGCCATGGCGAAAACACTGATGCAGCGCGGCTGGCAGGTGCGGGCGCTGCACCGGCGCGCCGACCAGATGGCTGCCGCCAGCGGTGGCAGCGGCATCGTCTGGCGCCAGGGCGACGCCATGCAGGAGCAGGACGTGGTAGCTGCCGCTGCCGGCGCGTCCATCATCGTCCATGCCGTCAACCCGCCGGGCTACCGCAACTGGGCCCAGCTGGTGATGCCGATGATAGAAAACAGCATCGCAGCGGCGCGCGCATCCGGCGCCCGCATTATCTTGCCCGGCACGGTTTACAACTACGGCGCTGACGCCTTTCCCGACCTGTGCGAGACCTCGCCGCAAAACCCGAGCACCCGCAAGGGCGCGATCCGGGTGCAGCTGGAGCGCCGGCTGCGCCAGGCCGCGCAGGACGGAGTGCGGTCGCTGGTAGTGCGCGCCGGCGATTTTTTCGGACCGCACATGGCCAATTCCTGGTTTGCGCAAGGCATGGTCAAGCCGGGCCGGCCGGTGACGGCGGTCAGCTACCCCGGGCAGCGCGGCATCGGCCACCAGTGGGCTTACCTGCCGGACGTGGCCGAGACCATGATGCAATTGATCGAGCGCGAACCGTCGCTGGCCGCATTCGATACCTTCCACATGAACGGCCACTGGGACGCTGACGGTACCGAAATGGTGGCCGCTATCGGGCGGGTGGCAGGCCAGCCAGGCCTGAAGGTAAAACGCTTCCCCTGGTGGCTGCTGCCGCTGGCGTCGCCGTTTGTCACGGTTTTCCGCGAGCTGCGCGAGGTCAGCTACCTGTGGCGCCAGCCTTTGCGCCTGGACAACCGGCGCCTGCTGCAGCTGCTCGGCAGCGAGCCGCATACCCGGCTGGACGAGGCGCTGGAAGCGACGCTTGCCGGCATGGGCTGCCTGAAAAAATGATCTGCGGGCAACAATATATTTTGCCGTGAACCATGCCCAGCAAATCGTGTCGGGAGATAATGCGTACTGCAATCGATTCATAAACGGCTGCTATTGCAATATGCAGCCATCATTATTGGAAGTAACGCATTTTGAACACGACAAGAACCAAACGCTGGACCGGCAAGATGGACTCCCTGACAACGGCATACCTGAAAGATGTCATGGGCAAGATGGAGGTATACGGCGACCGCGTGCAATTCGGACTGGCAAGCCCGGGGCCGCGTCCGTATTACCAGCTGACCAACAGCGCCGAAAAGAAAATGGCGTTCGACAGCAATAACCACCTGCTGCACCCGAAGGAAGACGAATTCGCCGGCGCCAACGCCACGCCGGTATTCACGCTGGAACAAATCAAGGCAGCCATCGCCGCCGGTGGTTTCCGCTCCAGTACGGCCACCCGCAGCTCCGCCGGCGGCCGCGTCGTCAGCCGCAGCGGCGGCACGCGCGGAGGCGCGGTGGCGATGAAAGCCAAGGACCTGGTCGACGCTGCGCGCTACGAATATTTCCGCAGCAACCGCCAGGCGCTGCCGGATGGCATCGGCGAGCATACCGCCGAAATCACCGAGCTGATGCTCAAAGGCAGTTCCGCCGAAGATGCATTCGGCGAGGTAGTCAAACGGCATTTCTGATTGCCGTGCCGCGGCCTGGCGTGGACGCCGGGCCGCAATATCCATCGGATCAAGTTACGCAGAGGGATGCCAGCATGATGCGTGCAGCCGTTTTCGCCATCGCCGCCAGCGCGGCACTGCCGGCCTGGGCCGATTGCGCCGTGGCCGAAGCCTTGATCAGCCGCTACGGCATTTCCTTCTCAGGTTTCACCCAGCCGCTGCCGCGCGTGTCCGCGCCGGCCGAAGCGCCAGACAGATCGCTGCTCGCCGTTGTCCTGCCAAACCGGAACGGCCACGTCGCTGACGGCTACAACCATCAAGCCTGGATCAACCAGGAACAGCAGCGCGCCTGGATCTTGCGCACCGGCGGTTTTGCCGGCGTCTACGAATGGTATGGCCCGGTCGCGTTGCCGAGCGTGGATTTTTCGGGCTGCGCCGCTGAACCGGGCCGCCTGCCGCAGCCGGCCGGCGCAGGCCGGCAAGGCTGACGCTGGGCTGGCAACCTCACCGGCCTTTGCCAGCTACCTCGTAATAAGCCAGGAACATGTCCACCGCGGAATCCACCACCTGCTGCTGCAGCGTCGCCGCCAGCGGCGGCTGCCCCAGCGTGACCTGCGGCCAGAACGCGAAAGTCTTCAGCAGGCTTTGCAGCTGGTGCGCGGCGAACGCAGGATCGGCCGGCTTCAGCCTGCCGTCGGCCTGGGCCGCGGCGATCCAGGTATTGACGCCTTCTTCGCGCTCGCCCAGCTTGGCGACCATGTCCTGGGTCCGCTCCGGCGAATGGATGGTGGCCGCAATCGCCACCCGCGCCAGGTCGAGGAAATTGCCGTCGCTGAGCATGCGCATCTTGGACTGCATCAGCTCCAGCAACTGCAGGCGCAGCGGCTTATCATGGCGATAGCTGAGCGCATGCTGTTCTGCGCTGCTGGTCCATAACTGCATCAGGATTTCGGCAAACAGTTCCTCTTTGCCGGGAAAATGGTTATACACCGTGCGCTTGGACACTTCTGCCCGGGCGGCGATCTTGTCCATGCTGGTGGTTTCAAAGCCGTTGGCGCGGAATTCGGCGATCGCTGCCTGGAGGATGGCATCGCGTTTGCGGTCGGTGAGGCGTTGGACTGTAGCCATGGTTTGCTTCAAGATGACGGATAAGTGAATTCTACACCAGTCAGTTTACTTTCTTCGAAATAGAAACTACACTGTGCAGTGTAATAAATTCGCCGGATCGCCGGATCGCCGGCCGCCGGATCGCCGGCCGCAGTACAACAAGATCGGAACCCGCAATGAAAGTAATCCTGTTTGGCGCCAGCGGCATGGTCGGGCAAGGCGTGCTGCGCGAATGCCTGCTGGACGCCGAGGTTGAGTCCGTGCTGGCCGTCGGCCGCAGCGCCAGCGTCGGCGCGTCCGGCAAATTGCAGGAACTGGTGGTTCCCGACCTGGCCCGTATCGCCGACCATGCCGAAGCATTGCAAGGCTACGACGCCTGCTTCTTCTGCCTCGGCGTATCGTCGGCCGGCATGTCGGAAGAACGCTATACCGAACTCACCTACGACCTCACCCTGGCCATCGCCAAGACGCTGGCGGCGCGCAATCCCGGCATGACCCT
Organism: Collimonas sp. OK412; assembly: GCF_900112135.1. Lineage (GTDB taxonomy): Bacteria > Pseudomonadota > Gammaproteobacteria > Burkholderiales > Burkholderiaceae_D > Collimonas > Collimonas rhizosphaerae. Next base: position 25,215 of record NZ_FOLC01000028.1, read on the forward strand.
GACCTACGTCTCCGGCGCCGGCACCGATTCCAGCGAGCACGGCGGCAGCATGTGGGCGCGGGTCAAGGGCCGCACTGAAAATGCTTTGCTGCGCTTGCCGATCAAGGCTGCCTTCATGTTCCGTCCCGGCGTGATCCAGCCGCTGCACGGCGTGCGCTCCAAGACCCGCTCCTACCAGCTGTTCTACACGCTGGCGGCGCCGCTGCTGCCGCTGGCCAGGCGGCTGTTCCCCAGGCACGTCACCACCACCGAACAGATGGGACGCGCGATGATCAAGCTGGCGCGGCAAGGCGGAGCGAAGCAGGTGCTCGAGACCGCCGACATCAACGCGGTCTAGTTTCCTGCGCCGCAAAAACCGCAAGTCAAGCTGCTGATCATGGTGCTGCCGGAGATCCGGAAAGTCCGGCGCGCCGCATGGCGACTGCACTTTGCGGGCATCGGTCGACAGCGCCTTGCTCAAAATTTACGCATGAAGGCGCGCATTTTTTATCGCAAAACCGGATTTTTGTGCTACAGATACAACTGCCTGCAAACGTAATTTCAAAAGCAATTTGTCTCAATCCCGCGTTTGCGGTAGTCTACATCGCCGATTCCAAGCAAATACGGTGCTAGAATTTGCAACTCACCACTTTTTTTGAGGATTTAACGAAATGAACAAAACCGAATTGATCGACGCCATTGCCACTGATTGCGAAATTTCGAAGGCCGCTGCACAGCGCGCTTTGGAATCCGTTGTCGACAACGTGATCAAGGCCGTGACTAAAGGTAGTACTGTTCAGTTGATTGGATTTGGTTCGTTCTCTTCCGGCAAACGCGCTGCACGCACCGGTCGTAACCCACGTACCGGCGAAGCAATCAAGATTGCCGCAGCCAAGACCGTCAAGTTCACAGCTGGTAAAGCATTCAAAGATGCAGTGAACAAGAAGAAGAAATGATGTAATAAAAAAGCCCCTTGGAGAAATTCAGGGGGCTTTTTTTTCGGCAGGAGAATTGTCGACTGTCCGCATTCCCATCTGCAGCACCCCCGTAAATCATCAGCTTGCTGTCCATGGCAAAGCGAATCCTTTCCAGCGCCAGATCTGCGCTCACTCCATACGCGGAACCGGATCTGTAATCCACATCAGGATGCAGGCGTGAAATTCGATTGACACTATTCCGGCACTCGCGCTAAGGTCGGCAACGCATAAATTCTTTTCTCCCAGCAATAAAAGGATTCCATGAACGACACCCCCAATACTTTTTCCCGCCGCGAGCTGCTGCTGAGCGCACTGTCCGCCGCCGCCGTGGCAGTACTGCCTCGCATCGCCGGCGCACAGGCCAAGGAAGCACTTCCGGCCGATGCGCAATTTTCCGCCCTGCTGGCCGATTTTGCCGAAGAAATCCTGCGCCTGGCGCCGACTTCGGCGACCTCGCTAGGGCTCGATTCCGGCGCTCGCTCGGGGCTCAAATCGCGCTTGGCGGACGTCTCTCCCGCCGGCGACGCCGCCTGGGCGAGCCAGGTGAAATCGATGCTGGCTCGCCTGGCTCCGGTGGAACGCGCCAAACTCGGCGCTGATGCGCAAGTCCGCTACGACAGTGTGAAATATGCGGCAAGCGCAGGCGTGGAAGGTTTGCGCTTTTCCTACGGCGGCGCGGCCAGCGGCGTGAATGGCGGCACGGCGCCGTTCCCGGTGACCCAGCAGGATGGGGCGCTGACCGCGGTGCCTGAATTCCTCGATTCGCAGCACAAGATCGCCAGCGCTGCCGATGCCGAGGCTTATCTTGAGCGCGTGAGCGCGATGGCGCGCGTGCTCGACCAGGAAAGCGCGCGCATCGCCGAGCAAGCCGCCAAGGGCATCCTGCCGCCGGATTTCATCGCACATACCGCGCTGGGCCAGCTGCGCAACTATCGCAAGACGCCGGCGGCAGCGCAAAAACTGGTGACCTCGATTGCCGGGCGCACCAGGAAACTCGGCATCGCCGGGGACTGGGAAGCGCGCGCGACCAAGCTGGTGGATACACTGGTGTATCCGGCGCTGGACCGGCAGATCGACACCTTCGCCAAAGCCACCGCCAAGGCTACCGATGTCGCCGGCGTACATCGCCTGCCCGATGGCGCGGCGTATTATGAATGGGCGCTCAAGCTGGGAACCACCACCACCCATGGCGCCAGCGAAATCCATGCGATCGGGCTGGAGCAGAACAAGATGCTGCAGGCGCGCATCGACGCCATCCTCAAGGGACAGGGCATCACGCAAGGCACGGTCGGCGAACGCATACTAGGGCTGTCGAAAGACCCCAAGCGCTTCTATGCCGATGATGACCGCGGCCGCGAGCAGCTGATTGCCTACTGCAATGAACGTGTCGCCGCCATCCGGACGCTGATGCCGAAAATTTCGCATCTCGACCTGAAGGCGCCGCTGGTGATCAAGCGCGTGCCGCCCGATATCGAAGCCGGCGCGGCGCTGGGCTACATGAACTTCGCGGCGCTGGACGGATCGCGGCCGGCGATTTATTACATCAACCTGAAATCGACCACGCTCTGGCCGAAATCTGAAATCGCCACGCTGACCGCACACGAAGGCATACCCGGCCACACCTGGCAGGGCGCATACCTGGCCGAGCATCATGCGCAGATGCCGCTGATGACGTCGCTGATCGGCTTCAACGCCTTTGTCGAAGGCTGGGCGCTGTATGCCGAACAGCTGGTGGATGAATTCGGCCTGTACGCAACGGATCCGTTCAGCCAGGTCGGCTACCTGCAGGCGCAGCAATTCCGCGCCTGCCGCCTGGTGGTCGACACCGGCTTGCACGCAATGAAGTGGACGCGGCAGCAAGCGATCCAGTTCCTGGTCGAAAACACCGGCCGCGGCATGGCCGCCATGACCAGCGAGATCGACCGCTATTGCGTGTCGCCGGGACAAGCTTGCGGCTACAAGATGGGACACAACGAGATCCTGCGCCAGCGCGAACGGGCAAAAACGGCGCTGGGCAGCAGGTTCGACCTGGCCGGCTTCAATGACGCGCTGGTGAAATGCGGCGGCGTGCCGCTGACGGTGCTGCCGAGCGTGATCGATCGCTACATCGCAGGCTTGCCGACCGTATAAAAGGCGCAGCGTGGCTTGCTGAAACCGGCACGCTGCCGTGCGGTTTCAGCAAGCTGTTCCTTCCTTGTGCGCCAGTCAGTCCGGGCAAACCGCTTCGACGTTGTTACCGTCAGGATCGATCAGGAACGCACCGTAGTAAGTCGGACTGTACTCGGTGCGCAGGCCCGGCTTGCCGTTGTCGCGCCCGCCTGCCGCCAGGCCGGCCGCATGAAAACCGTTGACCTGCTTGTGGCCGGCGGCGCGGAAAGCGACATGAGTGGCTCCGGCCGGCGCATCTGCAGCAGCATATAACCAGAGCGCGGGCTGGTCCGGCGGGCCGAAGCCGGCATAACCGTCGCCCTCGGCGGCCAGGACATATCCCAGGTGGTCCAGCGCTGCCTGGTAGAAGCGCACGCTGGCGTCCAGGTTCTTCACTTTCAATCCGATGTGGTCGAACATGATGATCTCCTTGTCATCGCACCCGGTTGGATGCGTCAGGCAGCCATCATTTCAGATCGCGTCCAATTTTTCTTGGAAAATCTTGCGCTCGCCGCGAGCCACGCGCTGGAAATGCTTGGGCGAGACACCGGCGGCGCGATGGAAGGTGCGCACGAAATTGGATAAATCGTTGAAGCCGACGTCGTAGGCGGTGTCGGTGACCGAGCGGCCATCGGCCAGCAGGCGCGCCGCATTGCGCAGCCTTGAACGCAGCAGGTACTGGTGCGGCGTGACGCCGAGCGCGCGGCTGAACAGCCGCAGGAAATGGAAAGGACTCATGCCCGCTTCGGCTGCGGTACGTTCGAGATCCATCTCTTCATGCGCATGCGCGGTAATCCACATGGCGGCATTGACTGCGCGGCGCCGGTCCTGGCTGGTGGTCGGCGCCGGCGCGGAATGCTTGCCGGAGCCGAGTGCGACGAAACGCGCGGCCAGCATCAGCCCGATCTCTTCCAGCCCGACATCGCTGCGTCCCTCGGCCGCGGCCTGCCCCAATTCGCCGAGCATGATGATGCCGTTCAGCGGCGGCAGGGCGCCGCTGCGCCAAAGCGATTCCTTGGCGCCGATCGATTCGATGCATTCCGGGGAAAACTGGAAAGACAGGCATTCGTCGCCGCACACGTGATGGTCATGGGTGCAGCAATATTCGTCGCCGGGGTGGCCGATCATCACTGACCCAGGCACCAGCTCGTGCTGCACGCCGCGATAGCGCAGGCCGAAGCTGCCGCGCCGCACGTAGGACACCGAATGCCTGTGGTGCGACTCGGTAACCGGGCGGTCGCCGGGCCTGGCGCTGCAGCGGTAGTCGATCACCGTGGCCGACGCGCTTTGCGAAAGAATCAGGGTATCCATCCGGCCAAGTCTACGCCAAATTGAAAAAGCGTGAATGGCTTGCCGCCAAGGCGCGCATGCGGTTTTTGCGAGCGCTTGACTTCAAGTTAAGTTGAGGTTTTACACTGCTGGTTCTGCAACGCTTCCATAACCTGATTGGAGTGAATCCATGTCGACCACGCATCTGATTGAAAACAACAAGCTCCTGGTCCGCCGGCTGTACGAGGATTGCATCAACCGCGGGCGGCCGGAATTATTGGCGCAGCTGATCGCCGAAGATTTTATGGCCAGCCCCGGCGAAAAGGGCGCGTCTGAATTTGCAAACGGCATAGCCGCGGTGCGCAAGGGATTTCCCGACGTCCGGTTTGAAATTGAAGACCTGGTCGCGGAGGGCGACCGGGTTGCTGTCCGCTGGACGTTCCGGGGAACGCACGGCGGACCGTTTGCCGGGACCGCCGCCAGCCAGGCGCGCGTGACGCAGACGGCGAATGTGATCTTTCAAATCAGCGACGGCAAGATCAGCCGCGCCTGGGTGCAGGTCGACCGCCTGGGATTGCTGCAGCAGATAGGCGCCCTGCCGGTTTGACTGGGCATGTCGTATCGTTGCAAAATCAGATAATTTCCAATGGGAAACATGTTAATTTAGCGCCACCGCTTTCCCCACGCCAAGAGGATAGATGATGCCCTACGAAACCCAGCAAGAGCAGGTCACGATTCCGGTATCCGAAGATGGAACCCAGATAGATGCTTACCTGGTCCGTCCGCAGCAGCCGGGCCGATATCCAGCCGTCATCGTCGGCATGGAGCTGTTCGGCGTCAATCCGCACATACGCGACATCGCCGCGCGCGTAGCCAGGCTTGGCTACGTAGCCATCGCGCCGAATTTTTATCATCGCAGCTTGCCCGGCGGCTTCTTGCCGTTCGGCGCCGAAGGCCGGGACCAAGGCTTTGAGCATTTGCACCAGTTGCGCCGGACTACGGTGATTGCGGACCTGCGCGCCGTCATGGCGTTCCTGCAGTCGCGCCAGGACGTTTCCGGGCGCACCGGCATCCTCGGCTTCAGTATGGGCGGCCACATTGCCTACCTGGCCGCGACCCAGTTCGATATCGCCGCATGCGCATGTTTTTATGGCGGATGGATCACCAATACCGACATCGAGCTCGGCCGGCCCGAGCCGACCATAACGCTTACGCCTGGCATTGCACAACAGGGCGGGCGCCTGGTTTACTTCGCCGGCGCGCTGGACCACGCCGTCACGCGCGAGCAGCGCGAGCTCCTGGCCGGCGCTCTCGAAGATGCCCATGTGCGGCATGAAATGGTGCTCTATCCGGACGCCCAGCACGGCTTCTTTTGCGAACAGCGCGAGACCTTCCATGAAGCATCGCGCGACGACGCCTGGCAGCGGGTCCAGGCCTTATTCGCCGAAGAGCTTCACGAACCAGGTCCGGCATGACGGTGTTGGGGACAAACCGCCCCAACGCTGTCATCAGGCGGCAAATCCGCCGTCGATAGTCAGGCTGGCGCCAGTGATGTACGCCGCCTCCGGGCCGGCCAGGTAAGCCACGAAGCTGGCGATTTCCTCATCCTTGCCATAACGGCCGACCGGCATCATCGCTTTCAGGGTGGCGGCGAATTCGCTGCCGGCCGGATTCATCTCTGTGTCGACGGGGCCCGGCTGCACGTTGTTGATGGTGATGCCGCGCGGGCCGAGGTCGCGCGCCAGGCCGCGGGTCAGGCCGACCAGCGCCGATTTGCTCATCGCATAGGGGCCGCCGCCGACAAACGGCACACGGTCAGCGTTGGTGCTGCCGATGTTGATGATCCTGCCGCCTTCCACCATGTGCCGCGCCGCTTCCTGCGTCGCCACGAACACGCTGCGCACATTGATCGCCAGCGTGCGGTCGAAATCTTCCAGGCTGAATTCTGCCAGCGGCGCAATCGCCAGCACGCCCGCATTGTTGACCAGGATATCGAGCCGGCCGAAAGCGGCGACGGTTTGTCCGATCGCCGCCTTGATGGCGTCGGCGTCGGCGCTGTCGGCGCGGATCGCCAGCGCGCGGCCGCCGGCGGCTTCGATGTCCTTGACTACTTGTGCGGCGCGTTCGGCCGAGCTGACATAGGTCAGGGCGACAGCGGCGCCGTTGCGCGCCAGCCGCTTGGCGATGGCGGCGCCGATGCCGCGTGAACCGCCTTGGACGAAAGCGACTTTGTTGGCGAGGACTGCTGTTTCTTGATTGGTAGCCATGATATTTCTCCTTGTTGGTGGGGGCGCTTGCCGAAGTGGCCGGCGCCCGGTTGACAAGCGAAGTATCTGCCGATCATTATGTCGTTACTAGCCATTAATCCTCATATTCAATTGATACCAAAAGTTTAAAATAATCTTATGGAAACAATGATTGGCATGCAATGTTTCGTCCGCAGCGCGGAGGCTGGCAGCTTTTCCGAAGCGGCGCGGCGGCTGGGCATGACCTCGGCGGCAGTCGGCAAGAACGTGGCGCGGCTGGAGACCGGGCTGGGTGTGCGTCTGTTCCATCGCAGCACCCGCAGCCTGGCCTTGACCGAGGCCGGCGAAAGTTTTTTACATGAAATCAGGGATGGGCTGACGTCGATCCAGTCAGCCGTCGACAACCTGGCCAGCGCCGGCGGGCAGCCGGCCGGCATGCTCAAGGTCAGCATGGGCACGGGTTTCGGCCGGACCTACATGGTGCCGCTGCTGGCGCCGTTCCTGGCCAAGTATCCGGCGATCTCGCCCGACTGGCATTTCGATAACCGCCAGGTCGACCTGATCGCGCAAGGTTTCGATGCCGCCATCGGCGGCGGTTTCGAGCTGCCGCCCGGCGTCGTGGCGCGTGAACTCGGGCCGGCGCATCGCGTGCTGGTAGCCGCGCCAGGCTATTTCAGCGAGCGGCCGGCGCCGGCCTCGCCGGCAGACTTGCATGCATTCGACGGCATTTTCATCCGTTCGCCGCAAACCGGGCGGGTGCGCCCCTGGCCGCTGCGCAACCGCGCCAATCAACAGGCGCCGGTGACGCTGCGCACGCGCATGACCATGAGCGATCCCGAAGCTGCCTGCGAGAGCGCGCAGATGGGCCTCGGCATCGCCCTGGTCAGCATGCCGAACGCCTTGCCGTTCCTGCGCAGCGGCGCCCTGGTGCGGGTGCTGTCGGACTGGTACGTCGACGGCGGTACCTTGTCGCTCTACTTTGCCGCCCAAAAACTGCTGCCGGCCAAGACCCGGGTGTTTGTCGACTATGTGGTGGAACATTTCCGGGCGCAGGAACTGGCCAGGCATTTTTCGGCATTCTGAACCTGGTAAAGCGTAGGGCGTCAATAGCGCAGCGTATTGCGCCGCATGCATGAACGATGCGATCGCCAGCGAGTTGAGGTAACGGCTGGCGCTTAAAAGGGCGGTATTTCCAATTGGAAACTGTGCTAATTTAACGTTGCACCTCCCTCATACCGGTCGGGATGAACAATCATGCCAGCAAAGCTGATGCAAACACCCAAGACGGCGGCCGACAGCCAGCATCAGATATCGACTGCTCCAGTCTTGCCGCCTGCGATGGCGTCCAATGCCAATTATCTGAGTGCAATGGAAAACTACAGCTACGCAAGCAGCGCGATACAGCGCAGGGAAACGCCGGCGGCCCGGCCCGGGAGCCGGTCCGGCGCCGAAGCTGGCAGCACCGGACTGCCGGACAAGCTCAAGTCCGGTGTCGAAGCGTTGTCCGGCATGTCGCTGGACAACGTCCGGGTCCACTACAACTCGGCGCAACCGGCGCGCCTCCACGCGTTAGCCTTTACCCAAGGCACAGATATATTTATCGCCCCCGGACAGGAACGCCATCTTGCGCATGAGGCATGGCATGTGGTGCAGCAGGCGCAGGGCCGCGTAAAACCAACCATGCAGATGAAGGGCGGCGCGCAGGTGAACAACGACGCCGGGCTGGAGCATGAAGCCGACGCAATGGGAGCGAGGGCCATGGCGGCAAATCCCGCTACCGGACCCTTGCATCTGGACGGTAGAGCGATTGCGCGGAGACGAGGCGACGGCGCCGTACAACGCATGGGCGAGGATGAACTGGCGCAGCTCGATCCAGGCGAATTGAGTATCTACCGGGACTGGATAGAATGGGCCAAGGTGTATGGCGGTGCGAGAAAATCGGAGGCGCAAGTCCTCGACGAATATACGGTAGCAGGTCTCGAAGGCGCCCTTTCCGAATACACGACCAACCCATGGCGTCGTTACATCCGGTTGTTTGCAAGCATGGCCCGGACCGGAAATATTCCTCTGGAGATGTACCAGGTGATGATCTTCGACGACATCGCCCAGGTCAAAGCCCCCGAATTGGCGTTAGACCTGACGCGCCTGGCCGGCATCAAAGGACTGGGCCTGGATGAGCTGGTGGCGCATCTCAATGCGTGGAAAGATGTTGTCGAACCGAGGGGGTATCCATTTCCGTTCGCCAGCCCAGAGAACTTTGGCCGCTTCAAGGCAAGAATTGGAGCATTGGTGGAAGCCCTGGGGATCCACCCTACTGCGATCCGGGTGCAGGGCTCGAGCTTGCGCAATCCGGCTCCGGGCGACATCGACATAGGCGTGATGGTGGACCAGGCGGAGTACACGCGGCTCGGCGTCATTTTGAGCGCGGCGGAAACCTCGACCCGTGCGCAGAAGCAGACTGCGAAGGCGCTGGCCAAAGGTAAAATTGATCCTCGCCAGCTTTCATTCCTGAACAAGAGCGCTGACAATGTCATCCGGGTTTTTGAGCTGGCCAAGGCAGCAGCCGTTGCCGGCGGGGTGGATTTAAAGGTGCAGGTATCCGTCATCCTGATTGGTTCAGGCTTCGACAGCGCGCCATTTTTAAATTTCTGATGCGGGAGATCCATGGTGCAGCGCCGTTTTTTTCCTGATCAGTCACTGAGTCCCGGGACTGAACTCAAGCCCGGAGATCTATCCCTAAGGCCTGCTTATGTGGCGGCGCTACATGATGACGCTGGTGCGCCGGACCGGCTTGAAATCGTCATCGAAGGCCAGATCAGGCAAGTCGTCTATCACGGCGCTCATATCCCGGAAGACTTGTTCAAGGTCCACCATGAAGAATATCCCGCCAGCGGAATGATCATCAAAATGCTGCAAGGCTCCACGGATGGCGGCGAGATCGAAGAAACCTCGCGCTATTCAGCACAAGGCGAGCTGCTGGAGATCATCCGCGAGTATCACAAAAATGCTGTCATCACCTTGGTTGAATATCGCGACGGCGAGGGGAAATTATTTCGGAAAGACGTTTTTGAATACAAGAACGGCCAGCTGCTGCAAGTTCAAGTGCTCGACGCAGACGGGAAACTGCTGCATGTGCAGGTCTATTGAGATAACTCCAGCAGCACGTCCGCGGCATTTGCAATGCGCGCCCCGCGTGCAGCCATATCCGCAATGAATTTCCGGTATTGTTCCTTGAACCCGGTCACCGGGCTCATGCAATCGGTAACCAGCACCAGTTTCCCCATATTTTCCGGGCCGAAATGGTCGGCGATGTGTTCGGTGGTGGCTTTGACGCAATGGCTGCCCGCTTCGCCGGTGATGTAGATGCAGTCGGCCTGGGCCAGGCTGTCCAGGAATGCCTGGTTCGATTGCGTCAGCACGTCGTCCGGGTCGGGCACCTCGGCCTGCACCGCGGAATAGTGCTCGGTCCACGGGTTGCTGCCTTTGCCGACCTTGCCGACGCTGCGCAGGGTCTGTTCTTCCCAGCGGTTGTAGGCGGCGCGCACATCGGCGTGGACATTGTGGCCCCATGAACCGATTTCGCAATGGACCGGCCACACCATCAGCCGGTAACGCCCTGCCGCTTCCAGCCGGTCCAGGTAATGCAATACCCGCGGCAATGCTGCGGGCAGCCGCGGCAGGTAGCTGCCGGCGCGCACTTCGGCTGCCGAGATCTGGGTGAACGGCGTAACTTCGTTGCCGGCTGCAGTGGTCCAGAATCCGGGATGGGCGATATCGAGCCGGTGGTGCGAATCGAGCGTGATGCTGATGGCGTCGATGCCGCCGCCGCCGCGGTTGATCAGGTCCGCCACGCGCAGCATGTCGGCGTGGGCGCCGGGCACCGGCAGCGCTGCCGCCATTTTGCCGCCGCCGGCCGGGTTATCGGGCAGGTAAGCGGCAGGCAGGTCGCAAAAATCGTTTTGCGGATCGATGATCAATAGGTGCAGGTTGCGGCGCATCTGTCTCTCCGGTGCTGGCTGAACGGTTTGCCGGTTGCGCTTACAGCGCCGCCAGCATGGTTTTCAGTGCATCTTGCGTTGCCGGATCGCTCAGGCCCAGGCTGCCTTTGGTCTCCAGCAGGCGGTCGCGGCAAGCGGCCGGCCAGCCGAAGGCGTCGTCGTCCAGCGCCAGCCAGCTGGTCGGCTTGCGGCGTTCGACGTCGCGCCAGACCTGCATGCCGCGCGGCATGGTGTCGAATTCTGCAGGCGTCAGCTTGGGGTGGTGGAAGGTGGAGCCGATCACGCGTTCGCGCAGGCTCTCCGACAGCTCCTGCCGGGTAGCGTCGAAACCGAGCGCCCTGACCCAGCTGGTGGAGAGCACGATCTTGACTTCCGGATAGGGCGCCAGCAATTCTTCCAGGATCGGCATCCATTCAAAGAATGCCCGGTCCGGGGTGGCGATGTAGAGGCCGCGCTGGCGGTTGCGGATTACCTTGGCGTCATGCAGGACGCCGTTGTAGTCCAGGTAGAGAATTTTCATAAAACGTCAATTTTCAAAGTTGAATCGCAAGGTTGAATCGAGATTTCGCTCTCGGATTGGCGGCAAAGGCGGGTCATGGCCGAATCATGCCAGGCACGGGAATGGCGCTATTAGACCATCAAGTTTACTCCAAGGGAATCGCGGCAGCCTCCGGATCCTGAGGCGGGCGGCAAAACAGCGCTCGGCCAGCAGGCTTAAAGCGCTGCGGATATACTCGAAAACCGCAAGCCGAACAAGGAAGTCGCTGTGATCCCAATTTCAATTCTGGACCTGGTCCGCATCCGCCAAGGCAGCGATGCGCGCAACGCGCTCGACCATGCGCGCGATCTGGCGTTGCATGCCGAGGGCTGGAACTACCGCCGTTTCTGGATGGCGGAACATCATAATATGCGCGGCATCGCCAGCGCCGCCACCTCGGTGGCGATCGGCCATGTGGCGGCCGGCACCAGCACCATCCGGGTAGGCGCCGGCGGCGTCATGCTGCCGAACCACGCGCCGCTGGTGATTGCCGAACAGTTCGGCACGCTCGCCGCGCTGTTTCCCGGCCGTATCGACCTCGGCCTGGGGCGCGCGCCTGGCACTGACCAGATCACCACGCGGGCGCTGCGGCGCGATCCGGCCAGCGCCGAATCGTTTCCGCAGGACGTGCTGGAGCTGCAGGCTTTCCTGGCGCCGGCCGAGCCGGACCAGCGCATCGTCGCCGTGCCCGGCCACGGCAGCAAGGTGCCGCTGTGGATCCTGGGATCGAGCACCTTCGGTTCCCGGCTGGCGGCGGAATTCGGGCTGCCCTACGCTTTTGCCTCGCATTTCGCGCCCGACTCGCTGGAAATGGCGCTGCAGCTGTACCGCGCCCAGTTCAAGCCGTCCGAACAGCAGGCCCGGCCGCATGCCATGGTCGGCGTCAACATCATCGCCGCCGACACCGACGCCGAAGCGCGCCGCCTGGCGACTACCCAGCAGATGTCCTTCACCGACATGCATCGCGGCGTGCGCGGCCTGAGCAAGCCGCCTATCGACGATATCGAAACCTACTGGTCGCCGCTGGAAAAGGCGCAGGCTTCGCACATGCTGGCGTGTTCCATCATCGGTTCGCCGGAAACCGTGCGCGAAGGGCTGGAAAGATTCCTGCTGCGCACCGGCGCCGACGAGTTGATGATTGTCTCGGACATCTTCGAACACAAGGCGCGGCTGCACTCCTACGAGATCATCGCTGACGTGGCGCGCAGCGTGGAACCGATCCCGATGTCGCTCTGACGTGCAGCTGCCCGGCCTGCCTTCGCCCTGCCAGCTGCTGGAAAGCACGGCTTTCCTCGGACGCGAGATCTGGGTGAAGCGCGACGATCTGCTGCATGGCGAGGTCTCGGGGAGTAAATTCCGCAAGCTCAAATACCAGCTATCGGCATTGCAAGGGAAGCCGGCAACGCTGGTCACCATGGGCGGCCCGTGGTCCAATCATTTGCATGCGCTGGCCCATGCCGCGGCCTTGGGCGGCTGGCCGGCCATCGGCCTGGTGCGCGGTGCGGCGGGGCTGGACAGCGCCACGCTGGACGATTGCCGGCGCCTGGGCATGCGCATCCAGTTTGTATCGCGCGAGGATTACCGGCAGTTGCGCGAGGACCCGCAAGCCTGGCGCCGGCATATAGCTGCCGCCGGCGATAGCCATGTCTGGCTGCCCGAAGGCGGCAGCGCGCCGGCGGCCTTGCGCGGCGTCGCCGAGCTGGTGGATGAGCTGGCAACCGAGCTCCCTTTCAGTCCCGATGTGGTCATGGTCGCTTGCGGCACCGGCGCCACGTTGGCCGGCATCCTGGCCGGATTGCAGGGCCGGGGCCGGGTGATCGGCGTCGCGGTCTTGAAGAATGCCGGTTACCTGCATCAGGAGATAACCCGCTTGCTGCTGCAGGCGGGTTACCCTGCCTACCGGAATTACGAATTGATCACCGACGCCCATCACGGCGGCTACGGCAAGGCGCCGCCCGAGCTGCGCCAGTTCTGCCGCGATTTTTCCCGGGAATTCGCGGTGCCGATAGAACCGGTTTATACGGGCAAGCTGTTTCACGCTCTCAGGCGCTTGCAACAGGCGCAGGCTTTTCGTCCTGGTGAGCGAGTGCTCGCTGTGCATACCGGAGGCATGCAAGGAGCGCGCGGGTTTGCCGGCTAGCCCGGGTGGCAATCAATAAATCGTATCCCGGCGCACCTGCTCGCGCGGCTGCACGGAGTCGATATAACCGATGTCGCGCAGCAGGTGGTCGCTCAGGTCGCGGATATTCAGCACATATCTTGCCTTCTCCTCGGCTGGCGGCGCTGCGGCAGGCTGTGGCGGGACCAGGCGTTGCTGCCACCAGCCGCCAGTGTTTTTAACGGCCTGGAACAGTCCACCCAGCAAGCCTTGCGGGCGTGGCAATGTTGTCGCGATTTGGTCCGGTGTCGATACGCAGTTCATGGCAAGCTCACAAGTTGGTTGTAAGGAATATTCGCAGCGCTTTCAATACTGGTCAGAATATCGAACCACAGTCACTTAGGGAAACGACTTGTTCTAACCATCTTGGTCAGCTATGCTTACCATCATGAGCCGACTCCCATTGCATACCCTGCCCGTCTTCCGCACCGCCGCCCGCCTGCAGAACCTGCGTGCCACCGCGGTCGAAATGCACCTGACCCACAGCGCCGTCAGCCAGCAGATCGGCGTGCTCGAGCAGCAGCTCGGTTTCGCGCTGTTCGAGCGGCGCGGCCGCCGCATCGTGCTGAACCCGGCGGGCCAGGCGCTGCTGTGCAGCGTCGAATCGGCGCTGGCGCAGCTCGATGTCGGCGTGCTGGCTGCCGCCGCCACCGCCACCGGTGTCGCGCAGCGGCTGCGGCTGACGGTGATGCCGTCTTTCCTGCAACGCTGGCTGCTGCCGCGCATGCAGCGCTGGCGCGAGCGCCATCCCGATATCGCGCTGGAGCTGCACTCTTCGCAGCAGGTGATGGATCTGCAGCGCGACGGTTTTCACGCGGCGCTGCGCCAGGGGCGCGGCGGCTGGCCGGGGTTGAGCGATGAACGCCTGTTCGACAGTCCGCTGGTGGTGGTGGCTTCGCCGGCCACTGCGCGCCGCCTGCAAGGAGGCGGCGCTGCCGCCTTGGTGCATGAGGCGCTGCTGGGCGATGCCGACCAGTGGGATCTCTGGTTCAGCGAAAGCGGGCTGACAGTGAGGACCAATCCGGTGGCCAGTTTCAACGACGCCGGCCTGATGCTGCAGGCCGCTGAACAAGGCTTGGGGATTGCGCTGGGACGCGAATTCATGGTGGCCGACGCCTTGCGCGACGGCTTGCTGGTACAGCTGTCGGAACAACGGCTGGCGCCGGACGCCGACTTCGCTTCTTACTTCCTGGTCTATCCGCCCGCATTGTGCGACTGGACGCCGCTGCAGGCTTTGCGCAGCTGGCTGCATGACGAGGTCTGCGCCCTGCAGATGCCGGCTGTTGCGGCAGCGGAGGAATCGCCGCCGCCCGAGCGGCGCCGCAAGAAGGCGCCGTAGCGGAAATGGCAGCAGGTAAAATCATGGCTGTTGCAGATCCCCTCCTCGCATGACGCCGCCGGACCACATCAAGCGCCTTGCATGTTCCAGGTGCCTGCGCCCGCAGCGCAGCTGCATCTGCGGCTGGATCACGCCGCTTGAACCCGCGGTTGAAGTATTGATCCTGCAGCACCCGCTGGAGGTCGCGAACGCCAAAAACAGCGCCCGCCTGCTGCAGCTGAGCTTGACCGGCAGCCGGTTGGTGGTCGGCGAGATATTTGAGGAGCAGGCATTGCGGGCGCTGCTTGATGCGTCGGCTGCCCGCCATTCCATCTTGCTGTACCCGGAAAGTCCCGATGACAAGGGATTGGGCTTGGCGACACCGCCCGCGCTGGACCAGGCCCTGCTGAATGCGCCGGCGCAATTGCGCCTGGTGGTGCTGGATGGCACCTGGCGCAAAAGCCGCAAGATGCTTTACCTGAATCCCTTGCTGCAGCAGCTGCCGCGGCTGTCGCTGCACAATCCGCCGGCATCGCGCTACCTGATCCGCAAGGCCCACGGCCCGGGGCAGCTGTCCACGCTGGAGGCGACTTGCCATGCCTTGATGCAGCTGGAGCAGGATGAGAGTAAATATCAATCCTTGCTGACAGCATTCAATGGATTTGTGGCACAACAAGCAGTTTATCGACAGTATTAAAACAATATCGAATGAGATTTATTCGACATTGCGGCAAATATAATCCCCGTCAATTACCAATTCAATCCCAGTGATAAACCGGCTAGCATCTGAAACCAAGTACAAGATTCCAGCCGCAACATCTCCGGTGGCACCGATTCGCCGCATCGGATTGTACGACGCCAGGTCATTCAACAATAATTCCGGACTGTTGGACTGACTCACAGTGGTCGTCAGTGCCGGCGCACGAATAAAACCCGGCTGAACTGAATTGACTCGAATGTTGCGTGCACCGTAATGTACAGCATCGGCCTTCGTCATTTTTCTGATAATCGACGCATTGAAACCCGCGGCTTCGTTCATATTACATACGCAGCTCATCGATGACAGATTGACGATAGCGCCACCACCTGCGCGCTCCATTGCGCCAATCACCTGTACAGTGCAAAGCAGCGCGCCGTAGCTATCAACTTCTATCAACGTTTCCCATTTATTCCGGGTTGGCGCTTGCGCAGACAGATCAATGCAATCTACACCAGCGCAATTGACCAGAATGTCGATACGGCCGAAATATGCCTCTACTTCACAAAATACTCGTTGCACGGCTACCTCGTCACTGACATCCAGCGGCCAGAAACGAATGCGGGTTCCGCTACGGTCCATGCTTTGTGCAAGTGTTTGGCCATCCTGTTCCAACACATCCAGCACGGCAACTTGGGCGCCAGCCGCAGCCAGCAGACGAGCAGTATGGGCTGCAATGTCGTGTGCTGCACCGGTGACCACGGCGACTTTGCCTTTAAGAGAAAAATAATGCGAAAGTGGCATCAAATCGTAGGGCCAACAAGAAGACTGAGTCATATTTTGGTTCATCAATGCAACCATTTGGTAGACGGTATAATATTTAAATTAAATGCACCAATAAAGTTGGTGCATTTAATTATCAACATCCTAGTTGTAAAATTGGCTTATCGCAAGTAAAATCACAGCATCAACATGATTGGTGCATAAATGTTAGGTCAATTACTTATGTTTGCTGAGGTTCGGGCCGGGCATCCCTTTCGAGGTAGCGTGCCGGAGGCTGCTGACGGTCCTGCGCTGGCGGTGCAGATGCGTGATATCAGTGTGGCCTCCGGTGTTAACTGGGGCACCGCGCTACGTACTCAGCCGCAAGGTCGCAAACAACCAGATTGGCTGCGGTCTGGCGATATACTTTTCGTCGCCAAAGGCAGCCGCAATTTCGCGGTTTGCCTGGACGAGGTTCCGGTCCCGGCAGTTTGTTCGCAATATTTCTTTTTGATCCGCGTGCGTGACAGCAAGCAATTGCTGCCGGCGTTTCTTGCTTGGCAGATCAATCAGGCGCCAGCCCAGCGTTACTTCGACAAGAACGCCGAAGGTACCGATCAGCTCAGCATTCGGCGCGCAGTGCTGGAAGGCTTGCCGATTGCGGTGCCGGCCATGACGCAACAACACACACTGATCCAATTGGATCAGTGTGTGCGCCAAGAGCGTCAACACTTAGAAAGTCTGATGCACAATCGTCAGCAGCAGATAGAAGCACTGTCAATGCAGCTACTGACCCGGCAATAATTTAGGAAGCTATTCATTAAATTAATCGAGCGGACAAATAGCAGTAACAACTTAAAAAAAGACTAGGTATGCAGATGAAACCAGCGAAAAAATTAACGACACTTTTTTATATGGATGATTCCGGAACCAGGCATCCGGATCACGACGCGCCAGGCAGCCGCAATCGTGACTGGTTTGCATTGGGCGGCATTATGATCAATGAGGAAGACAAAGAATCTGCCGAAACACTTATCATGGATTTCCGTGCGCGCTGGCCCGAGCTTGATGGCCGCCCATTTCATTCCCATGAGATTCGGCGCAGGCAGGAGGGCTTTGCATGGCTAGCTGTGGCAGGTTCTCGCGCAGAACTGTTCATCTCCGAGTTATCCGCGCTGTTGCTGTCACTGCCGGTAGTAGGGGTGGCGTGCGTGATTGATCGCCAAGGCTATAACGATCGATACAAAG
This sequence comes from Collimonas sp. OK412, assembly GCF_900112135.1. Taxonomy (GTDB): domain Bacteria; phylum Pseudomonadota; class Gammaproteobacteria; order Burkholderiales; family Burkholderiaceae_D; genus Collimonas; species Collimonas rhizosphaerae. The sequence continues at coordinate 42,553 of NZ_FOLC01000028.1, forward strand.
CACAATATGGGAAAGATAGATGGTTGCTGTGCAAAACCGCTTTTGCCGTGGCGATTGAACGGGCTGTAAAACAAGCGATCGTCAATGACCGCAGGTTGAAAATTTATGTAGAGAGGACTTCAAAAAAGACCGATACATTAATCAAGAGCTATTACCAAGAGATTAAGAAAAATGGGCTGTGGTTTGATTCCGAGCAATCATCTAAATACAAACCTGTTCTGGCAGAGCAATTCAATATGCTGCTGTATGACTTCAAGACCAAAACCAAAGAGTCGTTACTTATGCAGATTGCGGACCTGTACCTGTGGCCCATGTGTATTGGCGGCTATCAACCGACAAATAAGGCTTATATGGCATTGAAAGAAGCGGGAAAATTAATCGACTGTTGTCTTGCGGAAGAAGAATTGGCCGAGCGAGGGATCAAATATAGCTGCTTTGAAAATGTTGCAAAACGGACTGCCTGAAAACACAAAAACCGAGTTCCTCTCGGTTCTCGGTTTAAATATGCGGCCGGTTACTCCTCGACCTCGTAGGCTAAGCCCAAACAAATAGTAACAAAGGCCCCGAACCTTTGCAAGTACACACTAATACCCATGAAATGAACGAGATAAAGCCAATGAGCAGCATTGCCAACCAAACCTTCATCGAGCAAGACGTCATCAACCGCGCAGTCTGGGAAGCTTGCGACACTTTTCGCGGTACCGTCGACGCCAGCATCTATAAAGACTATGTGCTGACGATGCTGTTCTTGAAATACATCTCCGACGTCTGGCAAGACCATTACGACAGCTACAAGAAAAAACACGGCGACCATCCCGAACTGATAGAAGAATTGCTCAAGAACGAGCGCTTTGTGCTGCCGCCGGCAGCCAATTTCTATGCCTTGCATGCGAAACGGCATGAACCTGGCAATGGCGAGCGCATCGACAAGGCTTTGCATGCCATCGAAGAAACCAACATCCAGAAACTGCGCGATGTGTTCCAGGACATTAACTTCAATTCCACCAAATTGGGAGACGAGGCCCAAAAGAACGACATTCTGCGTCACCTGCTGGAAGACTTTGCCAAGCCGGAACTCAATTTGCGGCCGAGCCGCATAGGCACATTGGATGTAATCGGCAATGCCTACGAATTCCTGATCAAGAACTTCGCCTCTACCAGCGGTAAAAAGGCCGGCGAGTTCTACACCCCGCCTGAAGTTTCGCAACTGATGGCGCTGCTGGTCGATCCACAGGAAGGCGACGAAATCTGCGACCCAACCTGCGGCTCCGGCTCGTTGCTGATGAAATGCGGCCAACTGATCCGCCAACGCAACGGTTCGCGTAAGTACGCGTTGTACGGACAGGAAGCCATCGGCAGCACCTGGGCCCTGGCTAAAATGAATATGTTCTTGCATGGCGAGGACAACCATCGCATCGAATGGGGGGATACCATTCGCAATCCCAAGCTGCTCGATGGCGATGGGCACCTCAAGCATTTCGACATCGTCGTCGCCAATCCGCCATTCTCGCTGGAGAAATGGGGCCATGAAGGCGCGCAGAACGATAAATTCAAGCGCTTCGGCCGCGGCCTGCCGCCCAAGACCAAGGGTGATTACGCCTTCGTCTTGCACATGGTCGAAACCATGAAGCCCGGCAGCGGCCGGATGGCGGTGGTGGTACCGCACGGCGTGCTGTTCCGCGGCGCGGCGGAAGGCGTCATCCGCAAGCAGCTGATCGATGAAAACCTGCTCGATATCGTCATCGGCCTGCCGGAGAAACTGTTCTACGGCACGGGCATTCCCGCCGCTGTACTGGTGTTCCGCAAGAAGAAGAAAGACGACAAGGTTCTGTTTATCGACGCCAGCCGCGATTTTTTGGATAGCAAGAACCAGAACGTCTTGCGCGATCAGGACCTGCAGCACATCCTGGCTACCGCCCGCAAGCGCAAGAATGTCGACAAATACGCCTATCTCGCTAGCCAGGCTGAAATCGCTGCCAACGACTACAACCTGAACATCCCGCGCTATGTCGACACCTTTGAGGAAGAAGCTGAAATCGACATGAAAGCCGTGCGCGCCGAACGAGAAAAGCTCAAAGCGGAACTGGCCGTGCTGGAGAAAAAAATGGCAGGTTATCTCAAGGAACTGGGCTATGAGTGAGACGGAAGATCAACGTCGTGGCGAGTTGGTGCTCTACACCACTGACGACGGCGCGGCCCGGTTTTTTCTGCAAGCCGAGGACGGCACGGTTTGGCTGACCCAGCTGGAGCTCGCCGAGCTGTTCCAGAGCACCAAGCAGAACATTAGTTTGCATATTAAAAACATCCTGGCGGAAGGGGAGTTGTCGTCATCGGCAACTGTCAAGGAATACTTGACAGTTCAATTCGAGGGTGGTCGACAGGTTAAACGCGCGCTACAACTCTATAGTCTCGACCTCATTCTTGCCGTAGGTTATCGTGTGCGCTCACCGCGTGGTATCCAGTTCCGGCAGTGGGCAAGCACTCACCTCAAGGAATATCTGGTCAAGGGCTTTGTCATCGACGATGCCCGGCTCAAGGAGCCGGGCGGCTGGGATTACTTCGACGAACTGCTGCAACGCATCCGCGACATTCGTGCCTCGGAAAAGCGCTTTTATCAGAAAACCCGCGATCTGTTCGCGCTCTCGGTCGATTACCGCGACAACCCCGAAGCCGCCGGCCTCTTCTTCGCCGAAGTGCAGAACAAGATGCTGTTCGCCGTCACCGAATGCACCGCCGCCGAGATCGTCGTCCAGCGCGCCGATCCGAACCAGCCCAACATGGCATTGCAAACCTGGAAAGGCAATCGAATACGCAAGACCGACGTCATCGTCGCCAAGAACTACCTCAACACCGAAGAAATCGGCGAACTCAACCGTATTGCCACCATGTTCCTGGACTACGCCGAAGACCGCGCCCAGCGCCGCCAAAACCTCGCCATGGCGGACTGGCGCAAATACGTGGACAGCTTTCTCGATTTCAATGAGCGCCCCCTGCTCAAGGGCAGCGGCAAGGTCAGCCATGCGCGCATGGAGACAATTGCCCGCGAATGTTATGAAGAGTTTGATGCCAAGCGGCGAAAGGCCGAGGCTATGCAGGCAGATCGCGAGGATTTAAACGAATTACAAGGGATCGAGCATCTCTTGATGAAACAGGAAAAAAAATGATTCCAAAGGGCTGGCATCTATCTACTTTTGGACAGGTAACCACTGTTGGCTCAGGCCAAGTCGATCCTACGCAAGCTCCGTACTCGGACATGACTCACGTTGGCCCAGAAAATATCGAATCTGGTACAGGACGAATAATCGAACCGAAACGATGTAAAGAGTTGGGATTGATCTCTGGGAAATATGAGTTTGATGAGAACGCTATTGTCTATTCGAAAATACGACCCCATCTAAACAAAGTATGTTATCCCAAGTTTAAAGGTGTTTGTAGTGCGGATGCATATCCAATTTGGTCACATGAAGGAACGTTGACAGCTGAATATCTGATGCTATTCATGCTTAGCCCTTACTTTGAGAAGCGAGCTGTAGCATGTTCTATGCGTACAGGTATGCCAAAAATTAATCGAGAAGATTTGCAAGGAATACCAATTTGGTTTCCTTCTTTAAAAGAGCAGCAAAGAATCACATCAATTTTGGCAGCATGGGACGATGCCATCGTTACCACAGGAAAGCTCTTAGCTAACAATCGCAAGCAGAAACGGGCGTTAATGCAAAAGCTTCTTTTTGGCGAAAAATCACATGTTGGGCCAGAATCAAACTGGAAGCACGTAAAAATCGAACAAATTGCAGAACGCATTCAACGTCAAAGTGGTGGCACTGAGCATCCCATTCTGATGATTTCTTCTGGTAGTGGATTCGTGCGGCAGGACGAAAAATACAGCCGCTTCATGGCTGGCAAAAGTCTTGATGGCTATGTGTTGCTAAAACAGGGCGAATTTGCGTACAACAAAGGGAATTCCAAGCTGTACGAATTTGGTTGCGTATTTCCTCTTGAAACATATCACGAGGGTTTGGTGCCGCATGTCTACGTTTGCTTCAAGTTGAATGCGAGCTGCAATCCTGCGTTCTTCAAATTTCTGTTTGAAGCGGATTATTTGCATGATCAGCTTGGAGCGCTCGTAAACACAGGGGTCAGAAACAACGGTCTTCTTAATATCAAGCCGGTTGACTTCATGAATGTCCGTGTACCGTTACCGCCACTAGATGAGCAGACATCCATCGCCACAGTTCTAGAGGCAGCATCACTTGAAATAAAACTTAGAAAAGAGGCATTGGACGCTCTGAAGGTACAGAGGCGAGCTCTGATGCAACAACTCCTCACAGGTAAACGTCGTGCAAGCTTTCCCGCTACCGTCGAAGCGGAAGCTGTTGTCTTATGAATGCCGTTCCCGAAACCAAAGAACAATTCAGCGCGCACATCCCAGCCTTGCACCTGCTGTGCGCGCTGGGTTGGACCTATCTATCGCCAGCCGCCAGTCTGGCCAAACGTGGTAATAACCGCGATGTATTGCTGAAATCGACCTTGATCGAGGTACTGCAAAGCCGGCGCTTTGACTACAAAGGCGAGTTGCACCCACTGTCGTCGAATGCGATCGACCAGATTGTGCGCGAGCTGTCCGTGGCCAGTTTGCAGGACGGCTTGCCGGCGGCGAACGAACGCCTGTATCACAAGCTGGCTTTGGGGATCACCGTCACCGAATTCATGGCCGACGGAAAAAAACACCAACCTACGATTGCCATCATCGATTGGCGCGATCCGCAGGCGAATCGCTTCGAGGCGGCCGATGAGGTCGAGGTCTTGTCGGCGCAGGGTACGCATACGCGCCGGCCGGATATTATCGGCTATGTCAACGGCATCCCTTTGGTGGTAATTGAGGCCAAGCGACCTGATTCCGGCAACTTGAATGCATCCATGATTGCAGAGGGCATCAGCCAACAATTGCGTAATCAACGGGTGGACGAAGTGCCGCTGCTGTTTGCCTATGCGCAGTTGCTGCTGGCAGTCAGCCAAACCGACGGCCGTTATGGCACGGTGCATACCGCAGCCAAGTTCTGGGCGCACTGGAAGGATGAGGAGTTTGACGAGGCGCATTTCAGCAAACTGAAGAACACGGCGTTGAGCGCTCCTGTGCAGTCAGCGCTGTTGGCTGACAAGTCGGCCGAGCTGCAGACCTATTTCAAGCGCTTGTGGTCCGACCCGATGCTGCCGACCGAACAGGACCGGCTGTTAATCAGTCTGCTGACGCCGGCGCGGCTGCTGGAGCTGGTGCGTTACTTTGTATTATTCGACCGCAAGTTCGGCAAGTTGGTGGCGCGCCATCAGCAATTTTTCGGCATTCGCGCGCTGCTGGAGCGGATCAATTTGCGACGCCCGGATGGCGGGCGCGAGGGCGGCGTGATCTGGCATACCACCGGCTCCGGCAAGTCGTTCACCATGGTATTTTTGACCAAGGCTTTGATTCTGTACGACAGTCTCAAGGATTGCCGCGTGATTGTCGTGACTGATCGCCTGGATCTGGAGGAGCAGCTGGCCAAGAATTTCATGACCAGCGGCGCCTTTGGTTCGATGATTGCCACCAAGAAGGAAGGTGAGAAATCCAAGGTCAGCTCGGGGCGCGATTTGGCCCGGCGCATCGGTTCCGGTACCGAGCGGATTATCTTTACGCTAATCCACAAATTTAATACGGCATCCAAGCTGCCTGAGTGCTTTAATCCTTCACCCAATCTGATTGTGCTGGTCGATGAGGGCCACCGCAGCCACGGCGGTGAAACGCATGAACGGATGCGCCGCGCCCTGCCGCATGCCGCCTACGTTGCCTTTACCGGCACGCCGTTGCTGAAAGATGAGAAGACTGCCAACAAATTCGGCCCTATCGTTCATGCCTATACCATGCAACGCGCGGTGGACGATGAAACCGTGGCGCCCCTGCTGTATGAGGAGCGCGTGCCGGAGCTGGATGTCAATCAGGCGGCAGTCAATCGCTGGTTCGACAAGATCACGCTGGGTTTGTCGGATAGCCAGAAGGCCGATTTGAAGCGCAAGTTCGCCACCAAGGGCGCAATCTACGGTGCGGCCAATCGAATCGACTTGATCGCCTGGGATATCGCAGTGCATTTCAGCGAAAACATCAAAAAGCTGTTTCCGGGATTGAAGGGGCAAGTCGCCACGGCCAGCAAGCAGGATGCGATCCGTTACAAGAAAGCGCTGGACCTGACCGGTCTGGTGAGTAGCGCGGTGATCATCTCTGCGCCGGATACCCGTGAGGGTAATACGGCGGTCGATGAAAGCACGTTGCCGGAAGTGCAGCAATGGTGGAAGGAAAACGTCGGCCACGATCAGGAAGCTTACGAGCGCCGCGTGCTGGAAAATTTTTCGACAGAGGGCGACCCCGATCTGCTGATTGTGGTGGATCGCTTATTGACTGGTTTCGACGAACCTGCCAATACCGTGCTGTACATCGACAAACCCTTGAAGGAACATAGTTTGATTCAAGCGATTGCACGAGTAAATCGTTTGCATGAAGCAAAACGCTATGGCGTGCTGGTCGACTATCGCGGCATCTTGAAGGAACTGGACACGGCGATCCGCGCCTATCAGGTGCTGGAGACGCAGACCCAAGGCGGTTATGCGTTGGCGGACATTGAAGGCTTGTACAGTCAATTCAGTACCGAGTACAAGCGCTTACCGTCGCTGCATCAGGCTCTGTGGGACACATTCGAGGATGTAAGCAATCGAGGTGATATGGAGCAGTTCCGTCAAGTGCTGATGCCGAAGTATATTGAGGATGAGCAAGGTGAAAGTTACGACACACGACAGAAGTTGCGCGAGGATTTCTACGAAGCCTTGACGGCCTTCGGTTTGTGCCTGCAGACAGCATTGTCATCACGCACTTTCTTCGAGGACCATAGTTTTTCAGAAAAAGATGTCGACATCTACAAGCGCGATTTGCGCTTCTTTACCGAGCTGCGGCAATCGGCGCGGCGCGATGCATTGGAGACTGTCGACTATAGTATTTACGAAGAGCAAATCAGGCGCCTGGTCGACAAGCAGGTCATCGGCAGCGAGGTCAGGGAGCCCAAGGGCGTGTATCTGGTGCACAAGCTAGGCGACGATCCAGAGCGCTGGAGTGAGGAAAAAACGCGCAACGAAACTGATATCATTCGTACCCGCCTGCGTAAGACTATCGAGCAGGATCTGGCCGACGACCCGTATGCACAAAAAGTATTTGGCGATTTGTTGAAGCAGGCGATTGCCGAGGCCGAAGCGTTGTTTGCGCATCCCTTGAAACAATACGCTTTGCTCAAGAAATTTGAGGATCTGATCGAGAAGCACGAGATTGACGGCGTGCCTGATGCTTTTGGCGAGAATCATCATGCACGCGCTTATTTCGGGATTTTCAAATTGATCTTGGAGAACAATGATTTTTTGTCAGTCGACGACACGACGAGATCCGCCGTTACCCAGTATGTTGAGCTGGCCATGCAGATCGACCGCGCGGTACGGACGGCAGTCGCCGAGCATTCCTTGAATCCGCAGAACGTTGAAACAGCCATCCGCAAGGCGTTGCTGCCGACATTGTTCGCCGTGATGGGGCTGGAAAAGACCAATGCCGTGCTGGAGCAGGTCATCCAGATTACACGTATCGGGCTGGCACGCGGGAATTTCTGATCATGAAGCGTTTCATCGACTATGGTGAAGAGCGGATCAGTTTCGACATTGTTTTTATGCCTCGACCCGCCAGACGGATCGCCATCCATGTCGATCCAAACGGCGCGGTGCAAGTCGATGCGCCGCAGGAGGCGACAGTCAGCGAAGTGATCGTGGCGGTGCGTCGGCGCGCGCGATGGATTTGGCAACGCTTGCGGGAACATCGCGACCGTATCAAGTACGTTTTGCCACGTGAATACGTCAGCGGGGAAACCCATTTTTATTTGGGCAAGCGCTATCAGTTAAAGGTGCTGCTCGATCAGGCAGCGCCGCAAAGCGTCAAGTTATTGGGCGGCAGGTTGGAAATCGTCACGCATCTTAGGGCCGCCAAACAGGTACGCATGCTGCTGGACGCGTGGTACCGACAGCGCGCTGAAGAGGTGTTCGGCCGACGCCTGCTTGAATGTGCCAGCGGCCTGCGCTGGCTCAAACAGTTACATCCGGCCTTGCCGATATTTCGTCTGCGTACCATGCGTACCCAATGGGGAAGCTGTTCTCCCAAAGGCGAATTGATATTGAATCCGCAATTGGTGAAAGCGCCGCGGCATTGCATCGATTACGTGATTTTCCATGAGTTGTGTCATCTCAAAGAACATAACCATAGCCCCCAGTATTACCGTCTTCTGCTAAGAATTTTGCCTGATTGGGAGCAACGAAAGATGGAGTTAGATAGATTGGCGGAGATGCTGTTGAATCGTTGATAAAGCAGAGCGGCCATCTATCTGGCTGAATTTCTTGTTAGATAAGTTTGTTTTTTTTGCAATTTGTGGCATTCATACCATCGACTTCCGGCCGTCGCTCGTGTATCCTCCGCAGTCTCTTCCTAGGCATTTGTTTTCATTCTGCAACAAATGCTGACCCCGCAAGCAATCCATCAGCAACAAGACGACGGTCGCCAGTGGCCGGCAACGCCAACGTGTGAGGACGCATGAAGGATTATTACGCCGTTCTCGGCATAGACAGCGATGCAACGGCCGGCGCCCTGAAAACCGCTTACCGCAAGAAGGCCGCGGAATTCCATCCCGACCGCAATGCCGCGCCCGACGCGCCCGCGCGGTTCCGCGATATCCAGGAAGCTTACGACCTGCTGTCGGATGCGGTGAAACGCCAGGAATACGACGAAAACCGGCGCCGCAGCCTGCTGGAAAACCCGCTTGAGACCGCCCAGCAAATCTGGACTACCTATATGAACAAGGTTCTGCAATGATGCTTTCCGCTTTTTTTGAAGATTTGACCAAGGCTTACCAGGCTGAGCTGGAGGATTTGCAAAGCGATTCCGAAGGCAACGACATCCTGGCTTCGCGCCTGAAAAGCAAGCGCGCGCAGTTTGCCCTGATGATGCCGATGATAGAAACCGATCCTGAAATGGTGGCGGTGGCTTTCCACGGCGGCGTCGACTTTACCAATCCGCAGGCGCTCACCATGCTGCTGGGCGAAGAACCGGACGACTTCCCATCCTGGACAGAAGTCGCCGACGCCGTGCAGTTCGAGCCGTGGGCGCAAAAACTGGCTGAGGTCGCCTTGCAGGAGCCGGGCGGCGAGCGTTTCCTGATCACCACCATTTGCCTTGAATACCTGCATGAGAAAAGCAACGGCAGCTACCAGGGCACATATAGCCAGGCCGATTCGGATGATGCGGTGGATGAAGTCGAGGGCGACGACGAGGACGACGGCCGCGACCTGGAAATCGAAGGCGCCGACTGGCTCGCGGAGCAAGGCTTCGAACGCCTGGGCTAAGCAATCTCAGACCTGGATATTTTTTGACATAGTGACTCCATGACAAACGCGCTAGTAGTAAAAGCTGCAAACCTGATCCGCAACGGCGATATCGCCGGCGCCGAATTCGCCCTGGTCAGCCTGGCTGAAACCGAGGGCGATTACGCGCTGGTGGCGGCGCTCGATACGCTGCCGCCGAAAGACCTGCTGGCGGTTATCCGCGAATACGACACGTCGAAAGAATCGGTGGTCAACCTGCTGGTGACGCCGGAGCAGTTTGCGCGCGCCGTGGTCATGGAGCGGCTGTATGGCGACCATAGCCATGTGCGCTTGCGCGGCATGGTGAACGCGGTGCTGTTCCGCGACGATAGCCAGACCGGTGAATTCCTGGAAGCGATCGGCGATGTCGACGGCGGCTGCGAAGCGCTGATCGATTACCTGTCGGACCGCGATGAAGAAGTTGTGCACTTCGTCACCTATGACACGTTCAACGTCAACCGGACCGAAGAGGGCGACGAAGTCGACAAGTCGGAAGTCAGCGACCGCGACTGGAAAGAGCTGACCTGGCTGCTCAAGCATGAGCACCCCGACATGTTCGAGCAGATCTGGCCGGTGCTGAAAAAACGCATGAAGGAACGCCTGCGGCGCGAAGCAGAGCTGGAGCTGCAGGAACAGAAAAACCTCGAATCGCAGGATCGTCCGGCGGCTGCAACCCAGCCGGCCGCCGTTGCCGATCCGGGCGAAGAGTCGGCGCTCTAAGCACGCACCGTTTTCACTGTTGCAGGAACCCACGCATCCCATGTCCGACAAGCACCGGAATATAGAAGTCGTCGACAAGCGTCCTTTCTTTGAAAAGACGCTTGGTTTTGGCCTCAAGAACCGCATCCTGGACCAGGAAAAATGCCGCGCGATGATCGCCGACGCCGCCAAGGGCACGGTGCAGGTCGCCGCATTCTTCGGCACCAGCCACCTGCACACCGATCTTGAGAATGCGCGGCAGCGCATCGTCAACCTGATCAGCCTTTACCTGGAACACACGTTCAGCGGCGACCTGCAAAAAGCGGCGCAGTCCTTGCGCGACAATACTTTCCTGTCGCATTCGCGCGGCGGCAACGAGATGCTCAAGGCTCTGCATGCCTTGCCTGACTCTACCGTTTTCGGCGATACCAAGGGCCAGGGACTCAAGGAGTTCCAGGACGAGCGCACGCTGGCCAAGCCGTTTTCCCTCAACGCCTACCGGAAAGAATGCAAGGCGCGCGAAGAATGCGCGGCGGTGATTGCCGCGGCGCTGTGGTTTGCCGAGGACCTGGGCCTGGAGCATTCGGAGCTTGAATTTGCGGGGGCGGAAACGGTGATTCGCACGGCCTTGCTGGTGCGTCTCGGCGGCGGCGAGGAGTTTCCCGACCGGCTTGGTTTTGCGAGGCTGGTCGCGGCGGTGCGCGGCAGTAGCGGCGCCGGGAAATTGAAGATTTCGAAAAAGCTGCTGGACGACGTGCCGCTGGAATATCGCGGCGTTGCGGACAAGGTCCGGCGCGATATCGAGAAGCAGGATGGGCTGGCTGATCTTGCGGTGGGGCTCGATTCCTTGCTGAACCTTGTCGAGTTGCGCTATTTCGTGCGGGAGGGCGGGCTGGGGGATGTGGAGGGGTTTGATGCGCTGGTGTCGAAGGAGTGGCACAAGGTTACCAAGGGCAAGGAAGATCCGTATTCGCGGCTGACGGTTTTCATGTGTATTGCTGTTGGTGCGAAACCGAAGACCACGGTGTCTGAGGCGGAGGCGCGGGCCATGGTCCGGAAGGTGCGCAAGGATGGATTCGATAGCGGGGCGGTTTTGGCCTTTATCAGGGATTCGGCGCCGTTTGAGATCAAGGACAACCTGTTGTCTTTGTGGGAGGAGGAATTCCTGCCGGAGGCGGAGCAGTACCTGATCGACGATGATGATCTCAAGTACACGCGGGCCATGAAGTTCCTGAAAGAGAACTGCAACATCAAAGTCAAAAGCAGTTAAATGGGGTCACCCATTAGCCGCCCCTTGTAAAGGGTACGAATTTAATACTCGCGATGTTCTGCGATAGGTCGATTCAATCGTGCCATCGCTGTGACGTCCGGTCGCTGAATTCGTGCCCTTTGCTTCGTAGTGTGGTTGCGTGAATCGCACCAGTCACCCATATGGATCAAGTGGATGCGTTGTTGCATTGCTCCACCCTGGCAGCGCAGCTGCCCCAGAAGCATCTCGGTACCGTCTTGCGTCCAAATGATGGGCAGATCTATGGCTCCCGCGTAGCGGCTCCAACCCTTGGTGGCTCGCAATCCGGACGACTCATTTCGTAACCGCGTACAACGAT
>NZ_FOLC01000030.1 GCF_900112135.1 Collimonas sp. OK412
TATTGCTTGATGGCCGTGGTATTGGCCAGGTGCAGAGAATAACCAGCCTCGATGAGACTGTCGACAAGCCAGTACCAGTTATAGGTCGATTCCACAACAACGCCAGAGAGCTCTGACCGATACGGTTCCAAGGCCGCACAAATCTCGTCCAGATTATTCGGTAATCGCCTGGAATACACGACTTTGTCCGTGTCATCGGAAATGACAATAAAATTGTTGTTCGAATGGAGGTCTATGCCGCAAAATAACATGCCGTTCTCCTTGATAAAGTTGGGTTCGCACCGTTACTTTATCGCTTGGCGTTTGCCAAGGGGAGGACGGCTAGATGATTATCAGAGTTTTTTTCGCGTCCTTTGCGAAAATTACTCTGACCCCATTTAACGGACTACGGAGCGCGGTGCGCGCGCAACAACCATCCTGTCGTCGATCACCGCCAATTGCCCGCACAATGAAAAAAGCCCACGACGGATAACCATCGCAGGCTTTTTCAAAACATGAGAACAGATGTTTTGTCAGGGCCGGAATATCCCGGCCGCGTCAATTACATCATGCCGTCCATGCCACCCATGCCGCCCATACCACCCATGCCGCCTGGCATGCCGCCGCCAGCCGATTTGTCTTCAGGCAGTTCAGCAACCAGTGCGTCGGTAGTCAGGATCAGACTGGCAACCGATGCGGCGTTTTGCAGCGCCGAACGGGTAACCTTGGCTGGATCCAGGACGCCCAGTTCAACCAGGTCGCCGTAGGTGCCGTCGGCTGCGTTGTAACCGTAGTTACCCTTGCCAGCCAGGACTGCGTTGATCACAACCGATGGCTCGCCGCCAGCGTTGAATACGATTTGGCGCAGCGGCTCTTCGATCGCGCGCAGCACGATCTTGATGCCGGCTTCCTGGTCGGCGTTGTCGCCTTTCAGGTCCTTGACTGCAGCACGTGCGCGCAGGAACGCCACGCCGCCGCCTGGAACAACGCCTTCTTCAACTGCTGCGCGGGTAGCGTGCAGAGCATCTTCAACGCGTGCTTTCTTTTCTTTCATTTCCACTTCGGTTGCAGCACCAACGCGGATCAGCGCAACGCCGCCGGCCAGCTTGGCAACGCGTTCTTGCAGTTTTTCACGGTCGTAGTCCGAAGTCGCTTCTTCGATCTGCGCACGGATTTGCTTGACGCGCGCTTCGATGGTGATGGCTTCGCCGGCGCCGTCGATGATGGTGGTGTTTTCCTTGCTGATTTCGATACGCTTGGCTTGGCCCAGTTCTGCCAGGGTAGCTTTTTCCAGTGTCAGGCCGACTTCTTCAGCGATCACTTGGCCGCCGGTCAGGATGGCGATGTCTTCCAGCATGGCTTTACGACGGTCGCCGAAGCCTGGAGCCTTGACGGCCGCGGTCTTCAGGATGCCGCGGATGTTGTTCACAACCAGGGTAGCCAGCGCTTCGCCTTCGACATCTTCCGCGATGATCAGCAGAGGACGGCCAGACTTGGCGACTTGTTCCAGGATCGGCAGCAGGTCACGGATGTTCGACACTTTTTTGTCGAACAGCAGGACGAACGGGTTTTCCAGGGCAACAACCTGTTTTTCCTGGTTGTTGATGAAGTATGGCGACAGGTAGCCGCGGTCGAATTGCATGCCTTCGACGATGTCCAGTTCGTTTTCCAGCGATTTGCCGTCTTCGACGGTGATCACGCCTTCTTTGCCGACTTTATCCATTGCCTTGGCAATGATGTCGCCGATGTCGGTGTCGGAGTTAGCCGAGATCGAACCAACTTGAGCAATTTCCTTGCTGGTGGTGGTTGGCTTCGACAGGGTCTTGATTTCAGCAACGATAGCCACAACAGCCTTGTCGATGCCGCGCTTCAGGTCGGTAGGGTTGAAACCGGCGGCAACGTACTTGAAGCCTTCGCGCACGATGGCTTGTGCCAGCACGGTAGCGGTAGTGGTACCGTCGCCGGCGTTGTCGGAAGTCTTGGAAGCAACTTCTTTCACGAGCTGCGCGCCCATGTTTTCCAGCTTGTCTTTCAGTTCGATTTCTTTAGCGACCGAAACACCGTCCTTGGTCACGGTCGGCGCGCCGAAGCTGCGTTCCAGGATGACGTTGCGGCCCTTAGGACCCAGAGTTACCTTGACGGCGTTAGCCAGGATGTTGACGCCGTTGACGATCTTGGCGCGTGCTTCATCGCCGAAAACTACTTGCTTTGCTGCCATGTTTGATTCTCCTGAATAAGGTTGAATTCGATTGTGTGGTGCGCGGACCTGATTAGAAGCGCCAGGCGCCGATCAATCAGGGAATTCCGGTTTAACCGAAATTACTTGCCTTCGACTACGGCAAACAGATCTTCTTCGCGCATAACCAGCAGTTCCTGGCCGTCGATCTTGACAGCTTGACCGGAGTATTTGCCGAACAGAACGCGATCGCCAACCTTGACTGCCAGCGCACGGACGTTGCCGTTTTCCAGAATCTTGCCGTTGCCGACGGCCAGGACTTCACCTTGATCCGGCTTTTCAGCAGCAGCTTCCGGCAGCACGATACCCGATGCGGTTTTAGTTTCTTGGTCGAGACGCTTGACGATGACGCGATCGTGCAAAGGACGAAGATTCATATGTGACTCCTTAAGATTCAACAGGTTATTTGTATTTGCAGCAATATCGCAGCAAAGTGAACTGACCGCTCTGCATTGCCTTGTTATTGCATGCGAGTGACTAGGTCGAGGAGATTGTTAGCACTCTCTCCTAACGAGTGCTAAGTATAGGGACGCTCTGTCGATTTTTCAAGCCCGCATTCGGGTTCGCCGGATAATCTGTCGGAATTCACTCAAGTTTGGATATTGTTCATCTGATCCTGAATTTCCCCATGGCTAGCCCTTGAACAACGTCCTTCTATCTAGGTGCGGCAGCTAGCAACACTAAACATCCACGAAAATATTTGAGTAGCCGCACCGGACAAATCCTGGATCAATATTGTTTTTTTATAACTATTGATGTTTAATTGCCACCACGGATTTCTTTCCTGTTCATTGAAAATAATTTTGCGATTGTGATTTCGAGCTCATGTTTAATAGGAGACGGCGATCAAAATCGACTAGATTTCTTGATCTGCGCATGAGCCTCGACCTGCCTTCCACCATTCGCCGCTTCATCGGCAATGCCGACTTGATAATCGACAAGATCGGAGAGTCTCCCTGTGCGGTGCACGAGTTCCGGCGCGGCGGCGAGCGCTTCTTCCTGAAGTCTTCGCCGACGGCCTATGCCAATACCACCTACAGCGTGCGTCGCGAAGCACAGGTGCTTGATTGGCTGTCTGGACGCCTGCACGTTCCAGAGGTGGTTGCCACTGCCGAGCGCGACGGCGAGGCGTTCATGATCACGCGGGCAGTACCGGGGCGGCCACTGGCTACCTGTATCGCTGCCGGGCTGCCTGTTTCGGCGCTGTTCGGTGAAGCGCTGCGCAATCTCCAGCAAGTGTCCGTGTCCAATTGTCCATTCGATGCCAGTGTGGCAATGCGTCTGCGAGAACTGGACATCTTGTTAGCGAAGAACCTGATCGATCCCGACCACGACCTTGATGCCTGGCCGGGACTGGGCACGCCAGCCAAACTGGTCGCCCATCTGCATGCCCACGTACCGCATCAGGATCCAGTGTTCTCGCACGGTGACCTGTGCGGCAACAACGTTTTCGTTGATGTACGCGAACGGCTGTTCTTCATCGATCTTGGCCGCGGTGGCATTGCCGATCGCTGGCTGGACATAGCCTTCGTCTACCGCGAGCTGCGCGACCGGGTCGCCGAAGCCAAGGCCGAGACGATCATGGCCGCGCTGGGTGAGCCCGACCAGCCGGACAAACGCCGTTATTTCGAGCAGTTGGACGAGCTGTTCTAATTCTCCAGTCTTCATGATCGGTTAATGGTCGTGCAAAAAAATCGGGCATCATGCATGGCGCTGCCCCGAAGCACCTGCCTTCCACCGAATTCCCGGCAGCCGTCGGCGCCTGGTTCCACGCGGCGAAAGTGGTATGGCACTTACTAAACAGGGTGGAAGCAAGTTATTATTGCTGCGCAGAAATTTGACGACGTATCTGTAGTAGATAAATTGATATTTTTTTGCTGTTATTTCTTGCGATTCGGTCCGATTGCATTTCATCCCGTGTTTTAGTCGATTGATTCCCTCGATTCTGCAGCTTGTCGCAATCGCATACCCGGCAGCAATTTTCCTCTTTACAGTGTCGATACACACTGTACATTGGAGAGTTACAGCAAATAATCACAGACAGCGCCATACCCAGTAAAGCAGCTAAAACAATTAAAAATCCCGCATTTGGGAGCCCCTCAAAAAATCATGTAAGGGAAAAGGATGCGTTTATTCAAGATGCTCGGCAGCGTACCCCTGCTGTCGGTGATCGCCGGTTGCGTTGTTGGGCCTACCTACCAGGTGCCCACGCCAGCTACCTCATCACAAGCGGTGCTGCCGCAATTTCAAAGCGCTTTGCCGAAGCCGGCGGAAGCCGATGGCGCTACTGACCTGACGCGCTGGTGGTCGCAATTCGACGATCCGCTGGTAGCGGAACTGGTCGCCACGGCCGAGGCCAGCAATCCCAGCGTGGCGCAGGCGCTGGCGCGCATCACCCAGGCACGCGCCACGGCGGGTTCTGCCGGCAGCGCGCTCTATCCTTCGGTGGCCGCCGACGCCAGCAGCACACGCAGCAAATCCCTCTCGGGCCTGACCTCAAACCTGGGCAGCGTCGCCACCGTCGCCACCAGCAGCACCGCTACCCTCGACGCCAGCTGGGAGCTTGACCTGTTCGGCGGCAAGCGCAAGACCGCGGAAGCCGCCAACGCGCGCGTGTTCGCCCGCAACGCCGACTGGTATGGCGCCAAGGTGTCGCTGGCGGCGGAAGTCGGCAGCACCCTGGTGAACTACCGTGCCTGCGTGGCCACCGCGGCGATGCTGACGCAGGACCTGAAGTCGCGCGAGCAGACCGCCCAGCTTACGGCGCTCAAAGTCAAGGCTGGATTCACCGCGCCGGCAGACGGCGCGCTGATCAACGGCTCCACCGCGGACGCCCGGCAAAAACTGGTGGTGCAGCGTACCGAGTGCGACCTTGATGTCAAGGCGCTGGTGGCGCTGACCGACATTCCCGAACCCGCCTTGCGCACCAAGCTGGCTGTCAATGAGCGCCTGCCGACGCCGCGCGGTTTTGTGGTCGAGAGCGTGCCGGCGCAGGCTTTGTCGCAGCGGCCTGACATCGCTGTCGCCGAGCGCGAGCTGGCAGCGGCCAGCGCCGAGATCAATGTCGCCCAGGCCAATCGCTATCCGAGCATTTCGCTGCTGGGCAGCATCGGCATCGGCGGCTTGCGCTTCGACGGCGGCAGTTCCCGGTCCGATACCTGGTCGTTCGGTCCTTCGCTCAAGTTGCCGCTATTCGATGCCGGACTGCGCAGGGCGCAGGTAGACCTGGCGCGCGGCCGTTACGACGAGGCGTATGCCGGCTACCAGTCGCAGGTGCGCAGCGCGGCGCGCGAAATCGAAGAAGCGCTGGTGCGCCTGGATGCGGCGGCGCGGCGTGAAGACGATGCGGCGCTGGCGGCGCGCGAGTATGAAAGCTACTTCCACGCCAACGACGACAAATTCAAGGCCGGCAGCGGCAGCCTGTTTGAACTGGAAGATGCGCGCCGCACCTTCCTGGCTGCGCAACAGACCCAGATCAGCGTGCAGCGCGATCACGTGGCGGCCTGGATTGCCCTGTACAAGGCTTTGGGCGGCGGCTGGCGCAACCAGGCGGAGCAGGTGGCCTTGCCGGCCGCGCCTGCCGCAGCGTCAAACTCCGAACGTTCTTAATATAGAAATGTAAAGAAGAGAGTCATGAAAAAGCCATCTTTGAAACTGACAGCAATCGCGGCGCTGGTCGTCGTCATCGGTTCTGCCGCGGTCTGGGCCACTACAGGAAAAAGCGGCAAACCTGCCGACAAAGAAACAAGCAAGCCTAAAGCTTCGCTGACCATCACTACCACCAAGGCGCAAAGCGCCGACTGGCCGCTGACCTTGTCGGCCAACGGCAGCGTCGCCGCCTGGCAGGAGGCAGTGGTCGGCAGCGAACTGGGTGGCTTGCAGCTGGCAGAGGTAAGGGTCAATGTCGGCGATATCGTCAAGCGCGGCCAGGTGCTGGCGCGTTTCAGCAACGACAGCGTAGAGGCCCAGGTGGCCCAGCAGAAGGCTGCCGTGGAAGAAGCGCGCGCGGCCTTGTCGGAAGCAGACGCCAATGCCGAACGGGCGCGCTCGCTGGTCAACAGCGGCGCCTTGAGCGGCCAGCAGACTACCCAGTACGAAGTCGCCGAGCGCAGCGCCAAGGCGCGCCTGCAGTCCGCCCAGGCCAGCCTGGAAATGCAGCAGATCCGGCTGCGCCAGACCCAGGTGCTGGCGCCTGACGACGGCGTGATTTCTTCACGTACCGCAACGGTTGGTTCGGTGGCGTCGCAAGGACAGGAACTGTTCAAGCTGATCCGCCAGAACCGCCTCGAATGGCGCGGCGAAGTGAACGCCACCGACCTGCTGCAGATCAAGGTCGGCCAGGCGGTCAAGCTGCGCGTCACGAACGGCGTGGTGGTGGACGGCAAGGTGCGCATGGTGGCGCCGACAGTCGATCCGCTCACGCGCAACGGCCTGGTGTATGTCGACCTGCCGGCGCCGGGCAACGTCCATGCGGGCATGTTCGGCACCGGCCAGTTTGCGCTGGGTTACGCCACGGCGCTGACCTTGCCGCAGAGCGCGGTGGTGATGCGCGACGGCTATAGCTACGTTTACCAGCTGGGCAAAGATGACAAAGTGACTCAGACCAAGGTCACCATAGGGCGCCGCATCGGCGACCGCATCGAGGTTGCCCAGGGCGCGAACGGGATCACGGCGGCGATGACGCTGGTGGAAAAGGGCGCGGGCTTCCTGGCCGACGGCGACACCGTGCGGGTAGCGCCGGAAACCAAGCCGGCGGCACCGCTGGCGATGAAATAAGCGAGGACCGGCCATGAATTTTTCCGCGCTATCAATCAAGCATCCGGTTCCCGCGATCCTGCTGTTCATCATGCTCACCGTCATGGGGCTGATGAGCTTCAAGGACATGCTGGTGCAGGATTCGCCCGATATCGATTTTCCCTTCATTTCGGTGACCACCAGCCTGCCGGGCGCTTCTCCTTCGCAGCTGGAAACCGAGGTGGCGCGCAAGATTGAAAATTCGGTCGCCACCGTCACCGACATCCGGCATATCTACACCACCATCAACGACGGGGTAGTCAATACCCAGATCGAATTCCGCCTGGAAAAGGATATCCAGGAAGCGATGGACGATGTGCACGACGCGGTCAACCGCGTGCGCAGCGATTTGCCCACCGACGTCCGCGATCCGGTTTACGGCAAGGCGAGCACCTCGGGCCGGCCGATCATCACCTACACCGTCAAGTCCGACCAGCTGGATGAAGAAGCGCTGTCCTGGTTTGTCGACAACGATGTTTCCAAGGCCTTGCTGTCGGTCCCCGGGGTCGGCAAGATCGACCGCGTCGGCGGCGTCAACCGCGAAGTGCTGGTGGAACTGGACCCAGTACGGATGGCGGCCCTGAACGTATCGGCGGCGCAGATTTCGCGGCAGCTGCAGCGCGTGCAGCAGGAGGCGCCGGGCGGCAAGGCCGACATCAGCGGCGCGCGGCAATCGGTGCGCACCATCGGCACGGTCGGCAACGTGGCGGAAGTCGCCGCCTTGCAGATGGCTTTGCCGGACGGCCATGTGATCCGCCTGGACCAGGTCGCCAAGGTAACCGACGGCATCGGCGAGCGCACCGCGCTGACGCTGCTCGACGGCAAGCCGGTGGTCGGCTTTGAAATCACGCGCAGCAAGGGCGCCAGTGAAATCACGGTTTCCGACGCGGTGCAGAAAGCCGTCGCGACGCTGAACCAGAAGGCGAGCCACGTCAAGATCGAGGAAGCGTTCAACAACGTCGATGCGGTCAAGGAGAACTACGCAGGTTCGATGTCGCTGCTGTATGAGGGCGCGCTGCTGGCGGTGCTGGTGGTCTGGTTCTTCCTGCGCGACTGGCGGGCGACGCTGGTGGCGGCGGCGGCGCTGCCGCTGTCGATCATCCCGACCTTCATGGTGATGAAATTCCTCGGTTTTACCCTCAACGGCGTGACCTTGCTGTCGCTGGCGCTGGTGATCGGGATCCTGGTGGACGATGCGATTGTCGAAATTGAAAACATCGTGCGCCACCTGCGCATGGGCAAGACGCCGTACCAGGCCGCGCTGGAAGCCGCCGACGAAATCGGCCTGGCGGTGGTGGCCACGACCTTTACCTTGGTCGCGGTATTCCTGCCGACGGCGTTCATGAGCGGCATCGTCGGCAAATACTTCAAGCAGTTCGGCTGGACCGCGGCGATCGCGGTGACCACTTCGCTGGTGGTGGCGCGTTTGCTGACGCCGATGATGTCGGCCTACCTGCTCAAGCCGCTGATGCACAAGGAAAAAGAAAGCCGCATGATGACGACCTATATGGCGGTCGCTTCGTGGTGCATGCACCACCGGCTCAAGACCATGGGCATGGCGGCGGTGTTCTTTATCCTGTCGCTGGCCATGATCCCGTTCCTGCCGACCGGCTTCATCCCGCCCAGCGACCGCGGCCAGACCCAGGTCACGCTGGAACTGCCGCCTGGCAGCATCCTGGCGGAAACCCGCGCCAGCTCTGAACAGGCGCGCCGTTTGCTGATGACCAACAAGAATGTGGCCCAGGTCTACAGCGCCATCGGCGGCGACGAGGCGCGCCGTTCGACCTTGACCGTGCTGCTCAAGGATCCGCCGGAGCGCAAGCAGAAGCAGACCGAAGTCGATAGCGAATTGCGCAAGCTGCTGACACAGTTGCCTGGCTTGCGGTTTACCGTGGGCGGCGGCGGCAACGGCGAAGAATTGCAGCTGCTGCTGTCAGGCGACGATCCACAGGCGCTGGGCGCCGTGACGCGCGCCATCGAACGCGAAATCCGCACCATTCCCGACCTCGGCAACATTACGTCCAGCATCAGCCTGGTGCGGCCGGAAATCATTGTTACGCCTAACTTCGCCAAGGCTGCGGATCTCGGCGTCACCGCTTCGGCTATCGGCGATACCTTGCGCATCGCCACCTCCGGCGATTACGACCAGTCGGTCGCCAAGCTGAACCTGCCGGAGCGGCAGATTCCGATCCGCGTGCGTTTGCCGGAAGATGCGCGGCATGACATGAGCGTGCTGGAGCGCCTGGCGGTGCAAGGCAAGAACGGCAATGTGCCGTTGAGCTCGGTGGCCGACATCCGCTTCGACAGCGGCCCGGCGCGCATCGACCGCCTCGACCGCAACCGGCGCGTGATCATCCACGTCGAGCTGAACGGCCATGAAATCGGCGAGGTGATGTCGAAGATCAACGAGCTGCCGAACCTGAAGAACCTGCCGCCCAACGTCAAGCGCGGCGAGCTGGGCGACGCCGAAATCATGAAGGAACTGTTCTCCGGCTTTGCGCTGGCGATGCTGACCGGCGTGCTGTGCGTGTACATGGTGCTGGTGCTGCTGTTCAAGGGCTTCCTGCAGCCGGTGACGATCCTGGCGGCGCTGCCGTTGTCGATTGGCGGCGCGTTCGCGGCCTTGCTGATCACGCATAATTCGTTCTCGATGCCGTCGCTGATCGGTTTGCTGATGCTGATGGGGATCGCGGTCAAGAATTCGATCCTGCTGGTGGAGTACGCCATCGTGGCGCGCCGCGACCATGGCATGAGCCGTTTCGAAGCGCTGATGGATGCCTGCCACAAGCGGGCCCAGCCGATCGTCATGACCACCATCGCCATGGGCGCCGGCATGCTGCCGATCGCCCTCGGGCTGGGTGCGGATTCCAGTTTCCGCGGACCGATGGCGATCGCCGTCATCGGCGGCCTGGTGACATCGACTTTCCTGAGCCTGCTGGTGATTCCGGTGGTGTTCACCTATGTCGACGACCTGCTGGTCTGGGCCGGCCGCAAGTTCCGGCGCAAGCCGGGAGAGAGCATGGTGCATATGGTGGCCAGCAAGCTGCACATTACCGAAACCTGATCGAAACATGATCCAGAAAACGCCCGCAAGGGCGTTTTTTCATTGCGGCGTGTTTTTGCGGCGTCTGCAGCTTTATTCAGCGGCAGCCAGATTGCCGGCGAGCTCGGCGAAAGCGCTGGCCGCAGCGCTTTGATAACTGTCCTTGCGCCACAAAAGCGAGACCGTGCGGTGCGGCAAGGCAGGGTTCAGCGGGACTTCCCGCAGCCCGGGATGTTCGCGTGCAATCGCATCCGGCAAGATGGTGGCGACGCCACCGCGGCGGACGATTTCCACGATTGCGCTAATGGTATTGGCTTCGATGGCGATGTTGGGCGAGATACCCTGCTGCTGCAGGTAAGCGTCGACAAAAGTGCGGGTGGCGAAGTCGCTGCTGAGCAGCGCCAGCGATTGCCGGCCAAGCTCGCCGGCTGCCAGCGCCGCAGCAGCCGGGCGCTTGGCCAGCGGGTGCGTCAGTCCGACCATCACGCATAGCTTTTCCACGAACAGGGGCCGGCTGCTGATTTCCTGCGAGCGGACCTGGCTGAAGGCCAGCCCCAGGTCAACCTGGTCCGCCGCCAGCGCCGTTTCAATGGCATCCAGGGTCTTTTCAATCACCTGCAGCGCGATGCCGGGGTAGCTGGCGTTGAAGCGCGCGATCAACGGTCCTGCCAGATAAGAAGTCAGGCTGGGCGTCATGGCCAGCCGCAGCGTGCCGCGCGACAGGTCGCGCACGTCGTGGATCGCCCGCTGGCCGGCTTCCAGCTCGCGCAGCGCCCGGCGGGCGTAGGCGACATAAGCTTCACCGGCATCGGTGGCGCGCACCACTCTGCCGCTGCGGTCCAGGAGCTGCACTCCCAACGTCTCTTCCAGCTGCCGTATCTGCTGCGACAAAGTCGGCTGCGAAACATACAAGGCTTCCGCCGCCCTGGTGAAGTTTCCCTGTTCGACGACGGCGAGCAGGTAGCGGATATGGCGTAATAGCATGTTTGATAACTATAGGAAATTCTTATTGAGATTATTGTATATCGGTCTTGGACCAAATAGTTCGACGCCTTCATCATGGCGCCATTACTTCAACAGCTACAAGGAGAAACGCCATGAAGTCCATCGTCGATGGGGTCTTGAAATTCCAGAAGCACACCTTCCCGGGCCTGTCCGGGCTGTTCAAGGAACTGGCCACCGCCCAGAACCCGAGTGCATTATTCATCACCTGTTCCGACAGCCGCGTCGTGCCGGAATTGCTGACCCAGCAGGATCCGGGCGACATTTTCGTGATCCGCAATGCCGGCAACATCGTTCCATCCTATAGCTCGGCGCCGGGAGGCGTCACCGCCACGGTTGAATATGCGGTCGCCGTACTGGGCGTGAGCGACATCGTGGTCTGCGGCCATTCCGATTGCGGCGCCATGACGGCTATCTCCAGTTGCAAATGCCTGGATCACTTGCCCGCGGTGGCTGGCTGGCTGCGCCATGCCGATTCCGCCAAAGCGGTGAATGCAGCCCGTATCCATGCCTCGCCTGCGGCCCGGCTGAGCTCGATGGTGCGTGAAAACGTCATCGCCCAGCTAGTCAACATCAAGACTCATCCTTCGGTCGCGCTGGCGCTGGAGCAGGGCAGCCTGAACCTGCATGGGTGGGTGTACGACATTGAAACAGGCTCGATCGTGGCGCTGGACGGCGCAAGCAATCAATTCGTCTCGCTCGCCGAATTTCCCCAAACCGTCGCTACGCCTGCCAAGCGCAGCGTGCTCGCTGCTTAACGCTTAACCATTGGCGGTTCTTCATCCGTTCTCTCACTGAAAAGGAAACATCATGCAACAAGCAAACGTATATCAAGACAACCGCGTCGCCCTCACTTCTCGCGTCATCGCCGCCAAGGCCCTCAAGGATTTGTCCTGGAAACAGCTGGCCGAAGGCAGCGGCCTGAGCGTGGCCTATGTCACGGCAGCGCTGCTGGGCCAGCATGCCTTGCCGAAGGCCGCCGCCGAAATGGTTTGCCGGCGCCTCGGCCTGGAGCCGGAAGCCGCGGCGGAGCTGCAGACGATCCCGTTGCGCGGCAGCATCCCGGGCAGCATTCCTACCGATCCGACCATTTACCGTTTCTACGAAATGCTGCAAATCTACGGCACCACCTTGAAGATGCTGGTGCATGAAGAACTGGGCGACGGCATCATCAGCGCCATCAACTTCAAGCTGGACCTGAAACGGGTAGAAGACCCTGAAGGCGGTTCGCGTGCGGTGATTACCCTGGACGGAAAATTCCTGCCGAATAAACCGTACTGACCGGGCTGCGTCGCCGTGTGTTTTCCTTAAAGCGAAAACACACGGGAATCCGCAGTTGCAATATGCTATCGATTAAGAAACGGCGAGGCTGCTCCAATGCGGCCTCGTTTTTGCAATTTCGTCTTGCATCGACACCGGATTCAAAAAGGACAAGCATGAATAATTTTCGCCGCCTGGTTTTCCATACCCACCCGCGCCTGATGATTGCATTGATCGTTGGCCTCGCGGTATGGCTGGTCCAGCCCACGAGCTCGCACCTGACGCGCCTGCTGATCGGCTGGAACGCCGGCGTCTGGACTTACCTGGCGATGCTCTGGTGGATGATGGCCAGGGCCAGCTCGGGGCAGGTGAAAAGGCGCGCCGCCATCGAGGACGAGAACGATACCGTGATACTGGTCCTGATCTGCGTCGCCGCTGTCAGCAGCATCGGCGCGGTGGTGCTGGGGCTGGCGCACACCCAGGATTTCCTGCCGGGCCCGAAAGAGCTGCGCTACATGTTTACCGGCATGACGGTGCTGGGCTCCTGGTTCCTGGTGGGCACCATCTTCGCGCTGCATTACGCGCGCCTGTTTTATGCCTGCGCGGGCGACAAGCTGCCGCTGCGTTTTCCTGACGATGAAAAAAATCCCGACTATTGGGATTTCCTGTATTTCTCTTTCACGATGGCGGTCGCGGTCCAGACTTCCGACGTCAGCATCATGACGCGCTCCATGCGCAAGATCGTGCTGATGCAGTCGGTGCTGACGTTCCTGTTCAATTCGGCCATCCTGGGCCTGTCGATCAACATCGCGGCAGGCCTGGTCGGATAAACATCGCGCCAATGCCGGGACGAAAAAAAAGCCAATCGCGATGATTGGCTTTTCTTTTTGCGGGGGCCGGGACGATGACCTGTCCCGTTCCCTTGGCGCCGCGGTTTATTGCCAGCCGTAGCGGCGGGCGTACCAGCCTTTCATTGCCTGCGTCAGCACCGCGTAAGCCACCAGGATCAGCAGCAGCCACGGGAAGTAGGTCAGCGGCAAAGCTTGCAGCTTGAAGTAATGGGCCAGCGGCGACATCGGCAGCAGGATGCCGACCAGCATGATGATCAGGGTCATGCTCATCAAGGCCCACGAAGCGCGGCTCTGGAAGAACGGTATCTTGCGGGTGCGGATCATGTGCACGATCAAGGTCTGCGACAGCAAGCCCTCGATGAACCAGCCGGACTGGAACAGGGTCTGGTGTTCCGGCGTGTTGGCGCCGAAGATGTACCACATCAAGGCAAATGTCGTGATGTCGAAAATCGAGCTGATCGGACCGAAGAACACCATGAAGCGGCCGATTTCGGCGGCGTTCCAGCGTTGCGGTTTCTCCAGGAATTCCTTGTCGACGTTATCGAAAGGAATCGTGATCTGCGAGATGTCGTACAGCAGGTTCTGCACCAGCAGGTGCAACGGCAGCATCGGCAGGAACGGCAGGAAGGCGCTGGCGACCAGCACCGAGAATACATTGCCGAAGTTGGAGCTGGCGGTCATCTTGATGTACTTCAGCATGTTGGCGAAGGTCTTGCGGCCTTCCAGCACGCCTTCTTCCAGCACCATCAGGCTCTTTTCCAGCAAGATGATATCGGCCGCTTCCTTGGCGATATCGACCGCGGTGTCGACCGAGATGCCGATGTCGGCTGCGCGCAATGCCGGCGCATCGTTGATGCCGTCGCCCATGAAGCCGACCACGTGGCCCTTGTCATGCAGCACGCGCACGATGCGTTCCTTGTGGGTCGGGCTGAGCTTGGCGAAGACGGTGGTGGTGTCGACCGCGACGGCGAGCTCGGCGTCGCTCATTTTCTCGACGTCGTTGCCGAGCAGCATGCCGTCCACGGCCAGGCCGACCTGGCGGCAGATCTTGGCGGTCACCAGTTCGTTGTCGCCGGTCAGGATCTTGACCGTGATGCCGTGTTCCCGCAGCGCGTCCAGCGCCGGCTTGGTGGATTCCTTCGGCGGGTCGAGGAAGGCGATATAGCCGATCAGGACCAGGTCGCTTTCATCGGCGACGCCGTACACTTCCTTGGTCGGCGGCAGGTCTTTGGCGGCGACCGCCACCACGCGCAAGCCTTCGGCGTTCAGGCTGGAGGTAGTCTCGTAGATTTCCTGCAGCAGTTCCTTGGTGAACGGCACCACCTGGCCGTTGTGGCGGGCGTGGGTGCAGACCGAGACGATTTCTTCGACGGCGCCTTTGCAGATCAGTTCATGATGGTCTTCGCGTTCGCTGACCACCACCGACATGCGGCGGCGCTGGAAGTCGAACGGGATTTCATCGACCTTGCGGTAGGCCGAGGCCAGCGCCATTTCGCGCTGCAGCTCGGCGTGTTCGAGGACGGCGACGTCCAGCAGGTTTTTCAGGCCGGTCTGGTAATGGCTGTTGAGGTAGGCGTATTCCAGCACCAGGTCGTCCTGCTCGCCGAGGATGTCGGTATGGCGTTCCAGGAAAATCTTGTCCTGGGTCAGGGTGCCGGTCTTGTCGGTGCACAGGACGTCCATGGCGCCGAAGTTCTGGATCGCGTCCAGGCGCTTGACGATCACCTTCTTGCGCGACAGCGCGACCGCGCCCTTGGCCAGGGTCGAGGTAACAATCATCGGCAGCATTTCCGGCGTCAGGCCGACCGCGATCGACATCGCAAACAGGAACGCTTCGACCCAGTCGCCCTTGGTGTAGCCGTTCAGCAGGAACACCACCGGCGTCATCACCATCATGAAGCGGATCAGCAGCCAGCTGACCTTGTTGACGCCGGACTGGAACGCGGTAGGCGTGCGGTCGGATGCGGTGACGCGCTCGGCCAGGGCGCCGAAGTAAGTGCGGTTGCCGGTGGTGACCACGATCGCGGTGGCGGAACCGCTGACCACGTTGGTGCCCATGAAGCACAGGTTGTCCAGTTCCAGCGGGTTGCTGGTGGCGGCGCCGCGGTGGGTGACGAATTTTTCCACCGGCAGCGATTCGCCGGTCATGGCGGCCTGGCTGATGAACAGGTCCTTGGCGGTCAGCAGGCGCAGGTCGGCCGGGATCATGTCGCCGGCGGACAGCTGGACGATGTCGCCCGGCACCAGCTTCTTGATCGGCAGTTCGATGCGGCGCGCGCCCTTCGGATGCAAGGTGACGTCGAAGTAGCGCAGGGCTTCCTCGGCGATGTCTTCGGCCAGGTCGTGGCGCAGCACCGTGGCGGTGTTGCTGACCATGGCCTTGAGCTTGTCGGCGGCGGTATTGGAGCGCGACTCCTGGATGAAGCGCATCAAGGTCGACAGCACCACCATCGAACCGATGACGATGGTGGCTTTCATGTCTTCGGTGAGGTAGGAAACGGCGGCCAGCACGGTCAGCAGCAGGTTGAACGGGTTTTTGTAGCATTGCCACAGGTGCGTCCATTTCGAGATCGGCTTTTCGTGCTCGACCTCATTCGGGCCGGCGCTGGCGCGGATATCGTCCGCCTCGGCTTCGGTCAGGCCGTCGGCGCGGCTGTGCAGAGTCTTGAACAGTTCGCTGATATCGACATGGGCGGCAGAAGACAGGTTTTCCGCCAGCGAGGGCGGCACATCCTTGGTGACCGGGGTGCTGCGGAACATGTCCGCGCCAAGGCGGCGGAAGTGGCGGTCCATGCCGTGGGTGCGGACAAAGCTAACGAATGTTTCTTTGAGGATGTTCAGATTCATGGTCTTCTTCTTTTTTCATGCAATGCGGTCGGCTGTCGTCGATCAGTGTGTCGCTTGTTGCGTGCTGTTGCGTGCTTTTAGCTTTATCGCCTTTAACTTTATCGCCTTAACTTTGTGTTAACGACTGGCAACCCATCCGGATGACAGCCTGTCGGCAAAAAGAAAAAAGTTCTAGAACGGCACCAGACTGTAAATTCGATCGGTGACATCTTGATGACAATCTCGGATCTATCTCAAGCGCTGGATGCAAGTGTTCGATGGCCGCGACAACGGCGCTAGCCATGGTCAGGGCCAGATTCAGCCAGGCGCGCTGCCGGTGCGGCGGCGCAACGCTGGATGAAACAAGATCAGGTGGTGGAATACTGCGCGCCCGGGAAAGGATTCCAGGCGCTGGGATACCATCATCCGCCGGTGGCGAGATGACGGCAGGGGAAATCCTGCGTTATCTTGCCGAGGCGGAGCCAGAACGGGTCTGGCTACAACTGTCACTCGAACAAGTGCCCATTAAAGGGACTCCATAAAATTTAGACTGGTGGATAGTAGCCGCGCGGCGGATGGCGGTCAAGAAAATTGTGCAGGACAGCACAAGTTCGATTGCATCCTGTTTCAGCTATGCCCGGCCTGTTGTCAATCAATTATTCGACCTTGTCATTGAGCATGAGAAAACTATACTGAAATTACAAGTAGACAAAGGAGATGACCATGGTCAACCTGGTGATGAACAACCTGCTGTTTTTCATACCGGCAGCCATCGCCGGCGTGGTGTTGTGCGGCGAAGTGCCGGTTGCATCCAGGTTTGCCCGCGGCAGCCTGCGCGCCATCGGCGCTGTGTGCGGCGCGCTGCTGGCTTTGATTATCCTGGAAGCCATACCGGCATTGCTCTGAGGCCGCAGCCTGGCAGTACACATCGGGATCGCCGGTGGCATCCCGCAGCGGCTCCATTTTCTGATTTTTCCAACCCTTGCCGGCGCTATTCGGCTGCCGGCTGCAGTTCCTTCCTTTGCATCGTGTGAACGCGTGGGATAATCCTGCGCAAACCTTCTTTTTCACCGGTGCCGACTTGAATAAACTCCACGCGATCAGTGTCCTCCTGTTGTCTTCCTTCCTGCTGCCCGGCGTCCAGGCGCAAGAATCCGCCGCGGCGCCGCCGCCGTCGTTCGGCAAGGCTTTGCAGCTTGCCGGGATCCCGGCCCAGAATGTAGGCGTCTATGTGCAAGAGGTCGACGGCGCCGGCAAGGTGCTGGCCTCGGCCAACGCCGGCACGCCGTTCAATCCGGCCTCGACCATGAAACTGGTGACCACCGACGCCGCGCTGGAGTTGCTGGGGCCGACCTATCGCTGGAAAACCCAGGCGTATACCAACGGCAGCCAGGTTGGCAATGTGCTGCAGGGCGACCTGATCTTCAAGGGCAACGGCGATCCCAAGCTGGTGCTGGAAAATTTCTGGCTGTTCCTGCGCCAGATCCGCGCCAAGGGCATCCGCGACATCCGCGGCAATATCGTCCTGGACCGCAGCACGTTTGACGAGAATGCCTACGATCCCTCCGAATTCGACGGCGATCCGATGAAACCGTATAACGTCGGCCCGGATGCCTTGCTGCTCAATTACAAGGCGCTGACATTCCAGTTCGTGCCGAATCCGGAAACGCGCCAGGTCAATGTGCTGATCGATCCGCCGATGAGCGGCTACCCGGTCACGCCGCCGCGCCTGGGCAGCGGCAGTTGCGACGACTGGCAGGGCAAGCTGCAGGCCGCGGTGGACGCCGACGGCGCCAGTTTCAACGGCGCGCTGCCAGCGTCCTGCGGTGAAAAGACCTGGTACGTCAATCCCTACAAGATGAGCAGCACCCAGTACTTCGGGGCAGTGTTCCGGCAAATGTGGGGCGACCTCGGCGGCACGTTCAGCGGCGTCGTGAAAAACGGCCTGGCGCCGGCCGGCAGCACCCTGGTCAGCGAATGGAGTTCGGTGACGCTGCCGGAAGTGATACGCGACATCAACAAGTACAGCAACAACGTGATGGCGCGGCAAGTGCTGCTGACCATCGCCGCCGATATCCTGAAAGTGCCGGCCACGCCCGAGCGCGGCGCGCGCGCCATCCAGAGCTGGCTCGGCAACAAGGGCATCGACGCCAGCGGCCTGGTGATCGAAAACGGTTCGGGACTGTCGCGCAACGAAAGGGTCTCGGCCCGAACCATGGGCCGCATGATGGCCGCAGCCTTCCAGTCACCGGTCATGCCGGAATTCGTCTCCTCGATGCCGCTGGTAGGCTACGACGGCACCATGCGCAAACGCCTGAAAAACCAGAGCGTCGCCGGCCAGGCCCACGTCAAGACCGGCACCCTGAACGATGTCAGGGCCATCGCCGGCTACGTGCTGGCCGCCTCCGGCAAGTACTACGCGGTAGTGTGCCTGATCAACCACCCCAACGCCCCCCGCGGACAAGCCGCACAAGACGGCCTGCTGCAATGGGTCTACGAAAACGGCTAAAGCCGCAGCCCAAAACAAATCGACTCTGACCCTAAATAATCAATTAGGGTCAGAGTCGATTTAATTGGAGTAATTAGGGTCAGAGTCGAATTAATTGAAGCGGTTACAGTACCAGCGGCTTGTCCGACAGCTCGTTTTTCTTGCGGCCTTCGTCGGGGAAGTGCTGGGTCAGCAAGCCGTTCATTTGTTCCAGCGCCGCCAGCGTGCTGTCGTGGAATGCGCCGTTGGCGAATTCCTTGGTCATGGTCTTGCACACGGCTTGCCAGTCGGCAGGCTTGGTGGCGCGGCCGATGGCGCGGTCGACGATGATTTCGACCTTGTGGTCGGCCAGGTTGACGTAGAGCAGCACACCGACGTTTTCTTCCGTGTCCCAGATCCGGTAATGCGAGAACAGTTCATGGGCGCGGTTGCGTGAAGTCACGCCGTTGAGCACGGCGGGCAGGCTGAGCGATCCTTCGACAATCATTTTGACTTCGGCTCGGTGCGTGACTTCGCCGTCGGCGATTTTCTGCTGGATAGCCTTGAGCGTGTTTGCCGGAAACGCCCGTCGCGCGTTGCGCCGGGTAGTCAGCAAATGACGCCAGATGCGTTGCAGGGTATGTGCCATCACCAGTCTCCCGAGGCGCCGCCGCCGTCAAAGCCGCCACCGCCGCCGGAAAAGCCGCCGCCGCCACCGCCGCCAAATCCGCCTCCACCTCCAAAACCGCCGCCGCCACGCCCACCCTGGCTTAGGATGCTGCCGATGATGACGCCGGCGGCGTTGCCCCAGACATTGCTGTTGAGCGAACGGCCGGAACCGGCGCTGCCGCCGCGCGCGCGGGAAATGATGGTGATCAGGATGAAGAAGCCGAAGAACAGCAGCGGCGCCAGGGCGCCCAGCCAGTCGGAGGAGGGCTCTTGGGCCGGCCCGGATTTATGGCTGGGCGGCGCAAAATTTTCCTGGTCCAGCAGCGGCATGATGGCCGAGATGCCGGCGTTCAAGCCGCCGTAATAGTCGTTCTTGGAAAAATACGGGGCGATGATGTCCTGCAGCACGCGCTTGGACTGGGCATCGGTCAGCGTGCCCTGGACGCCGCGTCCGGTCAGTATCATCATGCGCCGCAAGGCTTTCGGATTGTCTTTCGCCACCAGCAGGATGACGCCGTCGTCGATCCCTTTGCGCCCCAGCTTCCAGGCATCGGCCACCCGCACGGCATAGTCCTCGATGCCTTCCGGTTCGGTTTTGCTGAGCAGCAAGATGGCGATCTGGCTGCCGGTGCGCGTTTCGTATTCGCTCAAGGTGCTGTCGAGTGCATCGCGCTGCGCCGGCTGCAGCATGCCGGCCAGGTCGGTGACATGCGCTTGCAGGGGCGGCACCGCCACCTGCGTCTGCGCCGCGGCGGGCGTTGCCGATAATCCGGCCAGCACCAGCCACAAGGCCAGCGCCGGCAGCCAGGCGCGGATTGCCGGAATTGCCTTAAGCGACATTATTTTTTGCCGCCGAAATCGACATCGGGTGAGGTCGAGATCGCTTTTTCGTTATCCACGGTGAACGATGGCTTGACCTTGTAGCTCATCGCCATCGCAGTCAGGTTGGTCGGGAAACTGCGCGCCAGCACGTTGTAGTCCTGGACGGCGACGATGTAGCGGTTGCGCGCCACCTTGATGCGGTTTTCTATGCCTTCCAGCTGCGACTGGGCGTCGCGGTACAAGCCGTCGGCTTTCAGCTGCGGATAATTCTCGGACACCGCCATCAGGCGCGACAAGGCCGAAGACAGCTGGCCCTGGACTTGCTGGAATTTCTCGAAGGCGGCAGGATCGTTCAGCACTTCCGGCGTGATCTGGAAGCTGGTCGCCGCGGAGCGGGCCTTGGTCACGGCTTCAAAGGTTGCTTCTTCATGGGTGGCGTAAGCCTTGACGATCTGGGCGATCTTCGGCACCAGGTCGGCGCGTCCCTGGTACTGGTTGACGACTTCGCCCCAGGCAGCCTTGACGGCTTCATCCTTGGTCTGGAAATCGTTGTAGCCGCAGGCGCTGAGCAGCGAGGCGAAGGTAACAATTGCCAGCCATTTGGAGAAAGTTTTCATGGATATCCCTGATAAAAGAAACAATGTCATGCACGTTAGCAAACTATCGATAGCCGCTCAAGTGTTAAATAGCGACTTCTCCGCTTATTCCCGGCTAAATTGGAATTACAATGCGGGGGTTTGCATTATTAAGGCTTCACCGTGACTTTTATTGAAAAATTATCCGCCGCCTGGAGCGCCAACAATTCCCTGCTGTGCGTCGGGCTGGATCCGGATGTTGCCAGATTCCCATCGCATCTGCAGCAGCAACCGGACGCGATCTTTGCCTTTTGCAAGGCAATCATCGACGCCACCGCCGCCACTGCCTGCGCTTTCAAACCGCAAATCGCCTATTTCTCGGCAATACGCGCGGAAGACCAGCTGGAAGCGATCTGCGAGTACCTGCGCAAGAACTACCCGCACATCCCGATCGTGATGGACGCCAAGCGCGGCGACATCGGCGCCACGGCAGAGCAATATGCGCGTGAAGCCTTCGAGCGCTACGGCGCCGACGCCGTCACCGTCAGCCCGTACATGGGCTTCGATTCAGTCGCGCCGTACCTGGAATGGAAAGACCGCGGCGCCATCGTCCTGTGCCGTACCTCCAACGCCGGCGGTTCCGACCTGCAATTCCTGAAGGTCGATGGCGTGCCGCTGTACCAGCATGTGGCGCGCCTGGTGGCCGACAAGTGGAATACCAACGGCCAGTGCGCCCTGGTAGTGGGAGCAACCTTTCCGCAGGAGCTGGCGCAAGTGCGCAGCATCATCGGCGACATGCCGCTGCTGGTGCCGGGCGTAGGCGCCCAAGGCGGCGATATCGAGGCAACCGTGAAAGCCGGCAAAACGGCAAACGGCATGGGCATGATGATCAACTCGTCGCGCGCCATCCTCTACGCCAAACCGGACCAGGCCGCCGGCGAAGACTTCGCCCAGGCCGCGCGCCGCGTGGCCGAGGAAACCCGCGACGCTATCAATCGCTTTCGTACTTGATTGTGTTTGATCGTAGTTGAGTTTATTTCAAGAAGCGCAACAAGCCTTGCAACGCATGGATCACGGTTTGTTCGCGCACCGCGCGACGGTCGCCCGCGAACACCAGGCGCTCGGTGTGGGTGCGATGGCCGACTGACCAGCCGAAGCAGACCGTGCCGACCGGCTTGCCCGGCACCGCGCCGCCCGGGCCGGCGATGCCGGTGGTGGAGACGGTGACGTCGGCATTGCTGTTGGCCAGCGCCCCTTCGGCCATGGCGGCGGCAATTTCTTCGCTCACCGTGCCATGCTGGGCAATCTCGGCTTCAGGAATATCCAGCAGTTCTGTCTTGGATGCGTTAGAGTAAGTGACGAAGCCGCAGTCGAACCATTCCGAAGAACCGGCGATTTCCGTGATCGCTTGCGATACGCCGCCGCCGGTGCAGGATTCGGCGGTCGACAGGAACCAGTTCTTGGCTTGCAGGGCGCGGCCGACTTGGGCCGCCAGGTCGACGATTTGCTCGGTGTTGTCTTCAACTACAGTGCTGGTGTTCATGTCTCAACTCCTGTTTGCTGTTCTGCCGGCTGGGTCAGTACATACTGCCACTTGTTACGGGCAGATGCAATCGATCCATCCTAGATCACCCGCCATAGAGCCAGCGCCAGCAACGTATAAAACGCCGCCACGATGTCATCCCACATGACGCCGAAGCCGCCCTTGAAATGGCGGTCGAAATAGGCAATCGGCGGCGGTTTCACCATATCGAAAAAACGGAACACGATGAAGGCGCCGAACTGCGCCGGCAGGGTGGCCGGGGTAACCAGCACCAGCACCAGCCAGAATGCGATGATTTCGTCCCACACCATGCTGCCATGGTCCGGTGCGCCCAGGTGGCGGCCGGTGCTCTGGCAGGTCCAGATGCCGACGATGAAACCGGCGGCGATGATCACCAGCCAGTTCAGCGGCGTAAAAATTTCCGGCCAGCGGGTGGTCATCACCACATACGACAGCCAGCCGAACAAGGTGCCGAACGTGCCCGGCATGATGGGCGAGAGTCCGCTGCCAAAACCCTGGGCAATGAAATGCGCCGGATGCGACAGCATGAAACGGGCGCTGGCCTTGATCGGTTGAGGCGGGGGAGTTGTTTCTGTCATGTTGAGCGAAAGTGGTCGAAGGAAGCCAGTTGCAGGTTAAGCGGGTTATTGCCGGCGTCGTGCAGGCGCAAGCCTGGCTCGGCGTCGATGCTGCCGATGCGGGTGACGGCGGTGGCGGCAGCCTGGGCCGCGGCCAGCACGGCGCCGCGCTGGCCGGCGGCGGCGGTGAAGCACAATTCGTAGTCGTCGCCGCCGGCCAGCGTGAAATGGCGGCGGATCGCCTGGTTTTGCCGGCTCAGCACCGGACCGGCCGGCAGGCTGTCGACCGCCAGCGTGGCGCCGACCGCCGAGCGCGCCAGGATATGGCCGAGATCGCCGGCCAGGCCGTCGGAAATATCGATCGCCGCATGGGCGATGCCGC
The DNA here is from genome assembly GCF_900112135.1 of Collimonas sp. OK412. Taxonomy (GTDB): domain Bacteria; phylum Pseudomonadota; class Gammaproteobacteria; order Burkholderiales; family Burkholderiaceae_D; genus Collimonas; species Collimonas rhizosphaerae. The sequence goes on from NZ_FOLC01000030.1 coordinate 23,028, forward strand.
GCAGGGCCTGGCCTAGCGCGACCCTTGGCGTCGGCTGGTGCATGCGCGCCGCCGCCAGTTTGAAACTGTCGCTGCCCGGAATCAGGTCAGCGCTCAGCTCGGCGCCGAGTTCCTGCCGGTAGACCGCCAGCGCCAGGCGGGCGTCGCCCAGCGTGCCGGAGACCCAGATGTCGTCGCCGGCCTGGGCGGCGTCGCGGCGCAAGGCTTGTCCGGGGACGGTTTCGCCAAATACCGTGATGCAGATATTCAAAGGGCCTTTGGTGGTGTCGCCGCCGATCAGTTCGCATTGATGCAGGTCAGCCAGCGCCAGCAGCCCGCCTGAAAACGCCGCCAGCCATTCCTCATGCACCGCGGGCAGCGCCAGCGCCAACGTAAACGCCAGCGGCCGCGCGCCCATCGCTGCCAGGTCGGACAGGTTGACTGCCAGGCATTTGTGGCCGAGCGTGAACGGATCGGCATCGGGGAAAAAGTGGCGTCCTTCCACCAGCATGTCGGTAGAGATGGCCAGCTGCTTGCCGGCGCCGGGCGCCAGCAGCGCGCAATCGTCGCCGACGCCGAGCGCAATCTGGTCAAGATGGCTGCGCGGCGCGCGAGTGAAGTAGCGGGAGATCAGGTCGAATTCGGACAACATAGGCAGATTGTACCGAATGGCAGGCCGCTAGTGGACTGTAACAGTCAAATCAAGAGCGCTTGTCACGTATCCGACGCGCATGGCGGCGTTGCACATGCTCGCAATAGTCTCGCTATTGCTCCGCTGTGCACCTTGCCCTGCACGTCGGATACGCGCCCTTCACTCTCGATTTGACTGTTACAGCCCACTAGACGGGCATTTCGGTCATTTTGCTGAAATTGCTTACCGGCCCTGGCCGGGCTTGCTTCAAAACCCCGCGCCGCAGGAAGTGGTGCGCGAAATCGCGCCTTTCTGCATGATGTCTTCACCCTTGGTATTGCCGACCGAGATCTGGGTGACGCAATAGGTGCCGTTCGGTCCGGTCACCTTGGTGACGCGCTGGCCGTTCGGCAGCGTGATGTCTTCCATGGTGGTGTCCTTCGGCGAGCTTGGCGGCGGCGGGGCCGGAGGGGCAAGGCCCATTTCCAGTTTCTGCTGCATGGTCGGCTCGGCCGCCTTGGCGTCCTTGGGTGGCGCATCCTTGCGCAGTTCGCGGTCTATCTTGCCGATATCGCGTTTTGCGGCATCGACCATGCCCTCGGCCGACGGCCGGCTGGACGTAGCCGGCACCTGCGGCGCCGTCACGCCGGGAGCGACTGGCTTGTAATGGGTTTCCTCAACCGTTATCGTCCCGGGCGGCAGCGGCGGCGTTTGTTCTCCCGCCTGCGCCAAGGATAGATGGGCCAGGGCCAGCAGCGCCGCCGAGGCGGCAAAGCTGGCAAACCGGTTGTCGATGCGGGAAAAAAATCGGGTTATCAACATGTTGCAGGCTTCCTATGGCAATGCAGGTCAAACGCGCGTGAACACCAGGTCCCAGACGCCATGTCCAAGACGCAAGCCGCGGTTCTCGAACTTGGTCACCGGCCGGTACTCCGGCCGTTCCGCGTAAGTCTCGGCGGTATTCTTCAGCAGCGGCTCGGCGCTCAATACTTCCAGCATCTGTTCAGCATACTCCTGCCAGTCGGTCGCGCAATGCAGGTAGCCGCCCGGCGCGATGCGCGAGGCCAGCAGGCTGACCAGCGGCCCCTGGATCAGGCGGCGCTTGTTGTGCCGCGCCTTGTGCCAGGGATCGGGAAAAAACACATGCGCCCCGGCCAGCGAGCCGGGAGCGATCATGTTGGTCAGCACTTCCACCGCATCATGCTGGACCAGGAGCAAATTGCCCAGCTGCTGCTCGCCGATCAGCTTCAGCAGGCTGCCGACGCCGGGCGTATGGACTTCGACCCCAAGGAAATTCTTTTCCGGCATGCCGGCGGCAATCTTGGCCGAGGTTTCACCCATGCCGAAGCCGATTTCCAGGATGGTCGGCGCATTGCGCCCGAAAACCTGGCCGAGGTCGACCACGGCCTTGTCGTAAGGCACGCAAAAACGCGGCCCCAATTCTTCGATGGCCCGCGCCTGCGCCGTCGACAAGCGCCCGGCGCGCGTGACAAAACTGCGGATCCGGTGTTCGGTCGGATCGTAAAAAAGGGGTTTGCCGGATTTGTTTTCTGACATGCTTGATAGACGGTTAGGGTGAGGCGGGCGCTCAATTGCCATGCAACTGCCATGGACCATGGCGTCATTGTAACGCCAGGCAATCGATCGCCTCAAAAATACAAATGGCGCCCGGAGATGCTGGCGCCAACGCTGGTCTGGAGCGGGTAGAGGGGATCGAACCCTCGTCTAAAGCTTGGGAAGCTTTCGTTCTACCATTGAACTACACCCGCGAAGCCCATATTCTAAGCCATTTCTTCTTTGAATTTCTGACAATTTCGCTCCGCAAAATTGCGGATTGCTCTGTAAATCGACTCTATAGGTCTCACAACATTGTCTTTGTTAAGAAGACTTCGATTTCTATCATTGAAAGCTATCCCGCGAAATCGTCTTTCACACCAATCATGTTTTCATTAGCATTAATAGTAGTTAGCTCTACGCGCTTTGCATCAAGCGCATTACCAAATCTCAATTGTTTGCTCAAAAACATTCCCGTTTTCTGAGTGACTAGCCTTCACATGAATTCGCGATGGGACAAAGCTTGTACCTTTGTATTCTGGTTGCACATTCAAATTATTAATGAGCCCATCTTTTAATGATTTGGCTAAGGAGCTCGTGACTTGATGCTTGATTTCAACCGCGCCGGCTGGGACATACACGGTGTTTGGGAGAACATCTTGACCTCCAAACTCAGCCGGGAAAAGTAAGATTTTGACTAGTTTCCCCTCTGCTGCCAAATTCATCATCGCGTCACGCGAGTTGATATCAGAAAAGTCCAAAGCTGGATCAATCGCCGAGGTTTGTTTAGCATTGGGAGAGGTGATCTCAGTGGAGGTAACGACCGAATTTCGATTCAGAATACTGAACTGCCCGATTTCGGCAGCACTAAGAGCATTCAGTAATGCATCACGGCCGTTTTGCATTGACCATTGCATTTCATCGTCGGTTATCACCGTGGCAACGAGAAGTTCCAGCGCGCCATTGGGAAGGTCCGCAGTGGCGGCTAGGGGAGCTTTGGCCTTTGAGATTAATATATTGACTGAAGATCGATCTCCAACTTGAATTTTTTCAATCGTAAGCCCTTGATATTTTTCTACCCTACCAAGAAGATCTGCATCGCGCAGTAGCTCGGCCTTTACAGCCCACTGGAGTAACCAAAGAGGCCATTCGGCTTTCTCCTTCGTCACTACCATGATTTCGTATCCGTAACCTGGTCTATCAGAAGCTGGCCGAATATTATCTTTTTTGTTGAGTGTGCTTTGTGTTCGCACGATGCGTTTACCGTCGCTTTCCGTTTTCAGGTCGGTAACGGTAATGTCTGTTGGCATGTCAGGATTGGATAGGCCAAATGTCGTATAAACCATAGCGCCATCTCCAAACTTATTTGCGGGAATCGCAAATAGGCCACCACCTGGCCAAACGCCAAATAGATCTCCGAGTTTTAGAATGTCTTGCGGTAATTCACCAAAATTTTCTTCAAAAATTTTTACTCTAGCGTCGTATACTTGCTGCCATAAAATACTGGCAGATTCGTCGACAGATTTGACATCCGCCGATATTTTTTCTTCCGCTGTCGTGCGCTCAGACAAATCTGCTTGTTTACCAAACAAGCGACTAAAGATGCCCATCCGATTTTCCTTGGGTTAGAGCTTCAAAAAAATTATTGAAAAACTTAGATTCAAGTTCTGAGGGACGGAATATAAGTCACTCGGGACTCTTGTGAACGACGCTTTCCGTTTGTTGCCATGCAGCTATTATAAAGGCGATGCCAAAGCTGCTCCGCAAAAATATTTGGATAGACGCAATTATGGGGATGCACGGGGATAGAATTTTGTCTTTTTGCGGAGCGGAAATCGGCTGTAAAGCCGCACCACACATGGAAAACTAGATGAGCTTGGGAAGCTTTCGTTCTACCATTGAACTACACCCGCGATACCCGCATTTTACGCGGGATTTGACGGGGTTTGCAAACTTGAAAGATGTTTGATGGGATGGGGAATGTGATGGCCGACCATCCCTTCGCATAAACGGAGATCGGCATGGGCTATTTGCGTCATGGTACTCAAACACGCTGAGAGAGCGTCGTCACGAAGAAATCAGTTACCAGCCGCACACGGGCAGGTACAAACCTACGCTTTGGCCAGACGAGGCTGACGTCTCTGGCTTCATTCAGAAACCGGTCGAGTACAGTAATGATGTCTGGATGCTGGAGTTCGTCGACCAACGACGCCCGGGAAAACATGCCAATGCCCACACCGGCAAGCACCCCGGAAAGAATCGTTTCCATACTATTGGATGAAAGATTGCCGCTCACTGGCACGGTGAATTCTCCTTTTGGGCCGACAAAAGCCCAATTCGTCATCTCGTTGTAGACAAGACAATTGTGATTGACAAGATCGTCCGGGACAGTGGGCGCCCCGTGCCGATCAAAATAACGGCGAGACCCGACACATGCCAATGAAGTGCCCGTCACTCGTTTGACCACAGCATCCGGATCGTGCACCGGACCGACTCTAACCGCCAAATCAATCCCGTCCGCAAGCAAATCCCGGACGCTGTCCGAAAGACCAAGGTCCAACTTGATCTTCGGATGAAGTGACAACAATTGTGGGATGAGCGGAAGGACATGAAGCCGGCCGAATGTGGAGGGTGCCGCGATCCTGACGAGACCGGAGACCTCCAGGGTGCTGCTGGTTAGCTCTCCGTCGGCTTCGTTCACCTCCTCAAGAAGCGGCTTGATACGGTCATAGTATTTCCGCCCTTGCTCGGTCAGCGTCACGCTGCGCGTGCTCCTATTGAATAGCAGCACACCGAGCCGCTTTTCCAATGCACTGATGGATTTGCTCATTCCAGATTGTGAATCGTGAAGCCGGCGCGCGGCAGCGGAAAAACCACCCGCTTCTACGACCGTGATAAAAGCGGTCAACTCATGAAATCGATCCATTGCGTTTCCTCGGCGAGCTCAGTGCGGCTCGCATGAACCCTGTCAGAAATCAGCTGCGCAACCTCCGCAACAGGCACATCGACCTATTCTTTTTAAGAATAGTACTATGAAATATTTGCTCATTATCAATCTTGATCAATCAAATTAGTATGGATGCGTTCCTGATCGACCGGCCGGATAGTGGCAATAGCGAACATGGCGACACGTTTGAACGAAACAGGGCGTCACAGCGGCCCAGAGCCATTTCGCAACTTGAAACCTTGGTGGACGGAACGACGCTGATCGAGTTTTGGCCGCTATGTAACGGCGATTCTTCGGTCTATAACGAAACTACTGACCAATAGGACTAGAGCTATGAGCACAGCAACGAATGTTCGAGAACAACCGTCACCGCCCTTACTGAGCCTTTCAGGAAAAAAGGTGGTGGTGGTCGGCGGAAAAACGGGAATCGGCCTTGGAATTGCGCGCGCGGCGTATGCAGCGGGTGCGTCCGTGACGGTCGCTAGTCGGCGTATCACCTCGGTGGAGGAACGCCCAGATCTGGCTAATTTCGAACAAGTGACCTTGGATATTTGCGATGAGGCAGCAGTGAGAGAGGCCTTTGACGGCATAGGACCATTCGACCATCTCGCCGTCACGGCAGGGCCCGACCTGGGGACCTGGGGGACTTTCATGGACGACGATATGCGCGGCGTTCGAAGCTATATCGAAAATAAGTTCTTGGGCAGTTGGGCCTGTGCGCGTTATGCAGCGCCCCACCTGAGAGCCGGCGGCTCGATTACCTTCCTTACAGGTGGCACGGGAGCGCGACCAAAAGTCGGCTTCAGCGCTGTCACTTCGGCGTTTGTCGCAGTGGAGTCCTTATCGGGCTCACTCGCACTCGAACTGGCGCCTACCCGTGTAAACACGATACGTCCAGGCTATGTCGACACAGACTTGTGGCGCGTTATGTCCGATAACGAGCGCGAGGCCTTGAGAGCAAAAGTACGTGAGACCTTTCCGGCGCGACACGCGGGCACGGCGGATGATATTGGACACGCCGCGCTGTTCCTGATGACCAACCCCTATGTAACCGGCACCGTCATCGAGGTATCCGGTGGTGAGAACCTGGTTCCGAGCGTTTTCTAACGAGCGCCACGGCTTCTTTAGCTCCGGTAAACGAAGATCTGCGGCCCTATCGATAGCGGACAGGGCCGCTTTGCGGATAACAGTAGACGTTCGCTCGGACAATTCGACGGACCGCTTTGGTCGAAGAGACGACATCTGCGTTAGCACTCGAACGACCGCATTTGTGAGCGGAGCGATCGCTGGAATGTCTGCTGCCCGTAGCTGTTTAGTTTAGGGTTTGTGAATGCCAATAATCTTACAATCGATACCATTACAATGACTGATGCTGGCTTCATTCTTGCATCTATCCAATTTCCTGCTGCAACTGTTCCACCAGCTCTTCAACCAAATATCTACGGTGTGGCGGCAACTCCTGAATCTTTGCCGCGAGATTGATCAGTTCTGAGGGCGGCTTTTTCACATTTTTCGCGGCCACATCTTTTGCCGCAGATGCTGGTTTCAATGGCGCAGGTCCATAGTGCAGCCAATGCTGATCCACATTCAGCCATTTCGCTATTGTCGCCAGCTTGTCGTTGGTTGGGATTGCCCGTCCTGTCAGCCACTTGTGCGCTGTCTGCGGCGAGATCGCATTGCCTTGGTGCCGAAGATTGAATCGGAGCGCGAGTTCAGTCGCACCCTGGACCGATTCGGGGCTACGTCGTAATGCAAATTCAAGACGTTTCGTGAACGCCGCTTTCTCTGTGGTGGTAGGCATGATCGCATTCTGCGATATCTCTTATAGCACGGCGTCAACCATTTAAGATAATATTATCTTAAATGGTTTAATAATATCTTGAGTTGAGCGGCAGTGTCCTCGGGGAATGGCTCTTCATGAATGTGACCAAAGGGTGGGAAAGAGCCACGTAGTTTTAGACAAAACTTAGCGCATTATCAAGGAGCATCCTATGACCAGTATAAGCAGCCCATCCATTCAACATCCCTCGAAAGCCAAACATCAACCATTTTCGTGGCTAGTCGAAGATTTACACATGAACACACCGGCTCAATTCATGGCAATCACGTTGGATATCAGTCGAGGCATTCAAACCTGCCTATCACTGATTTACGCCAGTGATCTCGCGCGTGAGCAGCGCGACGATGCATCTCCACCGCCGCTGAACGTAGCCGACACCGAAAGCCTGACGCGCATGGCGATGGCCGCCGCACGTATGCTGTCGGAGCGCGCGCAGGGCCATATCGATGTGCTTAACGACATGCATGCGAGCAAAGGGGATTGCGAGCTCAGTGGGTGATGCAGTACAAATTCATCTTGTTTTTCTTGTGGCGCAATAGGTGGGGCAGTGCATGACCCCAGCCATCGAAAGTCTAGGTTGAAATAGCGTCTGCTTCATCGCCATGGCTTATTTCACTGTCCATCCACGTGGTGGCAGGTGAAAAATCTACACCATTACGGAGTGGGACCGAAGTGATGCGATCAGACATGAGCTTCATGCTGATGCGCATCAATTTCATATGAGGATTTCTCGTAGCGACAATCAGCGATTTGTTGAAGATGTCTGAAAGAAATTGCCAAGGATGCCTACAAATTTCACATGCCGAGTCCCCAGGTTCGAATCGTAAGTGCTAAACAGAACATAGTTATTCCTCACCGTGCTGCTGGCTATGAAGCTGCTAGCCACCCCGCCAAATAGCGTTCCCAGTGTCCGCGTCACGTCATCCCGTTTGTCGGCTTCCTGGGTGATTATTTGATGAATGTGTTGTTCATAGCTGTCCAGCTTGGGGTTTGTGAACGCCAGCAGCCCTACAATCGATAGCACTATGATGGTTGGGGATAGTTTCATTCTTCTCGGTCAAAAAATATAAATTCAATGTGGCTTCTAGAGGGACATCTGTTTTTCTTCAAGCACGGCCTTGATATTTCGAAGTGCCTGGGCTGACTGGCGGACCAGTATCCAGCGCGTGAAGGTCGAGTCCAGCAATCGCCACGGCCAGCGCTTTGAGCGGAATTCCAGGGTGCGATGGAAGCGGCAGCCGCTGTTTGTGGGCATGATCGTGTAGGTGATGTGCGCTGCGCCATTCTTGGTGTCGGTGGCAATTTCCCAGGACCGGGGCGGCGAGCAGGCAGTTACCGTCCACAGCGCCTGGTCGCGGCGGCCTGCAACCGCGATCAGTTCCAGCATGGTCTCGCCGGTAACTAATGGACGATTCGGGACATCGCGCACTTCCACCGTGGCCGGATGCCAGGTGCGCCAGAGCGCCGGCGTGGTCACGTAATCGAAGACTTCCTGGTGCGGCCGGTTGATGTCGATCTCTGTGTCAATTCTGATGCAATGCAGAGAGAAGGTTTGCCATTCGTTTTCGGCGTTATGCGCGTACATCGCTGATACCTCCGGTATTGTATTTTCTCAGGCGAGTTGCGTGTAGCGATGGATGACGGGCGGCTGCGCCAGCAACGGAGTCGCTTTGGCGATTGCCGCGGCAACATGGGGTGTAGCCATATGCGCGTCGGCCGCTGCCTGCTCTGCCCAGTGCTCGATGGTCACAAATTCGAGCGGATTTTCTTCATCCTGAAACAGCTCGTAACTCTGGCATCCCGCCTCGTTGCGGCTGGGGCCAACCAGATCCTGCAATATGTTTTTCATTGACGATTCCGCGCCTGATTGCGATGAAATCCGGGCCATGATCTTGATCATTTTATTTTCCTCCCGTTGCGGCAGATGAGAGTGGGGCTGGCAACGCCTGAAATCCGAGGACAATTGCTCGTGTCTGCCGCCAGCTCCTGTGAAGATAATGATACGCCCGTTAATACTAAAGAACTGAGGAATCGTCAAAAGCCAGCTCAGTTAGTTCTTGATAGGCCAATCCTTGCAGTTTCCCAACATTTTTCACCTCACGGCATACAGTTCGCTGACAATTTTCCAGCGCCCCTGGACTTTCAGCAACTGCAGGATTTTCCAGCCTTGGGTACTCTCGCCGGATTCGACGAGCGTCGTTTCAAAGTCTAAAGACACCTGGGCCAGATCGCCGTTTTGTTCAATCCTGATATTCGAAATTTTTTGACTATATTTTTTACCGCTCTCGAAGACCGCCTTCCGAAATCCTGCATAACCTTGCAAACTTTGCGAAATGGGCTTGAATGACGGACTTAATTTTTCCCCAAGGCCGAAGAAAGGTATTTTCTCGTCCAACAGCTGGGATTCGAAAAGCGCGCGGTCTCCAGTCGTCACGCTCTTGGCATAGTTATCCAAAACTTCCTGGATCTGTCGTTGGCTCTCTTTACTCGGAATATGGTCGGTTTTTCCGTTCAATGATGGAAGTTCTTCGCCCAGCGCAATCGACAAATATGCGTTCCAGTTATCGGCTTTGCTAAAGACTGAGGCGGCCAAATCACGCAAGCAACGGCGTACATTGAAGCTGATCCATGAAGACCTGAAGAGATTGGGTTTTGAGGGGTCTTATGACAGGGTGGCTGAGTTCGCGAGGGTATGGCGAGCGGGTCAAACTGACAGGGTCAACTCAGCAAGAAAACGAACACGGAGTGTCCTATAAAAGGCACGCGCTATCGGTTGAAAATCACCGATCCAGCGCATCGGCAATTGCCTCTCTAAACAATCTTCGAATTCTAAGCAAAAAACCTAACTCTGCCGGACCTTCTGAGCGTCATCGATGATGTAACGTTCGCTCCATGCTGCAATCACGTTTGCTGCGTACAAAGCATCGCTTTTCCGGGTCAGGAGATGATCTGCATCATCTAGGGATACGAAGCTTTTCGGATGTTTCGCAACGCTGAAAATATGACTCGCATTCTGCATCGCGACTGTCTCATCTTGCGGCGAGTGCATTACTAGCAACGCGCCGTCAAACTCCGAAACCTTGTGCAGCAATCGATGTTTCTCTGCATCGATAAGAAACTGCCGCTTGATTCTGAATGGGCGCCCGCTGAGCTTTACTACGGCTTCGCCATTAGTTTGAATCTCGTCGATATACCCACGGAACTGTTTCTTGACATGTGCTGGGTCGCTTGGTGCGCCGATCGTGACGACACCGCGCACCTCCGGTATCTTTGAAGCGGCGGCAAGTACTGCCGCGCCGCCCAGGCTGTGCCCGATCAGCATGGACGGCGCCCGATATGTCTGCCGCAAATAATCTGCCGCTGCGGTCAGATCAGCCAGGTTTGAGGAAAAATTGGTATTGGCAAATTCCCCCTCACTTGCACCCAGGCCGGTAAAGTCGAAGCGCAACACAGCTATGCCGCGGGTCGCGAGCGCCTGTCCAATCCGACTGGCTGCGAGAATGTCTTTACCGCCTGTGAAGCAATGCGCGAACAGAGCGTAGGCACGTGTTTCCCCCTCCGGCATATCGAGGCGAGCGGCAAGTTTTTGCCTTTCCGTCCCTAAGAACTCGAAACGTTCCGTTGGCATTTTTGTTCTCCGCACATATTAAAAATGAAAACCATGATCGTGCCAACTTGGGGAAGCATATTCCGCCGCTGCACAGTTCGGTGAATCACAAGTCAGATCACCCAAGCCGACGCACGATGGCATCGGTAAATTCTTGGGTCGACGCCTTGCCCTTGAGATCACCAGTGGCAATGTGATCCTTGTTAATGGTGTCGTTGATCACGGTGCGCAGTCGCAGCGCCAGGTCATCGTGGCCGACATGGTCCAGCATCTGCCCCGCAGCCAGCAGCAGGGAAATCGGGTTGGCGATGCCCTTGCCGGCAATGTCCGGCGCCGAGCCATGCACTGCTTCGAAGATCGCGACGTCATCGCCGATATTCGCGCCGGGCGCCATGCCCAGTCCGCCCACCAGGCCTGCCAGTTGATCCGACAGGATGTCGCCGAACAGATTGGTGCATAAGAGCATGTCGAACTGCCATGGATTAAGCACCAGCTGCATGGCGCAGGCGTCGACGATCATGTCGTTCATCTGCACTTTACCTTCATACTCGCGCGCTACTTCCCGTGCGGCTTCCAGAAAAATGCCGGTCAGCGCCTTGAGGATGTTGGCCTTGTGGACTACGGTGATTTTCTTGCGGCCGTTCTTTACTGCGTACTCAAATGCAAAGCGCGCGATCTTCTTGCAAGCTTCACGGGTATTGATGCCGGTGGAGACCGCAACCGCGCGCGGATCGTCGCCGACCGGGATGTAGTATTCGTGCGCCACATAGAAGCCGCCGATGTTTTCACGGATCAGGACGACGTCGATGTCTTCAAAGCGGCCTGGAACAATCGTTCTTGCCGGCCGCACATTGGCATATAGCTGGAATTCTTCGCGCAGGCGCACGTTGGAGGAACGGAAGCCGCCGCCGACAGGCGTGGTCAGCGGGCCCTTGAGGGCAAGCTTGTTTTCGCGGATGCTGGACAGGGTTGCTGCCGGCAGCGGGTCGCCGCAGCTGTTGACGCCGGCCATGCCTGCTTGCTGTATATCCCAAGAGAACGGGGATCCCAAAGCAGCCAATACCTGGACTGTTGCATCGACCACTTCAGGGCCAATGCCGTCGCCGGGGATCAGCGTCGCTGGAATTTGGGTAGTTATTGCGTTTTTCATGAGATATTTTTTAAAAAATCTTTAATCGAATAGATTGATTGATCAGTGTATTTGTCAGGAAATTATTTCAACTGGGACATGGCAATCAAGGTGAGCGTTACGGTAATCGCGCCGCCAATGCGTGTCGCAATCTGCGCAAATGGCATCATTTGCATGCGATTCGCGGCCGTCAGGATAGCGACGTCGCCGGTGCCGCCCTGGCCGCTGTGGCAGGCATTTACAATTGCCGTTTCAATCGGATACATGTTCAGCCAGCGCCCGACCATGAAGCCCGTCGCCATCAACGTCGCGACGGTCGAAACGATGGTGACGAGATTGAGCACGTTGAAGGCGGACACCAGTTTGTCCCAAGGCGTCATGGATACGCCGATGGCGAACAGCAAGGGATAAGTTACAGCTGTCGAAAAGAACTTGTAGACGACGACAGAGCCTTGTTGCAATTGCGGCGATACTGCGCGTGACAGCTTGAAAATCACGGCAATGAACAGCATGGCGACCGGCGCCGGAAAGTCGAACAGCTTGTAGCACATCAATCCAAACATATACAGCGAGATCGCCGTGATGCCTGCGGCCGCAATATTGCCGACATCCGTATGGCCAGCGACTGCTTCCGCCGCCGGTTGCATTTCGTCATGTTCGCCCGGTTGCAGCCGGCCCTCGCCAGTCAGGTGGGGGTATTTCTTGCCCACAAAATTCAATGCCCCGGCCAGCATGATTGCGGTCAGGCTGCCGAGCATTACAGGAGGCAAGACCAGCGCAAAGACGTCGCCTTGAGCCTGGTGCAATATTCCGGAGTAACCAATGGATAAGGGAATGGCGCCTTCGCCCACGCCGCCGGCCATGATAGGAACGACGATGTAGAAAAAGGTATGGTAAGTACCCAAGCCCAGCAAAGTGCCGACGGCCGTGCCGACAATAGCCGCTGCGACAGAACCGGCGGCAAGCGGCACGAAAATCTTGATGAAACCCTTGATGAGAACCGCTCTATCCATACTCAGGATGCTGCCGACAATGATCGAAGCAATGAACAAATAGAGAAAATTGGTCGACTTGGTGAAATCCACGACGTTCTTTAAAACCATGGCAGGCAAAAGATGCTTGAATGCCAGGTAAGAAGGAATGAAGGTCGCAAAAATCGCTGCGGCGCCTATGTTGCGCATGACAGGAAGCCGCTTGCCCAATTCCGCGCAAGAAAAGCCCCCCACCGCCAGCAATGCGATCGATACCGATATATCGGACGGCACTTTGCCGGTGGCGACAAATCCCGCAACCAATGCCAGCAACAACAAGTACACCGGCAACGGTATGATGCCGATACGCATTTCCATCAATTTCCACCAGCCATACGGCCAGAATTTTCCGGATATCTGTTCCGTGATCGGCATGAGCTGTTCAGCAGGGATAGGTTTCATTTCGTTCTCCTTTGATTCTATTTTTAAATTTAACGCCCGTGCCACGTGAAGCGCAGTGCTGAATCTCACGACGAGCGCTTGCGATCATGGTTTTCCGGCCAAGTTGCAATGCTGGCAGGTACGCCATCCATCCAGCATCTGTATTGCGGGTAGTGTTCATTCACGAGCGTGCAACATGCAGATTGGAGGCCGAGCCCGGATCGCCGGGCGCCTTGATCGAATCGTCGATCGTGCGGATTTCGATCCACGTTGTTTCATCAGGTCCCGCTATCCTTCTTTGCAATCACGAAACTGTTTTGTCAGCGTTGCCGGCAAATGCATCATTTCGACAATTCCGTAATCATGAAGGCTATTTTTTGATGGGTCGACAGCCGTGCCCTGAGCCAATGCTGTCAGGACGATATGCGCAGGCATCGCTGCGCCGCAGTCGAATTCATCGATCGGCAAGAAAAATCAGGCATTAATTTTTGTCTCCATCATTTGAGGATCGCGATCTGCGGCCTACACGTAGCGGCGGCGATCCTCTTCAATTATTTATTAATGTTGACGCATTCTAGAACGGCGTAACTTTCATCCAGCTTTCCAATTTTGCGTTATTTAATTTGCCGTGCGACATGAAAATCAAGGCTCTGGCGGGTTTTTCAGGCAGTTGCGCCATGGCTGCAACGCGCGCGACCATGGCGATATGCTTATCGACATGCATGCGAGTTGAGAGAAATGCAAACTCAGTGTGCGAGGGGCCTGTCGCAACCACCAGAAAATAATCGGTCGGCGTGTACGCGTGACTGGATGGTTGCCATAACAGAAAAGGAAGGCCACGCGGTGCGCGTAGGGTGTGGGAGCTACCAGTGGCACTTTGCACCGGATTCGTTTTTGATCGTCCGTCTATTCATCACAATAGAAATAATGGAATTACTGCCACCGCAAGACGTCGACGACGCGATGAACCGGGTTTCCGCTCTTCCGTACCCATGGTGTCCTGCTGGATCCTTGGCGCGTTGTGCACCAAATCTAGGCAGCATGAGCAGTCTCCTCACCAGCATTGGCCGAAAAGACATATAAACTATTTGAAATGATGCTTACGTAATTCGTTGCAGTGAGGGTGGAGGATTTTGTGTGAGTGATGCAGTACAAATTTATCTTGTCTTTCTTGTGGCGCAATAAGTAGGGTCAGTTCATGACCCCCTGCCATCGACGGCCCAGGTTGAAATAGCACCCGGTTCATCACCATGGCTCATCTCACGGTGTACAGTTCGCTGACAATTTTCCAGCGCCCCTGAACCTTCAGCAACTGCAGGATTTTCCAGCCTTGCGCACTCTCGCCGGATTCGACGAGAGTCGTTTCAAAGTCTAAAGACACCTGGGCCAGATCGCCGTCTTGTTCAATCCTGATATTCGAAATTTTTTGACTGTATTTTTTACCGCTCTCGAAGACCGCCTTCCGAAATCCGGCATAACCTTGCAAACTCTGCGAGATGGGCTTGAATGACGGACTTATTTTTTCTCCGAGTCCGAAGAAAGGTATTTTCTCGTCCAGCAGCTGGGATTCGAAAAGCGCGCGGTCTCCAGTCGTCACGCTCTTGGCATAGTTATCCAAAACTTCCTGGATTTGTTTTCGGCTATCTTCGTTCGGCATATGACCGGTTTTTCCGTTCAACGACGGCAGTTCTTCCGCCATTGCCGGGTGGCCAAGCGGTGAAAGTGCGAAGAGGGCGATGACAAGTGCGTAGCGGCTGAATGTGGTCATGGCTGACATGGTTGGGAGCGGGATTATTTGCATGGGGCGAATCTTGATCCGCTTGCAGAATATCCCGGATTTCGTCATCGCACACGGGAGACCGCCAAATGCGCGCCGTTTGAATTTTCCAGGCGCGCATTTGTTACGCCTTAAGTGGCGCTGATAGTCGCCACGCTGTCCAATTCCTTGACTGCATCGTCCGGCAGCGCCAGTTCGGCCGCGGCCAGGTTCTCGTGCAAGTGGGCGATAGACGAGGTGCCCGGGATCAGCAGGATGTTGGGCGAGCGCCGCAGCAGCCAGGCCAGCGCGACCTGCATGGGCGTGGCGCCGAGGCGCGCTGCGACGCCGGACAAGGTCGACGATTGCAGCGGGTTGAAGCCGCCGAGCGGAAAGAAGGGCACGTAGGCGATGCCGTCCCGTGCCAGCGCGTCGATCAGGGCGTCATCTTCCCGATGCGCGACGTTATAGTGGTTTTGCACACAGACGATCTCGCAGATCTTGCGTCCTTCCGTGACCTGCGCCGGGGTGACGTTGCTCAGCCCGATGTGACGCACCAGCCCTTGCCGCTGAAGTTCGGCCACAACCGTGAGCGGCTCTTCGATCGATCCTTCGACCGGTCCGTGGATGCCGAGCATGCTGCGCAGGTTGACCACATCGAGCACATCCAGGCCCAGGTTGCGCAGGTTGTCGTGGACCGCCTGGGTCAATTCTTCGCGCGACATGGCGGGAATCCACGATCCGTCGTCGCCGCGCCGGGCGCTGATCTTGGTGACGATGGTGAGATCGTCCCGGTAAGGATGCAGCGCCTCGCGGATCAGCTGGTTGGTGATGTGCGGGCCGTAGAAGTCGCTGGTGTCGATGTGGTTGACCCCGCGCGCGACGGCTTCGCGCAACACGGCCAGTGCCGCCCCGCGATCCTTGGGTGGGCCGAACACGCCTGGCCCTGCGAGTTGCATGGCGCCGTAGCCGACGCGCTTTACGCTGCGGTGGCCAAGTGCGAATGTGCCGAATTGTTCGATGCTGGACATGATTACCTTCTTTTAAATGAAAGACGACCCATGGTAGGCGTCTTCCGCCTTCATGATAATTGGGTACAATCGGTACGGGTTGTGCGGATTGGCGAACAGTGGAGGTGCCGGCAATGAAGGTCAATCTGGAAGATCTGAATGCTTTCGTGGCAGTGGCGCGCGCCAAGGGCTTCCGCGAAGGCGCGCGTGCCAGCGGCAGCAGCGCGTCTGCGCTGAGCGAAGCGGTGCGCCGCCTGGAGGCGCAGCTCGGTGTGCGGCTGTTCAACCGCACCACGCGCAGCGTGGTGCCGACCGAAGCGGGCGAGGGTTTGCTGGCGCGGCTCAGCCCGGCCTTGAGCGAGATGGAGGCTGCGCTCGACGTGGTGAACGGCTTTCGCGACCGGCCTGCCGGCACATTGCGCCTTAACGTGCCGGTCAGCGCAGCGCGGCTGGTGCTGGGCAGCATCGTGCCGCCATTTCTCGCCGCCTATCCCGATATCCAGCTGGAGATATTCACCGAAGACAGCTTTGTCGACGTGATCGCGGCCGGCTGCGACGCCGGCATCCGTTACGACGAGCGGCTGGAACAGGACATGATCGCGGTGCCGATCGGGCCGCGTGTCCAGCGCTTTGCCGCCGCCGCTTCTCCTGCCTACCTTGACCGGCGTGGCCGGCCAGAGCATCCGCGCGAACTGCTCGGCCATGCCTGCCTGCGCGGCCGCTTTTCCAGCGGCTCAATGCCGCCGTGGGAATTCGAGCGGAACGGCGAGACGGTGCGGGTAGAGCCGACGGGACCGTTGATCGTGCAAGCGGGCGGGGGCGCCGATCTCGCCGTCGAGGTGGCGATCGCAGGCAGCGGCATCGTCTATCTCTTTGAAGACTGGCTGCGCCCACATCTTGACAGCGGCGCGCTCGAGCCCGTGCTCGAACCATGGTGGCCGCATTTTTCCGGGCCGTTCCTCTATTATCCCGGGCGCCGCCTGGTGCCGGCGCCTTTGCGCGCGTTCATCGATTTCATCAAGGCGCCTGCCGGCCATCCTTGACGCCGACCGCCAGCGATTTATGGAACAGGACGCGATGCTGTCCTGCGCCGGCATAATCGAGCGCAACCGGGACGCCGTCGATTTCACCGGATCCGGGAAGAAGCGTAAATCCGAGTTTGCGATGGAATGTGATCGAGCCGGTATTGACCACGGAGGTGATGCTTCGCACCTCCGTGCAGCCCTTGGCGCCGACCACATTGAAAAAATGTTCGTACAGCATGCGGGCCAGGCCGCCAGTGCGCGCAGCAGGGCTTACGCCAACGAAATGGATGTAGGCGACTTTGGGATCGGCCTGCGATACGAAGCCGATCAGGAACGCCTGGACGGCGTCCGACGGTCCTATGGCATAACTGGTCGCGTTCAGGTGGTCGAAAAATATGCGGTGGACCAATGCCCGGACAGGACGGCCGCCCCACCAGTCATCGACTGCGGAGGAGACGAACGCGTAGTCCTGGGATTCAAGTGTGCGGATAGTGGGGGCATTCATCGGTCATGATTTCCATTTGTTGAGCAACTTTTATTTTACCCGTGGATAGCACAATCCTCGATGACCGCAACGGGACGGCTGCGCAGGCGGACAGCTTGCATCGAAACGCGAAACTGCTCCCGTCCCATATATAACCCAATGCCCTTGCCCGGTTTTTCTGTGCGATTAATAAACGCAGCTAACTGGGGTCAGAGTGAACTTTCTGCGCGCCTTTTGCAGAAACTTCACTCTGACCCCAGTTAGCGGGCCACGGAGCATCTGCCTCATCGTTGAAAAAGAACAAAACCGCGCTGTGCGCTCTGTCTTTCTCCGAATCCGTCATGTGGGGTCAGAGTCAAGTTTCGCGATGAGGCGCTGCGAAAGTTGACTCTGACCCCAGATGACTCTTGCCGTGGCGATGTCGTGAATTATGAAGCTCTCAATAATTCAGAATCCATGGCTCCAGGCGCGGCTGGCTCGTTTCATCGCTGGAACAATATGGTAGCCGCCACGCCGGTAATAACGGTACAAATGCACGAATGTTTTCATGTCAATTCTTGGTGAGTGGAAATAAAAGTCGGTCGGTTTTGTAGCGTGACATTCCACGTTATAGGCTTGATTCCGGCCATGATCCGTGCGGCCGCGCACATAGCGCCGGCAAGCGGGCGGACGGCATTGAAATGCCTGTTTCATGCATCCTGAAAAAAACCGTGATCCGTGCGCCAACACACAGAGAAGCCTGGCGCTTTCGCTTAATCTGCGAACAGACGAATCTCAGAGCCAATTTTTATAAAGGGATTCGAATAGCGCATTACCGTGCGTTTTTTCTCTTGCTACCTAAAGGATCGATATGAAACATGCATTGCTATTGACGACGCTGGTCGTCACGTTTGGCCTTGCCGCTTGTGACAAGCCTGCAAGCAGTAGCCCTACGCCATCCGTGGTGGTGGTTCCCGGCCCGGCGGGAGCGCCTGGTGCGACCGGAGCGACCGGTTCCGAGGGCGTGGCTGGCGCGACAGGTGCGACTGGCGCCGGGGTGGCTGTTCCTGGCCCGGCTGGCGCTACAGGCGCCACTGGGGCGACGGGAAGTGATGGCGCTGCTGGCGCTGATGGCAGCAAAGGCGATACCGGAAAAACCGGCGGCGAAACGATCGTCGTCGTGCCTGCCCAGAAGTAAGGTCTTTACTCCGGCTGCGTCGGGACTATTTTTCCTGGTCGCGACGCATGCGCTCGGTGACATCCATGCCGATTCCGCGGTAGCCGATGAAAAGGCTGGCTGAATCGAACATCGGTTCGCCGCTGACCTGAAGGTATTGCAGGGTGCCGTCGGCGTTGCTGCGGCTGTAGATGAAGTCGAGGAAGGGGCGGCGGTTTGCAATGTTGTCCTCCAGCTGCGCCCGCTCGGCCTCATTCCAGTGTGCGGTCGGTGCGATGTTGACAGCGCCGCCGGCGCTGTCGGCATCGATCCCGAGCATGTCAAAAACCGGGCCCGAGACCTTGGTGAATTTCCCTTGCTGATCCTGTTCCCAGTACCAGTCTGAAGACAGCTCCGTCAAACTCTTGAAGCGGGCTTCGCTCTCGCGCAGTTCAGCCGTGCGTTCCAGCACCGTCTGTTCCAGCACCTTGTTGTAGTGCTCCAGTTTCTGGTACAGCAGCCGCACTTCCAGCATGTTGTGGATGCGCGTCTGCACTTCAACCAGGTCGAACGGCTTGCTGACGAAATCCTTGGCGCCTGCCTGCAACGCGCGCAGCTTGTGGGCCGGCTGCGCCGTGATGACCAGCACCGGCAGATATCCCGCCGTTTCGATTTCCTTCAATCCTTCCATGACCTGGAATCCATCCATTTCCGGCATTTGCAGATCGAGCAGGATCAGGTCGTAGCGATGCGTCAGGTGCAAGGAAACCACGGCGCGCGGATCCATCGTCGATGTGATGTGTGCGTAACCGGCATTGCGCAGCATTTGCTCCAGCAGCATGACATTGGCTTTCTGGTCATCCACGATCAGGATGCTGGCTTTTAGAATTTCAGTTGCTTCAAGCATTGCGTTGTTCCTAAAAAAGTCGTTCACTTGCCAGCAAGCCAGGCGGTATTGCGTCGTTATCTATACGCCGCTCGGCAAGCCATTTTTTTCTGCATGGCGCAACGCGACGTCTAGGGCGTCCATGAATTCGACGACCTCGATCGGTTTTGTCAGGTAACGGAAGAAGCCGGCATCGATGCCCTTCTGGATATCGCGCGGGACGGCATTGGCTGACAGCGCCATGATCGGGATGTGGGCCGTTGCCGAATCTTCGTTCAGGACTTTCAGGACGCCGTAGCCGCTGATGCCGGGCAGGTTGATATCCATCAGGATCACGTCCGGCTGGTGCGCACGCGCCATCTGGATCCCCAGGTGGCCGTTGATGGCGGTCAGCAGCGTCAAATCGCCGCGCCGGGCAATCAATTGCTCGACCAGGACCAGGTTGGCCGGATTGTCCTCGACATAGAGCAGCGTGCGCCGGGACTGCAACGGGTCTGCCGCGGCATCTCCTGGTTTATCCGCGGCGACCTCGTGCATGTCGTCAAACGCCAGTTCCGGCGCGTTTGCCGCCGGCAGTTCCACCCAGAATACGCTGCCGCTGCCGACACTGCTTTCGACGCCGATGACGCCGCCCATCAGCTCGACCAGCTGCTTGGTCACCACCAGGCCGATGCCGGTGCCTTCTTCGATGCTGCTCTCTTGCCCGAGACGGTTGAATGGCTGGAATAGCTGCGCCAGCTGTTCCGGCGTCAGGCCGGCCCCGGTATCTGTCACGCTTACGCGGACCCGGTCGCTGCCGTGCATCGCGCATTTGACAACGACGGTGCCTCCAACCCGGTTATATTTGATCGCGTTCGACAGCAGGTTGACCATCACTTGCTTGACCCTGGTGCGGTCGGCATGCACATAAAAAAGATCGTCCAGCACGGGGAAGGTCAGCTGCACCCCGCGCTTTTGCGCCTGCGGCTCGATCATTGCCTGGCAATCCTGTATCGCTTCGGTGAGCGACATCGATTCTTGCGACAAGGTTACCTTGCCCGATTCGATCATCGCCAGGTCGAGGATCTCGTTGATCAAGCGCAGCAGATACCATCCGGCTTGCAAAATCTGGTCGATCGACAGTTTCTGCGCCGACGACGGCGGCGGCGTATCGGACGCCATCAGCTGCGCGAATCCGAGAACGGCGTTGAGCGGAGTGCGCAGCTCATGGCTCATGCTGGACAGGAAATCCGATTTCGCCAGGTTGGCTTTTTCCGCGGCCGCCTTCGCATTTTCCAGTTCGATATTGTTTTCTTGCAGTTTGTGCTCGAACTGCTTGCGGTCGGTGACGTCGCGGGCCGCCGCGAACACGCCTTGCAGCTGGTTGTCGCGGTTATGGAAGGTCGTCGCGTTGTACGAGACTACCGTCTCGGTGCCGTCGCTGGCGTGGGCGGTCAGCTCATAGTTGGTCACCTTGCCTTCGCGCAGCACCCGTGTGATGGCGGCCTCGGCGCGCTCTGGATCGGTAAAGTAATTCTTGAACGGCGCGCCGATCAATTCATCGCGCGTGCAGCCGGTCAGGGCTTCCATCTGCTGGTTGACGTCGCTGATGATGCCGCGCGGATCGGTGGTCATCAATGCGTCGATGTTCGATTCGATCAGTGAACGCGTGTAGAACTGCTGGTCGCGCAGGCGCTGGTCGAGCAATGCCTGCTCCGCTTCGACCCGTTTGCGCGCCGTGTTGTCGGTGCCGATCAGGAGGTAGCCGATGACCTTGTCTTGCGCGTCGCGCAATGCAGTGACCGACACCATCGCCGGGAAGCGGCTGCCATCCTTGCGGATATAGGTCAGCTCATAGATATCTTCAATGCCGCGCGAGGCCTTGAACACCAGCGCTTCGAAGCCCGGAGTGATCTTGGTGTCCAGCTCGAGGCTGAGGGATGCGGCCCGCGCGATCAGTTCCTGCGCGTCCGAAATCCCGGCCGGCGTGATCTTGTCGACCACATCCTCGGCCTTGTAGCCGAGCATGCGTTCGGCGCCGACGTTGAAAATCTGGATCACGCCTTGGGCGTCGGTGGCGATGCAGGAAAAATTGGCGCTGTTGAAAATGGCGTTTTGCAGCGCGCCGGCTTTCAGCAGCGGTTGCCGTACGGCTTGCGATGCATGTTCGGCAGAGGTGTTTTCCATGGCGGGCATAAATCCAGATGTGATTGGCAGACAACTGAGCGCTAGCCTCGGCTCAAACAAGGTGGTTGCGAATCTGTAATGCTGCAAGTACTTGGCTGCTCGGGCCGGCGCGGCTGGCGCCGGTTAGCCTTGCCGCTGGCGCACATCGGACAGCAGGCGCGCAAATTCTTTCTTGACGACGTCATAACATTCGCAGACGTTGTTGTTCAGGCCGGCCCGGTCCAGCACCGTGATATGGCCGCGCCGATAACGTATGAAACCGAGGTTCTGCAGTTTTCCGGCGGCTTCGGTGACCCCTTCGCGCCGCACGCCCAGCATGTTGGCGATCAATTCCTGGGTCATCGTCAATTCGTTCGAGGGCAGGCGGTCCAGCGTCAGCAGCAGCCAGCGGCACAATTGCTGCTCCAGCGAATGATGGCGGTTGCACACGGCGGTCTGGCTCATTTGCGTGATCAGGGCCTGGGTGTAGCGCAGCAGCAGGCGCATTACAGGCCCGGCGCGATTGAATTCTTCCATCAATATCTGCGACTTGAGCCGGTAGCCGTGGCCGCCGGTCTGCACCACTGCGCGGCTGGGCGTGGTATTGCCGCCCATGAAAAGAGAAATCCCCAATATGCCTTCATTGCCGACCCCGGCAATTTCGGAAGAGCCGCCGTTTTCCAGCACGTAGAGCAGCGAGACGATCGATGTGGTGGGAAAGTAGACATGCTGCAGCTTGCCGCCGGAATCGTAGAGCAGGTCGCCGAGCCGCATCGGGATCAGTTCCAGGTGCGGCGCCAGGCGGTCGAATTCAGCGTCGAGCAGCGCTGCCAGCAGGTGGTTCTGGTTTGGGTCGGGTGCGCTGAACATGGCCTTCTTCCTGCTCCCGGTCTTTAGCCAGCTGATTGTCAAAGCGGAGTCGAAAGAATGGCCGCGTTAGCCAAGGTAACATACCTGATCCGTCCATTCGGACTGATTGTGTTTAGACGTAGCCGAATCAGCGTTATTGTCCGTAAGGGGGTGGAATGCTGCCAAAAAACAACGTTGGCGGCAGTTTGAACCGGATTTGGAAAAAATGGCGAATGAACAGTGTGACGGGAAATGCGATATGCGGCGTTTGCCGCTCAGGTCGAACGGATCATTTGATTGATCAGGTGTGATCGACACGATGGAGGGCAGGCTGCGCTGCCCCCCATCTGTCAATGATGCGCAGACTGCTTGATTTTCACCGGTGCTATGGCGTGACGGTAAGGGTCAGGCCAAGGCCGTTTTGCGAGCCATCCGGAAGCATTCCAAGAATTGTCGTGCTATTCCCGCTCGTGCCCAAACTGACCGATCCTTGCCAGGTAGTCGATGTGGTTGACGTCGGCGTGACTTTGGGTTCTCCGGGATTGTTCGGGTAGTTCCATTGGATAGGCAAATTGGAGTCCATTTCAAGGGTCTGCCCAGCCCGAATCGTATAAAACCCCGGTTTCGTTGCCTTCAAGGGTTGTGGCTGGATAACGCCATTGATCTTGATTGTCGCAGTCAACTGAGGCGTGACGGTAATCACATAAGGCAAGGTCGCGCCGGTTAATGGATATTGCGCACTGCAAGCTTGGTCCTTGCATAACATCAGGGTGAGTGTTCCTTTGTATACGCCAGGGCTGAGCGTGACGTCAGGCACCAGGGTGGCGGTAAAGTTTGTGCTCGAATTCCGCACCACGACGGTGCTGCCGGTGAGGAACACCGCCTTGTCTTCGGCAACAACAGGGTAGGCGGTGCCAGACGGTAAGGTACTTAATGTAGCCGTGATGCTAATCGTCGGGTCTGCAGCTTGCGTCGTCGCATATTGTTTCTGGTTTTGAAAAAAACTGACCGACGCGGTGCTCATGTTATATGTCACGGCAGTTGCTGCATTGCCGGCAGGAGCGCTTTTGTCGCCGCTGCCGCCTCCGCCGCAGGCCGCCAGCATGACGGAGAAAAAAACAGCAATACATGTTCGAATGTTAAGGCGCATTTTATTAACTTCCCTGAGTAATATTATTTTATTGGTGCGTCTGGATGGAAATGGTGAATAGAGGCTGCTTTGGTCTTGATACCCTGGTCTCCTTAAAATATTGAAACGGGAACGCAGCGCCACGTCTTGCAATGGCACACTTTATTTTCTATTTATCAAGGAAAGCATGCGGCAGCTGCTGCCACCCGGACCAAAAAGCACGGGATCATCTGCCCCTTTTTTGAATTTTTTAGTTTTTAATCAGGTCGTTTAGGGCAGAAGGAGTGTCAGTTTTCCTTCAACTTCAGCCCGCCGCATCGTAGCAGAGAAAATTTCTTGATTGGAATATTGTCGAGTCAATATTTTAAGTTGTGTTTAATTTCATACATCAAGATTTGATGAATCGGAGCCGATACAAGTCAATACGAGTCAATACAAATAAGCGAAGAAAAAACAAAAAGGCAGCGCCCGCAGGCGCTGCCATGAATCGACTGTCCTAGGAGATCCAGACAGCCGAGATTACTCGGATGGATGTACTGTCTTAAATCGCCCAGCCGCCTGCATAGAAGACGGCCAATGCGACGGCGATGGCGACGGTGCCGAAGTTCAGCTTGCGGAACTCGCCGGAGACAACCCGGCCGATCACCAGCGTGCAGAAACCAAGCATGATGCCGGTCACGATATTGCATGTGAGGACGATGAACACTGCGCACAGCAAGCCGGCCAGCGCGTCGACCGTATCGTCCATGTGCATGCGGCTGACGCTGCCCAGCATCAGCAAGCCGACGTACATCAGCGCCGGTGCGGTTGCGTAGGACGGCACCAGGCCGGCCAGCGGCGAAAAGAAGATGACCGCCAGGAACAGCAGGCCGACCACGACCGCAGTCAGGCCGGTGCGGGCGCCGGCGGCGGTGCCTACCGTCGATTCAATGTAAGCAGCAGCAGGCGCGCCGCCGACCAGGCCGGCGAAAATCGAGCTGAGCGAATCGGCCGTCAACGCTTTGCCGCCGTTGTTGATATAACCTTTTTCGTTGACCTGTCCGGCCTGTCCGGCCACCGCGCGGATCGTGCCGGTGGCGTCGAACACCGCGGTCATCACCAGCGCCAGCACACTCGGCAACACGGCCATGCTGAGTGCGCCCTTGATGTCCATCGCGCCGATCAGCGAAGCATGGCCGGGAGCGCTCAGCGCCGGCATCGCAAATATGCCGGTGAACTTGACGGCAGGATCGAAGATCAGGCCGATGATCGACAGGACCACGACGACCAGCAGGATGCCACCCGGAACGCGGCGCCGCTCAAGGCCGAAAATGGCGGCCAGGCCGACGATGCTCATCACTACCGGAAACGCGGTAATGTGGCCGAGCGCAACCGGCAGGCCGGGGCCGGCGTTTTTCACCACCAGGCCGACGTCGTTGGAGGCGATCAGCAGCAGGAACAAGCCGATGCCGACGCCGGTGCCGTGCGCCACGCCGGACGGCAGGTTTTGCAGGATCCAGGAGCGCACGCCGGTGACGGAGATGGCGGTGAACACAAGGCCCATCAGGAACACCGCGCCGAGGGCGACCGCAGGCGACAGGCCTTTGCCGAGCACCAGGCCGAAGGCGGTGAAAGCGGTCAGCGAAATCGCGCATCCCACGGCGATCGGCAAACGCGCCCACAAGCCCATCAGCAGGGAACCGAAAGCGGTAGTCAGGCAGACCGCGACAAACACCGCGCTGACATCGAAGCCGGCCTTGCCCAGCATGCCGGGCACGACAAACACCGAATAGACCATGGCCAGGAAAGTGGTGATGCCGGCGACCACCTCGCGGCGCTGGGTGCTGCCGCGCGCGGTGATCTGGAAGTACTGGTCGATTTTTCCTTCGGCGACGGCGATAGGTTCTCCCAGACCCGCGGAGGGTTGGAGTTGTTGTTCCATCATGATCGAGCTGCTCCTTATATGTCCTTGAAGCGGCCGTCACTCGACCGTCATCAGGGTGTCTCGTGTTATGTTTTTGAATAGCCAGCAACCGAATGCCGAACCCTGGCTGCTGGGCTGCTCGTCATGTGAAAGGAAAATGAGCTCGGCGAAGACAGCTTAGGGTATGGACGGCAGCGAACCCATCATGGGAGCTTAATAGCCGCCATTTGCATTTCCATATGCGGGGAATGGGCGGCGCAGCCGCGGCGCTGCTTGCGGGAAACGTACTGGAACAAGGCGGACAGGGCGCGCCGGCGCACTGTTTATTCGTGAAAGGTGTAGGTCAGGTCATGCCAGTTGTGCGACGTTTTTGCGCCTTTGCTCTTGCTCGCGAAACGCATGCCCATGATTTCCCGCTGCGCATGCGCATCGCGCTCCGGGTCGCCGCAGCTTTTCCTGATCGTGACATTGGTGACGTGGCCGCCGGTGTCCAGGTAGACGCGCACCTGCACCTTGTCTGTCGAGGCCGGCGCGGATTTCACCGTGCCCGCTAGCAGTTTGTCGATGAGGCTCATGGGTTCTTGTCTGGAATGGTTGGTCGAGGCGTCGCAGGGAAATTATACGGTGCCGGCGGCTGTTGTTGAATGCCGGCGATTGACATTGATTCCCAGTGGCAATATTTAAGATAGCATGTGGCATTCCCAGCCATCGAGGATGCCGCCATGCGCCTTCAACTGATCTGCAGCCTGGCCTGCGCCGTAACGCTTTCCGCTTGCGCTGCTTTCCCTGACGGCGGCAGCGCCGGTGTATGCCGGCAGGTGCACGGCAGCACGCAGCTGCAGGCCGAGCTGCTGTTCGGGCGCGACATCCAGGGGCGAGGGCAGGTCACCGATGCGGAGCGAAGCGCCTTCATGGCGGAGGTCGTGACGCCGCGTTTCCCGGACGGCCTGACCACCTGGGACACGCACGGCCAATGGCGCGATGCGGCCACCGGCCAGACTATCCGCGAGGATAGCTTCGTGATCCGCATCGTCGCCCCGGAAACGCCGGATACGCTGGAGCGGCTGGCGCAGATACGCAGCGCTTATACCAGCCGGTTCCATCAGGATGCGGTGGGTTTGCTGGTGTCGCGCCTGTGCGCATCGTTCTGAGTCCCTGCCGGCCTGCCGGTTTTGCTCAGACCTGCCAGGCGCCGTTGCGGTAGACCAGTTCGTCATCCAGGTAGACCGCCTCGGTCACGGCAAAAACATCGATGTGATAGCGGGCGCTGGTGCGCTTGATGTTGGGTTTGCTGTAGACGCCATGCTTGGCGCCCAGCGACAGGTGGATGCCGCACATGCGCTCGTAGGTGCCGATGTCGCTCACCATCCGCTCCCGCGAAAACGCGCGGTTCATGCCGAAACCCAGTTCCCGCAGCCACACTTCGCCTTCGTCGGCACGGATATTGGCCAGCACCTGGTCGAAATCGGGCGTGGAATCGAGTACGTCGCTGACCCGGCCCTTGCTGATGACCAGCGTGATGGGATGCTCCGGCCGGTTGACCCGGAACGCGGTATCGCCGAAAACAAAAATACGCACGCGCCCGTTCACGGCTTCCAGGTCTTGCGCTTCGGTGAACACTTCGCCGATGGGGAACTGGCCGCCGACGTTGTTCATCTCGCTGTAGTCGCCGATGTTCAGCTTGGCGGGTTCGAACGGCGAGGCAAACACCAGGCGTTCGCCGCCGCTGTCGACCACGCCCATGCCGGCCTTGTCGATGCGGGCCTTCAATGCATAGCCGACGCCGCGATAGTAGCCCGGGTCGTAGGCCAGCGATTCGATATAGTGGAGCGCCTGTGCGCCCGGCATGCGCGACAGGTGCGGATGTTCAATTACCTTGAGCCTGCGCTTGAATAGCTCGACGCGGATGCGGAACGCCTCAAGGCGGAAATTGGTGGACTGGACCAGGATCACCAGGTCGTTGGCCTCGAGCGTCGCAAAGGCAGCGAGCACGGCCTCCGGCGCGACGGCGTCAAAGTCGATGAAGGTGGCCGCCGGCAGGCAGCGCCGGTAGGCTTCGGTGAGCGCGACGGCGAGCGCACAGCGTGTGTCCGACACCACCACGGCGGCGCGCGGCGGCGCGTACCGGATGGCCAGGGAAAGGATGTCGCGCAGGTGCTTTTGCGCAGCATCGATCGCCTCCTTGGCTATCGTGCCGGCGGCTGCTGCGTTCGCTGTTGAAGTGGTCATCAATTTATCGTATGGGAAAATGCCGGCCGCAAGACGGGATCCTGCCGGACCGACATTTTAATCGACAACCGGGATGGCGGCCGGTTATGGGGGCAGCCTGGCGGGGGTTATTAAGAGTTTCATGAAACATGACAATGCCCTTGCCCGGGTTTTCTGTGTGATTAACAAACGTAGCTAACTGGGGTCACCCATTAGCCGCCCCTTGTAAAGGGTACGAATTTAATACTCGCGATGTTCTGCGATAGGTCGATTCAATCGTGCCATCGCTGTGACGTCCGGTCGCTGAATTCGTGCCCTTTGCTTCGTAGTGTGGTTGCGTGAATCGCACCAGTCACCCATATGGATCAAGTGGATGCGTTGTTGCATTGCTCCACCCTGGCAGCGCAGCTGCCCCAGAAGCATCTCGGTACCGTCTTGCGTCCAAATGATGGGCAGATCTATGGCTCCCGCGTAGCGGCTCCAACCCTTGGTGGCTCGCAATCCGGACGACTCATTTCGTAACCGCGTACAACGATGGCAAACGACACAGT
>NZ_FOLC01000018.1 GCF_900112135.1 Collimonas sp. OK412
GTATCTTGCAGAAGGCGATTGTCAGCGTCGAACTGGCTGGCCTTGTTGTAGATGACGGTGCTGCCGTTATCGGCATATTCAGAATAATTCTGCACCCGGCCCAGCAAATCGTTGCCGCGGCGCGAACGCAATACGCCGTTGATCCGCACATCTTCCAGGTAACCGTCGCTGGTGTAGTCGTATGCCTCGCTGTGGCCGTCGGCATAACTGGCGCTGCGCCGCTGACCGGCAACGTCGTAGCCGATCTGCACGCCATTGGCGCCCAGTCCGATGACGCCGTTGCTGAGCTGCCCCATGGTCAGCACAAAACGGTTCTGGCTATCGTACTTGTACCAGAAGTCTTGCGTTGCCGGAGCGCCGCTGATGGCGTCGTTGTAACTGCTCAATACCCGGCGGCGATTGCCGTTGGCATCGTACTGGTACTGGATGTGCGCCTGCGGATCGACATAGTCGACAACCCGGTTCAGTTCATCGTATTTGATGTCGGCCAGCTGGTAGTAAATCCGGTTTGCCGGCGCGTCGGCTGTGGTGTAGGACTCGCGGGTACGATTGCCCTCTTCGTCATACTCGAAATACGACAGCATATTGAGCGCATGGTCGGTGGTGCTCTTCACATAGCCGTTGGCATAATAACTATAGTCGACATTCTGACCGGCAGTCGAACTCTGGTTCTTCAGGTGCGCGGCATAATCGTAACTATACGTCACCACGTGGCCACCAAAATCCTGATGGCTAGTCGTGTGCCCGAAGTAGTCGGTCTTGTCGCTGGCGCTGCGCGAACCGGTGTAGCTGGTGACTTTCACCCAGCCGCCCACCGGCAGGCTGCCGACGCCGAGGATGGTCTGGTCGTAGCTATAGGTGTAGGTGACCTCTTGTCCAGCATAACTGCGCGTGCGGATGACCCGGCCATCGGGGTCATAGTCGGTGGTTTCGCGCTGCTGCATCGCGTTGGTGTGGCTGATGCGGTTGCCCAGCGTATCGTAAGTGTAGCTATCCACTGACGATACGGCTGTTGGGCCAGGATTACTCGCAGTGCCAGGCTGACGGGCCGCATGAACAACCTGGATCAACCGTCCTGCCTGGTCATAGGTATTGGACGTGACGCGTGTCAGCTCATCGGTCGCTGTGCGCAGATCGCCAAAAATGTCATAGGCATTTGTCTTGCTCCCGCCGTCGGCGTGAAACTCTTTCGTGATCCGGGTATTGTTGCCTGTTGCATCGCCAAATCCGGCGAGCTGCGTCATGCTGTTCAGGTTGCCGTTGGCGTCACGTACGCCAACCAGGTGGCTGGAAGCATCATAGTAGTACTGGGTAGTCGGCGTCGCCCGGATGATAGTGCCGTTTTCCAGCGTCACATTGGTTTCAGGGGCCTGCTTACTGACCAGTTGACCCATCGTGTCGTAAGCCAGCATGACGCGGTTGCCACGGCCGTCGATTTCGGAACTGACATCACCGAATGCATTGTGGACCTGGCTGCGATGGATGGCGGCCTGGGTATTGGGGATGTCCGGTGCGGTATTGTTCAAGCCGGTAACCGTCCATTGCAGCTGCCGCACAGCGCCATTGCGGTCGGCGCCGATTTCCAGTGTCCCTTGGGCGCGCGGATTGCCGCCCGACACGGCGACCGGCTGGCCGCTGGCATCCAGCAGGCTGTAAGCATATTCCAGGCTCAAGCTGCCGCTGGCCGGACGAAGCGCATCGACATTCCAGATAAAACTGCCGCCCGCTGTTCTCGACAAGGTGACGCTGCTGTAAGCGCCGGTAGAACCGGCGTTGCGATACTGCAGCACCAGTTGCGCGGCATTCGCCACCGGCGGACTGAAGGTAATGGTGGCGGGCTTGGCGTCGTTCTGGTGCGACAACACTAGGCGATCTGAACCTAGCTGCAATGCGCCATGTGCGGCATTGACAATGGCGCCGCCGGCATCCATGGTCTGGTAATTGTAGTCAACCACATAATTGCTAAAACGGTCAGGCACCAGGCCGCTGGCATCCCAGTTGAATTGCTGGTGGACGGCGTCCCAGGTCAGGTCGGCGCTGCCGCTGGCGCCGCCACGCACCGAGTAATTCACATGCATGGTGGCGGCATTGGCCGGCTGGCTGCCGAAGGCGACGTTTTCCGGGAGGCTGGTCCATGAGGTCAGGTCTGAAACCCAATCGCCGGCAACCAATGAACCGCTGGCGCGATTGAGCATGGTGCCGGTTGCATTGGCGCCGGTATAGGTTTCGATCGAGTACTCATAACTGCCGCTCCAGCCGATGGTCGATATCATGAACCAGCCGGGGGTGTAATGGCTGACCAGGCCGGTGCTGGCGGCGCCAACCACCTGCGTGGTCCAGGCTTCGCCCGAGCCGACATGACGGTAGCGGATCCGCATCGAATTGGCGGCAACACCTTGTTGCGTGATATTGAGTGTGTATTCCGGCCTCACCAAATTGTCCCTGGACAGGAACGCTTGACCGCTGCCGCCAACCGGCTGCGCCTGCTGATACATGCTTGGCGTCGTGCTGCTGGTGTTAAGAGGGCCGGCCTCCGAGTTCAGCACGGTGCCGTCGGCCGCCAGGGCGACGTATTGGAACAGCCAGTTGCTATCCGGCCAGCCGCTCCAGTCGGCGCTAAACCAGCCCGCTATTACGCCTCCATTGCTGTTTTTCATCGGTTGCGGAGTAAACCAGGTCCACGGCTGGTTTGTGCCGAGGGGACGAATCATCGCGATGATCCGATCGGTCAATGGCGACTGCGCCTGGAATTGGATCACAGGTGTGGTGTTGGCCGCGCCAGTGGCCGTGTCATCGTACGAATACGTGCCCGAGGCATGATTCGGCATGGCAATGGTGGTTCTGGCGATCAGGAACTGGCTATTTGGCGCTCCATCGGGGGTGTCCTGGTACACCTCGACCACCAGCGATGTTGCCCCGCTTCCCGCCGTTGTCCAGGAGGCGTGAGATTGCGTAAACGTGAGTGTCCCGGTACTGGCGGAAACAGCGGCAGCATATTCCCCTCCGTTAATCTTGACGTGGAGATTGCCACCGCCATAACGCAGCGAGGGAGGTACCGTGATGCTGTAAGAACGCGTAAATACCGTCGGCTGGCCGACGGTATCCATCGTTTCTTTGGTGCTCCTGAAACTAAAATTCACGGTTTCCATCTTGCTAATCGCGACTGCCCCCTGTACTGCAGGCGGCGCCGTCGCCTTGCTCTCGGTCGCTTTGGTCGGCCCCAGGGTCACACTACCACCACTGAAATTGCTGCCGGCCTGTTGTGTCAGGAACTCCTGTATCGTGGCCAGGTTGTGAGCGCTCTGCATGGTCGGCTGATAGGTGTCGACCAATTGGTTGCGCCGGTCGTAGACACTCACCGTCATATGGATGCCGCCAGCGGCAATCGCCGCCTGCACCACAGGATCGGCAGACACACCCTGCGTTTGGCTGATCGCCAGGATCTGCGCCAGTGTCATAGTGCGCATGTCGGCGCCGGCCGACTGGATCAGGACCGTGGCGTTGCCGCTGGCGTCATACAGGTAGACCTTGGTGGCGCCGTCGCCGGCATTGGTTTTCCAGAGTCGGCCTAAGCTGTCGTATTCGGCAAATTCTGCCGTGCTGCCGTTGATGCCCTTGCCGACGACTTCACCATAGGCGTTGTAACGTACTTGATGGGTGTCACTGCCGACAAATTGCTGCTTGCTTGGGTCCCCACCCACAGCCGTCACTTGCTGCCGAGATAGCTCATGATTAGTTGCATCATAAAGAATCACGGTGGCGTCCCAGCGGTTTCCACCATCGGAATTTTTACTTAAGACGCGCGCC
This sequence comes from Collimonas sp. OK412, assembly GCF_900112135.1. Classification (GTDB taxonomy): domain Bacteria; phylum Pseudomonadota; class Gammaproteobacteria; order Burkholderiales; family Burkholderiaceae_D; genus Collimonas; species Collimonas rhizosphaerae. The sequence continues at coordinate 3,808 of NZ_FOLC01000018.1, forward strand.
TCAGTGACATTGCCCACCGCATCGTAGAAGTATTCGTAAGAGCCGTCGACGCCCTGCGTCGACTTGCGGCCCAAATGACCTGCGACATCGTAGGCGAAGTTGGTGACACGGTCATCCGCGCTGTTCTTGCCACGCACAATCGATTGTTGGACGTTGCCCAGGCCGTCATACACCGTGTCGGTGGTCGGTCGCACCGAGGCGCCCTCAAAATCAATAAAACTGGCGCCTTGCGCCCGCGTCTGCCGTCCCATCGCATCAAAAATCCAATCGCTGACATCACCGTTGGCTTCGGTTTTTTCGATGACATTGCCCAGGCCGTCATAGGCGTAACGCGTGGTCGCGGCGCCCGTGGCTGTCACTAATCCCCCAGATCCATTGATACTGGAAGTGACCAGGTTGAGCCTGCTCTGCGTCAGCAAACGATTGACAGGGTCGTAACTGGAAGTGGTGATGCGATCATTACTGTTGCTGCCGGCATTCTGTGCCAGCTGGCTGACAACACTGTCAGTAGTAGGCACAATAGATAGCCGATTGGCGTAACGGTACTCCACGGTGACGCTGTCATTCTGGTCGCGTGTCCAGACTGTCAGATAGTTTTCGGCGTCGACTTGCGCGATCTTCTTGCCCACCTTGTTATAGTAGGACAAGGTTTGATTACCCATGCCGTCGCTCTCGACAATCACATTACCGAGTGCATCGTATATACGCGAAGTCGTAATCGAACCGGTATAGATGTTCAGGCTGGTGCCTCCGATCGGCCGCTGCGCAAAGGTAGCCCCATCGATCAACGTTTGCACCTGGCGATTGCTCTTGTCGTAGCTGTAATTCGTCTGCCGATAATTGTTTTGGTTGACGGCAGTAGGCAATGTGCCGCCGGCCGGCAAAACCACCGCATCGCCATAAACCCGGGTGCTGGTCATATTGCTGGCAGCATCGTAGCTCCACACCGACAGCGTGCCGGCGGCGCTCAGCTCGGCAATCTTGCGGTTGGCGGCGTCGTAGTACCAACTGGTGCGATTGCCATTGGCGTCCGTGTAGGAAGTCTTGTTACCTGCCGCATCATAGGTCCAGTGCTGGGTCGGACTTCCAACCGACCATCCCTTGGCGTCGCGGATCGTGACCGCATCGCCGCTTTGGGTGATCAGGCGGTTATTCTGATCGTAAATGTAGTTGGTGGTACGCTGCTCCGGCAACCCTGCCGCTTCAATCATTTGCGTACGGTTGCCGCGTGCATCGTAACTGTACTGTTTCACGACAGGCACCAGTACCCCGGCGCTATTGCGCGAAGCGATCGGCAGGGTTTCGCTCAACAGCAGGCCGCGGCCGTCGTAAGTGCTGGTGGTAACACCGCCTACCTTGTTTTGATAACTGATGCGGTTTCCCGCGCCGTCATAACCGAACAACTCGAAATTGCCCTCCGCATCTGTACTCTTGACCAGACGATCGTTCTGGTCATATTCCAGCTTGGTAGGCGCATCAGCCGCGCCGGCAGTCAGCGCAGGCTGGGCTGATGTCGACAACGGGCCGTTGACCGGTGTCGCGTAACGCACCACCAGACTTGGCTTGCCCGAGGCGGTATAACTGGTCTGCGTGGCATAACCCAGCGGATCGATCTGCAGCACGACGTGGCTGTCCTGGTCGTAGTAGAAGTAACCGGCATTGCCCAACGGATCGATGATCTTGACTGCATTGCCGAAAGCGTCGTATTGCGTCGTCGTTACCGCATACTGCGGCGTCTTGCCGTCCGCGCCGTCATTCAAGGGTACGGACGTGGAGACTTTTCTGCCCAGGGAATCGAATTGCTGGGTCGTGGTGTAGCCGCGTTCGTTGGTGATGCTGATGGCGTTGCCCATGGCATCGTAGCCATAGATGACGGTGCCTGAAGCAGCTGTGCCGGCGGCCTTGGTTTGCTGGATTACTCGGCCGGCGGCGTCGTACACATAGACCGTAACGCTGTCATCCACTGCAGGAGCGGTTATAACCGGGATAGCGACGGATTTCGCATATCTGACGGTTTGCGTCACATACCCATTGGCGTCATAAATCTGCTGCGTGACAGCGCCCATGGCGTCGACGCTATAGATTCGCCGATTGGCCGCGTCGTACACATAATTGCTTGTTTGATCAGCACTGCTGGAAGAGACTGCGGCCAGATTCGTCGTTGCCGTCAGCGGCCCTGTCAACAGGGTTACATAATCAGTCCGGCGCACCACGTTATTGTTGTTGTCGTAGCCAATCTGGCTGGCTGCCCCCGCCGCATTGGCGGTATAAATCAGGCGATTGGCGCTGTCGTAGACATTCACGATGTGCCCATCGTGGACAGGATCAGCAATGCTTGCCAGTTGCTGTGCCATATTCACCATCGTCGCCGGCTGCCCCACCGGGATCGTCTTGGCATAGGTAATCCGTTCGACGCTATTGCCGTTGCCGTCGTAGTGCTGCTCGACGACCGCACCGCTGGCATCCACGATGTAAATCGCACGCCCCAAGGCATCGTAGGCAATCTGCGTAATCCTGTCGTGCGCTGCATCGGTGGCTGGCGCCGGCACCGTTGCAGCACTTGCCTTGAGAGCGGCAAGATCGTTTGCGCCAAGGCGTGTCGCATAAGCGAGCCGTTTGACGACATTGCCATTGGCGTCGTAGCTGTTCTGCGTCACGGCGCCAGTGGCGTCGATGATCCACGTCAAGCGGCCGTCGCGGTCGTAACGACGCAACTCTGTCGCGTCCGTTGCATTGCTCGCCAGCCTCGATTGGATGTCGGCCGGCACGGGTGCCGCCGACAAGCCGGCGAGGCTGATCGGTGTCGCGTATCTGGTGGTTTGCAGGACACGGCCGTTGGCGTCGTACGTTGTCTGCGTCACATCGCCTTGCGCATCGACAGTGAAGGCCAAATGGTCATTTGCATCGTACACATAACGCGTCACATTGCGGTTCGGATCCGTCACCGTGACCGCATTGCCTTTTTTGTCGTAACTGGTGTTCGTCGTCAGGTTCAAACCGCTGGGATCGACATGCTGTTCGATGCGACGCCCCAGGTTATCGTAGACATATTGCGTTACCGTGCCGCCAGGGCTGGTCACGGTCAATACGTTGCCGCTACCGTCGTAGCTATATTGCGTCGTCAGCTTCAAGCCGGCTGGGTCGAGCGTCTGACTGAGCGCCTGCCCTTTCAGGTTAAAACTGATCTGCGTGGCCACGCCATTGGCGTCCGTCGTCACGACTTGCTGGCCCTTGGCGTCGTACTGGTATCGCGTGATCAGGTTCAAGCCGTTCGGATCCACCTGGCGGGTGAGCACACGATTGGCCGCATCAAAGCTGAAGGCTGTGATCGTGCCCCTGGCATCGATGGTGCTGATCAGACGATTGGCGTGATCGTAGGTGCCGCTAGTGGTTGTCAGCGGGGTTACTGTCGACAGCAGGTTACCGTTCTTGTCATAGCTGTATTGGGTCACATTGCCCAGGCCGTCAGTGACGCTCTGCGTCTGGCCATTGCGGGTCTTGACGGTCGTCACCACCACGCCTTCCGGCGTGGTCAAGGTGGTGCTGCGCGCCGTCGTGCTGTAGCTGTAGCGCGTCACATTGCCCAGGCCATCGGTCTGCGTCAGGGTGCGATCAAACGCGTCATACGTCGTCGAACGCTGCGCATTCAACGGCTCCACCGTTTGCACGATTCGCCCCAGGCGATCATAGCTCTGGCTGCGCACGTTGCCGTTGGCGTCCACGCTGCGGATTATCCGCCCGAACGCGTCGTATTGGGTCGACGTGGTCGCGTTCACGCCCAGCGGATCGGCGACGGTTGCGACTACCAAGCCGCGCCGGTCGTAGCTACTGGTTTGCGTCAAGGCGTGAGTCGCATCGATATTGGTGGTGCTGGAGACCCGCTCGCCAAAGGCATCGTAGCTATACGTGGTGATGTTCTTGAGCGCATCGGTGCTGGTGGCCAAGGTGCCGTTGGCGTTGTACGTAAAACTGTTGACACTATCCAGACTGCTGTTGCGCACGGCGTTCAGTGCGCTGGTCAATGCTGCGCTTACCAGCCCGCCGGCCAGGCCGCTGGTGCTGATCCGAGTACCGTACTGCACCGTGGCGACCAACTGGCCCAGGCTATTGTATTGTTTCTCCGACACCTCGCCCAAGGCATTGACTGTCTGTGTCAGGCGATTGTCGACGTCGTAGAAGAACAGGGTTTTATTGCCGTTCTGGTCGGTCGTGCTGGTGCGCCGTCCAGCTGCATCATAGGTATGGGTCAGGCCATAGCTGGTCCAGATGGCGTCGATCTGCGCCTGCGTCTGGTTGCCCGTCAGCTGTGCATTGCCTTCAGCGCTCAACTCTCCCGTCAGACGGCCCTGGATGTCATAACGGGCACTGATGGCGCGCACATCGCTGGTGCCTGCGGCACGGATAGTCTGGCTCAGGTTGCCGGCGTTGTCATACATGTACTGCGTGACCGTGCCTTCCGCATTGGTTTGCTGCTTGATGCGGTTCAAGGCGTCATAGTCTGTCGCCGTCACATGATCGTCGGCGCTGGCCGCAGGACGTACGTCAGCTACCGTCGTATTGGCCGCTACCGCTGCCGTCACCTTGTTGGCGTAACGCACGGTTTTAACGACATTGCCGTTGCCGTCGTAGACCTTCTCGGTCAGATAGCCTTCGCCATCGATTTCTCCGGCAATCTGCCCCTTGCCGTTTAACAGCAGTTGCGTGACGATATCGCCGGTACTGGCCGCAGGCAGCAATTGCGCCAGCGTCCCGGCAGCGCGCAGGCTGGCATCGACCTGCGTTGCATAGCCCACCCGGCTGCCCACATGGCCCGCGCTATCGTAACGCTGCTCTGTAAGATAGCCTTCCGCATCCAGTGTGGCGCGTAACAGCCCATCGTTGTCATAGAAACTGCGACTGGCCCGGTCTGCATCCGATGCGGTTGGCGCAATGCTGTTCGCACTCGGCGCACTACCCAGATTGCTGGTATCGACCAGGCTGGCATAACTGATGGTACTGACCAGGCGAGATGCGCCATCGTAGCGATATTCGCTCACCAATCCCGGCTGGCCGTCAACCGTCTTCGATAAGCGATTTGCACTGTCATAGGCGCGCCAGGTCTTGTGGTCGGCGCTGCTTGCAGCAGGACGGACCGTCGCCAGTGTGGCCGCCGTCAGGTTGCCCGCCGCGTCGGCCAGTTGACCGATATCGATGGCGGTTGCATAGGCAATGGTTTGGGTGAGCTGGTTGTCCTTGTTATAGAGGTATTCCGTCACGCTGCCGTTGCCGTCGATATCGGCTACCTTGCGGCCGTCATCGTCGTACAGGATGAAGCTGCGCACGCCCGTCGGGTCCTGCGTCATGCGCAAGCGGTCGTCGGCATCGTAGACATACTGCGTCGTGCCCAGCACTTGCCCGGCATTGCTTTGCTGGACACTGACCAGGCGGCCAGCCTGGTCGTAGGCGCTGATGGTCGACAGCCCGTTGGCCTGCGTCACCGTGGTCTTGTGATTGGCGTCGTCGTAGCTGCTGATGGTCAACTGGTTGGCGGCATCCTTGCTGGTCAGGATCCGGCCCAGACCATCATAGGTAGCTTGCGTGAGTCCGCCGCGCCCATCGGTCGTATTCAACAGCAGCCCAGCCTGGTCATAGACGTACTGGATCACCGTCTGGCTGCCATTGGCCACGCCATTACCTTGGGCATCGACCGCACTCCAGCTGGAGGATGTCTGCAATTGCCCACGTGCATCGTAGGCCATGTCCGTACGGGTGATCTGCGTTGGATTCTGGCTGCCTGCCCACGTGTTGAGTGCCGCTTCAGTGGGCACATCAATTACGGCCAGATTCGCTACCCCATATGTTGCACCGGCATATTGGATGCTGCTGGTACGCTCGCCGTAGCTGTTGTAACGGTATTCGGTGACGCGCCCTTCCGCACTCACCACAAAGCGCAGCTGGTTGTGGTTGCTGCCGTCATAGATATAGCGTGTCGTCAGCGGTATGCCTGGCTGCCCCGCGCCGGCGCCATCCGGATCCGGCACCAGATAAGTCGTTTCCGTCACCAGCTGGTTGTTGCCGTCATACGTCCGCGTCACCGTATTGCCGGCAGCGTCGCGCTGCAGGATCTGGTTGCCGTTGCCGTCGTACTGCATGTCGATGGCGTGATTCTCGCCATCGACCACCTGGATCACGTCGCCTGTAGCGTTATAGCTGAAACTGGTGCTGGCCGTCACGCCAGCCAAGGGTGGTGTCGTGATGCGGGTCAGCTGACCCTTGCTATCGTAGTCGTAGAGTGTTTTAAGGCCCAGCGGATCGATCACCGTGGTGCGGCCGCTGGCCGTATCGTAGTTATAGCTGGTGACATGGTTCAGGCCGTCCTGCACGGTCGCGATCCGGTAATCGGCGCCGACCTGGACATAGGTAAAACTCTGGCTGCTGCCATCGCTCTGCGTCACGCTGGCCATCCGCTTGCTGTTGCCGTCGTAGGTATAGGTCGTCCGGTAGACCTGGTTGTCGGAGATGGCGTTGTCGGCTGGCGTCAGGTCCAGCGTCACGGTCGATAGCCGGTTGCTGGCGTCGTAGCTGTAGCGCACCCGGGTAAGGGTGTGGCCGTCGGCAGTGACGGTGCGGATCTGGCTCAGGTTCGTGCCGTTGTAGTCATAGTATGTGGCTTCGCCTGCGGCATCCGTCACGCTGGCCAGCAAACCGTTGGCGCCGTAACTATAAGCGATGGTATTGCCGTTGCTGTCGGTCGACGACAGCAGCCGGCCCGAACCGCTGCCGTCGTAGGTTTCCTTCAGGCCGCTGCTACCGTTAGACCAGACCAGCTGGCCGTTCCCGGCATTGACGCTGATCGTATTGTAAGCGCCGCTGCCGTCGGTGCTGACATACAGCTGGCGGGTGCTGTCATACAGATAAGTCGACTCAGAACCGTCGCGTCCGGTTCGCACGATACTGCTGCCTGCCGTCGACAAGCTGCCGTTGATCCGCAGCTGCTGGCTGTAGACGCCATTGGACCAGTTATCGCCGTTGTCGTCGGTGAACTTGCCCTGGCTGTTATAAGTGCGCAGCGCCGCGATATCGATGCCGTGGTTCACCAGCATGTCGTCGCGGTCTTGCAGGACCAGGTTGCCGCTGAAGACATTGACATAGGTCAGCTCGCCATTACGGCCCTGGGTAGCCACTCCTTGCACGCCACGCTGGCCCAGCGTGTTCATCGAAGTCAAACTCACACCGAGGCTGTTGCCGCTGACGATCGCTACCATATGTCATCCTGTCTTCAGAAAGTATTGTGCGTATGCCTCAGGAAACCAAAAAAAACAGTTCCTGACGCTGCTCCTGTCCAATACATCCTTGCTTCACAGAATTTGTTTAGCGTTTTTTAAAATATTTTTACGTATTTCTCTTTAGGACACTTAAAAATGACATTTTTGCAAAATTCCAGCAAATAACGGACAGCGCTAAACTTTTCTGACTACGGCTGGATATATTAAGTAGACAGCGCCAAACAGGTGGCAGCCCCCCCCCCTGCGAAAATACTCAGATATAGGTGGAAACCTCTGCAAATATTGGGCAATTCACTGTTTGCCGTTTTACAATGAGTACAGAACAGAATCGATATTGTGATTTTTGCAATTTCGGTCAAGCCATAGCCAACAGCAAGGAAGTCAATGAGCGCAATTCTTTCCCAAACCAGTCAAGCCAACTCTGAAGGCAGCAAGCGCCTCGACCGGTTGCTGGGCTTTCTGCATAGCGATCCGCAAAACGAAAACTTGCGCGCCGACGTCTTCGAACAGGCGTTCAGCCTTGGCAATGAAGAAGTCGCCGAACAACAGATCGCCGTCGGCCTGGAGCTTGGGCGCGACCCCAACGCATGGCGCTTCCGCGAAGCGCATTTGCGAATGGCGCAAAGACGTTTTGAAGAGGCCGAAGAATTGCTGGCCATATTGAAGCAACAGATGGGTCCGCACCCGGCAATCTCGCATAACCTGGGGTTCATCGCCGCGTTGCGAGGTGACTACAAGACATGCTTCGAAGAACTGGAACCCTGGACCAGCAAAGATCCCGACGTAGAAGTTGATCCTGCCATACAGACGCTGTGGCTGAAAAGCCTGCATCATTTGAGCAAGCTGGACTTCGCCTTGCAATGGGTGGGCCAAAGGCGGGCACTAGTCAAGCTGACGCCGGCGGCTATCGGCGTGGCGAGCCTGATCGCCATCGATGCCGATCAAACCTTCAAGGCGAAAGAACTGGCTGGCCAGGCCCTGGCGGCCGGTGATGCCAGCCTGGAAACCCTGCTGGCGCGCTCTGCCGTGGCGCTGGCTGAACGTGATACCGCGGGCGCCCACCAGTATCTGCTGCAGGCTATGCACAGAGCACCGGACAACGGCCGCTGCTGGTCGACCTTAGGGCTCACGCAAATGCTCGAAATGAATATAACGGCGGCTCGCCAAAGCCTGAAAAAGGCAGTCGCCTTGATGCCCGGCCATATCGGAACCTGGCATAGCCTGGGCTGGGCCTGCCTGGTGGACAAAGATATCGACGCAGCGCAACAGGCGTTCGAAGCAGCCATGCAGCTGGACCGCAATTTTGGCGAAAGCCATGGCGCCTTGGCAATCATCGCAGCAATGCGCGGAGAGAGAACCAGCGCTATCGAACAAATCAGGCGCGCTACCGGCCTGGACAAAAACAGCTTGTCGGCAGGCTATGCACAAGCCGTCTTGAACGGCGAGACCGCCGATCCGCGGTCTTTGCAAAACGCCATGCACGGGCTGCTGAGCACTCGCCTGGCCCCGATGGGTGAACCCATGCTGGATTTGCTGCCGACTCTGCCGAATATCAGAAAATAGGCCCTTCGAATTCCAGATTTCCGCTTCCGACCATCCGCAAGCGGAATATTTTCTGCAACGACTAAGCAACGCTTAACTTTGAGAAGCCTTATGCAGCCCCAATCTCCCCAACTCCATCCCCTGGTGCAGCAAGCCATCAACGCTAGCCAGGCGGATGACAGCGTTACCGCCCTGAATCTGCTTGAACAAGCCAGCAAGGAACAGCCGGATTCGCCTCTGCCGCATTTTTTGGCTGGCGCAGAACTGGCCCAACTAGGGAGAATGGCGGAAGCGGAAGCAGCATACGCCCGGGCGGTCGTGCTTGCACCTGACTTTTCCATCGCCCGCTTCGAGCTGGGCGTGCTTCAGTTCGTCACCACGCGGCCTGCTATCGCCCTGGTGACCTGGCAGCCATTGCTGACACTGCCGGATACTGATCCACTGAAGCTTTTTGTGCTTGGTTACGCGGAGCTCATGCAGGATGCATTCGATGGCGCCTTGCATTATTTCGAGCTGGGCATGACTGCAAATACAACAAATGCTGCATTGAACGGCAATATCCAGCTGCTGATCGCGGAAATTCACCGAACCCGCGGAACGCCGGCGCCCGATCCGACAGTCGCTTCCGAGAAAACTGCGGATCAGGAAGAACCTGGCGGCAATCACTTCCTGCTATCCAACTACAATCAAAGCCGGCTTCATTGATTCTGCGCCAGTCATTTGAAGAAAGAATGCTGGATGACCTCGATTAACGCCTCAGCACAGATCGCCGCCCTGATTCGCAGCCAGGTAGCTTCGCTGCGCAAGCCGTCCGGCCCCACTGGCGCAAAAAAACAGGCAAAACAAGGAACGCTGCAGGAAGAACGCGATATCGCAGGACTCATCGCGCAACGCGTGCTAGTCATCGATCCTGATGATCCTCAACGCGAACGCAAGGCTTTCAGGATTTTCCTGGAATCGGTATTGCTGGCGGAATTGGGGGACGAGCTGATCAACGATCCGGCTTTTTACCAGATGGTTGAGGATGTGCAGCTGCAAATGGAGGGTGATCCTGAACTGGCTTCTGCGATTTCCCAGGCAGCCAAGCTATTGCTCGCGCCACAAAAAAATAGCTGACGCAATATAGCCTGTGCATTCAAAGCATTCACCAGAATACATCGCTGGTCTTTTGCTCTCGCAGCGCGTCTCGCAAAGAACGCAACGCTTTACGATGAATCTGCGCAATGCGCCCTTTGCTGAGTTCCAGCGCTTCGGCGATTTCGTCGAACGAAATTCCCAGCAAGTAGTGACGATGAATCACCTGCCGCTCCTGGTCCGAAAGATCATGCACCATGGCGCGCACCCGCTGCTGCAATTGCTTGAGCTCCAGGCCGCGATAAACCGGCATCATCTCGGTTGCAGTCTCGGCGTCCCTATCGATCATGCCGGTATCCGCCAACAGCCAGGTCAGCGCCAGCCCAACGCCGATTTGCGCCAGGTCACGAAACAGCTCGGTTGAGGTCTTGCCTGCCGCCTGCGTCAATTCGTCGCTATCGAGGTTTTTTACCGCGGCCAGCCGTTCGTTCAATAAGCGCTGGCGAACCGCAATCTGCTGCTGTTTGTCGGTGAGGTGCTCGAGGCCGTTGAGAATGGAACCATGCATCCGGCGTGCGGCATATGTTTTGAACTGGGCGCCAAGGCCCGGATCATAACGATCGATTGCCTCCATCATGCCGACCGACGCCAGCTGCAGATACTCTGCGAACTCGATTTCGTCATGAAACCGTTTCGCAAAATATGATGCCGCCACGGTCCGCGCATAAGGAAGATAATGGCGAGCCAGGCTGTCTCGCGCCACGTTGTCGCCGTGCTCGCGCCAGCGCTGCCACAGCAGGGATTCCTCCTGATTTCCAGCCGTGCCTCCAGCCGTCTCGTCCTCGTGAGATTGCAGATGGCTGGCGAACGGGCGCGAAATACTCACGGCGGCCACCGGTTATTCAGTGGAACGAACCAACCAGCGCCTTCAGAACCAGGCTCCAGCCGTCGATCAGCACAAACATCAGGATCTTGAGCGGCAAGGCGATCGTGGTGGGCGGCATCATCATCATGCCTAACGCCATCAGGATGCTGGAAACAATCAGGTCGATCAGCAGGAACGGCAAGAAAATGACGAAACCGATCTGGAAGGCGGCGCGCAACTCAGACAACATGAAAGCCGGGATCAGCTGGACATTGCTGATATCGTCCATATTGCGGGGAGCCTTGGCCTTCGACAGTTCCACCATCAACGCCAGGTCTTGCTCGCGCGTCTGCCGCACCATGAACTCGCGAATCGGCAGAATGCCTTTGTCATAGGTAGTTTCCATCGACAGGCTGCCTTGCATGAATGGCTGGAAAGCGTCTTGGTTTACTTTTTCCAATACCGGCGACATGGTGATCATGGTCAAGAATAGCGCCAACCCAATCAACACTGTATTTGGCGGCGTCTCCTGCATGCCAATTGCATGGCGCAGCATCGACAGCACGATGATAATGCGCATGAATGCTGTCAAGGACATCAGCAATGCGGGCAGGACCGCCAGCATCGTCATTCCTATCACTACCCGCATGGCCAGCGAGGTATCGCTGGATTTGCCAGCGCCGCCGTTAAAGCGGATTTCCACTCCCGGTGCAGAGGAGCTTGTTTTCGGTGCAATGAATTTGGCTACTGGTGCAGAAGATTTCGATTCAGCCAACGAGTCCGATATGGTTGCAGCACTCTGCGCGGAACCCGCTTCCGCCTGTGCCAAGCCGAACGTCGCACACAAAATAGTCAATACGCAAATACGGACAATCAACAAATAGAGGGATTGCAGTCTCAAGATAAATCCTCGGGCAAGCGATCCTGAAGCGCGGATCCGGCGTCGCCCGACGATGCCATACCGGCCAGCCGCACTACTCCCTGCTCACCGCATGCAACCAGCAGTTTGCCGCCCTCCCACTCAACCACATGCAAGGAGTTGCGGCCCGCCAGACGCGTGCTGGCGGTGACCTTGAGTCCGGCGCCAGGCACTGGCGACGGCATCCAGGCCAGCCATCGGGATTTATTCCGTTCGCCACCCTTGCGGCGCCAGCTTGCGTAGATAAAACACAGCAAGACAGCCGCCATCAAAAAAAAGAGCAATACTCCACCTGCTGCCGGAAAATCGATGCCGCCGGCGTCCTGCTTGAACGGCAAAGCGCTCGATGCGGCAACCGCACTGGCTTGAGCCTGTACGGAACCCGGCAACAAGAATACCGCGGCTGTCAGCAAAGGCCCAAAAGCAAGGCGTGTACTGCCGAGACGGCAGCATGCAATCTGATAAAACATGTCGCCTCAGGCTTTCAGCGGAATCGGCAGCTCGGTAATGCGCACGGCAAAATGCTCATCCACCGCAACCAGCTGCCCGCGCGCCACAACGCGCCCTTCCAGCAACAGATCGACGGCTTGTTCGACATGGCGATCAAGCCGTATCACTTGATGTTCTTTCGCATTCAACAGTTCGCCCACGGTCATGACCGCTTCACCGACGCATACGCTCAAGCGCGCCTTTATCTGGTGCAATGGGTTCAGGGTGTCGACGACGTTTGCTTGCGACGCGCGATCGGCATTGTTCAGCTCACTCAAGGCAATGACTTGGGCGACGGGCTGATGGCTTGCGAATGATTCACTCATTTTGTTCATGTCAAATGATCGTTAATATTAAAGGGTGGGCGTTTTGCCGGAAAAACCTTCTGTAGCAGAACGGAATAGTTCAATCGCACGCATTCCCTGTTGCTGTCCCAGGTACGCCGTACACAAGGGAGGGCCATCTTCTGCCAGCACCTGCAAGGGCTGGTCCAGCCTGTGCGGCAACGGTATTACATCTCCCAGGACCAATGCTTGCAAACTGCCGAGGTCAAGCTCAACTGCGGCAAGTTCAAGCCTCAAGCTGGTGGTCTTCTTCTCGATCGCTTTGTGCAGCGGGACCAGCGGAACATTGTTGCCGGCACGCGTTTTGGCGGCTTGCACTCTTTCACCCGACTGCAACAGCGCGGCGACACGGCCGGGTCCGATGTGCAGTTTCAGCAGCAAGCCATGCCAAGGCAAGGTAACGTTCACAGCCCCCGACCACGCCAGCAACTGATGAGATGGCAGTATGTTGTCGATCCCGCGATGTAAACCAAACGGCAGTTGCGGGCTATCGTCGATCCGATCCAGGCCGTCTTGCGCCAGGGATTTGCGCAGTTCTTTGATGCAATCATACCAGGCGGCATGAATCATTTCCGTCGCAATGCCCGGAACATTCTTTGCCGATGCAGGCTGCTTCACCTCGGTCCCAAGCAATATCGCCTGCAAGATCGCACTGGAAACCGAACTGGTATCGACCCATACCTGGGAATCGATCGCGGCAGTAGTATCGGTGACTTCAAGTTCTGGAAACAGGGCCTGCCACTCAGACTCTTCTGCGGCCGCAGCGCCATCCGCCAGGTGCGCCAGCACGCAGCTGACGCCGGCATTGGCGCTGTCTGCAGATGCCGGCGCCAGGCCGTCCAGCCACTCCGAGCGCCACCGTTGCCACGCAAGATCAAGACTCTTCGTCAATTGCAAGAGATCGGCTTCCGACCACCAATTCATGGTACGGAATCTTTGCTCAACTGCTTTGCTCTGCGCGTTTTCTTTAAGCGCACCCATCTATCATTTACCCTTCATTGAAAACAATTCCTGCAACATCTCATTGGCGGTGGTGATTACTTGCGACGATGACTGATATCCGCGCTGCATCACCACCAGGTCGCTGAACTCCTGCGACAAATCAACGTTTGATATCTCGATCTGTCCCGCGCGCACGGCGCCGAATCCATCAGCGCCGGCATGCCCGAGCTGCCAGGCTTGTGTGCCGGTGGCGTTGAACTGGTTGTTTCCGGTCGCGGTCACGGCATCAAGCGAATCGAAGCGGCTCAGCGCCAGGCGGGCCGCCTTGCTTGTTTGTCCATTTGAATACGTCAGCACCAGGTTGCCGTCAGCGTCGAAAGTCGCCTTGCTCATGGCTCCGGGACCGTAACCGTCTTGCGATGCCACCGCCAGCGTTGAAAGCGTGCCGCCGGCGAACGACGTTACATCGCCGCTGAAATCCAAGGTAATCGGAATCGGCGCCAGATTCCCAGCCTTGTAGGTCATGGAAATTTTGGCCGTGGCTGGATCAGGCTTGCCATCCTGGAACCTGATGGTGCCGCTACCTACGACCCTCGTCCCGTCCATCAGATCGACATTCCAGAAACCGGGTGTGGTCGGCGTCGACGGAATGGTCGGTATCGTCGGCAAGCCAGGTATGGTAGGCGTTCCGGGTGTTGTACCGGTGACGCCGGTAAATTTCAGGCTCAACGCATGTTCAGCGCCGGCAGCGTCAATCACCTTCAGTCCGGTGACGGTCTGGTCGGTGGTGCTGCTGGAAAGATTGCCGCTGAATTTAATCGTGGTGGTTGCCGATCCGGCATGGGTCCTTAATCCCACAAGGCTGATTTCCCCCAGCACGCCATTGGCATCCAGTCCCAACACTTTAGCGTTGTCGCTGCGGTTGACCAGGATGCCGTCGTCGTTGAACTGGAATTGACCGGCGCGGGTGTAATGTATGTTTCCAGCGTCATCTTTGAGATTAAACAGCCCCAGGCCGTCAATCGCCGCATCAAGGTCGTTGCTGGTTTGCCGCAGCTCTCCTTGACGAAAATTCAAGGTCGTCCCTTTGGTATCGAGACCGTAGCCGATCTGTCCATAATTTCTGCCGTTGCCGCCGCTTCCCAGGTTGCTGTTGGAATAAAACAGATCTGCAAATTGCAGGGTCGATCCCTTAAAACCGGGAGTGTTCATGTTAGCCGTATTATTGGCAATCACTTTCAAGCCGCGCGAATAACCCAGCAGTCCGGTCATACCGAGATAGATCGATTCAAGCATGGTGTAATCCTCCTAAAGATGCGAACGCTTCCACGATCACCGTACGGTGACAATCTGCGACAAGCTGATATTTGCCAAGGTCACCCCTGCCGTGGTCTGAATGGTCAGCTGCGGTGTGTCGCCGCTCAGCGCCAATGCTTTCACGGTGCCCGTCACTGCACCGCTGCTGGTGTTGATATCCACCGTGCGGCCGAGCAACCCGACTGACTGCAATGCCGATTGGGTCGATATCAGTTGATCCATCTTGGTGTTCAATTGCTGGCTCTGCTGGAGCGTGGTGAACTGCGCCATTTGCGCCATGAACTGCTGGTTATCCATTGGTTTCAAGGGATCCTGATAAGTCAGCTGCGTCAGCAGCACTTTCAGGAAATCCTGCATGTTCAAGCCGTTGGGCTGCAAATTACTGGAACCGCCGACTGCGTCGATAGCCATCATGCCTCCTGCGAATCAAAATATGAATAGATGGGAGAAAAAACTGAAGTTGAGGATTTTCCCGGTTGTGATTGTTCGAATGCCGTTACAGTTGCTTGCGAGGATCCGGAACGCATGGCGTCCGGCGCCGCATGGACCAATTGTCCGTTGCATGTCACCGACAGCAGCCGTGCTCCCTGTGCATTCAGCCAGGATTGCGATTCACGCACAATCTGCGCAAGTTCAGAAGATGACAACGTCCGCTGCCCGTCGACACCAAGCCACAGCTGAACATCCTGTCCGCTCCATTGCGCATGAATGCGCAATGGCTGCCGGGGTTCCTCAGAAGCCGCCGCACCATCCGGGCCCGGACCGGGATGCAATTGCTGGCGCCCCTCGATAGCGCTATCAGCGCGAGCGTCAAATCCAGCCTGGTTCAACACCGGCGAGGCCAGGCTCAGGCGCAGCTGTCGCAGCAGCTCCTGCGACAGCTGTGGTTCGCTGCTCGATGCCTCGCTACTCTTTCCTGGAACCGCAAGGGGCATCTGTGGCCCCAGCAGCATGTTCGCCGGTTCCACTATTGGGGTGGCAGCCACCGTCTTTTGCGCTGAAGCACTTGGCAACGAAACCAATTGCCTCGGTTTCAGCTGGTCTTCTGGCGAGCTCCCGCTGGCGCGCGACAGATCAATTTGACGATGCGGTGACGCTGACGAAGCTGGATGCTTTAACCAGTCCTGCATCTGCACCCGCTCCATTTCTCGTTGCCACGCTGATTGCTGAGACGGGCTGTCAGCGTCTTGCCTGCCCTGTTCCGGCGCCGTCCGGGCAAGCAATGGGAGCACAGAAGTCAATATGGGAATCGATGTCATGCCTTTCCTTCCAGTTTGGGCATTACATGTATTTGCGGCGCGTCCATGCGTTCTTTCCAGACGCTGCGGGCAATCCAATCGCCGTCCGCCTCGTTGCTCTGGCGCACCTGCTCCACCGCGATGTAATCCTCCAGGCAGCGCAACCGGTGCTGTTCCGTCAGTTCAAGGCGCTGCTGTTGTTTAATGCATTCCTGGCGAATTTCCTGGCGTTGTTCGGCTAATAGCGACAAGCGCTGCTCTTGTTCCTGGATCTGGCCATTGCATTGCACCAGATAGGCAATCGAACGCTGGTGCACGAGCGGATTCATGCGCTGCTGCAGCGCCTTTGAAATGTGCGCTGCCTGCACGGCCATTTGCTGCTTCAGCTCGTCAAGACGCCCTTGTTCCGCCAACAGCTCAGCCTGTACCGCTGCCAATTTTCCCTGCAGAATATCCAGCTGCCATTGATATCGATGCTGGACCGACGCCAGCGGATATACGAAGCCGCGCAAATCGGTAGCCATGCCGCCGCTCATTGCGCAACTCCAAACACCTGCATCAGCTTCTTCAGCGCTTCTTCGCGTCGGATTCCACCCAGGTTCTGGCGCAGAAACTGCAGTAATTCCGGCTCCACGGCTAGTGCGCGATCGAGCTCGACATTGCTGCCGCGCTCATACGCGCCAATATCGACCATCTGCCGATTGCGCTCCAGCAGAGCCAGCATCTTGATGGCGTGCACAGCCAATTGCCTCTGCTCCGGCGTAGTCAGGTCAGGCATCAGGCGGCTGGCGCTTTTCAGGACATCCAGAGCGGGGTATTGGCCCTGATGCGCCAGCTGACGGGTAAGCACCAGATGGCCATCGAGGATGGAACGCAAGCTGTCCGAAATCGGTTCATTCAGGTCATCGCCTTCTACCAGCACCGTCAATAAAGCCGTGATCGCGCCGCCAGACGGCGCGGTGCCGCAGCGCTCGCAAATTTCAGGCAATTCGGCGAACACCGACGGCGTATAGCCGCGCGCGGTAGGCGGCTCTCCCGCGGATAGGCCTATTTCACGCCGCGCCATGGCGAACCGGGTAATCGAGTCCATGGTCAATAGAACCTGCTTGCCCGCATCCCTGAAATGCTCGGCAACCGCAACCGCGACATAAGCCGCTCGCACCCGCGCCAGGGCCGGCTGGTCGGAGGTGGCGACCACTACGACCGAGCGCTGCAGACCTTCTTCGCCCAATTGCTTGTCGATGAATTCACGAACCTCACGCCCGCGTTCGCCGATCAGGGCGATGACATTGATGTCTGCCGTTACATGCCTGGCGATCATTCCCAACAGGGTGCTCTTGCCTACGCCGCTGCCAGAAAAAATCCCCACCCTTTGTCCCTGGCCTATCGTCAGCAAACTATCGATGCTGCGAATACCTGTTTCCAGCACCTCGGTTATGCGAGGCCGCTGCATCGGATTAATCGGCAGTCCTTTCAAACTGCGCCTGATGCCGGTCACCGGATCAGGCAAGCCGTCCAGCGCATGGCCAAAACCGTCGATAACGCGTCCCAGCAAAGAATCGCCGACACCGATCTCGGTCCTGGAACCGTCGGCAACCACCTCGCACCCAGCCGCAAGGCCTTGCACGGAACCGTAAGGCATCAGCGTGACTTGCCCGGATTTGATGCCCACCACTTCCGCCAGGATTCCCGTGCCATGAACCAGCCTTCCTGCAGGTTCTGCTGCGGCGCCAACACCGCGCGGGAAAATCCTGCAGATTTCGCCGATAGCGACATCCGGCCCGCTGGCGTTGATCGCCAGGCCGGTCAATTGGCGCACGTAGCCGATCTTTCGAGTCAGGTCGGTTGCGCGCAGGGCATCAAGATAAGCGGCTCTCACGACGGATTTTCCTCCTGCCGTGCAGGCAGCGACGGCTCGGCCGCAGTATCGGCGGCTGCCGAATTCCGTACACGCAACAGCAAATCGGTAAACTGCCTAAGCTGGGTTTCCAGGCGTGCATCGAGGGTCCCTTGCGGATAGTCGATCAGACAGCCGCCCAGAGCTACCTGGCCGTCAGATACGCAAGACACCTCCCGGCCCGGCAACAAAGAGGCAGCATCGGCAAATAGCTGATAGTCGGCCGGATGCAGCCGGATCACGACCTGCCCGCCGGAACGCAGCTGCTCCATGGCCTGCTGCACTATCTGACGCACGCCGTCCGGCGCAACAGCGGCGCTGCCCACGATGCGGCATACAGACGCATGCGTCAGGGCGACCATGTCGTCCTCGGCTCGCGCCAGGCAATCGGCGATGCGTGCTGGAATGTCTTTCAAGAGAGATGCGAGCTGGGTTTCGCGCTTGTGCAGTTCAGCCTGGGCAGCATCGATTGCCTTTTGTACAGATTGCAGACTCTCTTTTTCGGCGGCGGCAAGACCTTCTTGCCGTCCGTCGCTAAATCCTTCCTCTCGGCCGAGGCGGCTCCCCTCTTCCTGCCCCTGAATCAAGCCTCGCTGGTATCCCTCTTGCCATGCTTGCTCCTGGATCTCGGCCGGAGACGCGGTCGCTACCGCCTTAGGGCTTTGCACACCGGATTCCGGTGCGCGCGCCAAAACCGGCGCCTCGGACAAAACATGCGGACGCGACAAGACCCGCGGCAAAGGATGCAATTCAAGCCGATGCAAAACTTGCTGGGAATGCGAGTCCTTATCCATTACCTGGCGCCTCGTTTAAGGCTGGAAAACTGTCTTTGGAGCTTGAATGCCGTCAGCATTTTTTTTATCCGCCCAGCCGGCTGCACAGCCGGATCCCTGGCATTCGCCAAACGCGGCTGCTTTTGCATTTGCGTGGAAGTTGGAAACTGCGCGACACGTGCAGCCACGGACTGCAACAAGACTTCGCGCAAGCGCGGGGGACAAGCCGAAAAGGAATGTGCAAGGCGCTCCACCTGCAAGCGCCTCCCTGAACCAAGTTTTTCCAGTACGCCGTCGCGCCACTTCCAGTCGTGACAAGCCAGGAAACGCGCGATCAGCTCTGGCGGCTCTTCGCTTAGAATTTGCGCCAATGTGGCAGGCGCTACGTTTGTCAATTGGGCAATGGCGCTGTCAAGCGCGCTTGCCGGGAGAACATCCGCCCCGCTTTTCCGTTCCGCATTCAACGACATACCGGAAGACTTGGCCGCACGGGCCGTCGGCGTAATGTTTTCGGCGGCGCGATCAAGCAACGCCTGGTCTGCCGGGATACCCAATGCAAGCAGCTCGTCCAGCATCGTCCTTAAAATTGCCGCTGCCTCACCGCCCAGCCGGGCCAGCATCCAGTCGCGGTCCGCAACCGACATCGCATGGAGCAGCAATGCCGTGCGGCGGAAATCAAGGGTATCGTTCACGTTTTTGCCTTTGAGGAAGCGCCGCTTACCGCAGATGGTTCCTGCATCCAGCTACGTATCTGCTGCAAGACAACCTCTCTTTGTTCCTCGGACAAAGCCGGTGCATCAGTCGCAGTTTTGCGGTGGCCTCTCAGGCTTGCCACGCCGAAAATGCTTACCGCCACCAGCAACAGGGCCAACAACAGCAACGGCACCAGTTGGCTGGTCCTGTCCGATACGCTCGAAGCAATACCGTTACTTGCCGGAGCGGCAGACCGATCGGCATCTTCATGTACATTGCCGTCTCCAGCCGCGACGCGATTTCCGCCTGCAACATCGCCGGCGCCAAATGCATTCAAGGGCTGGACTACCACCGTATCCCCTCTGTCCCTCGAAGCGCCTACCGCTGCCGCGACAACATTCCTGATACGTTCCACTTGCGCTTCGTCGAGGGATTTGGGAACCACGGCGACTACCTGAATCCGCCGAATCGAACCCGGAACGGCAACCACCTGCTCGACCCTGCGCCCTACCGAGTATTCGACTTCACGCTGCGAACCGCCGCTGGCGCCGGTCGAGAACTTGTTGTCCAATGGAGCGCCGCCGTCGCGCATGACTTCACGTTCCCGCACCACGACCCCGGTCGGCGTTTGTCCGTTTCTTCCAGGCGGCGATACGACATCTTCGGTAGTGGTGCGCACCTGGTCCATGTTCAGGACGACATCCACGCTGGCGAGCGCCTGGCCGACGCCAAAAGTCCGTTCCAGCACCTCATTGGCCTTGTGGCTGAGATAGTTCTCGGTTTCCTTTTTCAACTCCAGGCGTGACGAGGTCGCGTCGACATTGCCTTCGCCGCGTCCCATGTGGGTCAATGCCACCCCATGCTGGTCCACAATCGTCACATCGGCGATGGCAATCCCGGGCACCGCTGACGAAACCAGGCGCTGGATCCCGCTTACCTGTTCGGGACGCAGTATCTTCCCTTCTTTCATCGTCAGGGTAATCGCTGCGGTAGCTACATTATTGCTACGCTTGAACAAACCTTCTTCCGGCAGCGCAAGATGCACGCGGGCGGCCTGGATTTCAGACAGGGACAAAATGGTGCGGGTAATTTCTCCCTGCAATGCACGCTGATAATTGATCTTCTGCGCAAACTCGGTCATGCCGAAATCTGTGTTGTTAAAAAGCTCGAAACCTATCGTGCCATGTAGAGGCAATTCCTTGCTCATCAGCTTAAGACGGGTCTGATGAACGCTCTCTTTATCCACCAGAATGGATGCGCCGTTATCCCCCAGTTTGTAGGGTACTTTCATGCGGTCCAGTTCGGCTACCATGGCCGCCGCATCTTGCGGCGCCAGGTCTGAGAACAGCACCTGGTATTCGGTCCGTAACGACCAGATCCCGAACGCCAGGAAGGCGACGATCAATAACACGCCCGTCACCAGGCCGATACGCGCGGAGCGGCCCAGGTTTTTCCAGAAAGCGTCAATCACGGTACGCTCCGGCAACGGGAAAATCTTTGTGGCTTTTCATTAAACATTTCATCTCACACTGACATTTTCATTACATCCTGATAGGCTTCCAGCACCCGGTTCCGGACTTGCATCAACAGCTGAAAGGACATGCGCGCCTCTTCCAGGTTGATCATCACCTGATGCAGGTTCTGAACGTCGCCGACAGCCAGTTTTTGCAAATCGGTCTGGGTCGACAACAGCTTCTGGTTCACTTCGTCCAGGCCCTTTGTCACCATTTGGCTAAAACCTCCCTGCTGCGCCGCAGCGGCCGGGCCGAGTGCAGGGTCCGTCATTGAAACATTTGCTATGCTGGCGATACTATCGATACTCATGCTTATCCCCCAATATCCAAAGCCTTGAGCGCCATGGTGCGTGCCGCATTCATCGCCGCCACGTTGGCCTCATAAGAGCGCATCGCCGTCATCAGCGACACCATTTCCCGGGCGGGATCAACACCGGGATAAGAAACAAAACCTTGGGCATTGGCAAAAGGATGGCCAGGTTCGTACACCTGGCGCGGACTGGCGCCGGATACTTCAACGCTTGCCACCGGCAAATCGCGGGTGAATTCGCTTGCACCTTGCATGCCCTGGCTGATCAACTGGTTGAACGATCCCTGGTCAGCGCTGTGTGCGATCACTTGCAAAGGCTGGAAATTCTTGCCGTCCGTACTTTGCACGGTCTGTGCGTTGGCCAGGTTAAGCGCGGCAACATCCACGCGCGCGCGTTCGACTGACATGCCGGCGGCGCTGATTGCAAAAGTATGTGTGTAATCCATCGGAGTCTCCTATCGCTTGCCGTCGCTGAATGCACTTTCCAAAATGGCAAAGTGCTTGTTCAGCCCTTTTGCCAGAACCTGGTACTGCATCGTGTTTTGCGACAGCGCGGCAACTTCGGTGTCAAGCTGGATCGGATTCATCTGTCCGCTAACGCTCTGCATCGCCTGCATTTGCAGTTTGACGCCAGCAATCGCAAACGGATCTATTTTCCCCTGGGTCCGCAAACCGCGGCGCGCATCTTCCAGCTGTGCCTCGAAGCTGACTCCTTGCGGCACGTACCCGGCCGTATTGGCATTCGCAATATTCGCTGCAATCGCCTGTTGCCGCAGGCTTGCCGCATCCATTGCCAAACCGAGGATCGCCGTCGTTACCCCTTCCAGTCCTTGCGTCATCTGCACTCTCCCAAAATTTTCTATTCGATTTACTGGACTACCAGCTCTGCGTGCAGCGCTCCCGCGGCCTTGATCGCTCGCAGGATGGAAATGATGTCGCGCGTATTGGTCTTCAGCTTGGCCAGCGATTCCACCAGGTCGGCTACCGTGTCGTTATTCGGCGCCAGATAACCGGGGCCGTTCTGTTCGTCGACGTCCACCCTGCTATTGGTGACAATCGCGGTGCGTACATCTGCTCCGCCGCGTCCGATGATCAACGGCTGCGAGGCAGTATTTTGCGTGGCGATAGAGATCTTCAGGTCGCCATGGGAGATGGCGACCTTGGAAATGCGCACGTCGCCGCCCGAAACCACTGTCCCGGTGCGTTCATTGATCACCACCTTGGCGCGCCGGTCCGGCTCGACCATTACGTTTTCGATTTGCGTAAGATAATTCACCAATTGCTCGCGATTGGCGTCCGGCACGTGGATTTCAATGCCGGCGGCGTCACGCGCCTTGGCCAGGCCGGAACCGAGCTGGCGGTTGATGGCGGCCGCTATCCGGTTGGCCGTCGTGTAGTCCGGCTCGGCCAGGACGAAAGTGACGTTCTGGTCGGCATTGACTATCTGCGCGGTTACGCCCACCTCGACGGTAGCGCCGGACGGCACCGAACCGACGGTCGGATGATTTTTCTGGACCACGTTGCCGTTGGCGTCGTAACGATAACCGCCGACCGACAACGGCCCTTGCGCGAGGGCGTATACGCGGCCGTTTGCGGCCTTGAGAGGCGTCATTAACAGGCTTCCGCCAACCAGGCTGCGCGCATCGCCGGCCGAAGTAACCGCGATGTCCAGCGTATCTCCCTCACGGGCAAAGGTCGGCAGAGCGGCGGTCACCATCACGACAGCCACGTTACGGCTTTGCACCTGTTCAGGCGCAACCGTCAGGTTGAACTGGGAAAACACATTGGCCAAGGCCTGGCGGGTGGTGCGGTTGGTCGGCGAATCGCCGGTGCCGGCCAAACCCGTCACCACGCCATAACCGACCAAAGCGTTATCGCGCCAGCCGCGCATGCGCCCCAGATCCTTGACGCGTATGGAATCAGAATCACGCGCCCAAACAGCAGGGTTGCCGGTCAACAGCACCGCAGCAGCCAAGGCGAAACTCAAACAAGCAAATAAACGAGAGTGCGTCATCATTAAAATCCCAACCAGTCAACCACGCTGCGCCACCAGCTGCGTCTTTGCCGGTCCGACAAATCGCCTTCACCCACGTAAGTAATCTTGGCCTCGCTCAAACGGCTGGAAACAACCACGTTGCCATCGGAAATGTCCAAAGGACGCACCCGCCCCTCCAGCTTGACGCTCTGCTGCTCGCCATTGACCAGCAAGGCTTGCTCGCCAGCGATACGCAAGTCGCCGTTAGGCAGTATCTCGGTTACGGCAACAGTCAATTGCGCAAGCAGCCTGCTGGCGCGCTGAGTCCGGCCGCCGCCGTCAAAATCGCCGCCGACATTGATGCCGCCGGTGATGGTCGGGTTGCGGGTCAGGCTCAAATCCGCATTGATGCCGTTCTTCCGACGCGTGGTGGTGTCGGCATTGGTTGTGGCGCTGGAATTTTCCAGGACCTGCACCGTCACCACGTCGCCAATACGAAACGCTTTATTGTCGCCCGCCAATGGGCGATACGAATTTTCCTGATACAGGCTTTCCGCCATTGCCGGAATACCTGCCAGCAACAGGAAGCCAAAGCACAAGTGCACACCGAAACTACGCATATATTCCTTCATCGTTCAGTGATCTCCACCATCCCGGGGCCGGCGACACGCGCCATGACCGAACTTGTTGCCGCTGCCGCCCTGACCCTCACCATCTGGCCGGGATACCCATCTTGCAGCGCCTCTACCCGCCCCTCCAGCGAAACCAGCCCAGTATGCGTACGCAAGGTGATTTGCTCCCCTCGGGTTACCGCTGGCGCCGGTTCCACCTGCGAACGCAAAACTGGCTGTCCTTTGTTCAGGCTATGACGGACACGCCATAGCGTGCTGTCGCTCTGGTTTTTGACGGCAACGGCATTTTCATGGGCAGCATCAGCGACATCGACTTCGCGCCGTTCAAAATTTGCCGGATTGACGATGCTTCCTGCCACCAGGTCCTGCGCTGCCACATAACCATCCTGATAGGCCCGTACCTCAAAACTGACCGGAATGGATCGAGAGAAATCGCGATCGATCCAGATATCGACCCAGACCAGCATGCGCCTGCTCGGTAATCCGCCTTCGAGCAAAGGGCGTACTCGCAATTCGACGTTTCCCTGGGGCAGGGATACATCGCGCGGCTCGCTGATTTCGCTGATCTCGCTGCGCGCCACTCGCAATTTCAGCCAGCGCGACAATTCTTCGCGCGCACTTTCAATTACCCTCTCGCCGGCAAGCGTCTGCTCAGATGCGGAAACCAGCACACGCTCCGCTCCCGTCCATACTGCCGTACCTTGGCCGAGCTGGCGCGAACGCACCCAGCGCTCAAGTTCGGTCCGCTCAAGGCTGACCATATTGCCGGCGCGCGGCGCCGTGCCCAAAGGCAGCTTCATCCATTGGTACAAGGTAGCCAGATCTCCAGCGCTCAAATTGGCCACGTCACCCAGCGTCACCTGCATGTGATTTACCTGCACTTTTGCCCGCACCTCGATTTTCACAGGCCGCGTCTTTGCATCAGACTGCGCAAATGAAATGGTTCCGGCAAAAGCCAGGACCATGCAGCACAATGCCTGCAGCAAGCGACGATGGAAAATTGCCGTGATTGGCATAGTTTTATATCTATTTACGCAGGTTGTTAACCATGCCGAGCATCTCATCGGATGCCTGCACTACTTTCACACTGGCCTCGTAGGCGCGTTGAGCCACCATGAGGTTAACCATCTCCTCGACCATCTTGACATTCGACCCTTCCAGAAATCCCTGTTGCAGCAATCCAATGCTGTCTTCAGCCGCCCTGCCGGTGATAGGCTCCCCGGATGAGTCATTGGTGCGATACAAGTTGTCGCCCTGTGCGCTAAGCAAACCAGGGCTGGCGAACCGGACCAGTTCCAGCTTTCCCGCTTCGACCGGAGCAGACTGCCCGGGGATCTGGAGAGTCACGCGACCGTTGGGGTTGATCACCATGTTTTGCGCGTTATCGGGAACCGTGATGCCGGGGCTCAGGGGATAACCGGCTTGCGTCGCCAGCAAACCGTCCGAATTGACTTTCAGGGTTCCGCCGCGGGTATAGGCGCGCGAACCGTCGGGCATCGTCACTTCCAGGAAACCATCGCCCTGAATCGCCACGTCCAGCGCCGAATCGGTTTTCTTCATGTCGCCGACGTCAAACATCTTCGAAAGATTCGCAATCCCAACTCCTGAGCCCAACTGGGAAGCACCGCCTGGCAAACCGATTTCGCCGTCGGCGGCTTTGGACAAAGCCAACTGGCGCGTGCCTATCATCATCAAGTCAGCAAAACTGATCCGGGCTTTTTTAAAACCGGTGGTATTCACGTTGGCCAGATTGTTGGCAATCGTGTCGACGTTCAGTTGCTGCGCCTGCATTCCGGTGGCGCCGATATAAAGAGCATCAAGCATAAAATCCCTATCTCAAACTTGTTTATGGTTAACTCGGATAATCACGGCATCCTGTTACAGATCGCCCAATTTGCGGATGGCGGTTCCGAGCATCTCGTCATATCCCTGCGCCACCTTTTGCATGGATTCAAAATGACGCATGGTCTGGGTCAGTTCCACCATTTCGTGCATGGAACTGACATTCGCGTTCTCCAGATAGCCCTGCTTGACCTGTATCTCCGCGTCCTGCAATTGCGCCATGCCCCCGCCGGCGGCAACCAGCCCGTCGCCAAGCCGTCGCAGGCTGGCCGGTTTATCAAACTGGACTATCTTCAACTGCCCGACCGGCAATTTGTTCTCGGTAATATTGCCGGCCGCGTCGATGGACGGCTGCGAAGTATTCAGATAAATATCGCCGCCCTTGCCCATTACCGGATAGCCTTGCGCGGTCACCAGCCGTCCGCGTGCGTCCATGCGGAAATTGCCCTGCCTGGTATAGGCAGCGCCATTGTCAGTCTGTACCTCGAAATACCCGGGCCCGGCAATGGCAAGATCCAGGTTCTGTCCAGTCGACTTGAGCGTGCCTGGGCGCGTATCCGACAGCACTTCTACCTGGTTTTCCGGGACATTGCGGGACATCGCATCAGCCATGCCGGCATCCAATAAACGTGCGAACGAATTGGCTTGCGATGACGACTGTGCGCGCACCACCGCCACCTCGCGCTTATACGCGGGAGTCAAGGCGTTACTCAGGTTCATGGCGACACGATCGACCCGCGCCATGTCTTGCTGCATGCTTTGCAGGGCAATTCCCAACAGTTCTTCCATGTTTATCTTTCACGCCAATGAGGCATTGATGAAATCAAGTTCACAGGGTCACCACGCTATATGATTTGAGCTCTATCGTTTGCGGGATCTCGGTCATCGAAAGCACCCGCAGATGCGGCACCACGCGCTCGGACAGCATGCGGATATGCCGGCGCAATTCGGGAGAACACAACAGCACCGGCAACAAATTGCTTTTCATCATGCGCTCAGCCTGCTGCACCAGGCGCGCGATGAATTGCTCGGCCAGTTTCGGCTCAAGCACAAAAGGCTGTGGTCCGTTCGCGGAATGTATGCTGTGCATCAATTGGCTTTCAATCGCCGGATCCAGTGTCATCACATGCAGCGCATTTGCCTCTCCCACCAACCCTTGGCATATTGCGTGGCCAAGCCGGTGCCGCACTGCTTCTGTCAAATAATGGCTGTCCTTGCTGGTTCGGCCTGCATCGTTCAGCGTTTCCAGAATCGCTTCTATATGGCGGATACTTACTTTTTCCCGCAACAGGCTCTGCAGCACTTTCTGCACATCGCTGATCGCCAGCACTGTAGGGATCAAGTCTTCAACCAGGCTGGGCTGTCCCTGCCGCACACGGGCCAGCAAACGATCCGTTTCGGCGCGCGTGAGCAGGGTTGAGGATTCGCGCCGCAGCACTTCCGTCAGGTGGGTCATGAAAACTGTCTGCGCATCCACCAAAGTAAACTTGGCGGCTTGCGCGGCAGCCCGTTGCGACTCCTCTATCCACAGCGCCGGCAGGCCATAGGTCGGGTCACGCGTCGCTTCGCCCGGGATGGTTTTAGTATCTCCGCCCGGATGTATCGCTAGCAGGCGATCGGCGCGCGCCTCGCCGCGTGCCGTCAGCACGCCGTCAAGATGGATCTCATACTGATCTGCGCCGAGACGGGACGTGTCCTTGAAACGAACGCGCGGCAAGACCAGGCCGAATTCCTGCGCATGCTGCTTGCGAAATGTCGCAATGCGCTCCATGAACAAGCTGCCAGGCTGGTTCACCAACGGCACCCAGTGATGCCCTACGTTGACTTCGATCGGCTCGACTTTCAGCAAGGCATAAGGATCGTCATCGTTAGCTGCGGCGCCATCGGCAACCTCACTATCTTCAGGCTCAGCCAAGGTTTTTGTCCTTGCCACCCGATAGGCGAACCAGGCTGCAATCAATACGCACGATCCCAATGCCAATACCGGCATGGCGGGAATTCCCGGCATCAGCAGCAAACCGACCTGCGCCGCCGCCACTATCAGCAGCGTTTTCGGGAACGAGGTCATCTGCCGCGCAACTTCCTGGCTGAGGTTGGCGTCCGAAGCTGAACGGGTAACGATAATCCCGGTTCCCAATGCGATGACCAGGGCAGGCACCTGGGTCACGATACCGTCGCCGATCGTCAGCAACGTATAGGTCTGCAAAGCCTGCCCCCATGGCATTCCGTGCTGCATGACGCCGATCACCAAGCCGCCGACGATATCGATCAGCAAAATGATGATGCCGGCGATGGCATCGCCTTTTACGAATTTGCTGGCGCCGTCCATGGCGCCGTAAAACCCCGCCTCTTTACTCAGGTTTTTCCGGCGCAGCTGGGCTTCAGCCTGATCGATGAATCCCATGTTGAGGTCAGCATCGATGCTCATCTGCTGACCCGGCATGCTGTCCAGCGTAAAACGCGCCGCCACTTCCGAAACCCGCTGGGCGCCGTTGGTGATGACCACATACTGGACCACGATCAAGATGAAGAAGACGATCAGGCCGATCACGTAATTGCCGCCCACTACATACGAACCGATAGCTGCGATCACCTTGCCGGCATCGCCATTCGACAAAATGAGACGCGTTGCCGCCACATTGAGCGACAGGCGAAACAAGGTAGCAATCAGCAGCAAGGACGGGAAAGTCGAAAATTCGACCGGCCGCGCCATATAAAATGTCAGCAGCAGGATCAGGAAGGCAAAGCTGAAATTGGTGAGTATGAGGAAATCCAGCAGCGGGCTCGGGATAGGCACGAACAGCACCACCAGCACGCCCAGCACCAGTACCACCATGACGATGTCGCTATGCTTGCCGAAAAACCGCCGCAGCATATCCATCACGCCTTCCCGCCCGCGGCTGCATGTTGCAGATCATGGCTGCGTTCAGTTTCGCGGGCCTGGCGCATTGCGAACACCCAGACGATGATGCGCGCCACATCGGCATACAAGGCTGGAGGCACCTGCTGGTCGACGCCGACTTCATGGAACAGCTTGCGCGCCAAAGTACGGTTCTGGACTATCGGGATGTTGTTGCGCGCGGCAATTTTTCGCATGGCCGCGGCGATCAGTCCCGCGCCTTTTGACACCATTTGCGGCGAGGTCATCTCGCCGTGGGTGTAACGCAGCGCCACGGCAAGATGGGTGGGATTTGTGATCAGGACGTCCGCGCTGCCGGTTTTACCCAAGGCCAGACTACGCTTGAGCATCTCTGCCCGCAACTCGCGCAAACGCGCTCGAATCCGCGGATCGCCGTCGCGATGCTTGGATTCATCGCGCAGATCGCGCTTGCTCATGCGCATTTTCTTGGAAAACTCATGCTTGGTGTAGAGCCAGTCGAATGCGGCGATAATTCCCAGCATCAGGATTATTTTCATGCCGATCGAACTCATGTCGCCCAGCATGGCGCGCAGGTAGCCCTGAGGCGAATAACCTGCCAGGCTGTAAAATTGCGGCGCCAGGCTCTTCAGCGCACGATAAACCACCCACACCAGCAACGTCAGCTTCAGGCAGGCCCTGAGGCCGTCGAACAATGTTCGCATGGAAAACAGACGTTTGAAGCCATTGGCCGGATTGACCCGATCCCAGTCAGGACCGAGCGGTTTGGTGGAAAATACCGGCCCGATCTGGATCAGATTGGCGACAATCGCCGCCAGCATGATTGCAGAAAAAAACGGCGCCAGCAGCATCAGGCTATGCGTCAAGCCATGCGAGATCAGCTGCCATAAAACCGCCGGCCCGGCATCGACGCGTCCTGCCAGATTGAACAGAGCCTGATCGAAACGAAACTGGTCGCCAAAATTTTCCCAGCCCTGCCAGTTGACATAAATTATCGCCACGGCAAACACAATGGCTGAAATGACATCCGGGCTTTTGGCGACCTGCCCTCGCTTGCGCGCTTCATTAAGCTTGTATTGAGTGGCGGCCTCATTACGATCCAGATCTTGCTCGGCCATTATTGCGCGCCCCCAAACATCGCATTCCAGGTCTGGAAAATCGAGGCGTAGATGCGCGAAGTCACGCTTCCCGCGCCCGTCATCCAAAGCGACAATGCACTCAGGCCGACCACGATCTTGACCGGTATCCCCATCGCGAACATGTTCATCTGCGGCAAATTGCGCGCCAGCACGCCCAAACCAAGCTCAACCAGGAAAATACAGAACACGATTGGCGCAACCAGCGCAAATCCCAAGCTAAACATGCCGGCCACCTGTTTGAATACAGGACCCGCAGCGCTCGCCAAAGGCCAGGTGCGCCCAGGCGGAAAGCGTTCCAGGCTGTAGGCAAATCCGCGCATTAACGCGTGATGGCCGTCAAGGGCGAAGAACACCACGACCGCCAGCTGATTGAAGGCGCTGGTGAGGATAGGAAGCTGGCGCCGGCTGACCGGATCAAAGACCTGGGCAATGCCGTAACCGATCTGCACATCAAGCAGCGCACCGCCCACCGAAAATGCGGCAAACCCGAGCATTACTCCCAAAGCCATGGTCGCGCCCAGGATCAATTCGATGAAAGCCGCCTGCATCAACTCGCCGACGCCAAGCTCGGCTGAGACGCGTATATCGGGAAAGCCGACGGCGAGGGCAATGGAAAGGGAGATCACCAGGAGCACGCGCACCATGGCGGGCATGGAGAAGGCGTACATGACCGGCGTCATCAGAAATACCGCAGCCAGCCGCAATGACAGCAGGAACACCGTAAGCAGCCAGGACATATCGACGAACAATGCATTTTGGGGTCCCATACATTTCCCCAAACTAGAACATCGACGGAATATCGGACCAGAGCTTGGTCGAGAATTGGGCCAGCTTATGCAACATCCAAGGGCCAAACACCATCAAGGCGACACCAGCGGCCAGAAGTTTCGGCACGAAGGTAAGCGACATTTCTTGCACTTGTGTCACGACTTGCAGAATGCTGACGATCAGGCCAACCAGCATGCTTAACGCTAAAACCGGCATACATACCAGCAATCCCGTCCAAAACATGTCTGCCATCATCTGCAAGGCTAAATCGGCGTGCATAGAAACTTTCGGTACTCGTATCCCAAAAAACAACGCCTTACAGGCTCCCCTTGCAAAACTCTTTATTTTGTCACGCGTGTTTTTGTCATCAGTTGTCATTTTTCCGCTATGAAATCTATAACGGAACATGTAACTTTATATTATTGCGCGTAACATTTTGTGGAATATTAACAAGTTTCCAAGGTCTAAGCAAAAAAATTACTCTCTACAACATTTACAAAAAGATCTTGAGGGGTTCTTGAGAAATGGCTAGCAATAAGGCGTATCCAGCATTCCCATCGAACAAATTTCCATAAGGAAATTGTTTTATGAGGAACAAAACCAGCCGCACGCAAAGAACGAAGCATGGTTTTCCACATGAATCCCGGGGAGTTGCACAAAAGAAACAACGGGGAGATAGGCCGTTATTTAGAGCAATGCGATTCTTGTCAATCGCAGATCAATTTTGTTGGGCAATCAGTGATTTCATCATTCCATCAATCACCGGTCGCCAATCTCCGAGCATGGTTTGGCGATACAGACGCATGGACGAATACCATGGAGTGTAATGCTGGCAGTCATACCATCGATGATCGCATGCCTGTGCCAACATGACCCATACGGGCATATTGCAGGCGCCAGCCAAATGCGCTGGCGCTGAATCAATCGTAATCACAAGATCAAGATGTTTCATGACGTGGGCGGTATCTTCGAACGACCCCAGGTGCGCGCCCAGGTCAACCACGCCATGAAGTTCCAACAATCCTTTTTCTTGCTCGGTGAGATTACCGACCTGGAGTGAAAAAAACTCGGTGGCATCGGTTTCCAGAAGTGGAACTAAAGTATTGAGCTCCATGGACCTGAACGGTTCATGCCGTGCGCCAGACTCGCTGCGCCAGACCAGCCCTATCCGCCTGCAGCCTCCTCGACGTCCAACCAGCGTTTGTTGAATAATTTCCGGCAGGCTGTATTCATCCGACAACGTCAAATAACCCTCTACCGCACTTGGGAAATAAGGTGTCTCTTGGTAAATGGCGCTCAATGAAAAAGGCCACGTGATGTAATCGAAATCGATCGCCAGACTATCGACAAGCGTTATTGGCAGGGAACTGTTTTTGAAGAGCCCATGAAGATAATGGGGCGCCTGGCAATAAATAGCGGATGCCCCATCCCGATGCAAGATTTCGGTATAACGCAGCAGCTGCAACAGATCTCCTGCGCCACCTTCGAGCGCAATCATGATGCGCTTGCCGGCAACTGGCTGCCGCTCCAGGACTTTATCCAAATGCGGCAAGAGCCAAGTATTGTCTTTGTTGGGCGACGATAGCCGGCTCCACACCTCGCACCATTCTGCGGAACGCATCTTTCTATACAAGGGGTGAGCGTCCTGGAATTGCCCCAGACAATATCGTGTCAATAGCAATTCTGACGCGATCAAATAATAGTCGTATGGATAAGCAGTCCATTGCGGCAGCACTTCTTCCAAAAGTGGGGACGCCTGCTTGAACATGCCGAGATAATTCATGTCAATGCCAAGCTGCGTCCGCTGCATCAAAGTATCCACTTTTGCAGACCATTTGACGGCCAGCTCGATAGCGTCCTCAACCTTTTGGCAGTTCCTCAATTTCCGAATCAGATTTAGAGCAGTGTCATAATTTGTTTGACTTTGATATGTGGTGTAGGCTGCCGTGAGATCAACCAAATTGCTCATGTCATTCGCTTTGCTTAAAGTATTTACAACTATATAGAGATCGAATTATCGTTTGTGAAAGTAATCCGAATTTGGGGTGGCTGCATACCATGTCCAAAACACGATTTCTTGGGTGCGTTGGATCAGATCTCAGAATAATACATTAGCAACAACTCGACTCCAAAAACAAACGAAGATTCATAAATCTCTATGCTTCATTGCAAGACCCCATAATTTTTCGCTGCCTTCACCATAACTTAGCTCACGCACCACGCTTCGCGAACGAGTGTCCAACCTCAAGTCGAAGTTTGATGCAGGCTGGGTCATATCTGCCAACCCATAATTTGCTTGCCGCGAACCTTTATGCGCTTTATGGCGCCTCATGCGTCTGCAGACGGTTTGCGCTATAGGCGCTGACGGACTGCAGCAACATAACGGTGCATTGCGCCAGCCAAAATCTCTTTCTGTGGCGTCAAGCCAAGCAACGCGAGAGGGCCGGCCTTCTCGAGCATGCGCCGCCGCGGAGCATCGGCCAGCAGCGCATGCACCCGCTCGACGAGTTCATTGTACGAGCAGCCGTCGACGGCGTCGCGCAGCACCTGCGGTATCTCGGAATGCGGATAAAGCTCTGACACGACAGCTTTGCGGTTGCGCAACAGGATGGACAAGCGCGGCAATTCCGCAATGTTTGTGTGATCGGCCTTGCGCATGTTTAAGGCGAGCTTTGCACGCGGCAGCAAGGCATCGCGCTGCGCGGGCGTCCAGGCCTTTCCTATCGGATAGACTACCCGCAGCCCGTGCGACTCTAGCTCGCTCAAAATGGAAAGCCGGCGGGGCATGGTTTCACCGAAGAAGATGACATCGATGTCCTGCTGGTCATCGTTCAGCACTTGCTCTTCGGATACGATGGGTGTCGCCATCGGCTCAAAAGTCAGGGGTACGTAGTCAGACCTGAGTATCCCCAGAGTTTGATGATGCTTCAGATTGTCAAGGCTGTACTCCCAGACCCATGCGCGCTGGAGCAAGTGGCGATAGCCGGGCATTTCTGCCAACAGTTCAGGCAGGCCAGGCTCAAAATTGACCACGATGGCGTTGAGCGGCAGCTCCGCATCGGAAGGCAAGCCAAGACCCATCGCGAAAAAGAAAAGGTTGATGTCGGCGTTGTCTACGCTGGGTGCGGCTTCGATGCTGGTTGAGTATCCCAGCTGCTCGCACGCAATGCGAAAGCTCTCCATAACCTCCGTCACGTTCTCGTTGCCCAGCGTACAGAAGCGCAGATGCGGCCGGAACGGGAAGTCTTCCGGCCAGCCTGCCGGGCCTGTTGTGCTCACAGGCTCGCCTTCACCGGGGCAATGTCACCAGGAATAATTGCCACTGAGTTGAATCGCAGTCGTTCCTCCATTCGGTAGGGTTGCTGGACTTCTAAACCTAACGGCGATTTCCAATCGTTTGCATTTAATCCCATGATTTGTTCCTCAATATTTTTATGGGAAAACATATTAGATTTACAATATTGCATCGATGAATTATTTTCTATTTAATAATTCATCAAACATTGCATTCAAGAATGAAAAAACTTGGGATCAGGTCTAGCATTGACACCTCTATCCAAAATTAGATTTCGAGATTGAGGATGAATTTCTTCACGCTATGTATCAATGAAAGACCTGCCCCCCATACTCTTCCGTTCAATGCGACAAATCGGCGCTCATAGCAGCAACCACGGAACTCCAATCGCCAAGCTCGACCTGCCGGTAAAGGCGCATCGAGGAATACCAGGGAGTAAAACGCTGGCAGTCATACCAGCGAGAGTCGCAGGACTGCGCCAGCATCAGCCATACTGGACGCTGGCGGGCACCGGCCAGATGCGCCGGCCCTGAATCGATACTCAACAGCAGGTCCAGCCGCTCCAACACATGGGCGCTGTCTTCGAATGAACGCAACTGCGGTGCCAAATCAACGACCTGGAACTGCTCCAGTAGTTGCTTTTCAGCATCACTCAGAGTGCCCACCTGCAGCGAAAAGAAATCGGCATCGGCGCTTGCCAGCAACGATGCCAGTTCTTGCAAATCCATTGAACGGAAAGGTTCGTGACGCACCCTGGTTTCGCTGCGCCAAACCAGCCCTATGCGGCGTCGGCCACCGCTACGCTCGGCGAGTTTTTCCTGGATGCCCACAGGTAGGACATAATCAGCCGCCAATCCGAGATAGGCCTCTGCAGCAGGAGGAAAATACGGACTCTGCTGATAGCGCGTAAACAGCGCAAAAGCCCAAACAATGTAATCGCAATCGGCCATGCCACCAAAGGTGCTGTCAACGATGACAATCGGCAGGCCACTATTCGCCATGAAACCCTGCACCGCAACGGGCGTCTGGCAATAAATCAACGCAGCACCTTCCTGCTGCAGGTTCTTTACGTAGCGGGAAAATTGCAGCAAGTCGCCGACACCGCCTTCGCTGCCGATCAGGATGGTTTTTCCGGCGACAGGCTGGTCGTACAACACCTTGTCCTTGTGCGGCAAGAACCAGCTGTTGTCGCGATTGTTCGAAGCCAGCCGACTCCACACTTCACTCCACCTGCTGCTGTGCAGCGGTCGCTGCAGTTGCCGCGCTTCATGAAACTTGCCCAAGCAATATTTCACAATCGCCAGTTCCTGCCTGATCTGGTAATAAGTTTCATCGTCAGACTCAATTTGTGGCAGTACTTCCTCCAGCATCGCTTCAGCCGGTGCCAGCATGCCTAAGCAACTCATATAATAAGCCAGCTGCGCGCGTTCTATTGGCTCTTTCGCTTTGTCCGACCACTTCAATGCCAGGGAGATGGCATCCTCAGCCTTGCCGGCCAAGTGTAGTTGACGGATGAGATCTAGCGCGGTCCGGATATTGGTCTCTTGTTGATAGAGAGTGTAGGCAGTGGTCAGGTCGTTCAGAGATGTCATATGGGCTTGGGCGAATTCTATGGATAAATATAGTGCTTCAGGTGGAAGCATTGATTGGAGAGGTCGCCCTGCAGTTCTAAAACGCAATCGAGGAAACTATCCGCGGCAAACCGCCAGATAAGCGCCGATCCGTTCGCCAAGTTCAGGCCGTTCCGCTGTTCGATGCCATGAAGCAGCGGTTCGATACAACGCTGCCCACGCTTTCCAGAAAATCGAACACCCGCGGCGCGTTCCGGTATGCGCTCAATCGCTGGCCGGCACGCGCCTGCTACTGCAGCGATGTGCAAGCTGAGATCGATAACCTGCTGGTCGCGCGGGCGTTGCGTGGTATCGCCAACGGACGACGGAAATATCTGTTCGCCGGCACCGACTCTGGTAGAGAACGGGCAACGGCGATGTATAACCTCATCGGCTCCGCGCGTCTGAACGGCATCGTTCCCGAAACATACCTACACTACGTCATCGGACGCATTACGGAACATCCAATCAAGCGCATCGGCGCACTCTAGTCCTGGAACGTCGCTCCTTTATTGCTGGACAACGCCAGGATCAATCCTCTTCGATAGCGGCTCACCCTGTCTTGGTCAAACCGTTTCGGGATGGTCCAGATTAATTGCTTACGCTATCGGAAACTTGGGGTCATGCAGAAACTTGAGGTCAGGTCTTGCATTAACACACCTCGCCAAAATTAGATTTCGAGATTGAGGATGAATTTCTTCACGCTATGCGTCAATGCAAGACCTGCCCCCAGGCTCCTCCTTCGCACTATTTGACAGTGCAAGACCTGACTCCAGGCTCTTTTCAAAATTGGCAACGCCCTATTCCTGTGAAGCACGCAACTCCTGTGCGCCGAGTAAAGCCGGCTGCATCTTCAACAAGGCATCTTCCATTGCACGTCTTCCGGAAAGAGAAAATCCCTCCTTGAACTCGGAAAATTCTGCTTGACCTTGTCCATTGACCTTTTTGGAGAACAATGGATTACCGTTCGCATCACTTATATCGCATGTCATTTCAACACTGAACTGCGTCGGCATCCACGTTAATACGCTTGACGACGAAGAGTTGGTCACCAGCTTTGGAGTGATCACATAATCAATTTTATTTTTCTCGATAGATGCCTTGTCATTTGCCGTATTTAATTTTGTGACAGTGACAAAGACATTCGACAGCATTTTATAAAAACCTGTTTCCATATCGCGATATGGGCTATAGGCCACTCTATCACCGCCTCCGCCAGGCGTTTCGATTTCTCGCGCCAGCATCTCGTCAGAGATGTAATACGCCACGCTCTTCTTGATCGGCGACTCTGCGGCGGATGGTTTTATGTTGTCAATATTTGGTGCGATCCTGATGGGATGCGCGCAGCCAGCCAAAGCCATGATGGTCGCAATAGATGCGATAAATTTAGTAATATTCATCTTTAAATAGCTGTAGTCATGGACGAATTATTTCAGTGCATCGAGGAAATTTTGATCTGCATAAAGCGAGGTCAATAATTTTTGCACCAAAGTTGGGTATTCCTCAATTGCGCGCGGAATGGCAACGGCGCCGACAAAGGAAGAAGGCCATTCGTGATGGACCGACTTCACCTGATCATACAAAATTTGACCACTCTTCTTTACGATAAAACGCGCTTCTATGTCCCCGGAACCTTTGGAAAATCCAGTCGCGTCCAGATCATTTTTCAACAACGTGCCCGTAACTTCCACATCCGCATTTGGCGCTCCACGATTAGCCAGCGAAAGTTCCTGCTTGATTGCTTCCTCTACATATTTTGAGTAAGAGTCTTGATACGGCGATTTCATTGAACTGCCACGGATGGAAATCGGATTGGCATTTCCCTGGTCCTTGCTGGAAGCAAAATCTCCGACCTTTGTCATCTGAGTTCCTGCTTCTTTGAGCTTTTGAACATTGGTAATGGACGCAGAATAAGGTGGTGCCATGACAGAACAACCGGCCATCAGGACTACGGAGAAAAAGACCAAAAAAAATACTCGAAAATGATGCATGTTGAATTACTCCCTTATTAATTATTATGAATTTCTTACTAAAAAACTCGATCCGGCCTTGCATTAATACATCTCTCCAAAATTAGATTATTAGATTTCAAGATTGAAGATGAATTTCTTCGCGCTATGCGTCAATGCAAGACCTGACCCCATATTTCCGTGGTTTTCGACAACGCCAACTCCCTTCGAAGTAATCTTGACGTTGCCATTTGAAAGTTCACGAAGCGGACCACCAGACGCAACTGGATCAACACCAAACTCAACTCCGCCAGTACGGGCACCTAACATTCTTTCTGTATTTGCCCCAACTAACTCGTTATTCCAATGGTTTCAATTCCCTTTTGCGTAATTACATACTGTACATTCACGCCAGCTTCTGGCTGTTGTAACTCAGCCAAGTGCTCCTCTACAAAAGAATGCAGCACCGCTTGCAAATCATAAGGCGCATCGGGAAATCCAAAGCCTCTAACTAGTTGGTAAAAGCTTGCACCTTTAGGACTGCGGCCGATAAAAGCCAAAATTTCTTTGATTTGCTTGTCCATTATTGACCTTCCATTAAGCGAATTGCATCCGGATGATATAGCGCACGAAGTGACTGATTGTAATTTTGTGGCTGAATCCCATACTCACGAAGTGCTGCCGAATGAGCATTGTAGTAAATGTCACTTGGTAACTGACCTGTTTCGTATCCTAGACTCCGAACGCGGGTAAATTCTCGCAATTCGTGTGTATAGAAGTTGTAATCCGCTACTGTTCCATTCATTTCACCATTGGAAATTCCTCGTAGGCGATCAATCATGAGTTGATTTGCTGCGTCGTCGCCGAAACGCGATACATGGTTTTCGACAACGCCAACTCCCTTCGAAGTAATCTTGACGTTGCCATTTGAAAGTTCACGAAGCGGACCACCAGACGCAACTGGATCAACACCAAACTCAACTCCGCCAGTACGGGCACCTAACATTCTTTCTGTATTTGCCCCATACGTCGCCCGAGTCGCCGACAGCTCCGCCGCTGTCATTGTCGTCCCTGAACGTACCGCGCCAAATGTCCCAAAACTCAGCAACGTTAGTCCTGCCTCACCAAACGCCTTAGCCTCATACAGCGCCGCAGTGCCACGGTTACCTGCATTCCAGTTAGCCTTGGCCGCATCGGCACTTTGTCCACCAATCATGCCATATCCAAAATCAGCGAATGAATCTCTTACCGCCCCCACCAAACGACCATTGTACTCAGCCGCAGTCATTGGAGGCTCCATAATACCGCGCGGTGAATTACCTAGATGGTAGCCATTCACAAAATCTTTAACCGCAATGTCATCGCCTTTATTCCAGAATGCACTTGTTCCAGGAACAGACTGAACAGATGGATAATTATCTGCAGGAATCTGACTGGCTTGCGAAACATAACCAGCGTCCAGTGGGCCCGCCATGTATGGGTTATCAAGTGTTCGTACATCTACCGACGGCATAGGAACGGCATAACCTATCGTCTCTGTTTCCGCGTTATAAACTATACCCGGCCCATAAGCACGGCCTGGTTGCATCGCAATGTCCGACTGGCTTGAAGCTCTAACGTAAATCGGATCGGATGCGCCTGTGCCATTTACAAAAAGTGGCCCTCTTGCGAGTCTCGACTCCATGTCCGCCTGCCCTTGCAATCGCGCAACTTCTAGTGTGCGCTGGCTCGAACCGCTCTGATCAATAAATCCGGCAGCCGACATATTTCCGTCTTCTAAGCCATAGATTTTCTGGGTACTGGATGCTGCTATTTGGTCAACCACCGAGTTGCCAATTGTGCTGGCCACCGCATCCATCGTCACAGCACCGATATTGCGGCCCAAACTACCACCGCGTGCAACAGCGCTAGCCACGCCCCCCGCGAACCCTCCCACCAGCTTTGCATCCGCCCGGTTGTAGCCCGCGGCGTACATTTTCGCACCGACGCCTTGACCTATTCCCTGTGCAATCGCCGAGACGGCAATCCCCTTCCAGTCAAAGCCATGCTGCAAGCCAGCGGCGACACCAATACCTTGCGTGAGCACACCGCCAGCAGCACCTTGCAGTGCGCCATTGATAAAGGCATTACCGGACATCCCCGGCAGATTATAGCCAACTGCACTCCCGATAGCAGCCATGGCTGCGCTCTTCCAGTTAATCCCATTTTGTTCCCCAACGGCAATCATCACGCCTTGCCCGGCCAGCGAACCGGCGGCACCGCCTACTGCCAGGGCAGTTGTTGCGCCAGTAGTACTGATCATACCGATCGTATCTCCTGCAGCAACACCGGCACCAACTGTCGCTCCTCCTCCCGCGACACCAGCACCAGCTCCGACAGTTGTTGCACCTGCAGCGGCACCGCCCACTGCCCCCTCAGCAGGCCCGAAGGCAGACATCCATGCTTGTGCTGCATATTCTTGCGCGAAGAACGTCGCCACGATAGCGACCACAAACGCCAGCATCGGGCCGAAGCCACCACACGCCCCGTCGTTAGCCGGTGGCGGCGGTGGCGTTGGCAAGGTTGGTTGCGTATTGCCTATCGCCAGGCCTGGATCATACGGTTTGAAGGTATTGGCCGTATTGTGCAAATTGGTAATGACGTTAGGCACCGTCAGCAACTGTCCGGCTCGGAGCGCCTCGTCACTGCCTTTTAAGCCATTGGCGTCGGCCAGGAGATACCATAACGTGCTATCCCCCCACAGCGCCGAGGCAATGCTCTGCAGCGTATCGCCCGCCCTGACCGTCCAGCTGCTTCCATTCATGCTCGGGTACTGGCTGCTGATCTTCATGTAATTTTCATCGAAGTCGACGGCACTGACCGGCTTGAATATCTTGTACTTGTCGTCGCCGCCCTTGTCCAGCTTGCCTGCCAGTTCCTGGGCATAGTCGATCTTTTCTATGCCGTCGTTGCCGACGTTGCCGATACGATGGCCATTGAGGTAATAGAAATTGTGGATACGGCCGCTGACGGCCCCGGTGATCTGATTATTGGCGTCGATGATCACGCCGCCCAACTCATTTCGCCTCAGCACTTGTCCCTGCTGATCGGTCTCGTAACTGAACGCGCGCTGCTTGGCTGCTTCGCCGCCGCCATCGTCAAATACCGCCTTGAGGTTCCCGTTGACGTCGTAGTTATATAAGCTGCTGGCCGGCTTCCAGCCGGGCGCCATCGGATTGCTGCCTTGGGCGGTGACCTTGCTTTGCTTCGCACCATCCCACCACTCGTAGCTGTAATCCATGGTCATGGCGGTGCCCTTGTCGGCATCGTCCGGCGTGACTTTGACCTGGCTGACGGTTCCGTCCGCCAATCGGGCATAGGTTGTCGTGCTGCCGTTGAGGCTATCGCGCTCGGTCTTTTGCAGACCATCCGCGTCATAGGTCTTGACCAGATTGGTGACCTGTTTGCTGCCATCTGCCAGCCATTCGGCATAGTTAGTCACCCGTCCCAACTGATCGTTGGTACGCTCGCTGGTTTTAACGCCATTGATGGTTTGCGTAGTCAAATAGCCCAAGGCGTCATAGCCGTATAACTCGGTTCGGCCGTCGCTGGCATAAGTCGCCAGCTTGCGTTGCCCGACTGCGTCATAGGCCAGGTACACGCCATCGCCACCCCCTGCCCCCAACACGACTGAGACGCTGGTGTCATCCGCGCTCGTAGCGCGTGCTCCCGACAACTGCCCCATGGTGAGCGTAAACCGGTTCAAGGCGTCATAGGCATACCAGTAATCCTGGCTCTGCTTGGTGTTGCCCACATAATCGTGATAAGTGGCGGCCATGTGGCGGCGATTGCCCACCGCATCGTATTCATAGCTGACGCTATAGAGCAGGTCCTTGATGCTTGTCACCCGATTTAAACTGTCGTAGGAGACATAAGCCTGGGTATAGACGTACGAACCCGTCAGCGAACGATAACTTTCGTAGGTACGGTTACCGTCGCCATCGTACTCATATAACGCCTGGGTGCCCGTGCCGGTATCGTCGATGCCTCGCACTAAACCGTTGCTGTAATAGCTGTAAGTAATATTTTTTCCGGCGCTGCTGATCTCACTCGCCAACAAACCTGCCCAGTTATATGCGTAACTGGTGGTGCGCCCGCCCATGTCCTGATGCCAGGTGACACGGCCGAATGTGTCGATATTGTCGGTCAGCGTATGGCCGTTGGCATCCGTGGCGATCTTTTGCCAGCCGCCGCTGACCACACTGCCTACACTGACGATGCTGCTGTTCCAGGTATATTGATACCAGACAGCGCGTCCTTCCGCGCTGACCGTATGGATGATGCGGCCCTCACCGTCATAATAGGTGCTGGTTATACCGGTCAGGGTGTTGGTCACCCCAATGCGGTTGCCGGCAGCGTCGTAATTATATTTATCGATGCTGGTCTGCGCACCGCTGCCGCGCGTAACCACTGTCAACTGTCCCAGCTTGCTGTAATCGTAGGTGGTCTTCTGCTGCAGTTCATCGAATTGAACACGCAGGTTGCCCAGTTGATCGTACTGCGACGTTTTATAGTTATGCGCGGCATCCCAGCTGGTGTCGACCTTGCCGGTGCCGTAATTCCAGCTCTGGGTGGTCAGATTGCCATTAGCGTCTTTCAGGCCCAGCAAATTTCCGGTGCGGTCATAATAAAACAGGGTTTCTGGACGCATCACCTGCTGATAACCATTGGCCAACGTGATCATCACTTCGGCCTGCTGCTTTTTGATCAGCTTGCCTTGGGCGTTGTAATATAAATCGTTCCAGTTGCCGCGGCCGTCACGCTCACCGCTGACTTCTCCGAAGGCGTTGTAGCGTTCATAACGATCAACCGTCATGTCCTTGTTCGTTTCCGTAATCACGCCAATGATGTCGGTATTGGTCGCCGGATTGGAACGGGTGCGGGTGTCGAAATAACTGTGCCGCTCCACCAGCACATTGCCGCTGGCGTCCAAGGCATCATAGCGGTATTCGTATTCCGAGTTTTCCGGCAAGCCATAGTCGCTGGTGTTGAACAGGAAACGCCCTTCCCCATTACGGGTGAGCTTGACCAAGGTATACGGGACATCGAAGTCGGCCGGATTCTTGGGGCTCGGACGGTAATACAGATTGATTTGTGTCGCCTGGTTCAAGGGTTGGCCAGGTGTTGGACCATTGATGTTGTTCGTGTCCGCATTCGGCACGAATTCGATTACCACCGGCCGCTCGCTACCGGTCAATGTTACTCTGCGGCCGCCGGTAGGCTCGACATCGCCTCCCAACGTGACCGTCCCCTTGCTCATCGATAGCGGCGTGCCGTAGGCGTCATAGGCCGTATAGACAATATTGTAGGTGTATGACTGTTTGGGATCGGGTATCAGGCCATCGTCGCTTGTTGCCCAGATAAATGTCCCGGCGCTCAGCTTGTCGAGACGCTTGTAGACGGTCTTGACGACACCATCGACCGTCATATCGTATTTGATCATCAGATACGTGGTATTTGGCGGCGGGTTAAACGTGATCGACGTTTTTTGATCCTGCAGGAAGCTGAAGTTCAACACAGGCGTCTGGCTGCCAGAGAAACTGGCTGGCGCGCTAAGGATGTCAATTATTTGACCATTCTTGTACAGCACCAGCGATACATCCTGATCGGTGCTATTGCCAGCAAAATCGATCGTGAATGCACCGGTCGCTGCATCGCGGCCAACCGGGCCGGAGGTATAAGTCCAGGCAGTGCTTCCTGTAGGACGAGTGCGTACAATCAGACCGTCGGGCACGATGCCGGTAGCGCTCTGTAGGTTATACGCGCGCAGGCTTTGCGGTGCCTGCCAGATGTAAGTGCCGGCAGCGCCGTATTGGAAGCCAGTATTGTTGTAGGCAGCGTCCAGCGGAATGCCGGCGTCAGTGATCGACGATCCCGTCGCGCCATGCGAAATGGTGACCTGGTATTCGTTGCGCCGCAGCAGCGTTCCGGCGGGGCGACCATCGCCGCCGTTGCTGACAGCAATAAACACCACATCGTAATTGCCCTCAGCCAAAGCCTGGCCATCGACGATATAGGAACCCGGCGTACTTAAAGCGCTTTGTGGCAATACCTGATACGCGCCCGTCGATCCTGCCGGGCGATAGTACGCCATGCTGGAGGCATCATTGGGCAGCGTGGAATTGGCAAAGCGGATCTGACTTTGAATCGGCGCGGCGACGTCAATAGGTGCGCTGGCAACCCAGGACGAAACCTGATTTCGCATGTATCCGTTTGTGCCTGTTCCGGTCTCGCCGAGAGATCCCCTGGGATCAACCCCCGACGTAATGTCATTAGTATTAGCGGAAAGACTCCCTAATACAATGCTGTTGGTAGGATCGCTTAGCGAGGTTAAGCGCACAATCGCCGTATATTTATCTACAGGAATAGATTTGCCTTCGTTACTCAACTGAGTAGGCAGCTGTACCGTTACGGTCTTTGGGGAGTTGCCGATTGCAGGGGAATTTACATGGCCATCGATGTAGTATGGCTGGATGTCGTTCCCTTGATAGCCAAACCACCAATAATAAGACGAATATGTCACCTCAACTGAGATACTGTAGTTGCCATAGAGTGCACTGAAATCAGGCAAGGCAATGGTGAGTTCGGGAGTGCCGTAGTCGGGTATCGGTCCATCTCGCCCCTGAACGGTGCCTTTTCTGATCGTCGCACTCATCTCCTGATGTACACTGCCGCCAGAAATGCCGATATCAGCTACACCCGACAAGGCCGGTTGCCTCACGGGCACATTCGAGACACTGGAGCCGCCTATCCACAATTCCGTATTGGCGAATTTGCCGCCATCAATCGGAATATCGATCGGCCTGAAAGTGATCTGCGGAGCACCCGCAGACACTTTAGGCTGCATGATCTGAAGCACTTGATTGCGCGCGTCATAGCGCGTGAATGTCTGGTTCAGTTGCACCTCCTGCACCAGCTTTTGCAAATCGGCGACGGTCGCGATCACGGCGTTACGCAAATCGGTCGTCATCGACTCCATTTTTAGGGTCGCGTTGCCGTTCTTGTCGTACATGTACAGATGGCTGATGCCGCCGTCAAAGTTGGAACGCACTACCCGCCCGGCATTGTTGTACTCAGCATACTGCTGCCACAGGCCATTCGCGCCGCCGCCGTTGGTGCGACGCCCGGTGACTTCACCGAAGGTGTTGTATTGCATCTCGGTGGTGGTGTCGCCATACAGCAGCCTGCCGGTATCGGGATCCGTACTTTGCGTGTTGCGCGAAATTTCCCGGTTGGCCGCATCGTAGCTGAAGCGCGTCGTGTCCTTGATCTTGTTGCCGCTGGCGTCCAGCCGTACAAAACTGGTTTGTACGGTGTTGCCGTTCACATCGAAGCCGTAGCTGGTGACGGTACCCACCGCATCAGTTTTGCTCACCAGGCGCCCTTCCGCGCCGTAGATGTAAGTTGTAACGCGGTCTTCGGCAGCAGTTTGCCCTTTTTGGGTCTCCTTG
Organism: Collimonas sp. OK412; assembly: GCF_900112135.1. Lineage (GTDB taxonomy): Bacteria > Pseudomonadota > Gammaproteobacteria > Burkholderiales > Burkholderiaceae_D > Collimonas > Collimonas rhizosphaerae. The sequence continues at coordinate 48,568 of NZ_FOLC01000018.1, forward strand.
CTAACGTTATTCAGCCCGTCGTATTCGAATAAGGTGGTGCTGCGCACCTGCTTATTCAGGGAATCCACAAACTGCGGCAACATCTGGCTGCTCATGCGCCCCATGACATCGTAGGTAAAATCCCACTGGCTGCCATTGGCGTCGGTTTTATGCAGCAGATGGCCGTCACCATCATATTGATAACTGGTAACGGCATTGCCCCCCTTGACGTCGGTCATGGCACCGTTACTGTCCACCGTCGCATAATCGACGCCTGTGCGAGTTTCACTTGTGAGACGGTTGTTGCGGTCCCAGGTATATTGCGTGATGCGATCGTCGCTACTGCGCGCCCATGCCTTGATGATGGCTTGTGGATCGCTGCTGCTAGTAAAAGCGTCGGTATAACGCAGTGCATACTGACGCTGTTCGGATACATTGCCGTTGACGTCACGGACCCACACCGTGCCATAACCCTGGGCATCGATATCCAACACTTTCTTGCCGTTGGTATCATAAAAACTGAAGGTTTGATTGCCATTCGGATCGATGCTGCTGATCGCGTTGCCGCGCGTATCATATGTCCATGTGCGGACAATCGTGCTCGCGTTGTCGATGTAATACATCCCCGGACGGCCCGGATTATTGGGATCCTTGGCATCTGCGTAAAATTTGCCTGTCCCCACATTCATGATGCGCGACTCGATCAAACGGTTGCTGGCATCGTAGACATTGTTGGTTTCGCGCATATTGACCAGATCGGTCGGCGCCGCCGGCATGCTGCCGGGCGTGGTGGCCGTGACCGGCACCGCATACACGCGCGTTGTTACTACATTGCCGGCGCTGTCATAGACATAGCTGGTGTAGGTGCCGGTCGCACTAATATCGACAATTTTGCGATTTAGTGCGTCGTAATACTGAAAGCTGACATTGCCATTGGCATCCGTGGCACTGGTCTGGTTGCCACGCGCGTCGTACGTAAAACGCTGTATCGGCGTCACCATGCTAGTGCTGCCGTCAGCCGCAGTCACCGTCACTGGCCGGCCCGCGATGGCTATAACGTGGCCGAGCTTGTCGTATGTATATCCCGTTACGCGAGAATCACGCGTATCGTTTTCCAATTTTCCTGATAGATTGCCAAATGCATCGTAGTGATAATTGTTGATAGTGCCGATCGGCAGATATTCTGTCGTCAGGTGACCGGCACCATCATATTCATAACGGAACAAGCTGCCTGATTTATTGGTGTAGCTGACGCGCTTATCTAGATGGTTATATGCGTAGAGTTCGCTATAGCCCTCTGCATCGGTGGATTTGACGAGATGACTTAACTTGTCGTACTCCATCTGTGTCACGGCATCATGGACACTTGTTACCGGGATCGCTCCGGGTGCCGCAGCGTTATAGTACTGCGTGACCGTTACCGGATCCCCAAAGGCGTTGTAGGCGGTCTGCACGACCGCACCATCTCCCGTCGTCTGCAGCGTATTCTTGTTGGACTTGTTATAGGCAAACGCGGTTGTGCGCGCACCCTGCGTCACAGAGGCGACGTTACCAAAAGCGTCGTAGGAAGTCGCGATGCCTGACGGATCTGTTGCCGTCCAGGTGCGCGCAACACGGCCCACTGCATCGTAGCTGGTCGCCTTGACATAGCGATTCATCAGCAACACTTTTTGCGTCGCATCCAGTGCTGCCGCCCTTAAGCCATTCCCGCTGGCGTCCACCAAACCGGCCGCTTTGCGCTGAGATAGTGCCCAATCGGTATCCTGCTCCGCCAGTTCGACCGCCCGCGGATCATATTCGGCTGTCAGCGATCCCTGCGCGTTATAAACATAACGGCTGGTGCTGGCGATCGCAGTACCCCAGGCACGCGTCTCTTCAACCTTCCGGCCTACCGCATCATAAACAGCGCGGGTGATGGTTTGTGCTGTCGTGCCGTCTGCAATATACGTGTTGACGATATTACCCAGGCCATCGAGCTCATAACGCGTCGTGACTCCCATGGGGTCGGTGACCCCAACGGCACGGCCAGCGGCATCATAACGATAATACGTAAACGTAGACTCACCCGGTATGTAGGGCTGATTGGTGGTAGTCCATTGCAGGTAACTGTTGTGGCGCCAGGGGTGATTTCCCCAATACCGATATGACGCAATACGTATAACCTGGGTGAGGCGGCCATTAGCGTCGTAGCGATTTTCTGTGACGTAGTTCAAAGGGTCCATCACGAAACGCGGACGATTCGCACCGTCATAGATCCAGCTAGTCGTCGAGGGATCGATATTCCCAAAAAAATCACTAGCCTTTTCTTTGATCCAAGCCTGCAAATCTGCCGGGGTCGGATTAAGGGTTTTTGTGTACGCAAAAGCATGCCGCGTCTGGTCGGTTAAATTGCCGTTGGCATCGTAGGTGTTTTGTGTGATGTAACCCAATGCGTCGAGGCTATAAATGGCGCGGTTGGCGGCGTCGTAGATGGCATAGGTTCTGCGGTCCGCCGCATGCGATGCTGGCGTTTGTACAGCGAGTGCCGCAGCAATGGCCGCACTGTCAATCGCAACCGTCGCCGCGATCGGTGTCGCATAGGCAGTCGTGCTGACGACATTACCGACCTTGTCATAGACTTGCTCAGTAACGTAATTCATGCCGTTGACCGTATAACGCAGGCGGCCATCGGCTTCGTACGCATACTGCGTCACATGATCATCAGCACGCACCGACGGCGATTGCAGCGCAATCAGACCGGCAATGTCTTGCGCAGATGCCGCGCCGGCCGGCAGATTGATGCTCGCGGCAAGCGTTGTTTTTGCAATCACGCGTCCCGCAGCGTCGTACCCCGTCTGGGTGACTTCGCCGTTCTGATTGACCACATACACCACTCTGCCTACCGCATCGTAGGCATAGCGGGTCGGCACCGGCTCATTGTTTTGACGCACCAGGACCACATTGCCGTTACCGTCGTATTCGTATTCAGTGAGCAATTTCAGATTCACCGGATCGATGGTCTTGCTCGACAGCCGTCCCACCTTGTCGTAGACATACTCGGTCACTCTAGGCAGCGTACTGCCCGCACCCTCAGTGACTGTCAACTGATTGCCTGCTCCGTCATATGCAAAGCTGGTCGTCAGATTGAGCTTGCCTGCGCCCGCATCCACGATGACGACGATCTTTTGTCCCAGCTTGTCGTACTGGGTCGTGGTGAGTACGCCATTGGGGTCCGTCACGCTGACCGTCTGTCCCTTGGCGTCATAGCCGTAGGTTGTCTTATAGTTTAAATCGGCGGTATCGAATGTCCGTGTCAACACCCGGTTGGCGGCATCGTAGGTATAGGTGGTCTGGATGCCCCGGGCGTCCGCCGTGGCAATCAGATGACCGGTTCCGTCATAAGTGCTGGTCACCGTCGCGGCAGCATCGGTGCCTGCCGCTTTCGTACAGCTGGTGAGTTTGCCGTTATGATCGTATTGATAAGTGCTGCTGATCCCGCGGCCGTCGGTGATCTTGATGATGTCGCCGAATTCGTTCACGCTGGTGGTCGTGACGATGCCTTCCGCTGTCGTCACCGTCACATCGCGCTTGAACGGACTGTATGCGTAGGTCGTGGTATGCCCGGTCTTGTCGGTGCTGGTCAGCACGCTGTTAAACGCGTCATACGTCATTTGCGATTTATTGCCTAGGCCGTCGGTGACGACAACAACGTTGCCCTGGCGATCATAGTCTTGGCTGCGGACAGCGCCATTGGCGTCGATAGTCTCTATAGTGCGGCCAAAAGCGTCGTACGAAGCTTGAGTGATCAGGTTCAATCCTCCCGCATCTTTGGCTTGCAAAATGATCTGACCCAGACGATCGTAATCGATCTTGTCGATACGCTGGCCGCTTACACCATTGGTCTTATCCGTATTGATCGTCGTTGAAATCCGTTGACCGGCACTGTTATAGCTATACCTGGTCTCCACGCCGAGCGCATCGGTCTGCTTCACGATCTCGCCGGCATTGTCATATTGATAGTCGGTGACGCTGGCTGAATTGTCGGCGCCCAGTGCCGTAAACTTCGCCTGCAGCGCCGCCGTCAATTGGCCGCCGCTGAGCTGGGCCAGGGTGACTGCATCCAGTCGCGTGCCATAGACCGTTTGCCGTGTGCGTTCGCCGAAGGTGTCGTAGTCGAACTGCACCACCTCGCCTAAGGCATTGACGGTATGGCTGATATGACCGCTGATATTGTAATAAGTGAGTGTGGTATTACCGCTGGGGTCCGTCTGAGAGATCAATCGATCGCTGGCATCATAGCTGTAACGGGTGCCGTAGCTGGCCCAGATGGCATCGACCTTTTCCTGGCTATAGGCGTCGCCCATTGCGGCCAGGGCGGAAGAACCTTCGCCGGAGAGCAAGCCGATCAAACGATTCTGCGCATCGTAGCGGCGATTGCTGCCGCGCGTGGTGATCGGTCCGCCTATCGCGTCCATGAGCAGATTGCCCATGCTGTCATACCAGTAGCTGTCCCTGCCGGCAAGATTGCCGGAGGCCATGTCAAAGCTGGTGCGACTTTGGAGCGTCCCATCCGAGTTATAACGATAATTGGTCTTGCGCAGTTCGCCGCTGCCGGGACCCATTGCGATGTTGCGGATTGCGGCCCAATCGGGGCCGCCCAGCTGTACGGCAGGGACAACTTGGCCATTGCTGTTGACGTTGCCGCTCAATAGCAAGGCTGATACGTCCACCTTTGTCGCGCTCTGAATGCGTTGTGTGATGGTTCCGGCGCCGTTGCCGTTGCCATCGCTGTTGCCGCCGGCGTAGCTGTAATTGTATGTGGTCACAGCGCCTTCGCCGTCCACTTCAGCCAGCAGCTTGCCGCGACCATCGTACTGGTAATACTGACGAATATCGCTGGCGCTTGAATGTGGCCGGATATCGGCCAGCGTGCCTACATTGAGGAACTCCTCCGACGAGGCAGCGGCATAGGCAATAGAGGCAACTTTCCGGCCGGCGGCGTCATAACGGTATTCCGTCACATAGCCTTCGGCATTGCGCACTCCCTGCAGCTGGCCATCTTTGTCGTAGAAATAACGAGTGGTGCGGTCATTGGCAGCATCCGCTGCCACAGTCGATGTTGATGGATCAGGTGGAGTGCTGACGTCAAGACGGTTGGCATACAACGTCATCGACACAACGCGGCCATTGCCGTCGTAGCGATATCTGGTCACGGCGCCATCGGCATTCACCGTATGATCAAGTATGCTGCCTCCGGGATCGTTCTCGGAAATACCACGATAAAAATTCCATTGCGTGCGATCTTGCACGGACGCCGCAGGCCGTACTCCGGCATTGTCCAGGCTCGAACCCGGCCCGGCCACATCCACCGGCCGCCCGGCGCCATCAACCAGCGCCGCCAACTGCGCCGTGCTCAGCGCAGTCGCAAACGTGGTCGTGCTGACCAGGTGACGCTGCTTGCTGTCGTAAACATATTCGGTGAGCGTACCGTCAGGATCAATCTTGGCCACACGCTGCCCACTTTTGTTGTACAGATAGTGCGTTCTCACTCCGTTGGCGTCTACATCCATGCGCAAGCGGCCGTCGGCATCGTAAGCATGTTGAACCTCGGATAGCAAGGTCCCCGACGATGACTGTGCCAATGCAATCAATTCTCCCGCGCCGTTGTAGGTCGAAGTTTGCGTCAGCCCGTTGCTGAAAGTCACAATCGTCTGGTGTTTGCCATTATCGTATTGATAGCGCGCTGAATAACCGCCGGCGCGTGTAGTCAACAGCACCCGGCCCAAGCCATCGTAGCTATAACTCTCTCTATCGATCCCTACTTTTTGCAACAAGCGGCCGGACTGATCGTAGATATAGTTGGTCTGGGTTTTTCCGCCATCGCCGGTCCCGGCATCCTTGCCGGCGACATATCCTCCCGTGAAATCTTGACTGCCATCGGCTAGCAACGCGCCATATTCCGTGACCGTGGCGACATTGCCACGGAAATCGTAGGCGGTATCGATCCGCATTGCGCCCGATTTGTCGGTCAGGCCGGCAACCCAGGCGTTCAATGAAGTTTCGTTTGGAGCAACATTGGGTTGAAATGTACTGACGTCATAGAGCGACGTGCTGTACCGGATTTCCGTTTCTTTTTGACCGCTTGCGTTATAGCGATATTCAGTAACCCTACCTTCCGCGCTGATCGCAAAACGCAGATGGTCGTGCGAGTCGTAGGCATAGCGCTTCGTGGTCGTTTGCCCGCCTAGCGAATCCGGGGCCTGCACTGTTTCTGTCAACAGCTCATTGTCAGCCCCGAATGTACGCGTGGTGACGGTGCCTTGGTGATCTTTGACAACAATCAGGTTGCCATTGCCGTCGTAGGTAAAATCGTCCGGCGGCGTGTCGCTGTTTACAACCTGCGCAACATTGCCGCTATCATCGTATTTGAACTGTTTGTATTCCGTGTCCCCAGGTCCGGATGCCTGGATCAACCTGCCCTGACTATCGGAGATTAAGGTCGTCTTCAGGCCGAACGGATCCGTAATCGTTGTCGTGCTTCCGGCCGGATCCCCATTCGATGCAAAGTTATTGCCGTATTCCAGCGCGGTGAGCCGCACAACGCCTGCATCGCTAGTCTGCGCAATAGTAGCAACACGATAGTCGCCATTCGTCAAAACATAGGTAAACGCCACCTGCGATCCGTCTGACTGCGCAATCGAGGCAATCCGGTTACTGTCGCCATCGTAGGTATACGTGGTCGTGTAGACCCCGCGGTCGGGCGGCGGAGGCGCATCCGGGGCTGGCTTTTGCGTTGGATTTGCGTCAAGCGTTACTGTGCTGAGACGGTTTTGCGCATCATACGTATAGCGTGTGGCCGTGAGGATAGAGATGACTTGCCGTCCGTCAGCGATATCCTGATAGGCAGTACGGATCTGCGTCAGGTTGTCCCCGCTGTAATCCAGATAGGTGATCTCGCCAGATGCGGTAGTCACCTGCGCCAGCTTGCCAGCGCTGTTATATTGATACACGACATTGTTGCCGTCGCGGTCGCTCTTGATTGTCAGTCGTTGCAGGCTGTCGTAGGTTTCGTTGATCTGGTTTTTGCCGTCGTGATATGTCCAGTTGTTGCTCGCGGCGTCGAAAGCGAGTGTCGCCCGCGCGCCTGTGCCACTGGAAGCGAAGTAACTATTTCTGCTGGCGTCGAAAGTATAGGTAATGGCGCTGCCATCCCAGTCTATCCTTTGGATGGTGCTGCCTGCAGTATTGACGACACCGGTCAGCAAAGACAAAACTGGTGCCGCCCCGGGTTGCCAATTGTCGCCGGTAAGCTTGCCCTGGCTGTTATAGCTCCGGAAAATCTCGCTGTTGACACCGGTCCCGCTCAAGAACTGATCGCGGTCCTGCAGCAGCAGATTGCCGTTACTGGCATTAACATAGACCTGCTCGCCGGATTGCCCCAAGGCGGCATTGCCTAATTGGATTTTTTGTCCAAGACCCGACGCGGTACCGGACTGCAGACCCAAACCATTACCAGTGACGATGGCGACCATGTTTTAATCCTCGAGAATAATTTCCATTGAGCAATGACGGCCAGCAAATTAGTGCATCTTGCATGCCTCTACCCAATACATCCTCGAGAATCAGATTTTGTTTAGCGTTTTTTACATTTTTTTTGAAATATTTCTTGCTCGGCGTATCTGGTCATTTTGTTGCAACCGGCCGCACCAGGTAACCCAGCCCCGCAGCCGCCAATAACAGCACCGTCGCCGTCCACATGGCGATCCTGACGCCGCCGACCATGCCCCCGCCAAAACCGTCGCTGACCAAAGCCCCGAATACCGCCACCCCAACCGCGCCGCCGACCTGCCTGGCAGTATTGAGCACCGCCGACGCCGTCCCCGCCCGGTTTTTTTCCACGCTCGACAATATCGAGGTCGTCATGGCCGGCACCGCCAGCCCCATGCCGGCCGGGATCAGTATGAAACCCGGCAGCATCTGCAGGAAACTGGCGTGGCTGGCGATGCCGATAGTGCCGAGCAAACCATAGCCCAAGGCGCCGACCAGGCCGCCGAGCACCATCGGCAGCCGTATGCCGGCGCGGCCGATCAGCCAGCCGCTGGCCAGGTTGGAGAATATGAAGGTCCCGGTCAAAGGCAGGAACGCCAGTCCCGCCTGCAGCGAGTTGTAGCCCTGCACTTTCTGCAGGTAAAAGCTGATCACGAAGATCACGCCGTAGTATGAGAAGTTCACCAGCACGCCGAACAGGACGGCCGCAGTAAAACTGGCCTGGCGAAAGAAGTTCAGCGGCAGCATCGGATGCGGCACTTTCTTTTCCACCATGATGAAAGCAGCGCCCGCGACCAGGGCCACGCAGAATCCGGACAATACCAGCGGATGCTCCAGCCCTAGCGGATGCAGTTCGATCACCGCGCCAACCAGCCCGGTCAGCGCGACAATCGCCAGCACCTGCCCCAGGAAATCGAAGGAATGCACATGCAGCTTGCTTGCCATGGCCGGCACCACGCACAAGGTCAGCAAAAACCCCAGGATGCAGATCGGGATATTTACCCAGAAGATGCTGCGCCATCCCGCGGTCGCCAGCAGCAGGCCGCCCAGCACCGGGCCGGCAGCAATCGAGACGCCGCCCGCCGCAGTCCAGAGCCCGATCGCCTTGGCGAGCAGTTTTTTATCGTGGGCGCAGGCACGGTTCAGGATCGCCAGCGAACTGGGCACCAGCAGCGCCGCGCCTATGCCCTGGACGGCGCGCGCGACGTTCAGGAAAGCGGCATTCGGCGCCAGCCCGCAGGCGGTCGAAGCCAGGGCGAACAACAGGAATCCAGCCAGGAACAAACGCTTGGAGCCGAATTTATCGCCCAGGGCGCCGGCCGACAGCAGGAACACGGCAAAACCGAGGGTATAGGCATCCACCACCCATTGCAAAGCCGAAACGCGCGCCCCCAGGTCAGCGCCGATCTGCGGCAGCGCCACGTTGACGATGGTGATATCGAGCTGGACGATGATAAAAGCGAAACTGCTGGCAGCAATGGTCCAGCCCGCGGCGGGCATGCCCGCTTTCGCAACAGGTGTGGCCGGCGCTTGCGCCAGTTGGTGAGATGTCATTGCAGCAGCTCCGTTGCTTGAGTGATCAAGGCTCAATTCTGGGCTTGTTGCGCCCGCTTGTCACACAACAACAGTACGGTTACCATCAAACTATGAACGATGAACCCGACCTCAGCCGGCTGGCCCGCACCATCGGCGACCCGACCCGCATCCAGATGCTGGCGCTGCTGATGGAAGGACGCGCCCTGACCGCCAAGGAACTGGCGTACGGCACGGAAATCAAGCCTGCCACCGCGACCGCGCACCTGCGCCAGCTGCTGGAAGACAAACTGCTCGACATGACCACGCAAGGCCGCCACAAATATTTTCGGCTGGCCTCGCCGGAAGTGGCGCGCCTGATCGAATCCCTGATGGTGTTCGCCCCGAAGCGCAAACGCATCGGTCCCGCGAACGGCAACGACGCCATCTGCACCGCGCGCTTCTGCTACGACCACCTGGCAGGAAAACTGGGAACCAGGCTGACCGAGGTCCTGCTTGAACGCGGCTTGCTGCATGCCGACGACGGCACTTTTTCGTTATCGGAACAAGGCGAAACCTGGTTCGAAGACTTCGGCATCGATACCCGTCAATTGCAGAAGAGCCGGCGCCAGTTCGCCTACCCCTGCCTCGACTGGAGCGAACGGCGCGACCACCTGGCCGGCGCCCTCGGCGCGACATTGGCGAAGCGCATGGTGGAACTGAGCTGGCTGACCAGGAGCAAGCATTCGCGCGTGGTCGGCATCACGCCGGAAGGCCGTGCCGCGCTGGCGGAACAGTTCGGAATCGCGCTGCACCACGAGTAGCCGGCCGGCACGGCTGGAAACAAGTTCGCAAAATAAAATGGACCGGGTAATCAGCCCGGTCCATTTTTTTTGACGGCTGCACGGCAGCCGGCGAGCGCCTATTGCTGGCGCGCCGTCAGCACGCGCCGCGAGAAGACCCAGGCCACTGCCGCAAACACGATCAACCCCAGCCATTGCGCGGTGTTTTCAAAGGAAGCGCCAACCAGCGCCAGCGGCGAATCGTTGCCGGTAAAACCGATGATGGCCGCCAGCAGCACGCCCACCAGGCTTTCGCCGACGATCAGGCCGGACGCCAGCAGCACGCCGCGCCGGTTTGGCGCTTCGGCAAACTGTTCATACGGCAGGCCCGCCTTCTGCGCGCGCTTTTTCAGGATGCGTTCTATCACCCAGGCCAGCAAGGTGCCCAGCACCAGGGTCGAAGCGACCGTCGGCGGCAGGTAGATGCCGATGCCTACCGCCAGCACCGGCAAACGCGCCACGCCGCCGCGGCGGCGCAGCACTTCGTCGATCGTCACCAGCACGACGCCCAGTCCGAGGCCGATCAGTATCATGTCCCAGTTCAGCTGATGGGTGAAAATCCCGGTCGCGATGGCCGTCATCAAGGTGGCTTGCGGCGCCGACAAGGCGTGCGTCACATCCATCTCGGCGCGCGGCATGGCGCCGGCAAAACCGTAGGCGTTATACAGCAACTCCAGCACCGGCGGAATCACCACGGCGCCCACCACGCAGCCGATCAGCAAGGCTACCTGCTGGCGCCAAGGCGTGGCGCCGACCAGCCAGCCGGTTTTCAAATCCTGCAGGTTATCGTTGGAGATGGTGGCCACCGCGATCACCGCCGAGGTGGTGAAGATCGCCAGCGCGATGCCAAGCTTGTTGCCGCTCTCGGTCGCCAGCAGGCCGTCGCCGCTGCCGACCAGCAGGATCAGCAGCGACACCAGCACCACGGCGACGATGCCGACGCCGGAAATCGGGCTGGCGGAAGACCCGATCAGCCCTGCCATGTAACCGCAGGCAGCGGCGATCAGGAAACCGAAGATCACGGCAAACAGCACGCTATAGGCGACCAGCCCCCACACCATGCCGGCCGACAAAGGCGCGGCGCTCAGGAAGCTGGCGAAAGTCGCTACCAGGATGGCCACCAGCGCCAGCGTGATGCCGATGATCCAGCTCGGCGCCAGGTCCTGTTCGGTGCGCGGGATGTTGATGCGTCCCTTGCCGCCGCGCAGAGCCTGGAACGAGGTCTTGACGCCTTCCAGCATCGGCTTGAACAAGGTGATCAGGGTCCACACCGCGGCCACGCCGATGGTGCCGGCGCCGATGAAGCGCACATCCTTGCTCCACAGGCCGGTCGCATATTTGGCCAGCGTCACGCCGTCGGGGATGCTGTGCATCGAGGTCAGCACCGGCACGGCCACGCCCCAGGCGATCAGCAAGCCGATCAGCATGGCGATGCCGGCCACGATGCCGATCAGGTAGCCCGCGCCCAGCAAGGCCAGCGAAAAGCCGGCGGACAGGCGCACCACTGCCGGACCTGCCGCGAACCACAGGTTGATGCCTTCGCCCAGCACCCGGAAGCCGGATGAGAACAAGGTCACGGCAGCGGCGGTGAAACCGCCGGCCATGATGTCGACGATGCCGGTTTCAGCCTTTGTCCCCGCCTTGCCGGCGGCGCCGTCGAGTTCGACTTCGGCGCTGCCGACGCGCAGGATTTCAGCCGCCGCCACGCCTTCCGGGTAAGGCAGGTCGCTTTGCACCACCATCGCGTGCCGCAGCGGGATCGTGAACATCACGCCCAGCATGCCGCCGGCGGCGCAGATCGCCAGGGTCTGCCAGTACGGGAAACCCTGCCAGTAACCGATCATCACCAGGCCAGGCAGGATGAAGATGATGGAAGACAGCGTGCCCGCGGCCGAAGCCTGGGTCTGGACCATATTGTTTTCAAGGATATTGGCGCTCTTGAACATGCGCAGCACGGCCATGGAAATCACGGCGGCCGGGATGGCGGAAGAAAAAGTCAGGCCGACTTTCAAGCCCAGGTACACGTTGGAAGCCGTGAACACGACCGTAATCAAGGCGCCAAGGATGATGCCTCGCAGCGTCAGCTCGGGCAGCGAAACGTTGTCGGGAATGCGGCCAGCTCTATTCAACAAATCGGACATCGGAACTCCATCACCAAAATTGCAATCTGCCAATTATCCCCGAAACAGTTGCGCTCAATCAAAGAATTTCAGTTAGGTCTACAATGCCCAGGCGCGGTTTATCACGTCAATTGATAGCAAGGATTCAAGGCATTGCCAATTCGACTATACTGCTCCCGATTTATCCATCAATAGGTTATCAACCCCAAGCTGGAAAGGTAGAACCCACCATGACAAGCCTGAACATCAACGGCAAGCAGCACGAGATCGACTTACCGGAAGACACCCCGCTGCTGTGGACCCTGCGTGACCATATCGGCATGACCGGCACCAAATTCGGCTGCGGCATGGCCCTGTGCGGCGCCTGCACGGTGCACCTGAACGGCGCCCCGATCCGCTCTTGCATCACGCCGATCAGCGCTGCCGCCGGCAAAAAAGTCACCACCATCGAAGCCATCGCCGACGACAAGGTCGGCCATGCCGTGCAGGAAGCGTGGATCGCGCTGGGCGTGCCGCAATGCGGTTACTGCCAGGCCGGCCAGATCATGTCGGCCACCGCCCTGCTGAAAACCACGCCGAAGCCGACCGACAAGGAAATCGACGACGCCATGAGCGGCAATATCTGCCGCTGCGGCACCTATACCCGCATCCGCGCTGCAATCAAGCAGGTTGCTGCGCATGTCACCGATAACGGAGTCGCAAAATGAGCGCCGCTTTCGATTTCGCTAAAGATAGCGCTAACACCGAAGTCGCTTCCGTAAGCCGCCGCACCTGGCTCAAGGGAGTCGGCGCCTTTACCGGGCTGGCGCTGACGGTAGGCGTGAACGGACTGGTGATGGCAGCCGATGCCGCTGCGCCGGCAAAAAAATACGGCGGCGCCAACATGCCTGGCGGCACCGTCAACGATCCCCTGGTATTTGTCTCGATAGGCGCCGACGGCATCGTCACCATCATTGCCCACCGCTCCGAAATGGGCCAAGGCATCCGCACCAGCCTGCCGCTGGTGGTAGCCGATGAACTCGACGCCGACTGGGGCCGGGTGCGCGTGGTGCAAGCCAACGCCGACGAAAGCCGCTACGGCAACCAGAACACCGACGGCTCGCGCAGCATGCGCCATTTCTTCACGCCGATGCGCCAGGTCGGCGCCACTGCGCGCCTGATGCTGGTCTCGGCCGCCGCCGCGCGCTGGAACGTGCCGGCAACAGAAATCACCACCAAGAACCATGAAGTGCTGCACGCCAAGAGCAACCGCAAGCTCGGCTACGGCGAACTGGCGGTCGACGCCGCCAAGCTGCAGGTGCCGGCGCAAGCGCCGCTGAAAGATCCGTCGCAATTCCGTTACATCGGCAAGGATGCTTTCGGCAGCGTCGACTTCCGCAACATCGTCACCGGCAACACCCAGTACGGCATCGATACCCGCCTGGAAGGCATGCTGTATGCGGTGGTCGCGCGGCCGCCGGTATACGGCGGCAAAGTGGCCAGCTTCGATCCTGCCGAAGCCTTGAAAATCCCGGGCGTGGTGAAAGTCATCGAACTCAAGGGCAGCCCGCCGCCGGCCAAGTTCAATCCGCTCGGCGGCATCGCCGTGATTGCACGCAACACCTGGGCCGCGATCAAGGGCCGCGAAGCGTTGAAAATCACCTGGGACAACGGTCCGCACGCAGCTTATGACTCGACTGCGTTCAAGGCCACCCTGCAAGAAGCCGCGCGCAAGCCGGCCAAGGTGGTGCGCAACAATGGCGACGCCATGGCGGTCCTGGGCCAGGCCGGCAAGCGCATCGAAGCCGAATACTATATCCCGCACCTGGCCCACGCCACCATGGAACCGCCGGCCGCCACCGCCCGCACCGCCAACGGCAAATGCGAAGTCTGGGCTTGCGTGCAGGATCCGCAAGCCACGCGCGACACCGTGGCCGGCCGCCTCGGCTGGAAGACCGACGACGTCAAAGTCAACGTCACTTTGCTGGGCGGCGGTTTCGGCCGCAAATCCAAGCCGGACTTCGCGGCAGAAGCAGCGTTGCTGTCGCAAGCCATGGACGGCGCGCCGGTGAAAGTGACCTGGACCCGCGAAGACGATTTGCGCCACGATTACTTCCATACCGTTTCGCTGGAACACCTGGAAAGCACGCTGGACGCCAAAGGCAAGCCGCAAGCCTGGCTGCACCGCACCGCGGCGCCGACCATCGCCTCGACCTTTGTCGCCGGCGCCAAGGGCGAACAGCCGGGTGAACTGGGCATGGGCGCGATCAATATCCCGTTCGTGATTCCCAACATCCGCATTGAAGCTCCGGAAGTCGAAGCGCATACCCGTATCGGCTGGTTCCGTTCGGTCTACAACATCCCGCACGCATTTGCAGTGCAGTCGTTCGTGGCGGAACTGGCAGCCGCGGCCAAGCGCGACCATCGGGAATTCCTGCTGGAGCTGATCGGTCCGGCGCGCCAGGTCAATCCGCAAGAGATGTCCGACACTACCAACTACGGTGAATCGCCGGTCTTGTATCCGCTCGATACCGGCCGCATGCGGGCGGTAGTGGAACTGGCGACCAAGGAAGCCGGCTGGGGCCGCAAGGTGCCCAAGGGCCATGGCCTGGGCCTGGCCGTTGCGTACAGCTTCATGTCTTATGTGGCGGCGGTGATCGAGGTGGTGGTCGCCGACGACGGCACGATCAGCATTCCGCGCGTCGACATGGCGATCGATTGCGGCCCGCAGATCACGCCGGACCGGATCCGCTCGCAAGTCGAGGGCGCCTGCATCATGGGCCTGAGCCTGGCGCTGACCGGGGAAATCACCTTCAAGAACGGCAGCGCGGAGCAAGGCAACTTCCATGAGTACGAAGTGCTGCGCGCCTTCAGCGCTCCGCGCGACCTGCGGGTCCACATGGTGCCGCACAAGTACGATATGCCGCTGGGCGGCGTCGGCGAACCAGGCACGCCGCCCATCGCCCCGGCCTTGTGCAACGCCATTTTCGCGGCCACCGGCAAACGCATCCGCAACCTGCCGATCCGCGACCAGGCGAAAAAGAGCTGACCGCGCAGTAACCCGCGACGGTAACTCTCTATAGCGGCCATGCGACTTGTCGTGCATGGCCGTTATTATTGTCAGCGGTAGATCTTGACGAGACCTTCGTGCAGCGCAGGAAACAGGCTGCGGTTGAAATTGTTCCAGCGCAGCTCCAGGATCGTGTCTTCCTTGTCGATTTCGGTTTTCAGCACGTCGTGGATCACTTCGCCCGAATCGATGCCGTTATCCACGTAATGGAAGGAGGCGCCAGTCATGTAGAGCGGCTTCACGGGCACCGTTTCCATGGTTTGCCAGTCGACCACCTTCTTGCCGCGCGCGCCGTGCAGCGCGTCTAGCGTCGCATAAGCGCCGCGCCGCTCATACGGCGAATCCGCACGCGTAACGCCGGGATGGATGTTGACGATCTTGCGCTCGAAGCGGCTGCCTGGCCGCACCAGCTCGTCCAGGATGATCAGCAAACCGTCCAATACGACGATATCGGCCTGCAGCTCGACCAGCGTGTCGAGCAGCTTCTTTTCGAACGCGCTTTTGCCTGCCGGCCGTTCCGGCGCATTCATCCCAAGCCGCCGGTACGCCGACGGAATCGCCAGCAGCAGGTCGTTCACAGGGCGCCCCTGCACGTTCAGCCCTGGCGGATAAAACCAGCGCTTGCCGGCTTCGCAAGAGAATCCATACTCCTTCAGTTTTTCGCGATCGACGGCCGAATCCGCATCGTCGTCGTAGATGACTTTTTCGAGAGAATACATGTCGCCCAGCGCAGTATCGTTGAGCGCCTCGACCAGATATTCGAGCACCGATTTCATGTAGCGCGCGCCATCCTTGTACGCGACGTCCTGCCCTGCCTTGTCAGCCGCGGCGTTTCTCAGGGACCAGATATAAACGAGTTTTTTCTTTGGCATAAATGTCTTATCCATTCAGACAAATTGATGATCGGCGCCGGTCCCGTACCTCACGGCACAGGACCGGGCCCTATTCCACGCTTTGGTTCAACTCGCGCCTTACCAGTTGTACCTGGCGCTGGCGACCAGCGTGCGCTGGTTACCGTAGAAGCAAGTGTTCGCCGATTGGCAGCCGCTGACGTAGGTGCGATTGAACAGATTCGTCGCATTCAGCGCCAGGCGCCAGTTGGGCAAGTCGTAGTGGATGCCGGCGTCAAACACCGTGTAGCTCGGCACATACAGCGAATTGTCGGAAGCCCCGGCATTGCCGCTCTGGTAGCGGATGCCGGCGCCAGCGCCGAAGCCGGCCAGCGCGCCCGTACGCCAGGTCCAGTCACCCCACAGCGACGCCATCTGGCGCGGCCGCGGGATATCGACCGGCCACCTGCCCAGCGACGAATCGTTGGCCTTGGTGACCTTCACGTCCTGGTAGACATAAGCGGAAATGATAGAGAACTCGCGCGACAGATTGCCAACCGCACTGAACTCGACGCCGCGCGAACGCACTTCGCCGCTCTGCACCGACAAGCTTCCGGTCGGATCGGCAGGATCCGGCGTCTGCACGTTGGTCTGGTAGATCTGGTACAGCGCGCCGTTGAGCATCAGGTTCTTGTTGGCCGGCTGCCAGCGCAAGCCCGCCTCGATCTGCCGGCCCTTGCTCGGCGCGGCCAGGCCGCCGTTAGCCAGCTTGACGCCGATGATCGGATTGAACGATGTCGAATAGCTGACGTACGGCGACAAACCGTAATCGCCCAGGTAAACCAGCCCGACCCGGCCGGAGAATGCATGATCGTCCTGCCGGAAGCTGGTGCCGCCGGCGATATCGTTCTGCCTGGTGTTGCTCCAGTCCTGCCGTCCGCCGAACGTCAGCGCCCAGCGCCGCCATTTGATCTGGTCCTGCGCATACAGGCCGAACATGTTCAGCGTGGTCTTGGTATAAGTGCGCGGGAAAGAATCGGGTCCGGTCAGCATATCGTTGGTGATCGGGACGTACACCGGGTTGTACATGTTCAGGCTGGTCCCGGTCGTCATCCATTCGCTGTCGGTCGTGCTCTGGCGGTTATATTCTGCGCCGACCAATACTGTATGTTCAAACGGGCCGCTGCTGAATTTGGCTTGCGCCTGGTTGTCGATGTCGAAACGGCTGTAGTTGAGCTGGTACAGGCCTGCGTAGCGCAACAGCGTTTGCTGGGACGGATCGGCCGGATCCAAGCCGCCGCCGAATACCTGGCCCTGGTCGAGCGACAGATGCATCAGGCGGGTATTTTGGCGGAAGGTCCAGACCGGATCGAACTTGTGCTCGAACTGGTAGCCGGCCGACCATTGTTTCTTGCGGTAGTGCGAGAAAGTCGGGTCGCCGGTGTACAGGTTTTCGGAAATCTTGCCGTTCGGATTGGGCAGGATGGTGCCTTGCGCCGGCAGGAAGTTATTGGAGGCGTCGCCCCAGTCTTGCAGATAGGTCAAGGACGCGGTAAGCGAAGTGCTGGCGTCCGGCTGCCACCTGATCGACGGCGCGAAAGCGACCCGCTGCTCGGCATGCGGGCCGGTCAGCGAATTGCCGTCGCGGCCGGTGCCGACGAAACGGTACGACAGCGTGCCGTCCTTGTCTATCTTGTCGCCGACGTCGACAGAAACCTGTTTCCTGGCGTAGTCGCCCAGCTGCACCTGCAGTTCGCGGATCCGCTCGCCATTGGCCAGCTTGCTCTGGACATCGACGATGGCGCCGGGATCGCCCTGGCCGTACAGCACCGAAGTCGGGCCGCGCAGCACGCTGATGCTGTCGATCATGTAAGGATCGACGCGCCAGCTTGCCAGGTTCAGCGTACTTGGCACTTGCAGGCCGTTGACGAACACGCTGGGCGTAAAGCCGCGCAATACCGAATACCAGTCGGAACGCACTTCTGAGCCGTACGACGAAAAGCCCGGAATATAGCGCAGCGCATCGTTGATGCTGGCCGCGCCGGTCTGCTCGATCTGCGCCGCGGTGACGACGTTGATCGTCTGCGGAATCTCGTTGAGCGGCGTATCCGTTTTTGTACCGCTGGCGCTGCGCCGCGCCACCAGTCCGACGGTGCCGTCATCGTCCGCGCCGGCGCTGACGTTGATGACAGGCAGCGTGCTGTCTGCCGCCTTGCCATTTTTTTGCGCGTCGTTTGCCGGCTGCGCCGCCTGCTGAGCGTGCGCATGACCAACTGCCGTTGCCTCGAACAGCACACTCACAGCAACGACGATTGCACGCCGACGCGTACCTGTTATCCATTCCATCTTCTACTACTCCCGATTGCAATGCGGTTTGTATTGAAAACCCGCTTTCTTTATCAAAGGGCGGAAGCTATGCGGCCGCCGCCCACTCCGTTTTTCTGTTGATCCACTACCGGACTGAACGTCCGTTCCTGCTTTGCCCCCTGCACCAGCGAGGCGGTGATTTCATCCGAGCGCAGCGCCAGCACCGACAGCAGCGTGTCAGACAAGCCATGGCTATCCTCGCAACAGCCTTGCAGGTAGATGCGCGGCTTGAAGTGCGCCGGCGTGGCGAGCTGGTAGTCGCGCCTGACGTTGCCCTGCGCCAGGGCGTCGCCCAGATACGGCGCCAGCCCGTCCAGCAATCCAAGGTGGTTGGCGCGGCCGTAGCCGGTTGCCAGCACCAGCGCGTCGAACCGCTCGGCGCAGGCATGGCCGCTCAGGCGGTCGCGCAAGGTCAGTTCGACCTGGCCGCTGCTGTTGCGCACCGCTGCTTCGATCGCCGTATTCGCCAGCAAGCGATGACGAGGCTCGGCGGCGACATTCTGCAGGTACAGCATTTCGTAGATCTGTTCGATGAGAGAACGGTCGACCACCGCATAGTTGGTGTCGCGGAAACGATCGATCAGCGAGCGCCGCACATCCTTGGCCTGTGCATAGACAATGTCGGTGTATGCCGGGCTGAAAATTTCGTTGACGAACGGACTGTCGTCGGCCGGCTTGAGCGCGCTGGAACGTATCACCATGCTGACGTCGACGCCGGGGTAACGGCGCGTCAGGTCGACAAACACTTCGGCCGCGCTCTGCCCTGCGCCGATCACCGCGATCCGCTTGCGTGGACAGTTCTGCGGGGCGCCGACCACACGGTCGATGGACGTCAGGTAATTCGAGGTATGAATCACGTTGTGCGGGCCGAGCGCGGTAAACATTTCCGGAATCCGCGCCGAGCCGCCGATCCCCACCGACAGCGCATGCGTCACGCGCTGCCATTCGCGGCCAGCCTCGTCGCGCGAGAAAACCCGCAACGTATCGACCTGGCCGTTGTTGCCTGCCGCGGCCACAGGTTCAATCCCGATCACGGTTTCGCCGTAATGCACGCGCTCGTCAAAAGCCTGGGCGACCCAGCTCAGGTAATCATGGAATTCGACCCGGGTCGGATAAAAACTCTTCAGGTTGACGAAATCCGGCAGCCGGCCGCGCTCGAACAGATAGTTGATGAACGTGAAACGGCTTTTCGGATCGCGCAGGGTAACCAGGTCCTTGAGGAAGGAAATCTGCATCCGGCAATCGTCCAGCAGCATGCCGCGGTGCCAGCCGAATTCCGGCTGCCGTTCGACAAAACAATGGTTCAGATGCGATGCGCCTGCTTCTTCGGCAAGGCGCACGGCAAGCGCAAGGTTGGACGGCCCGAAGCCGACGCCAATCAGGTCAAAAACGCTATCTCGTTGCATGTCTATGTTCCTTATCAGTTTTACCCGGCACGCCAGGCGTGCCGATTGAAAAAAATTCCTGGACGATGGCGATACAGCCGAAAAATCCGGTTTCAGCCCGCATCGCGCAGCGCCATCGCAACCGGAGACCGCGCGGCCAGGCGCTTGCCCAGAACCGAGAAATACGGTGCAGCGAATACTTCGACGATGGTCAGCGTGTAACCCGCAGTCCTCGCCGCGTCGACGAAGCGCACGATATCGAATGAAGTGGCGCCGGCTTCGAACAGGTTGGCGTCACGCGATGGCGCGTCGCCATCGAACAAGCCATCCCAGACTCTTTGCAGCGCCTCTGAAAAATGACCGGCTTCTGCATGCAACTCGTCGATTCCATCTGTATTTACCGTCGCCAGATCCTGCGGCGTGACATCGGTGAAGCGAGGCTCGGCCGTACCAAGCGCTGCATGCGGCGCGTCGACGAACAGGCGCACGACCTCCAGGTAATCCGTTGCCAGCGCCTCGACAAACGGGCCATCGACCAGTTCGTTGGCATACGAGAATGCTCCGGTCACGCGGCCGTCCGAATGTTCTACGATATCCAGCTCCAGCTCGAACACCACACGGTGCCTGACATCGTTGAATTCACTAAGCGCGAGGCCGGCCCAATCGTGCCCGGCGGCGGCCGGACGCATGTAGTTGAACATCACCTGGAACAAGGGATTGCCGATCGCCGAGCGCGGCAAACGCAATGCAGCGACCACATCGGAGAATGGCGTATCGGCATGGGCATAAGCGGCAAGTGCGCCGTCACGCACCGCAGCCAGGACCGTGGCGGGAGAATCCTTGCCGGCAAGGCGGGTGCGCACCACTACCGCATTGATGAACAGCCCAAGCGCAAGGCGGGCGGCGTCGCCCGTCAGTTCGCGCGTCGACGCCAGCACGCCGACCGGCTGGTCAACCGCGCCAGTCGCACGGTAAAACGCTACGTTCAGCGCCGCATGCAGCAACATGGGCAAGGTGGCATGGGTTTCAAGCGCCATTGCACGCGCGCGCCGGACCAGGCTGTCATCCAGCGCGAAGGCAATCCGGCTTGCCGCCCAGCGCGGCTCGCTGGTCCGCCCGGATGAAGGCGCCGGCAAGACGCTGGCTGGCATGTCGCCGAGGACGCTGCGCCAGAACGCCAGCCGCGCCCGCGGCGCCGTCGCCGGCAGCACCGGCATTGCCGGCAATGGCGCAGGCGCGACACGCGCCGGTGCGGAACCAGAAACCAGCGCGGCATAAGTGGTGCGGATATCGTCGAACCACAGTTCGATCGACTGCCCATCCGACACGATGTGATGGACTACCAGCGACAGCACATGGTCGCCAGCTGCCAGGCGCAGCAGCCTTGCCCGCCACAGCGGTCCGGCGCCAAGCAGATTGAATGGCGTGAGCGCATCTTCGTCGGTCAGCGCGACGGCGCTTGCCGTCGCCGATGCGTCGCCGCTCAGGTCGATTACCGGCAACGCGGCCTGCCAGTGCCGGTCGATACACTGGCCTGGCAGGCCACCTGCCCGCTCGACCAATCTGGTGCGCAAAGCAGGATGCCGCGCAGCCGCCAAAGAGAAAGCCTCGCTCAGAGCGCCGGCATCGAGCGAACCGTGCAGGCGCAATGCAATCGGAATGTTGTAGGCAGCGTTCTCCGGCTGGGTGCGCCACAAGAACCACAAACCAAGCTGCGCGGCTGACAGCGGCAGCACGCCATTGGCGTCGGGAGCGACAGCGGCATCCGCCCCATGGAATTCGGTTTCAAACATCGGTTCCGTACGGACCGAAGCGAGCACCCGCTGCGCATATTGCGCCAGGCTTGGCGCTTCAAACAGCGCGCGCACCGGCACGTCGTACGCTAGCCGCTCGGCCACCCGTGTCGCCACTCGCACCGCCGCCAGAGAATGGCCGCCCAGTTCGAAGAAATGATCGGCACGGCCGACCCGTTCGGCGCCCAGCACCTCGCGCCATATCTGCGCCAATGCCGTCTCGACGCCGGCCGTGGGCGATTCGTACACGCGCTCTACCCGCTTTGGCTCCGGCAACGCAGCGCGGTCGACCTTGCTGTTCGTATTGCGCGGCAAGGCATCCAGCACGATGATATGCGCCGGCACCATGTAGTCGGGCAACGTGTGGCGCAGATGGGCGTCCAGTTCGGCTGCGTCAGCCTGCAACGGACGCTGGCGGGCCTCGTCGCTCAATTCGACATAAGCCACCAGCGCCGCCTGGGCGCCCTTGCCGTGCACGATTGCCACCGCTTCGCGCACATCTTCATGTGCCGCCAGCTGCGCTTCGATTTCACCCAGTTCGATACGCAGGCCACGCAGCTTCACCTGATGATCGACACGGCCGATGAAATCGAATACGCCATCGGCGCGCCGCTTGACCAGGTCGCCCGTACTGTAGAGCCGCGCGCCGGGCGCTCCGAACGGGTCCGGCACAAAACGCTCGGCAGTGAGCGCCGGCCGGTCCAGGTAACCGCGCGCCACTCCTACGCCTTCCCCGCCCAGGAACAGTTCGCCGATCACTCCCACCGGCAAGGGATTCAGGCGCGCATCCAGCACATGTGCTGTGCGCGCGCCGACCAGGGTGCCGATCGGCAGGTAAGCACTGTCCGCCAGGCTGGCGGCATCGTCGTGCGGATAGAACATCCACAGCATCGGCGTGATGACGGTTTCGGTCGGACCATAGCCGTTGACGATGCGAACTTTCGGGAATGCACGGCGCATCAGCGCGAACGCCTCGCGCGATGTCGCTTCGCCGCCCACCGTCAGCGAACGCAAGGCAGGCGGCGCGCCGTGCGCCAGCGCCCATTCGGCCAGCTGCGTGGCGCAGCCGGGCGGCACGTAGGTCATGGTGACGCCCTCGCGCACCATCATCTTGCAGGTCAGCGCCGGCGGCCAGAGCGTATCGGCGGTCACCGCCACGGCTGCGCCCGACATGTATTGGGAAAACCAGCCTTCGTGCGCGCCGTCGAAATTGACTGACTGGAACAGCAGGAACACATCGTCTTCGCCAGCGCCGTAGCGTTCGGCGATTGCCGCGCAATGACGGGCGAAAGAGCCATGGTCGACCACCACGCCCTTCGGTTTTCCGGTCGAGCCGGAGGTATAGATCACATAAGCGGCCTGCGTCGGCGCGACGGCCGGCAGTACTGCCGGCGCAATCCCGGCGTCATCCGCGCCGCTGTCGTCGCCGTCAATCCGCCAGATGCGCAGGGAATCCGAAGCCGGCAGCGCCGCCAAACTTTGGTCTTCGGCAATGACATGCGTAATCTGCGCATCATCGAGGATCTGCGCCAGGCGTTCCCGGGGATGGGCCGGATCGAGCGGCACAAAAGCGCCGCCCGACTTCAGCACCGCGATCAGGCCGACCAGCAAATCGACCGAACGGCTGAGCGCGACGCCGACCCGCATCTCGGCGCTGACGCCGGCGGCAACCAGACGCTGGGCCAGCCGCGCCGCGCGCCTGTCGACTTCGCCGCGGGTCAGCGAACGATCCATATCGGCGACGCCGCGCGCATCCGGCCGGGTTCGCGCATGCTCGGCGATATGTTCGTGCACCGCCTTGAATGCAGCCGGCTGATGCGCTTGCGGGCAATTCCAGGCATCCAGCTGCGCGCGCTCGGCCGGCGGCAGCCATTGCAAATCGCAGATCATGGTTGCAGGCGCGGCAACCGCACTCGCCAACAATGTGACAAAACGTTCCGCCAGCCGCTCGATGGCATCGGCATCGAACAAGTCGAGCGCATAAGTGAAACCGGCGTCAATGCCGCCGTCGTCGCTTTCCTCGAAGCCCAGCGTCAGGTCGAATTTGGCGAATGGCGAACCGGAAGGCAGCATGGTGATGGAGACATCGGCAAGCGATGGCAGATGCCTGCGTGCGCCGTAGGCAGCCATCACCTGGAACAGCGGGTTATGGCTTGCGCTGCGTACCACGCCCAGCGCTTCGACCACCTGTTCAAACGGCACGTCCTGGTGCGATTGTGCATCGATCAAGCCGCGCTGCACCTGCTCCACCAGCGCCGCGAACGGCTGTGTGACGCCAATCCGTGTGGCAAGCGCCAGCGTATTGACAAAAAAACCAATCAGCCCTGCGGTTTCACCGCGTTCGCGGTTGGCGGCCGGCACCCCGACCTGGATCTGCGATTCGCCGGAGGCGCGGGCCAGCAATGCATTCAGCGCCGCCAGCAGCACCGCGAACGGCGTTGCCCGCTGTGCATTGGCCAGGGAGCGCACTTGCTGCGCTAGCCGGGCATCGATCCTGAACAGGTGGCGCGCTCCGCGTGCGCTGCGTTGCGCCGGACGAGGCGCGGCGCCTGGCAGTATCAGTACGCTGTCGTTCAGTTGCCCACGCCAGAACGCCAGCTGGGATTCGCGTTCGCCGGCGTCAAGCCAGCGGCGCTGCCATAAGGCGTAGTCGGCGTACTGGATCGGCAGCGGCGTCAGCGAAACCGTCTCTTTCATCGCATATGAACGGTAAAACGATCCCAGTTCGGCCAGCATGACGTCGACCGACCAGCCGTCCGATACGATGTGATGCAGCGTGATCGCCAGCCAATGCGTGCTCTCGTCCAGGCGTATCAGGTAGGCGCGCATCAGCGGCCCATGCGTCAGGTCGAACGGTTCTGCCTCATCCTTGCGCGCGATTTCCTCTGCGCGCGCGGTGCGTTCGGACGCAGCGACATTGCTCAGGTCGATGCTGTGCCATGGACAGCGCACCGGCGCATGCACTGTCTGCTGCACACCGTCTGCGCTTTCGGTGAAAGTGGCGCGCAAGGCTTCATGGCGCGCGATCAGTGCATCGCACGACAGGCGCAAGGCATGGGCATCGAGCGCACCGTCGAGCTGCAGCCGCTCGGTAATATGGTAGGCCGCCGGTTCGTCGATCATCCGCGCATGCAGCCACAGGCGCATCTGCGCAAACGAAGCCGGCACGCTTGCCGTGCGCTCGGTGCGCGGCGGAATCGGCAGCAGGCGGAAATCGATGCCCGCTGCAGCCAGTTTCTGAAGAAACAGCTTGCGCTGCGCATCCGGTAATTTGGCAAAACGGGCGGCAAGGGAAAGCAGGTCAGGTTTCACAGTAGTCATCAGTCGGTTTCCATTTCCAGTTCACCCAGCAGCGCATCGATCGCGCTGGCGGTATCCGGCCCCGGCCTGGCGCTCCGTTCGGCCAGCGCCAGATCGATCGCAGCCGCGCAGCGCGCCAGCGTGCGTTCGTCGAACAGTGTCCGCAGCGGCAGCATCAGCGTCCAATGCAGGTTGGCCTGGGCATTGGCTTGCGTCGCCAGCAGCGAATGGCCGCCGAGCATGAAGAAATCATCGTCGCGGTCGATGGTGTCGAGGCGCAGCACCCGCTGCCAGATAGCGGCCAGTTCGCGCTCGGTATCGGTCTGCAAGGCGGCTGCCGGCTTGTCCTGGCGCACCGGCGCAGGCAATGCGTTGCGGTCGCATTTTCCGTTTGGGGTGACGGGCAGCGCATCCAGCTCAATCAATTGCGCCGGCACCATGTATGCGGGCAATTGCGCATGCAGCAGGTCGAACAGCGGGCCCTGATCGAGCGTGCTGCCGGCGCCGCGCGCGACGTAGCCGATCAGCTGCTCGTTGCGCACGATCACCACGGCATCGTGCACACCCGCAGCCGTCCGCAGCAAAGCTTCGATTTCGCCGAGTTCGATGCGCTGGCCGCGCAGTTTTACCTGGGTATCGATGCGGCCAAGATAGTCAAGTGCACCGTCAGCCCGGCGGCGCGCCAGGTCGCCCGTGCGGTACAGGCGCGCGCCAGGCACGAACGGATCCGGCACGAAGCGTTCAGCCGTGAGTCCGGAGCGGCCAAGGTAGCCGCGCGCCAGGCCCGCGCCGCCCAGGTACAGTTCGCCTGCGGCGCCTGCCGGCACCGGATGCAAAGCCGTGTCCAGCACATGCAGCTGAAGGTTGGCGATAGGATGGCCGATCGGCACCGAAGCCGTCCGGCTGTCGTCCGCTTCACAAGTCCAGTGCGACACATCGATGGCGGCCTCGGTCGGGCCATAGAGGTTGTGGAGCCGGGCGTGCGGCAACAGCTGCGCGACGCGCGCCACCAATTCCGGCGCCAGCGCCTCGCCGCTGGCGACTATGCGTTCGATGCTCTGGCAGCGTGCGGCGGCTTTGAAGTCGTCGAGATAGCCCAGGAAAACCGCCAGCATCGACGGCACGAAATGCAGCGTCGTCACCCGGTGCGTTTCTATCGCAGCCACCAGCCGTGCCGGATCGCGGTGGTCGCCCGGTGCGGAGATCGCCAGCTTGGCGCCGACCGCCAGCGGCCAGACGAATTCCCAAACCGATACATCGAAGCCAAACGGCGTCTTGTGCAAAACAACGTCGTCAGGCCGCAGCCGGTATGCCGATTGCATCCACGCAATCCGGTTCGCCAGCGCGCGGTGGGTATTGCCGGCTCCTTTCGGCTTGCCGGTCGAACCGGAGGTGTAGATCAGGTAGGCCAGCTGGTCGGCGCTGAGATCCGCAGCCTGATGCAAGGCTGTGGAAGTTTGCATCAGTTCATCGACAGTAAGGATGCGCGCCTCGGCGTGCAAAACAGCAGCGGTGACGCGCTCACGCAGATGGGCTTGCGTGATCACTACTGCCGGTTGCGCATCGCTGAGCAGATAGGCGATGCGTTCAGGCGGATAATCCGGATCTATCGGCAGGTAAGCCGCGCCGGCCTTCAATACGCCGATCAGCGCCACTACCATGTCGAAAGAACGCTCCAGGCAAAGGGCAACGGCGCTATCGGGACGGACACCGGCATCCAGCAGCGACGCGGCGACGCGGCTGGCGCGCTGATCGAGTTCGCCGTAGCTTATCTGCTGCTTGCGGCTTTGTGCGTCAACGAACTCAAGCGCGACCGCGTCCGGTGTTGCAACGGCGGCACGTTCAAACTGGCGGTGCAGCGCGATTTGCTGTGCATCGGGCCAGGCCTGCGCCGTGGCGTTATGGCGCGCCAGCGTCATCAGGTCGTCATCGGTCGTGATTGCCATCGTACCGAGCGCCGCCTGTGGATCGCCGACAATGGCGTTGACGGCGGCCGCAAACGCGCGATGCAGGGAAACCACGCGCGCTTCACCGATGCGGGCGGCATCGTAGCCGTAATCGATGGTCAGCGTCGCTCCTGCCCCGATGACCAGCGTCAAGGCAAAATCGGTCGCTTCGATGTTGCGCAGGCCGTGCATCTTGAGGGCCTGTTCGTCGCGTCCCTGCCATGCTTCATCGACCGGATAGTTTTCGAATACAACCAGCGTATCGAACAACGCCCCGCCCTGTCCGGCCCATTGCTGGATTTCGTACAGCGGCGTATGCGCATGCTCCGCCGCGGCAGCGTTATCGCCCTGCAGTTCGTGCAGCCATGCCGCCGCCGAGCGCTGCGGCGCAGGCACGGTGATGACTGGCAAGGTGTTGATGAACAAACCAAGCACGGTGTCGGCGTCAGGCAGCGCATCGGGCCGGCCTGCCACCGTGGCGCCGAACGCCACCGCCGGCTGGTTGGTCATGCGCTGCAGCGCAAGCGCCCATGCGCCCTGCACCAGCGTATTCAATGTCACTTTCAGGCTGCGCGCGGTTTCAGCCATGCGCGCCGTCGCATCGGCGGCGAATGTTGCGCGCCAGGTGCGATGTTCGGCCGTACGTCCGGCTTCCGCTTCTCGCTCGGCAACCCGTGTCGGCTCGTCAAGGCGGGCCAGGCGCTGCTGCCAGAATCTGCGCTCCAATTCGATATCACGCGCGCCAAGCCAGGCAATGAAATCGCGGTAACGGGTCTTACCAGACGCGGCAAACAGCTGAGGACGCGGCGGTTCGATGTAATCACGCAGCACATCGGCAAAGAAGCGCGCCGTGCTCCAGCCGTCCAGCAGCAGATGGTGGCGCGTCCAGACCAGCCGCCATTCGTCGTCCGTCATGCGGATCAGCGCAACCCGCATCAGGGGCGGCGCGGTCAGGTCGAAGCTGCTTGCCCGGTCCTGCGCGAGCCAGTCCTCGAACGCCGGCTGGGCGCTTGCGCCGCGCTCGCGCCAGTCGAGGATTTGAACCGGCATCTGCGCCTGGCGATGGACAACCTGCATCGGCACCGCTTCGCTGGGGGTGAAGCCGGTGCGCAAGATGTCGTGGCGTGCAACTGCCGCTTCGAAAGCTGTGCGCAAACGCGCCACGTTCGGCGCCGTCAATGTGGATACCAGCTGGTTCACATAGGTCGACTGTTCAGGTGCGAACAGGGAATGGAACAAGATGCCTTGTTGCATCGGCGACAAGGGATACATGTCCTCGACTGTGCGCAGATCGAACGGCAACCGCTCCAGCACATCCTGCGTCAGGCCTGCCGTGCGCGCCAGCGGATAGTCGCCGGGAGTGGCGCTGCCGCCGCGTTGCGCCAGGCGCGCTGCGCAGGCGGCAGTCAATCCGGCCAGCGCTGCTTCGAAACGCTGCGCCAAGGCTTCGATCGTGGCGCGCTCGAACTGGCTCTTGCCATAAACCCAATGCACCTTCAATGTACGCGGGCCGTCGGCATCGATATAGGCGTGGATCGCCAGCGCGTTGCCGAGCGGGCCGGCCGGATCGCGCTCGCAGCCTGCGCCGCCGAAACGCGGCACCAGCGCGGCATCGCGCGGCGCATCGAACTGGCCGAGATAGTTGAACGTCACGCGCGGACGCGGCACAGCCGCCAGCTTGGCGCGGGTGGCAGCGTCGCCGTAATGGCTTAGTACGCCGAAGCCGAGTCCTTTATGCGGCACGGCCCGCAGCCTGTCCTTGACCGCGCCGAGCGTTGCGGCAGGCGTGTTTTCGACCGCCAGCGCCACCGGATAGTGGCTGGTCAGCCAGCCGATGGTGCGGCTGGCGTCGATGTCGTCGAACAATGCTTCGCGGCCATGTCCTTCCAGTTCCATCCGGCAGGACGTTTGCCCGGTATGGTCGCAAAGTGCCTGCGCCAGCGCTGCGATCAGCAGTTCGATCATTTGCGTACGATAGGCGGCGTTGGCATCCGTCAGCGCAACCCGCGTGAGTTCGGCGTCCAGCACTTGCACCACGACGTCGGCACCGGCGTTGTCGGCGACTGCCTGCGGGTGGTCAAGCGCCAGGTCCTGATGAGGCGCGACAAGCGGCGCCCAGTATGGCACTTCATCCAGGAACAAAGAATCGGCGGCGGCAAGCGCCAGCCTGGCAGCCCATTCCTGAGCGCTGGCGCCTGCGGCCGAGAGACGCGCGCTGCGCCGTTCACGCGCTGCACGGTAGGCGGCATCCAGGTCGTCAAGCAATACGCGCCACGATACGCCGTCGACGATGGCGTGGTGAATCGCGAAATAGAGTTGCGTACTGCCATCAGGCAAAGCCGCTGCAAAGGCGCAGGCGATCGGGCCGTGCGCCAGGTCCAGCGTGCTCTGCAGGGCGTCGAACTGCGCCAGTGCATCGTTTTCATCCCGTGCAGCGGCGGCTGCGAGCGGCAAGGCATCAAATGCCTGCGGCGCCTGCGTGACCTGCCACGCGCCTTGCGCACCGTTCTGCGTAAAACGCTGCTTGAAGATGTCGTGGTGTTTTAGCAAGGTATCGAACGCGCGTGCGAATGCATCGAGATCGAGCGGCTCTTGCGAATCCAGCCTGATTGACTGGTTCCAATGACCGCGCCGTGGAATATCGAGTGCAAAAAAACGCAGTTGCGCAGGCGTCAGCACCAGGTTGCCCTCACGCTTTGGCGCGCCGGGCTTCGCTTGCGGAGCTGCTGTTGCAACCTCGATGGCAGTTGCTGCCTGGCCAAGCTGCGCAATTGTCGGACCGTCGAACAGCTGTTTCGGCGTAAAGCGCACGCCGCGTTTGCGCGACCTGGCGATCACCTGCAGCACCAGGATCGAATCCCCGCCCAGTTCAAAGAAATTGTCTTCGCGACCGACCCGCTCGGCTTTCAGCACATCTTTCCAGACTGCCGCCAGCGTTTCTTCGATCTCGCCGCGCGGTGCATCGCTTGCCGCCACGGACGGCGCCGGCGCGGCGGCCAGCACCCGCAACGCTTGACGGTCAACCTTGCCGTTGGCTGTGACAGGCAATACATCAAGTGCGAGCAGCACGGCGGGCACCATGTAATCTGGCAAGCGCAAGGACAACATTTCGCGCAATGACGTTTCGTTCAGCTTGGTTCCAGCGCGCGGCGTTGCAAACGACGCCAGCCGCATGCGCCCTTCGTGCTCGACTGCCAGCGTTTCGGCCTGCGCCACTCCTTCCAGCGTACGCAGCAAGGCGCTGATTTCGCCGGGTTCGACCCGGTAGCCGCGGATTTTTACCTGGTCGTCCTGGCGGCCGAGGAAATCCAGGCGCCGATCGGCGCGCAGCCGTACGCGGTCGCCGGTGCGGTAGATGCGCTCACCTGGGGCGAATGGATGCGGCACAAAACTTTCGGCGGTAGCCGCCGCCCTGCCCAGGTAACCACGGGCCACGCCCGGTCCGCCGAGATACAGTTCGCCGATCGCGCCTGGCGGCACGCTGGCGCCGTTCGCGTCGAGCACGCAGGCATAGGCATTCGGCAAAGGACGGCCGAGCGGCACGCCCTGCGCCGGCATCGCTGCAGCGCGCAGTCCGGCTTGCGCCGGCGCCGATGTGTCGCAACTCAGCGCACCTACCGTAGCCTCGGTCGGGCCGTAATGATTGATCACGCGGCAGCCTGGCTTGAGCGCCGCGATGCGTTCCACCAGCGCCCACGGCAAGGTTTCGCCGCCCATCACGAGGGCATGCGCGGGCAGCACGTCGGCCGGCTGCTGGGCGTCGAGCAGCGCGTGCAGATGGCTTGGCACGATTTTCAGCACGCCGACCTTGCGCGTGCGCATTTCGTGCGCGAACCGGTCCGGATCGAAGGCACATTCCCGCGGCAGAAGGTGCAGCGTACGGCCCGAGCACAAGGCGCCGAACAATGTCGTATGGCCGAGGTCCGCCGCCACCGTCGACACCATCGCCATCGATGCATCGGCGCTGAACGCCAGCTCGTCCAGCATCCCTCGCACATAATCGGCCAGCGCGTGTTGGGAAACCACCACGCCCTTGGGCGTGCCGGTAGAACCGGAGGTGTAGATCAGGTAAGCAGCCTGTTCAGGCGCAGGCGGCAACCGGCGTGCTGCGCGATTGGCGAGCAACGGCGTTTGTGCAAGCACATCCAGGCCAAGCGCCTGGGCGGCGCCGATGTGCTGCGCCAGGTCTGCCTGGCTGGCAACCAGGATCCATCGCGCCTGGCAGGTCTCGACCGCTGCCGCCAGCCGTTCCTGAGGCTGGGCAGGATCAAGCAGCACCGCATACGCGCCTGACTTCAGCACAGCGACCAGCGCCACGACGAAGTGCACCGAGCGCTCGATGCAGACCGCAATCGGTTGCTCGGCGCCGGCTCCTTGCTGCTGCAGCGCCAGCGCGATCCTGTCCGAAGCGTCGTCCAGTTCGGCGAAAGTGAGTTGCGTGTCGGCGTCCGCCAGCGCAATCCGGTGCGGCGTTTCGCTGGCATGCCGTGCGAACAGCGCCAATACGCTGTCAAATTCCTGCGGCAGCGAACGGCCGCGCCGTGCGGCAAGATAGTCGGCGTTATCGGCGCAAACCAGTTCGGCGACTGCGCGTGTCGGATCGTTCACCGCATCCGCGACCAGCACGGCAAAGCTGTCGAGCCAGGCTTGCGCCGTGCCGGCGTCGATGCCGTCCAGCGCGTAGGCGGCAACCAGCTCGATGCCGCGCGGATCGTCGGTGAAATCCAGCGCAAAATCGAAACGTGCGGCAAGATCCGGCCCCGGCGACATGCACACGGTCGCGCCCGGCAGGTCGGCGGCCAGTTCAAGGTCGAACTGCTGGGCAAACTTGACCCTCAGCCACTCGTCACCGCGCCGCACCGGCGGTTTCACGGCGTCGAGCACCTGGTCGAATGGCACATCCTGGTATGCAAACGCATCCAGGGCGGTCACGCGCACTGCATCCAACAAGGCAGCAAACGACTGCAGCGGTGCAACCCGCGCACGCAGCGCCAGGGTATTCAGGAACAAGCCGACCAGCGGCGCGGTTTCCGCATGCTGCCGGTGCGCGATCGGTACGGCGACAACGATATCGGTGGCCCCGGTCAGGCGGTACAGCCAGGCGTCGAAGGCAGCCAGCAGTACCGTAAACGGCGAAGCGCGAGTGCGCCGGGCAAGCTCGCGCACCGCGTCGGAAGTCTCTTCGGAGAGCCGCAGCGCCACGCGGCCGCCGCGATAGTCGCGGTCGGCGCGGCGTGGACGGTCAAGCGGCAACGCCAGCGGCCCGGGCGCGTCGCGCAGCGCGTCGCGCCAATAACCGAGCTGCCGCTCGCCCTCGCCTGCGGCCAGCAAGTCACGCTGCCATTGGGCGTAATCGGCATATTGGATCGGCAATGCCGGCAGTCCGGCAGCCTGGCCGCTGGCGAACGCCGCATAGGCCGCCGTCAATTCATTGAACGCGCAACGCGAGCTCCAGCCGTCGCTGACCGAGTGGTGGCTGGTCAGCAGCAGGCGTTGCGAATCGCCGGCCAGCGTAAGCAAGGTGGCGCGCACCAGCGGCCCGTGCGACAGGTCGAATGCCTCAGCCACATGACGTTCCGCCAGTTTGGCCGCCTTCGCCGCACGTTCCGTGGCGCTGTATGGATGTAAATCGATTTCTGCTACCTGCACCGGCAAGACTGCATGGATGCGCTGCATTACGATGCCGTCGTCATTTTCCACCAGCGTGGTGCGCCAGGCTTCATGCCGTTCCAGCAGGTAGTCAAGCGCACGCTGCAGCAGATCGATCTTCAAGGCGCCGGTTACCTCCCACTGCACGGCGATGTGATAGGCGGAGCCGGCGTCGCGGGTCTGCGCCAGCACCCAGAAACGCTGTTGGGCGAACGATGCCGGGCGGTCAACAAAGGGCGCGCCGTTTCGATCCTGGGACATTTGCACTGGAATAGCGCGCGCCTGTGTTTCAATTTCGCTGCGCTCGATCAGCGACGCCAGTTCTTCAAGCGAGGGATTGTCGAATAGTGCGTCAAGCTGCGGGTTCACCCGCCATTCGGCCCGGATCGCTGCCTGCAGCTGCATGGCGGCAAGCGAATCGCCGCCGCGCGTAAAGAAGCGGTCTGAACGGCCGATAGGCGAAGCATCGTTCAGCAGCCGTTGCCAGAGTTCGGCGAGACTGCTTTCGACAGCTGTCGCCGGAGCAATGTAATCAGCGCCGGGCGCATGCGGCAGCACAGCCACAGCGTCGCGCAGCGAGGCCCGGTCCAGCTTGCCATTGAGCGTATAGGGAAGGCGTTCCAGGCGGACGAAGCGGTGCGGCTGCCATGCCGGCGGCAGATGCGCAGCGAGATGCGCCTTCAATGTTTCATCGCCGAGCGCCTCGCCCAGCACCACGCAAGCAATCAGCTGAGTGCGGCCGCCGGCGGTTTCGGCAAGCACGGCAGCGTCACCGACAGTCGGATGGGCCAGCAGGCAAGCGGCAATTTCACCCGGCTCCACCCGCACTCCACGGACTTGTACCTGGTCGTCGATGCGCCCCAGGTAATCGAATGCGCCATCGGCACGTCCGCGCGCCAGGTCTCCGGTGCGGTAGATGCGCCCGCCGGGCTGGCCGGCCGGATCAGGCAAGAAGCGCTCGGCGGTAAGCGCGGGGCGGCCGTGATAGCCGCGCGCCAGGCATACGCCTCCCAGCAGCAGTTCGCCGGCTGCGCCTTGCGGCTGGCCGGCTATCCGCGCAGACCGTGCTAGCGGCGATCCGATCGGCCAGCCTATCGGCAGCGATGCGTACCCATTGCCCAGCTCCAGGGTTGGCACGCTGGCGGGATCGACCGGCCACAGCATGGGCGAAATGATCGCCTCGGTCGGGCCATAGCCGTTGACCAATCGGATATCGGGGAATGCCTGCCTGATTTCATCAAAAGTATCTTGCGACATCGCCTCGCCGCCGAACAGCAGCACGCGCAACGCCGAGGGCACCCCAAAACGCCTGGAAGCGGCAGCGAATTCGCGCAGGTAGGCAGGCGGCAAGGTAGTGTTGGTGACGCCTTCGCGCTCCATCATGGCGCGCGCGGCCTCCGGCGGAAACGGCGGCGGATCGCTGATCACGACGCTGGCGCCGATTGACAGCGGCGCCAGCCAGGCTTCGATCGACACATCGAAATTCACCGAGGCGAAATGCAGCAGGCGGTCTGACGGCCCGATCGGCAGCGATGTATTCAGCGCATCGCAATGCACGGCAAGCGGTCCGTGTTCGACCACTACCGCTTTCGGTGTGCCGGTGGACCCTGATGTATAAATCATGTACGCCGCCGCCCGCGGATCTACCGGCGCATCCTCGTCGACAGGCGAAGGCTCGCCGTCCGCAATCGGTTTATCGACAATAAAACATTGCGCAAAACGCGCGCGCATGACCGCATCGGCGGCATCGTCGACGATGCCATGGGCCAGCCCGGCGTCCTGCACGATCCAGTCCAGGCGAGCGGCCGGATGGCGCGGATCGAGCGCAACGAACACGCCGCCGGCCTTCAGTACGGCAAGCAAGGCGACAAACAGGTCGCAGGAACGTTCGACGCACACGCCGACCCGCACCTCGGTAGCGACGCCCGCCGCACGGAGCCGGGCGGCCAGGCGCGAGGCCCGGAGCTCCAACTCGCCGCGCGACAAGCGCACGGTATGCGGCGAAAACGACGCCAGCGCGGGCGCATCGGGATCAAGCCGCGCTTGTGCGCGGATCTGGTGGTGCAATGCAATCGGAAAGCTCGTCATAGGCATACATGGCTGCATAAAATCCTCTAGGTCTGGCCGCAAGTACGGCCTCTTTGCTAGATTGACGAACCACGCGCCGGAATTTTTACTTAATTCGCCTGGAAATATTTTTTTCTCACCTCCCGCATCAAAGCCCTAAATATTTGCCGCAGTCGTTCGTCATCAGGGATAAGAGCCTCTTTTTTTCATTCATTTTTTTACACCCCCCAACCGACTGACCGCCGATGACCGCAGCTACCCAGCCTTACGCTTCCCCGCCCCCTACCGAATCCAGCGCGCAGGCCAAGCCAGCCATGCGCCTTATCCTCGCCCTGCTCAAACGCTCGCGCGGCGCCCTGGCGATCGCACTCACCGCCTGTGTGCTGAACGGCATTGCCAGCGTGCTGCTGGTTGCGACCCTGAACCGCGCATTGTCCGAATCCGGCGCAGCCGACGGCTCGCTCGCCTTGCGCTTCGGATTGTGTGCAGTGATAGCGCTGGTTACCAGGGTCATTACCGGCGTGTTGTTCGCACGGCTGTCGCAAGACACCATGGCGCAGTTGCGCGAACACGTCGCCAAGCGCGTCGCCGCAGCCGAGCTGCGCGATGTCGAACGGATCGGCGCCGCCCCCGTGCAATCGGTGCTGACCGACGACGCCACTAACGTCTCGATGCTGTTCTTCGCCCTGCCCAACATCGTGATGCACGGCTCCATCGTCTTCGGCTGCCTCGGCTACCTGGCTTGGCTGTCATGGCCGGTATGCCTGCTGGCGCTGACCGCGATCGTGGTCGGCTCGATCGGCTACCACACCGGCGACAAGCGCGCCATCGCCTCGCTGGAAGCGGCCGGCCGTTCGCAAGACAAGCTGTTCGGCTATCTCGGCGCGCTGTTCACCGGCGCGAAAGAACTGAAACTGCACCAGGCGCGCGCACGCCAGTTCCTCGACGGCCAGCTCGGCGCGGCCATCGGCGAAGTGCGTGACCACCGCCGGCGCGCGTTCAGTTCATACGCCGTCGGCGTCGGCTGGATCGTGTTCCTGTTCTACGTGTTCCTCGGTGCAGCCGCATTCTGGCCGACGCTCGGCGTACGCGCCGACGCAGCCGCCGCCTCCGGCTATATCGTTGTTTTCCTGTTCATGCTGCTGCCTCTCGACGGCCTTCTCAACAACGTGCCGACGCTGAACGCGGCGCGCGTCTCGCTGGACCGCATCGAAAAGGTAATGGAAGAATTCGGCAACCTGCGCACCGTGCCGCAGCTCGGCGAAAGCGCGTCGCATGAACCGTTCAAGACCCTGGTGCTGCGCGATGTCACCCACTCCTATTTCCATGAGCGCGACGAACGGATGTTCAGCGTCGGACCGATCAACCTGACCTTCAAGCCGGGCGAACTGGTGTTCCTGGTTGGCGGCAACGGTAGCGGCAAGACCACCCTGGCGAAAGTGCTGACCGGACTGTACGAACCTGAAGACGGCGTGATCGAAGTCGACGGCAAAGCAATCGGCTCGGCGGAACG
This sequence comes from Collimonas sp. OK412, assembly GCF_900112135.1. Classification (GTDB taxonomy): domain Bacteria; phylum Pseudomonadota; class Gammaproteobacteria; order Burkholderiales; family Burkholderiaceae_D; genus Collimonas; species Collimonas rhizosphaerae. The sequence continues at coordinate 84,447 of NZ_FOLC01000018.1, forward strand.
CGCCGCCTATCGGGAGCGCTTCACCGCAGTCTTCAACGATTTCCACCTGTTCGACGCCCTGCTTGGCATCATCGATCCAAACGATTCCTCGCGCGCGCAGGCTGACGCACGGGCAAATGCACTGGTCGCCAAGCTCGCGCTGGACCACAAGGTACAGGTAGTCAACGGCGCATTCTCGACCCGCGCGCTGTCCACCGGGCAGCGCAAACGGCTGGCGCTGGTGGTGGCCTACCTGGAGGACCGGCCGTTCTACCTGTTCGACGAATGGGCGGCGGACCAGGATCCGGCATTCAAAGCGGTGTTCTATGAGCAATTGCTGCCGGAACTATGCGCACGCGGCAAGACCGTGCTGGTGATTACCCACGACGACCGCTATTTCCCGCTCGCCGATCGTGTATTGAAACTGGACAACGGCAGCATCATCAGCGAAACCTACGGCGCACCAGCCGCACTGCCGGTCATGGCTGCCAACGGCACCGAAGGCTGAACGACGCCCGTTCCCGCAAGACGCGGGGACGGGGTTCAATCCATCACGGGCAGTGAAACAGGAATATCATCGTCAACGCTTCGGCGGCGGCAGCGACAACAATTGTTCGGTCATGGTATCCGCCAGGCGCAGCGCCGACATCGGCCCGCCAAATACCCACAGGTTACGTTCGACCAGCGCCACCCGCCCTGCGCGCCGTGCCGGCACAAAGGGCCAGATCGGCGAATCGAGTTTCTGCTTGAGCGCTACCTCAGGGCCGGTCGAGCTGACGAACAATACCGCCATGCCCGGCTTCTTGAGCAAATCTTCAGAGGTGACGTAAGTAGTGCCCTCACGGGTCGGTGCGGCGTATCCCAGTTCAACGCCAAGCGCACGCGCCACGCCTCCCACCATGCTGTTGCCGGTGAAAGCCCAGTAACGGTCAGGCAATCCCAGTTCCTGCAGCCAGGCGACCTGCTCTCCGCTGCGGCCAGCCTGCGCGATGCGCTGCGCGTCACGCGCGAGGCCGGCATCGAGTCTGGCTTCGACGGCGCCGGCTTCATCTTCGCGCCCGGCAAGGCAAGCGATGGTGCGGAAGATCTTGCGCGCCCAATCGAGCTGGGTCAGCGACGTGCCGTTCTTTTCAAGGTCAGGGCTGTATTGGAACAATACGGTGGGAGCAATACGGTTCAGCGCCGCGAAAATCGACGCATGGCGCAGCCCGACGCCGAGAATCAGGTCAGGCTTCAAGGCCGCGATTGCTTCAAAGCTGGGCTCCTGCCGCGTGCCGACGTCCGGCACGGCAGCCAGCCGCTCTTTGTCATAGTCAAACCATCCCGCATAATTCGCAGCGTCAGCCATGCCGACCGGCGTCACGCCTAGCGCCGCCAGGTCTTCCGCGAACATGTATTCGAGCACCACAATGCGCCGCGGCCGCTGTGGAATCCCTGGCTGGAACTGCGACACCACGAGATTGCCGGAAAGCGGTTCGCAAGCCGGCTTTCCGCCGCCGGCGCTTGCGGCATCGGCATGGGATCCGCACAACGCCGCACAGGCTGCTGCTATCGCGCAAAGCCGCCGCGCACGGTTCTTCAACGGATGGTTTCCTGCAGTGCAAGCGCTTCGTCGCGCATCGTCAACAGCAATGGACAGCTTGCGCACAGATTTGTCTCTCCCGGGATTTGATTGCGCATGCAGCAGACGCGGCGCGCGCGAAACGGATTCGGCAGCAAGGCCGACCGCGGCTGGATCTGGCGCACCGGCGAACGCAACGGATTGGGTTCGCCGGTGACCAGCATCGGCTGGAACAGGCAGGCAACCTCCTCTGCCGCACCAGGCAGCGCCGCACACTGTTCTGCCAGATAATCAAGCAGGTTGCCGACATTGCCCCACAATACGCGCGGCGCGATGCACGCCATGCCTGCCAGTGTTTCAATCACCGCCTGCAGGTGCTGGATCAGCGGCGCATGGCAGCGCGTGCAGTCGTTCTCGGGCGGCCGCAATGCGTCGGCAGCAAAATACAGCGCCGCCGGCATGCCCGAGCGCAGCACCAGCTGGGTGCGGGCCGGCGACATGTCCAGCGGACGGCGCAGCAACAGTGCGGCGATGCCGGCCGGCGCCGCCAGCAAGAAATAATATTTGCTCCACTGCGACAGCAGCGCCCGCGCGTGGATTTCGGCGTCGCCGCCATAGTGCGACACCATCGCATCGAGCAGTTCCGCGCGATAGGCGCCAAGCTCGGTCAGCGGTATGCAGACGGATTCAGCGGCATCGTCTTCCCTGTCAGGGACTGCCTGGTTCTGATCCGGCGTTCCAAGCCATACCTGCCCAAGATAGGAGGCCATCGATGTGGGCGCAAGGCCGGCAAGGCAATGTGCCGGCGTGCCCGCCGCGGGAGCCCGCTGCAAGATGTCCATCAGCGGCCGCCTCGTTTCTCGCGCCGGGCCTGGGCAATCAGCAGGATGAGCAGGTATGGCGCACCGATCATTGCAGTCAGCACGCCGGCCGGAATCTCCCGCGGGGCAAGCAGCGTACGGGCTGCGACATCTGCCAGGACCAGCAGCAGCGCGCCGCAGGCAGCAGCCAGCCAGAGCCGGGTGCGGTGCGTGCGGGCGCCCAGCATTGCCGCCAGGTGCGGCGCCATCAGGCCGATGAAACTGACCGGCCCGACAGCGGCGACCGCAGCACAGGCGGCAAGCGTCGCCACGGTCAGCACCAGCGGCCGCAATACGGCAATCGGCAAGCCAAGGGCCGCCGCCTGGTCGTCGCCCAGCGCCAACAGGTCAAGCGGCTTGGCCAACAGCGCCAGCACCGGCAACGCCAGCAGGCACCAAGGCAGCAGCGTTGCCACCTCGCCCCAGCTGCGGCCGTAGGTGCCGCCCACCAGCCAGACCACAAAACGCGCCGGCTGCACGCTTTGCTGCGTGATCAGCCATTGCGACAACGTGGTCCACAGGGTGCCGAGGACCAGCCCGGTCAGCGCCACCGCCATCGGCGCATAACGATGGCGGCGATTGAGCAGCAGCGTCAGCAACAACGTGGCGGCGCCGCCCGCGAGCGCGGCAGCGGCAAGTGTCGAATGGGCTGCGAACGGCCACAAGATCAGTGCAATGAAGGTGGCCAGTCCGGCGCCCTGGGTGACACCCAGCACTTCCGGGCCGGCCAGCGGATTGCGCACGATGCTCTGCATCAGCACCCCGCTCGCCGCCAGCAGCGCTCCGGCCAGCAGCGCGCATAACAGGCGCGGCAGGCGCAGGTCGAGCAGCATCCGGGTTACTTCGTCGCGCCCTTCCAGCGCAGCGATCCAGCCGGCCGGGCTGATCGACTGCGCACCCAGCGAGGCGCCGGCAAACAGCAGCGCGCAGCCGGCCAGCAGCAGTCCCGCCGCGACCAAGGGCCACGGCAGCGCCGTCAGCGCACGCACGGCGCGGGTTCCGGCGCCAGACGCCGGCCGCTCCTGACCCGCTCCGGCTGCGCCCGGCCAGGCGATTCCGCTGCGGATCATGGCCAGCATCAGCGGCGTGCCGACCAGCGCGATCGCCACCCCGGTCGACAACGTGGCGTCAAGGTCCAGCGCCAGCACGGCGCTGTCGGTGACCAGCACCAGCGCACCGCCCACCAATGCCGACAGAGGCACCAGGGCGCCCAGCTTGGATGCTTTTGCGCTACGCACCTGGCGCAGCAGGTTGGGCGCGATCAGGCCGACATACGACAACGGCCCGGCAATGCTCACCGCAACGCTGGCAAAACCTACCGCCACCACCATGGCCGCGATCCGCGTCGCATCGACCCGGACGCCGACGGCGGCGGCGGCGTCATCGCCCAGCACGAACGGATTGAGCGGACGGATCACGAACGGCAAGGCAACCAGCGGCAGCACCAGCCAGGCCATGGCGAGCTGGAGGCCGGCGGCGCCGGGTTGATAGAGGCTGCCGCTAGCCCACAATGCGGCGCCGGCGATGTTTTGCTCGAAAAACGCCAGCACCAGGGTCGCAATTGCCGAAAACAGCAGCATGCAGACACTGCCTGCCAGCACCAGCCGCAGCGGCGTGGCGCGCCAGCCGGCGGCCGCCAGCACGCAGGCCGCGGCGGCCAGGCCGCAGCCGAACAGCAGCGGCACCGAAGCGGCGCCGGCAAGCGCGGGAACGATCATCGCCGCCAGCAAGCCGAGCTGGGCGCCGCTGGTGATGCCGAGCAGGTCGGGTGAAGCTAGCGGATTGCGCGTGAGCGCCTGGAACAATGCTCCGGCCACGCCGAGACAACCTCCGGCGACAAGCGCCGCCGCGACCCGCGGCGCGCTCAAGTCGAACAGCAGGATGCGGCTGAGCGTGGCAGCATCGCCGCCTTGCGCGGACGCCGCCAGCCACAACTGCACGCCGGGCGCCAGGCGCGCGGCTGCTGCGGCGGCGATCAGCAGCAAGAGCGCCGCGCCGATCAGCCACGCCCTGCTTTTCATCGGCGCGTGGCGGCTTGCCAGTGCCGGCGCAGGTTTGCCTGCTGCCAACGCGGTCATGCCGCCAGGTCCTTGCCGGCGCCGCCTTCGCGCAGCGATGCCGGTTGGGACGAATCGCCATAAGCCGGCACGCACATGGGCGCGCCCGTCAGCGGATGAGCGATCTTCAGCATGGCCACATCGAATGTTTCGTGCAGATAATGTGGCGCCAGCATGGCGTCGGGCGAACCATGTGCAATGATCTTCCCAGCCCGCATCAGCACGATTTCGTCGCTGAATGCGGCTGCCTGGTTCAAGTCGTGCAGCACCCAGACGATCGTCAGTCCATGCTCCTGGTTCAGGCGGCGCAGCTCGTGCAGGATTTCCAGCTGATGGTGTATGTCGAGATAGGTGGTCGGCTCATCAAGCAAGACGATGGGCGCCTGCTGGGCCAGCGCCATGGCAATCCACGCGCGCTGCCGTTCGCCGCCCGACAACGCGGCAACATCGCGCTCCGCGTAGCCGGCAAGCCCGCTGGCCGCCAGCGCCTGGTCGATGGCGGTGTGATCGGCGCGCGTCAAGCCGCGCAGCCAGCCGCCGTAGGCATAGCGGCCATAGGCCACCAGCTCGCGCACTGTCAATCCGGCGGGAATCTGGTTGAATTGCGCCAGCATGGTCAGCGCCCGGGCCAGCTCGCGCCGGCGGTAAGATGCCAGCGGTGCGCCATTCACTTCCACTTCCCCTGAACGGATCGGCAGCAGCCCTGCCAGGGTCCGCAGCAGCGTGCTCTTGCCGCAGCCGTTCGGCCCGCACAAGGCGGTTACCTTGCCGGCCTTGACCGACAGGTCGAGACCGTCGAGCACCACCTGTTCACGATAGCCAACCTTCAACCCGCGCGCCACCAGCGCCGCTCCAACCGTTTTCACCAGAACGCCGCCTTCCGCTCGCCGGTTTTCGGTTCGCTATAGCTTTGCGCCATCGCCACCACCACCTTGCGCGCCCCCTGGAACGGGTCGCGCGCATGCGCGGTCAGCATGTTATCGAGCATCAGCACATCGCCGGACAACCATGGGAAGACTATCCGCTGCTGGTCCAGCACGCTGCGGATTTCAGCCAGCGCCTCGGCTTCAATCGGCTCGCCATCGCCGTAATAAACGTTGCGCGGCACGTTTTCCAGGCCGACGGCATCGACCAGCGCTTCCTGCATTTCCTCATCCAGCGCAGACAGGTGAAACAGGTTGAGCTGGTTGAACCAGACCATGTCGCCCGTGCGCGGATGGCTGGCGACCGCCTGGCAGCGTTCGCGGGTGCGCAGCAGCAGTTCGCCGTCGTCGCCGTCGCGCCATGTGCAATCGATGCCGCGCGCGGCGCAAATGCGCTCGACCACGCGCGGATCGTCCGCGCCGAAGGTCTGCTGCCACGGCAGGTCAAGTCCTTGGCCGAAATTGCGCACGTAAAGCAGTTCGCGCCGGGTGAAACGGGCAACCAGCGCCGGATCGAGCGCGCGGTAGATGGCGCGGCTGTCGGCAATCGGCGTCGCGCCGCCCGATGCCGCGGCAAGCACGCAATGGAACCAGATGCGCAGCGGCCATTCGCGCGTATACGACTGTTCGTTATGCAGCGGGATCGAGCGGTGCGGCGGATATTCGGTCGACGTGTACACCGCGCCTTCGACCTGGCTGCGTGGCGTCGACGCGAATTCGTAGCCGATCAGCGGGTGGCCGAACGAACCGGCAAAACCCTGGAATGACTCGATCGACGGCACCCGGAAGCCGGTGAACAGCAGGCCGCCGGCCTGTTCCAGGGTATCGTCGGCAATGGCGCGCAATAGCGGCATCGCCTCTTCCAGGGAGATATCGGCGCCGTCTTTCGGCGCCACAACGGTAGGCAGGCCCGGCGCGATACGCAGGTCATCGAGCGCGGGCTGCGGCATGGAAAGTGGTGTCATGCGAAATCCTCTTGCAGGAACAGCGCGCCAGGAACATCGCCCAGGCGCGCCGGATTACCTGAATTACGATAGGTGCGCCTTCGACGCGGCGCCATCCATATGGCGGCGCAAACTGGCCGGGCGCATGTCGGTCCAGGCTGACTCGATATGCGCGAGGCATTCGGCCTTGGGGCCGCTCACGCCGACTTCGCGCCAGCCAGCCGGCACGGCGCGGAAGGTCGGCCAGATCGAGTACTGTTCTTCGTCGTTGATGACAACCGTATAGATAACGTCGTCTGTCTCTGCGGCGGCAGCGCCAGGGGAATTCAATGTCTGTGTCATGTTCAAGCCTCGTTCAAAATGCATTCAGGAAACGGTGGCGGATGGCGCTCGGTGCACCCAAATGCCGCCCCCTACTTTATGAAGACGATTGGCGCCCGCGATTTTTTACCATCGCGGGCGGCGTTGGCATGGAACATCGGCAAAGCAGCGCCGCGATCGCATGCTTCCAGGCAGGCGCTGCAGTGCTTCTCGACATCCCGCACCATGAAATGCACCAGCGTCTGCGAGACATTGAGCGCACGCGCGGTGCTCTGCAGCGTTTCTTCGCGCATGCGCACCATCTCGAACGCCGCGCGGCTGCGCGCCGGCAGCTGAGCCAGCGCGTCATACACGTGGCGCAGGGTGTCGCGCACAACCAGCGCCGCTTCCGGCGACGGCTCCTGCGACGGCATGTTGAGGCCGCTGTCTTCATCGGCGTGGTAGATGTTTTCGAGATTCTGGCGCCGGCAAGCGTCGATCGAGGCATTGCGCACCATCCGCATCACATAGGCAATCGGCTGGCGTATGGCGTCCTGGCCGGGAAGATCGACCAGTTTGAGGAAAACATCGTGGACTACGTCTTCCGCACGGCTGGTGCAGCCGACGAAACCGCGCGCCACGTTGACGTACAGCGGACGGTTCGCGATCAGTATGTCGAGCAATGGGCCGGCGGGAGAGGACGCGCTGGAACTGAAGATCGATAACGATGCCGCTGCCGAAGACTTCGCCCTTCCAAGCATTTGCGCCATGAATTCACTCCGCTCTGATAAGATGGCTCTAAAGTATCATAAACACGAATCATTCTCAATATCATTTGCGATTACCCTTATGACTTTCATGGCTTTGCCTGGCTGGAAGGAATCGGATCGAGAGTGGGAACAATGGGCGTGAGCAGCCCCCCCGGCTCCGGTTAATGGGCCGGGCATGGGTCTGTTCAGGAAGAAAAGGTATTGGAAAACGGACGGTAGCGCGGACTGTCCGCTATTGGAAACAATTGCCGAAGGTTAGCTGCCAAGCATCCCAGCGGCCAGGCTCATTGGAGTTTTTGGCTGGCGACCAGCACGCCATCGGCGTCTGCATAGATCCATGCGCCGGGAGCCACCGTGACGCCGGCGATGGCGACGCTGACGTCGCGTTCCCCTACTCCCTTGCGTACACTGCGTTGCGGATGCAGCGCCAGCGCGCGCACGCCGATATCGCAGGCATTCAATTCCGCCGAATCGCGTACGCAGCCGTTGACGATGATGCCGGCCCAGCCGTTCTTTTGCGCCAGCACGCCAAGATTGCCGCCGACCAGCGCGCAGCGCAGGCTGCCGCCGCCATCGATCACCAGCACCTGGCCGTCGCCGGCGGTTTCCAGCGTGCTGCGCACCAGCACATTGTCTTCATGGACCTTCAGCGTGCGCGCCGGGCCCGAGAAAGCCTGGCGCAGGCCCAGGGCGATGAACACCGGCGGCAAGACCGCCAGGGCGGCGGTGCCGAGCTTGTCTTCGTTGGCGTCGCATAAATCGCAGGTAGAAAAAGTCATTGCATCTCCGTCGCATGGCAGTCAGAAAAAGATCAGTCGTCCGACGAAAACGTCAGGCCGCCGAATTTCTTGACACTATACATCCGCTTGTCGGCCACCTTCAACAAGGTTTCCAGGTCGAGGCCGTCGGCCGGATACAGGGCGCCGCCGATGGATGCGCCGATCTGGCAGTGCTCGCCGTTGGCCATCAGGATCGGCTTGTTCAATACCGCGTAGATCTTTTCCGCGATCGCCAGCGCCGATTCTTCGTCGGCCACGCCCGGCAGGTAAACGATGAATTCATCGCCGCCGAAACGCGCGACCTCGTCTTCCTTGCGCAAGGTGTTCTGCAAACGCAAGCCGACTTCGATCAGGACCCGATCGCCTTCGTCATGGCCGTAGTGGTCATTGACCTGCTTGAACTTGTCGAGGTCAACGAACAGCACGGCAAAGCGGAACAGGTGCGGCTCGACATCGGTGCGCCGGCGGAATTCGATCTGCGCGATCAGGGAATCGCGATTGAGCAGGCTGGTGAGGCGGTCGGTGCGCAGGTTGCGCTCCATCTCCTGGAAGCTTTGCGCCAGTTCGCCGATCTCGTCCTGGCGGTCGATGTTCAGCTTGGCGAACGGCCGGCCGCTGCCTATGCTGCGCACGGCCAGCGTCAGCTTGCGGATGTCGCGCAAGACCCAGCGCAAGATCGCGTAACCGAACAGCAGGGCCAGCAAGATCACCAGCAGGCCCAGGTACAGGCTCTTGTAGACGCTGGAATTGACCGCTCCCCAGAAATCGGAGCGCGGCAAGGCGACTACCGCCACCCACTCCAGCCCGGCGGCGTCGCGGTGGATTTGCGCCGCCACTTCGATCTGCCCGTATTTGCTGGGGAATGCGCCGACGATCAGCTTGCCCGGCTTGGGCGGACTGGCTGCCGAAGCCGCTACCGGATCGCTGACCGGCGCCATTTCCCGATGCCGCTGCAAATAGGTTTGCACCAGCTGCCAGCTCTGGCGCATGAAAGGCGCGCTGACATTTTTGAGGTTATTCCTGATGTGCTGGTTCTGGGCGCCGTTGCGCGGGGCAAATGCGCCTTCGCTGTTGGAAGAGATGACCAGGTCGCCGTTCGGCTCCGCCACGAAAGCAACCCCGTTCTTGTCCATCGGCAGCGCCTGCAGGTAATCTCGCAACGGCCGCAGCGACAGCTCCCTGGCCACCACGCCAAGCACGTCCTGGCCGGCGTCGTACACCGGCCGCGCCAGCATCAGCGCCGGCTCGCTGCTGACGGCGTCGATGAACACCGGCGACCATATGTCTTTTCTCTGGCTGACGGCGTCCAGATACCAGCTTTGCTCGCGCGGTTCATACTCTTCCGCCTCCAGCAATATCTTTTCGGTAGCTGGCCCGCGGCTGCGATACAAGTGGGTGGGGCCTTCGCCCGCGCCTCTCAGCCTGACGCGGAATTCGTTGGCGGCGATGCGGCGGATGCCGACAAAATGGCCGTCGACACCGGTAAAGCTGATCAGGCTGCCGACTGTCGGAAACAGGCCGCTGGCAATCCACATGCGCTCTTCCAGCCGGCCGACGCTGGCCGGGAACGGGATCGGGGTCGGGCTCTTGTTGGCGGCGCCGGCAACCTGATCAGGCGCGACTACCCGCAACGCCGCGCCGGCGTCGAATAATTGCCTGTTGATTGCGCTGTCGATGCCCCCCATCATGTCCGCCAGGACCTTCTGCGACAACGCATCGGTGGCGTCCTGGCCAGTCTGGTAGAGCAGCCAGCCGACTGAAACGGCCAGGAACAACAACAACGCTGCAAACGGCAAAATGAATAAGCGCTGCAGTGACGTTCGCTTCAAATTTGCCTCGAAATTACGATAATTGCGCCTGGCTTCAGGACAATGCCTCTGCCACTTTACATACCGCAAAAATGCCTGCTCCCGTCGTTGTCTACAATCGAATGCACAATTCACAACACTCAACTACAAACAAGCAATACGAACTAAGAGCATAGACCTAAAAAAAGGCCACACGGCATCGCCATGTGACCTTTAATTCATAAAGCAACACGTTCAAGCCTGCCGCGATTCTACCTGTTTGCGTCTGTAAAATCTGAGCTTAGATTGTCACTTTGAACACTATCTCACCATTGTTAACATTTATGTGAATAATGTCCTTCGGTCCGAACTTGCCTTCGAGAATCAACTTTGACAGGGGATTTTCGATCTGCTGCTGGATCGCCCGCTTCAACGGCCGCGCACCATAAACCGGATCGAAACCTGCCTCGGCGATCTTTTGCAGCCCGGCTTCCGAAATCACCAGCCCCATGTCCATTTTCGCCAGGCGCTGTTCGAGGAACTTCAGCTGGATCTTGGCGATGGCGCCGATGTTCTTCTCGTCGAGGGCATGGAACACCACGATTTCATCGATGCGGTTGATGAACTCCGGCCGGAAATGGTTCCTGACTTCAGCCATCACTTCCATCTTCACCACCGCCGGATCGCTGCCCTCCATTGCCTGGATCCGATGCGAACCCAGGTTCGAGGTCATCACGATCACCGTATTCTTGAAATCCACGGTACGGCCCTGGCCATCGGTCATGCGGCCGTCGTCCAGCACCTGCAGCAGTACGTTGAACACGTCCGGATGGGCCTTCTCGATTTCATCCAGCAGGATCACGCTGTACGGCTTGCGGCGCACCAGCTCGGTCAGGTAGCCGCCCTCCTCGTAACCGACATAGCCGGGCGGCGCGCCGATCAGGCGTGCGACCGAATGTTTCTCCATGAACTCGCTCATGTCGATGCGGATCAAGGCATCGGTGCTGTCGAACAGGAAACCGGCCAGGGCCTTGCACAGCTCGGTCTTGCCGACGCCGGTCGGCCCGAGGAACATGAACGAGCCGTATGGCCGGTCAGGATCGCTCAGCCCGGCGCGCGAACGGCGGATGGCATCCGATACCGCAACGATCGCCTCGTCCTGGCCCACCACGCGCTTGTGCAGTTCGTCTTCCATCTTGACCAGCTTGTCGCGCTCGCCCTGCAGCATCTTGGACACCGGGATGCCGGTTGCGCGCGAGACGATCTCGGCGATTTCGTCGGCGCCGACCTGGGTCCGCACCAGCTGCGGCTTGCCGTTCGGATCGGGGTGCGCGGCCGCCAGCGCATCTTGCCTGGATTGGGTTTCCAGCGCTTTTTCCAGCTCGTTCAGCTTGCCGTACTTCAGTTCGGAAACCTTTTGCCAGTCGCTGTTGCGCGTCGCTTCGTCGATTTGCAGGCGCAGCTTTTCAATCTCTTCCTTCAGGTGCTTGCTGCCCTGGGCGCTGGCTTTCTCCGATTTCCATATTTCTTCCAGGTCGGCGTATTCGCGCGACAGTTTCTCGATTTCTTCCTCGATCAGGGCGAAGCGTTTTTGCGAAGCTTCATCCTTCTCGCGGCGCACCGCTTCACGCTCGATCTTGAGCTGGATCAAACGCCGGTCGAGCTTATCCATCACCTCCGGCTTGGAGTCGATTTCAATCTTGATCTTGGCTGCAGCCTCATCGATCAGGTCGATCGCCTTGTCCGGCAGGAAACGGTCGGTGATATAGCGATGCGACAATTCCGCCGCCGCGACGATCGCCGGGTCGGTAATTTCCACGCCATGGTGGACTTCGTATTTTTCCTGCAGGCCGCGCAGGATTGCAATCGTCGCTTCGACGCTAGGCTCGTCGACCAGGATTTTCTGGAAACGCCGTTCCAGCGCCGCATCTTTCTCGATGTACTTGCGATACTCGTCGAGCGTGGTAGCGCCGACGCAGTGCAGCTCGCCGCGCGCCAGGGCCGGTTTCAGCATGTTGCCGGCATCCATCGCGCCCTCCGCCTTGCCGGCGCCGACCATGGTGTGCAATTCGTCGATGAAGACGATGGTTTGTCCTTCATCCTGGGCAATTTCCTTCAGCACCGCTTTCAGGCGCTCCTCGAATTCGCCGCGGAATTTCGCGCCGGCCAGCAAGGCTGCCATGTCGAGCGACAGGACCCGCTTCGATTTCAGGCTGTCAGGCACTTCGCCGTTGACGATCCGTTGCGCCAGGCCTTCGACGATCGCGGTCTTGCCGACGCCCGGTTCGCCGATCAGCACCGGGTTGTTCTTGCTGCGCCGTTGCAGCACCTGGATCGCGCGCCGGATTTCATCGTCGCGGCCAATCACCGGATCGAGCTTGCCGAGGCGCGCCCGTTCGGTCAGGTCCAGGGTGTATTTCTTCAGGGCTTCGCGCTGGCCTTCGCCATCCTGGGAAGCCACGTTGGCGCCGCCGCGCACCGCCGTAATCGCCGCTTCCAGCGCTTTGCGCGTGAGGCCGTTTTCGCGCGCCAGCCGGCCGGCGTCCGACTTGTCGTCGAGCAGGGCCAGCAATAGCATCTCGCTGGCGATGAACTGGTCGCCGCGTTTTTGCGCTTCCTTGTCCGCCAGGTTGAGCAATGCCAGCAGTTCGCGCCCAATCTGCACTTCACCGCCGGCGCCGCTTACCTTGGGCAGGCGTTCCAGCGCAGCTTTCAGGCCATTCCCCAGGGCCGCGACGTTGACGCCGGCCCGTTGCAGCAGCGAGGTGGCGCTGCCGTCGTCCTGGTTCAGCAGCGCGATCAGCGCATGGACCGGATCGATGTATTGATTATCATTGCCGACTGCCTGGCTTTGGGCGTCGGCAATCGCTTCCTGCAGTTTTGTGGTCAATTTATCGAAACGCATGGTTCCTCCAAAATATCTAATGGATAGAAAATTGGGACAGACCTGCTGATTTCAAGTTAGGCATCGGCTAGGCATAAAAAAAGCCCTTCGCAAGGAAGAGCTGGCGCGACATCCACAGGCCGGACTACCTGATGTGCGTAGCCATGAAGTAGGTCACGGCCACCAGGGCAGAGCCGAAGCCGCAGACAAACGTCACCAGGCGCCAGGTCTGGTCCGTCATTTCCCTGTGCATGTCGGCGCTGGTAGCCGTCTGGTCCAGGCGCGTTTCTATCCGCGCCAGCCGGTCGCGCGCGTCATTCACACATTCTTCAAGTTTCAGAACCCTGGTTTCCATATTTTCATCATAGCCACCGCCATCGCCACCGTCAAATGACTGCCTTTGCGTTTTTTTCCTTTTGACAATTGCTTCCTGCAGGAAAACAGCTTTAGATATAGCCTCCATATGCCTGCCTTTCCAGTCCCGAGCCCTTGTTTATGCAGAATATTTTCTTTTTATCATCCTGTCTTTAAGAGGCATCTTAAATCAGAAAAACAAGACCCGGTAAGTCATAAAACCAGCGATACACAAGATAATCGAACCGCATAGATGCAATACGGTATGTCCGAGGAACCAGGCATATTGGCCGTGCTGCAGAAGCACCATCGATTCTGCGGAAAAAGTGGAAAAGGTCGTCAGCCCGCCAAGAAATCCGGTAATCACCAGCAAACGCCATTCGATCGGCAGCACCGGATGCGCTTCGAAGAAGGCGACCGCCAGGCCGGCCATGTAGCCGCCCGCCAGGTTCACCAGCAAAGTTCCCAGCGGCAATTGGTTCTGGTAGGCCCCCAGCAAGATGCTTGCGCCCCAGCGCAGCCAGGCGCCGAGGACAGCGCCGACGCCAACCGCCAGCCAACTCACTTCTTGCTTTCGCGCATAGGCAACGGCAGCGCGTCCTGTTCCCATTTGGCCAGCGCCTCGTCGTCGGCGCTGCGGGCGTCGACCCAGCGCGCGCCCTGTTCCGTGTGTTCCTTTTTCCAGAACGGCGCTTCGGTTTTGAGGTAGTCGATGATGTATTCGCAGGCGGCGAAGGCGTCTCCGCGATGCGCCGAGCTCACCGCCACCAGTACGATCTGGTCCAGCGGCAGCAAGGGACCGATGCGGTGTATCACCAGGGCGTCGAAGATATCCCAGCGCTGCTTGGCCTGGTCGACGATGGCCGTCAGGGCTTTCTCGGTCATGCCTGGGTAATGCTCCAGCTCCATCTGGGCGACGGCGCTGCCGTCGTTCAGATCGCGCACGGTGCCGAGAAAGCTGACGACAGCGCCAATCTTGGGATTGGACAACCGCAGCTGCGCAAGCTCGGCGGCGAAATCGAAATCTTCAGCCTGGACACGGATGGGCATAATCAAGACCTCACGGACAACAGCAAACCAGGATCAGCCGCCGGTGACCGGCGGGAAAAATGCCACTTCGCCGCCTTCGGCCAGGGCGGTATCCGCGTTCGCCAGCTCCTGGTTGAACGCCATGCGCAAGGAACGCCCCTCGGCCAGTACTTCGGCCCAGAGCGCGCCGCGGGTGCGCAAGAAAGCGCGCAGTTCGCCGACGGTAGCGATCGTAGCCGGCAGCTCCAGCGTTTCCTGAGACAAGTTGAGCGCCTCGCGGATACTGGCAAAAAAGCGCAGCTGGATTTTCATTACATTCTCATTTTCAGTCAATTGCAAGGACCGCTTACAGAAAAGCGGAAAACGGCAAAAAGCGCAGGAAATCGCCCTTGGTGATGGTTTTCCCGGCTGGATTGTCGACCAGGCCGTCACCCCACACGGTAGATGTCAGGACGCCCGAACCTTGCTGCGGGAACAGGTCAAGGCCGCCGTCGGCGTTGATTTTTGCGCGCAGGAATTCCTGGCGGCGGTCCGCCTTGGGCCAGTCGAAGTCGGCGCGCATGGTCACCGCTTGCGGCGCCAGTCCGCTTGCCGCCACGCCTTGCTGGCGCAGGATGAATGGCCGCACAAAGATCAGGAAGGTGACAAAACTGGATACCGGATTACCGGGCAAGCCGATAAAGAAAGCCGTGCCGCCTGCAGCGCGGCGGACTTCGCCGAAGGCCAGCGGCTTGCCAGGCTTCATGGCGATCTGCCACATGTTCAGACGCCCTTCCGCTTCCACCGCCGGCTTGACGTGGTCCTCTTCCCCGACCGACACGCCGCCCGAGGTCAGGATCAAGTCATGCTCTTGCGCCGCAAGGCGCAGCGCCTCGCGGGTTGCTTCGCGGTTGTCGGGGACGATGCCGTAATCGCTGATTTCGCAACCCAGGTTTTCCAGCAGGCCGCGCAATACGAAGCGGTTCGAGTTGTAGATGGCGCCCGGTTTCAGCGGCTGGCCGGGCATGGCCAGTTCGTCGCCGGTGAAAAACATCGCCACCCGCAATTTGCGCAGCACCGGCAAGGCTTCCAGACCGACCGAAGCCGCCAGGCCCAGATGCTGCGGCCGCAACCGCGTGCCGGCCGGCAGGATCACGCTGCCGCTGCGGATATCTTCGCCGGCGCGGCGCACCCACTCGCCGGCGGCCGGTGCATGTTTGATGACGACGGCGTCGCCGTCGGCCTCGCACATTTCCTGCATGACCACGGCATCGGCGCCATCTGGAATCATGGCGCCGGTAAAGATGCGGGCAGCGGTGCCGGCTTGCAGCGGCGCACCGACATGGCCGGCGGGAATCCGCTGCGAGACAGGCAAGCGCGCCCCTCCGGCAGCGCCGCTGGCGCAATCCGCGGCGCGTACCGCATAGCCATCCATTTGCGTATTGTCCGCCGGCGGCACGTTGAGCCGGGAAACCTGGGCATCCGCCAGTATCCGGCCATTCGCGGACAGCGTCGGGACCAGTTCGGTGGCGGCGGCGTCAACCAGCGGTCGCGGCGCTGCCAGCAATACATCGAGGGCTTCGGCAACGGATAACATCGGAGGTTTTTGCATGTCTGGTCGCGGCAAGCTTACAAGCCGGTGTGGCTGGCGATGAAAGTCTTCACCTGCGCCACGTCGGCCGCCATTACTTCGAAGCGCTGCGGCAGCGCTTCTATGTTCTCAAAACCGGCCGGCCGCTCCGCGTCGCGCCCAAGCGCTTCGCGGATGGTTTCGTTGAACTTGGCCGGCAACGCGGTTTCCAGCACGATCATCGGCACGCCCGGAACCAGGTATTCGCGCGCCACCTTGATGCCGTCCGCGGTATGGGTGTCGATGGTGACGCCGTAGCGCTGTTCGATATCGCGGATGGTGGCCAGCCGGTCCTGGTGGGTCGACTTGCCGGACTGGAAGCCGAAACCGCCGATCTTGGCAAATTCATCGCCATCGCTGCCGGGGCCGCCCGCCAGGCTGAACCCGCCTGCGGTTTCCACCTTGTGGAACAAGGCGCGCACGCGCTCGCTGTCGCCATCCAGCAGATCGTGGATGAAACGCTCGAAATTGGAGGCCTTGCTGATGTCCATGCTGGGGCTGCTGGTGTGATAAGTCTCGGCCGGCTTGCGCACCCGGTAGACGCCGGTGCGGAAGAATTCGTCGAGCACGTCGTTCTCGTTGGTGGCGGCCACCAGCTTATCGATCGGCAAGCCCATCATGCGCGCGATATGGCCGGCGCAGATATTGCCGAAATTGCCCGAAGGAACGGTGAACGATACTTTCTGATCGTTGCTGGTTGTGGCGCTCAGGTAGCCGCGGAAGTAATACACCACTTGCGCCACCACGCGCGCCCAGTTGATCGAATTGACGGTGCCGATTTTCTGGCCGGCTTTGAAGGCGTGGTCGTTGGATACCGCCTTGACCATGTCCTGGCAATCGTCGAATACGCCTTCGACCGCGATATTGAAGATGTTCGGATCCTGCAGGCTGAACATCTGCGCGGTCTGGAATGCGCTCATCTTCTTGTGCGGCGACAGCATGAAGACGCGTATGCCTTTTTTGCCGCGCATCGCATATTCCGCCGCGCTGCCGGTATCGCCGGAAGTAGCGCCGAAAATGTTCAGCTTGGCGTCGTTCTTCGCCAGCGTATATTCAAACAGGTTGCCCAGCAGCTGCATCGCCATGTCCTTGAAGGCCAGCGTCGGACCGTTCGACAACGCTTGCAGCAGCAGCTTGCCGCCGTCCTTTTCTTCCAGCACGCGCAAAGGCGTGATCTGGCCGGCGTCTTCGCCTGCCCGCGCATTGCGGTACACCTCGGCGCTGTAGGTCTTGTGCGCCAGGGCCTTCAGGTCGGCCTGCGGCACGTCGGTCGCGAATTTCTTCAACACCTCGAACGCCAGGTCAGCGTACGACAGGCTGCGCCACTGATCCAGTTCGGCGCCGCTGACTTGCGGATATTTTTCAGGCAGGTACAAGCCGCCATCCGGGGCCAGGCCGCCTAACAGGATTTCGGAGAAATTTTGCGCAGCTGCGTGGCCGCGGGTCGAAACATAATGCATATTGTGGATGGCGTTATTTAAAATTGCGGGTCAGGATCAGAATCTGGTTACAAGCTGCTGTTTGCATTATAACGTTCGCTGCCATGCTGCTGTCAGCTTTGCACAGGCGATGCAAGTGGGTGCCGGGCTTATTTTTTCTTCCAGTAGTCGCCGGTCTCTTCGTAGCACTCGATCGCCAGGTCGGAAACTTTCGCCTCCATGTGCGCCTGCGCATCGGCTATCGCCTGGTTATAGATGCCGGGGCCGATCACGCGCAGGCAAAAATCGAGCAGCATGCCGGCTTGCAGGTCGCCGATAGGCTCTTCCATGTTTTCCTTGAAATAGCGCTGGATCGATCCGACCAGGTCTTTCTGCTCGCTTTGCTGCAATTTGATCGCCATGGCGCTCTTCCTTGTCATCTGTACATCGTCAAAACGCGACGGCCGGGGCACGGCGCTTTTTGGAAACCCATAAATGTACACCATGGCCGGCAGCACCGTTATCACAGCGCCAATATACCTGCCGTTCGCGCTATGCAGGAATGATACAAATCGGCTGCAGCCTTATTGTCGCGCTGATACAATGTCACTCTTATATACAAGTATGTTAAATATGCTTGTCAGCTTGCACATTATCCAATTGACATGACACCACCACTAATACCTGCTTCACCAAATGAACTGCTGGCCGGTTCGGCCATGCCCGACGAGCACCCCATGTCGGGCAGCCTGTTCATGGTGGTTGCACCTTCCGGCGCCGGCAAATCGACGCTGGTCAACGCCCTGCTGGCGCAAGAACAAGCCATCAAGCTGTCGATCTCCTACACCACGCGGCCGCCGCGCCCGGGCGAGCAGGACGGCCGCGAATACCATTTCACTACGGTCGAAGATTTCCGGGCGCGCCATAAGCAGGGTGAATTCCTGGAATGGGCTGAAGTCCATACCAATTATTACGGCACTTCGCGCCTGGCGATTGCCGAGCAAATGCAGTCGGGCACCGACGTTTTGCTGGAAATCGACTGGCAAGGCGCGCAGCAGGTGAAGAAGCAGTTCCCGCACGCGGTCGGCATTTTTATCCTGCCGCCATCGATCGCAGCGCTGGAAGACCGCCTGAAAAAGCGCGGACAGGATGAACCGCAGGTCATCACGCGTCGCATTCTTGCCGCCGGCGGCGAAATCGCCCACGCCCCCGAGTTTGAATATGTTATTATTAATCAAGAGTTTGCATCTGCTTTGTCGGAATTAACAGCGATAGTCAAAGCCACTCGCTGCCGCTTTTCGCAGCAGGCAGTGCGCAACGCGTCTTTGTTTGCCCAATTAGGCATACACGCCAACTTAAGTTAGCATTAAATCAACCAGCATCAAGCCAACACCAAGCTACACCGTTTTCCGGAGAATATATGGCCCGCATCACTATCGAAGATTGTTTGAAACAGATCCCTAACCGTTTTCAGTTGACGCTGTCCGCGACTTACCGCGCGCGCCAGCTGTTGCAAGGCCACACTGCCAAGATTGACGCAAAAGACAAGCCAACCGTAATTGCACTGCGCGAAATCGCCGCAGGCAAGATTGGTATTGAAATGCTGAAAAAGGTACCTGGTTAAATTGGTTGGGGACAGAGTAATGCGTCACGCTTCGGTGACTTATAAACTCTGTCCCGCAATTAGTAAAAATCATGCGGCTGATAACTACCCAGTATGAACCTGACATCTCCAGATTCAAGCCTGTCGTCAGCCGCAACCACTAAAAAACGGGCGGCATCCCCCCGCTCAGCCAGAAAACCCGCGAATACTCCTCCCTTGCCAGATCACCAGCCCGCGCTTCAACCCGGCGTTGCCTCGATCACGCACCTGACTACCAAGCTTGCCGAATACCTGACCCCAGCCGAGCTGAAGAAGGTCAAGGAAGCGTATCGCTTTTCGGATGAAATGCATCTGGGGCAGATGCGCAAATCCGGCGAACCCTATATCTCGCATCCGATCGCCGTCGCCGAAATCTGCGCCGACTGGAAGCTGGACGCGCAAGCCATCATGGCGGCCCTGCTGCACGACGTCATGGAAGACCAGGACGTCAAGAAGGACGAGCTGATCGAACGTTTCGGCGCGCCGGTGGCGACTTTGGTGGATGGCCTGTCGAAGCTGGACAAGATCGAATTCCAGAGCCAGATCGAAGCCCAGGCCGAGAACTTCCGCAAGATGCTGCTGGCGATGGCGCGCGACGTGCGGGTGATCCTGGTCAAGCTGGCCGACCGCCTGCACAACATGCGCACGCTGGGCGTGATGATCCCGGAAAAGAAACGCCGCATCGCGCGCGAGACCATGGAGGTCTACATCCCGATCGCGCATCGGCTGGGCCTCAACAATATTTACCGTGAACTGCAGGAACTGGCGTTCTCACACCTGTATCCGCTGCGCCACCGCACCCTGGCCAAGGCAGTCAAGGCAGCCCGCGGCAACCGCCGCGAAGTGGTCAGCAAGATCCTGGAATCGGTCAGCACCACGCTGGCGGCGACGGGCATCAATGCTCAGATAGACGGCCGCGAAAAAAGCCTGTTCGGCATCTACCGCAAGATGCACAACAAGCACCTGTCGTTTTCGCAGGTGCTGGATGTCTACGGCTTCCGCATCGTGGTCGACACCTTCGCCAACTGCTACCTGGCGCTGGGCACCCTGCACGCGCTGTACAAGCCGATGCCGGGCAAGTTCAAGGATTACATCGCGATTCCCAAGCTGAACGGCTACCAGTCGCTGCACACTACCCTGATCGGGCCTTACGGCACGCCGGTGGAATTCCAGATCCGCACCCAGGACATGCATCGCGTGGCCGAGTCGGGCGTCGCCGCGCACTGGCTGTACAAGGATGAAGAAGGCAACCTGAGCGACTTGCAGCAGCGCACCCATGCCTGGCTGCAGTCGCTGCTCGATATCCAGAAACAGACCGGCGATTCGGCCGAGTTCCTGGAACACGTCAAAGTAGACTTGTTCCCCGATTCGGTTTACGTGTTCACGCCGAAATCGAAAATCATCGCCCTGCCGCGCGGCGCCACCGCCCTCGATTTCGCCTACACCATCCATACCGATGTCGGCGACCAGACCATCGCCGCCAAGATCAACCATGAACCGGCGCCGCTGCGCACCGAGCTGCATAACGGCGATATCGTCGAAATCATTACCTCGCCCAGTTCACGCCCGAGTCCCAACTGGCTCAGCTTTGTGCGCACCGGCAAGGCGCGTTCGGCGATCCGCCATCACTTGCGCACCATCAACCTGAGCGAGTCGGTAGAACTCGGCCAGCGGCTGCTGTCGCAGGCGCTGGCGATGCTCAACCTGAATCCGGTGCTGGCGCCTATCGTGGTCGACCGCCTGCTGAATGAATCCAGCGCCAAGTCGCTCGATGAAATCTATGCCGACATCGGCGTCGGCAAACGCATGGCGACCCTGGTGGCGCGCCATATCATGGGCTTGCTGGAAAACGAACCCTTGGTAACGCCGTTGCTCGACATGGAAGGCGTCGCCGCCCCGGCCAAGATGGATCCGGTGGTGATCTACGGCAGCGAAGGCGTATCGGTGCAGCTGTCGCCGTGCTGCCAACCGATTCCGGGCGACCATATCACCGGCCAGCTCAAGCGCGACCAGGGCCTGGTGGTGCACGCCGAAGACTGCAATATCGCCAAGCGCCAGCGCAGCAAGGATCCGGACCGCTGGATCGAAGTGCTGTGGGGTGAAGACCTGAACCGCCGTTTCGACTGCCGCATCAAGGTGCTGGTGCATAACGACAAAGGCATCCTGGCCCGGGTTGCCGCCGAAATCGGCGATTCCGACGCCAACATCATCTACGTCAACATGGATGACGACAAGGACCAGCTGATGACCCAGCTGATCTTCACCATCCAGGTCGAAGACCGGGTGCACCTGGCCAGGCTGATGCGCAATGTGCGCCGCATCCGTGGCGTCACGCGGATCCTGCGCGACCGCAGCGGCTAAGCTGCCGCCTTACTGCAGCGTCCGCTTGTGCGAGATCGGCAGCGGCAGCTGAAAAACCTCGATGCCTTCTTCCGCCAGTTCCTGGCACTGCTGCGGCGAGGCCACGCCCCGGATGCCATGCTCGGGAACTTCCTTGTAATGGATCCGGCGCGCCTCTTCGGTAAAACCTTCGCCGACATCCTCAGTGTTTTCAATGACATGACGCGCCATATCCTGCAGCCGCTGCTGGAATTGCGCCATTGCCGGCGAGCCCTGGCGCTGCTCCCCTGCGCCGGCGGGATCCGGTCGGGCCGCGTCCGGCCGGGCCGCGCCAGGCCGGGACGCATTGGGCCTGGCCGCGGACAAATTCAGATGCGGAGCTGATGGCAGCTTGCCGACCTTGAAGCTATCGCATACCGGGCAGACGATCTGCTGCGCCGCGGATTGCGTAACAAAATCCTCCTCTGAGGCAAACCAGCCCTCAAAACGATGATTCTGGTCACAAGCTAGATTGTAGACTTTCATGGTGAGCAGCAATTCTTCAGCACGGAAAAGCAAGGATCTTACACTAACCAGCATATAACTTATTACCAGCTTCCGCTGCTCAAAGTTTGCCGGCCGCCTGCAGCATCTCGCTGATGCGCCGCGTAGTCACCGCCTCCTCGCCGTAGGTAAACGTGCCATGCTCGCGCATCTCTTCAGCTGCGCGTATGAACGCTCCCAATGCGGCGCGCGCCAGGGAGCCGCCGACGCTGACCCGCTTGACGCCGATGGCACCCAGTTCCCGCAAGCTGAGCTGCACGCCCTGCAGCCCCATCACCACGTTCACCGGCTTATCCAGCGAACTCACCACCGCCGCGATATCTTCCCGGCTTTTCAGGCCCGGCGCATACAGCACGTCGGCGCCGGCTTCCTGGTATGCCTGGAGCCGCTCGATCGTGTCTTTCAGATCGGGCCGGCCAGCCAGGTAATTTTCCGCCCGCGCAGTCAGCGTAAATGGAAAATCCAGGCCGCGCGCCGCTTCGGCCGCTGCACGCACGCGGTCTGCGGCCAGTTCCAGTGCGTAAATCGGATCGTCGCGATTGCCGCTGGCGTCTTCGATAGAACCGCCGACGATGCCGGTGGCTGCAGCCAGCCTGATGGTCTCGGCGACCATCGCCGGCGCCTCGCCGAAACCATTTTCCAGGTCGGCGCTGAGCGGCAGGTCGGTAGCGGCGGCCAGTTCGGTCAAATGCGCCATCATCTGCTGGCGTCCTATGCCGCCATCCAGCTGCCCGCGCGAAAAGGCAAACCCCGCGCTGGTGCTCGCCAAGGCTTCAAATCCAAGCAGGGCCAGCAGCCTGGCACTGCCGATATCCCATGGATTGGGAATGATGAACGCACCGTCACGTGCATGAAGCTGCTGGAATATGCGGGCTTTTTCGGCCTGGGATTGCATTCGGTACCTCCGTTAGAAATTCATTGGCGCAAAATTTTTCATGATTTCTCATATGGAAAAATCTTGTCCGTTACCAATTTATGCCAGTAACTGCAGTGCCATCAAGACACAAACATTACCACCAGCAACTACTTCGTGCAGCGCTCCGCGAAAGATGTCTGAAAAAGCCCGATATACAGCGAATCTCCATTAGCTTCGCGGCGATTTGTTTCCTAGAATGAAGTCCTGAAGGGATTGCGCTATTGGGTTTGAAGCGGCGAATCGGGGGGCGATATGGGAAAAATATTATTCGTGCTGGCGCTGGCGGGCCTGGCTGCAGGAATGCCGAACCGGGCCATTGCCGATGCAGGTATCGGGATTGGCGGAACCGCGCCCTTTTACGCGCCGCCGGCCTTATATGGCGCGGAACTGCATCCGGCGCAGCTGTTCCAGCCGCCGGCCGCCGTGATCGTGGCGCCGGTCTGGCGCGAACGCAATGAATGGGAAAAGCGGCGCGTCGAACAATGGGCCGAGATCGAGCGGCATCGCCAGGAATGGCGCGAAACCCATGGCAGCGATGCCAACGGCGTCCCGATCCGCACCGATGCGGCGCGCGGCCCGACATCCTCCAGCAATTTTTAACCTAACCAGGCGGATTTGCAGCGAGCCTTGTCAGAACCGCGGCAAATCGGCCAGCGTGCGGCCGGGCGCATCCTGGCCGGCGATGCCGATGCCTTCAATCCCGTGCTCGTAGATCACCAGTGCGATGTTGGGACCGCGCACGATTTTTCCGTCGATTGAAAACGCCGTCGCCACCTCGTCGCCGAAATGCAGGGCGTCGACCACCAGGCTGACGTCCTGCTCCGAGGTCTTGTGCTCCCATCCGATCGAACCGTCATCCTTGGGCTTTGCCCGTCCCCAGCGCACTTCTTCGACCCGGTCGCCGGCGACATTAAAACGAACCGCTTCAATCATATGAATAGACATGCATTTCTCCGGGATAGAAAGTCGAATGATTTTTTGCTTCATGGTACGCGCCCTGCCATTCCGCAGCAAGATGCCGGATGAAAATTTGCCGGGGCATGGCTGTCATGCGGACGCGCACGAAAAAATGCCGCTCAAGGGAGCGGCATTTTTTACGCGGCTTGCGATCGGATCAATATGGCGCATCGTCGGGAGCGACCCGCAACCAGCCAGTCGGGCAAGCCTGCACATCAGGATAATATCCGACGGGATCGTTGCAGTAATAACTGTAGTTGGCATCAGGCTGCACATACATCAGCGGCACCGCATCCTGATAAAAGAACGGGTCGCGATAGACCGGTGGCCAGAAAAAAGGACCGCCAATGATGATCCGGCCCCGTCCATGGAAATCGTGGAACCGGTGGAAACCGTGGCGAGCCTGGTGTCCACCGCCATGGTTCATGCCGTTGCCATTGCCGTGAAAACCGCCCTGTCCGTGGAATCCATTGTTTTGCGCAAGCAACGAACCGTTGGCCGCGCTTAGCATCAGCGCGGCTGCCGCAAACCATAAAACCGTCAGCTTTTTCATCGCAACACCTTCACTTCCCATGCCGCCAGCACGACGGCACAAACTGCCTTCCTGTATTCAATATAGGTTGTGCAATGGAGAGGGTAACTACAAATCGGTAATCTTTGCAACAAGCTGTATCATTCCATCGCATTGCGTGGTTACGGTATACTTGCGCGTCCCAAACGCCGAAAGAAAGCAACAGAAATGACGACATACAAAGAGCTGCAAGCACAAATCGAACAATTGAGGAAACAGGCGGAAGAACTGCGTCAGGCCGAAATTGCTGACGTCATTACCGAAATCAAAACCAAGATGCAGGAATACGGCATCACCGGTGCCGACCTGGGCCTGATGGGCAAGAAGCGCATCATGAAAACCGGCCCTGCGGTGGAAGCAGAAACGCCTGCGCCTGCGCACGCCGATGCACCGGCCGGCAGCGAAATGTAAGGCAATACGGATTTGACGCCAGGCTGTTGTCGTTGGCGGATAAAGAGCCCTTCAAGATATCCGTCAATGACAACCGCGGCTCAAGAATACCCGGATCAATCAAGCCTGAAGCGCAGCCCCAGCGCCAGCACGCTGTTGCGCAACCCGCCGTTGCCCAGCTGCGCATCGTAGTTCAAGTACCAGCCCCAGCGGCTATCCACCGCCGTATTCAAACCCAAACCCGCCCAGCCCGAACTGCGCGCCAAGCCGATCCCCTGCACCGTGAAGCGCGCCGCCGGCGCCCCCACATACGCCGCCCCGAAATCCAGGCTGCCATCGCTGAACGCATGCTGCCACGCCGCGTAAGCCTGCACCACGCTTAAGCCGCCAGCCCATTGGAAACTGCTGTCGCCCCGCACACCCAGCAACCCCGCCGTCTGTTTATAAGCCTGGCTGTCCGCCGTCAAGCCGAACACCCCGCCGCTTTCGGTAAAACCGCCGCGCTTGAGGCGGTCATACGCCAGCCCGGCGTAGGGCGTCAGCCGCATGTCGGCCGAGAGCGGCAACACATAACCGCCTTCCGCATAGGCCGACCACAGGCTGTCCGTGTGGCTGGTCCCCAGGTTCTGCTCGCTATTGCCGATCACCGCGCTGCGCGTCACCGTGCTGTCGATGCTGGCTGCGCCCGCCCGTCCCGCTACATACCAGCCGTCCGCACCGAATGCATGGCGGCCATACAGGGAGACGCCGGTGCTGTGCCC
>NZ_FOLC01000043.1 GCF_900112135.1 Collimonas sp. OK412
TCTTCTGCCGATCGCCTGTTTTTTAAGCCCACGCCTTAATTCGACCCACAAAAAATAAAACCCACCAAAAAATGGTGGGTTCGTCAGCAACCTGGGGCGAATGATATTCGCCCCTTTTTTTCATCCCGACTTATGCTGCCTTGCGTTCCTGCTCCACCGTCTCACGCAAACGCTTGGCGGCCAGCACCATGTTCTCCAGCGCCTCGTAAGTCTCGGGCCAGCCGCGGGTCTTCAGGCCGCAATCCGGATTGACCCACAGGCGCGCATCGGGAATCACGCCGCGCGCCTTGCGCAGCAGGCGCTCCATCTCATCGACCTGCGGCACACGCGGCGAGTGGATATCGTAGACACCCGGGCCGATGTCGTTAGGATAGGCGAACTGCCCGAAGCCATCCAGCAGCTCCATGTCCGAACGCGACGTCTCGATGGTGATGACGTCAGCGTCCATCGCGGCGATCCACGGCAGGATGTCGTTGAATTCCGAATAGCACATGTGGGTGTGGATCTGGGTTTCGTCGCCGACGCCGGCGGCGCTGATCTTGAATGCCCGCACCGCCCAGTCCAGGTAATGCGGCCAGTCGCGCGACTTCAGCGGCAAACCTTCGCGGAACGCCGGTTCGTCGATCTGGATCATGCCGATGTTGGCCTTTTCCAGGTCGCACACTTCATCGCGCAAGGCCAGGGCGATTTGCAGCGCCGTGGTCTCACGCGGCTGGTCGTCGCGTACGAAGGACCATTGCAGCATGGTCACCGGACCGGTCAGCATGCCCTTCATCGGCTTCGAAGTGAGGGTCTGGGCAAACTGGCTCCAGCCGACGGTCATCGCTTCCGGACGGTAGACGTCGCCGTAAATGATAGGCGGCTTGACGCAGCGCGAACCATAGCTTTGCACCCAGCCGTTGGCGGTGAAGGTGTAACCCCACAGCTGTTCGCCGAAATACTCGACCATGTCGTTGCGCTCAGGTTCGCCGTGCACCAGCACGTCGAGGCCGAGCTGTTCCTGCTTCTCCACCACGTCGCGGATTTCTTCGCGCATCTTGTCGAGATAGTCCAGGTGGCCGATTTCACCGCGCTTGTAGGCGGCGCGCGCCTGGCGGATTTCGGCGGTCTGCGGGAAAGAGCCGATGGTGGTGGTCGGGAAAGCCGGCAACTGCCATTTGGCTTGCTGCTTGGCGATGCGGGCGGCAAAACCGGCCGAGCGTTCGGCGTCCGCCGCGGTCACCGCGGCCAGGCGCTTTTGCACCAGCGGATTGTGGATGCGGCTTGAGCTGCGGCGGCTGGCCTGGGCGGAGCGCGAGGCGACGAATTGTGCTTCGACTTCAGCCGCTTTGCCGTTCAACGCCAGCTTGAGGGCGACGATTTCCGCCAGCTTTTGCGTAGCGAACGCCAGCCAGCTCTTCAGTTCATCGTCGAGCTTGGGTTCATTGGCCAGGTCCACCGGCACGTGCAGCAGGGAGCAGCTTGAGGCTACCCACAGACGGTCGCCCAGCTGCGCTTGCAAAGGCTTGAGCTTGGACAAGACCTGGTCGAGGTCGGTGCGCCACAGGTTGCGGCCGTCGACCACGCCGAGCGACAGCACCTTGTCTTGCGGCCAGCCGGCAGCGATCTGTTCCAGCTGGCCGGCGCCGCGCACCAGGTCCAGGTGGACGCCGGCTACCGGCAGCGCGCGCAGCAGGTCGGCATGTTCGCTGACTTCGCCGAAATAGGTAGTCAGCAGCAGTGCCGGAGCGGTGCCGCTCAATTGCGCGTAGACCGGCGCAAAGGCGGCGCGCCAGGCGGCATCCAGTTCCAGCGCCAGGATAGGCTCGTCGATCTGCACCGATTCGATGCCGGCGGCGTGCAAGCGCTGCAGCAGCTGCTGATAGCCGGCCACAACCTTGGGCAGCAGGTCCAGCTTGTGCGCGATTCCTGATTTGATCTTGCCCTGGTACAGCAAGGTCAGCGGGCCGATCAGCGCCACCTTGACCTTGTGGCCGAGTGCGCGCGCTTCGGCAATCTCATCGTGCAGCCAGTCGACACCGCCGTCGAACTGCACATCGGCAGTCCATTCCGGCACCAGGTAGTGGTAGTTAGTGTCGAACCATTTGGTCATTTCCATCGCGAAGTGATGCTTGCTGCCGCGCGCCAGGGTGAAATAGTCGGCCAGGGTCAACTGTTTCGGATCAAAGCCGAAGCGGCTCGGAATCGCGCCCAGCAGGGCCAGCGTGCCCAGCACCTGGTCGTACCAGGCGAAATCGCCGACAGTGACGAAATCGAGGCCGGCATCGGCTTGCGCCTGCCAGTGCCGGGCGCGCAGCGTGGCACCGGTAGCGCGCAATGCGGCCTCATCGGAAGCGCCCTTCCAGAACGACTCCTGGGCAAACTTCAGTTCGCGGTGAGCGCCAATGCGCGGAAACCCTAATACGTGTGCCAATGCCATCTTTATCTCCATAAAAAACAAGTTCGATGACTCGCATGTTGAGCCAGCTTGGATTATGATTCAAACGATAAATATTAAGAATCAACTTGAATTTTACTAATACATCTTATTTGATTATCTTTTAAGCAACCAATATGCAATCCATCCTGGAATTACGCCACCTGAAAACCCTGCACGCGCTGCGCGAAGCCGGCAACCTGCTGCGCGCGGCAACGCTGCTCAACGTCACCCAGTCGGCGCTGTCGCACCAGATCAAGCAGCTGGAAGATCATCACGGCACTACCTTGTTTGAACGCAAATCGGTGCCGGTGCGTTTTACCCCGGCCGGCGAACGCTTGCTGAAGCTGGCGGATGCGGTGTTGCCGCAGGTGGCGGAAAGCGAGCGCGACCTGGTGCGGCTGGCGCAAGGCGTGGCTGGCCAGCTGCGGATTGCGGTGGAGTGCCATACCTGCTTCGACTGGCTGATGCCGGCCATGGACATCTTTCGCAAACGCTGGCCGGAAGTGGAGCTGGATATCGTCTCGGGCTTCCAGGCCGATCCGGTCGGCCTGTTATATGAGCATCGCGCCGATGTTGCGATCGTGGCGGAAGTCGATCCTGACGAGAAGGTCGATTACCACGCCTTGTTCAGTTTCGAGATCGTGGCGCTGGTAGCGCACGACCATCCGCTGGCGGCCAAGGAGTACCTGGTGGCGGAAGACTTCGCCGGCGACACCCTGATCACCTATCCGGTGCCGGACGACATGCTGGACGTGGTGCGCCAGGTATTGAAGCCGGCCGGCATCCAGACCGCGCGCCGCACCACAGAACTGACGGTGGCGATGCTGCAGCTGGTCGCCAGCCGGCGCGGCATCGCTACCTTGCCGATCTGGGCCGCGCAGAATTACCTGACGCGCGATTATGTGCTGGCCAAGAGGATCACCGCCGCCGGCCTGACCGGGCGGCTGTATGCGGCTTGCCTGCCGGAGATGTCGCAGCAATCGTACTTGGCCGATTTTGTCAGGACCACGCGCGAGAGCTGCTACGTCAACCTGCTGAGCGTAGAACTGCTCTGACAGCTGCGGCTATCTGTCGCATTGCAGGTAGCCGTTTATATTGGCGAAGCTGCCGCTGCGGCAGGAACGTATCGAGATGGAAGACCGTATCCTGCTGTTATCCCTGCCGCCGCACGTTGCCTGCAGCGTGCCGCCGTAAACCCCGATCTCCGAGCAAGACTGGAGGTAGCTACCAGGCGGCACGTCCCTGCTGGAACCGCCGTAGCCCCGATTGCCCCCGCCCATGCACTGCAGGTTGCCGTTGATGTTTTCAAAGCTGCCGCTGCGGCAGGATGACAGGGGAATGGCCGTCCTGCGGCCGCCGTTGTCGCCGCCGCAAGTGGCTTCCAGCATGCCGCGCCGAACCACGATATCGCGGCAGGAATCGCGGTAGCTGCCGGGCGGCGTCCAGCCGCCGCGGTCGTCGTCGTAGCGGTCGTCCCGGCGGTCGCCGTACGATGGGGAGTCGCCATATCCGCCATAGGCAACGATCGGGGCATTGCCGTAACCGCCGGCAGCGGCAGGCTGGTACGGGTTATAACCGTCGTTGTACGGGCTCGCGGCGCAGGCGGCGAACGAGCCGCAGGCAATCAGGACCAGCATGGATTTGATTTTCATTTTTTTCTCCATTCAATGAAACATTTTGTATATATGTGATTCTACTTCGACAGCATCAATTTCCTAGCGTTTCCTGACATCTCCTGTCTCTATCTAGCCAGTAACTCTAGCCAGTAACACCCAGCTCCTCCAGCCTGATCCGGCGGCAGGCACCACCAACACATCCTGTAAGAAATGACAGCTGTTTCGGCATCTGGAATGCAGGTATGTTGCCGCATGGCATTCATTTTGTAACAAGACGTAACTTAAGTCACGTATTTCCGTCTGTGAAAGTCATCGCCGCTGTCCTCGATAGCCGGTTGAGTTTTTGTTCGCGAAGTATCTGGTCAATCTTATGAAATATCCACGCATCCATTTAAAGAGAGTGAGATAACATGAAGCCAGCATTACGTCACGTCGAAGCCCCTTTATTTCTGTCGCTGCTGCTAGCAGCAGGCTCAAGCGCCATCGCTGCCGACCGCGTTGACCTTGAAAGCTACGCCCCGCAGGCAGCTGCCGCAAAACAAGCCGGATCCGGATCGATAGGACCGATAACGGCGCAAGCCTTCCTCGGCCTCACCAGCGATGAGCTGAAGCCGCTGCGCAGCCAGAACTATGCCAACGGCAAGGTCGTCACCCGCTACCAGCAATATTTCCAGGGCGTGCCGCTGTGGGACCAGGCGATTGTCGAACAACGCACGGCCAACCAGGCGCTGCCAGCCATGTCCGGCAGCCTGATCCGCAATATCGACAACGACCTGCCCAGCGCCAAGCCAGCCTATGCCGCAGCTGACGTGCTGCTGCAAGCCAAGTCGATTGCCCGCGCCGCGGTCACCGAAAACGAGCAGGCCAAGCTGTATGTCCAGCTCGGCAGCAACAATGTGGCGCAGCTGATTTATGTGGTGTCCTTCGTCAACAAGAGCGCAGCGAAGCCAAGCCGTCCGCATTTCATCATTGACGCCAACACCGGCGCCGTCCTGAAAAAATGGGAAGGCATCACGCACTACGAAGCCAGCGGTCCCGGCGGCAACGCCAAGACCGGCCAGTACGAGTACCAGCCAGGCGGCATATACGGTCCGCTGGTTGTCGACAGCAACTGCAACATGATCACTACCAACGTGGTGACAGTCGACCTGCAAAACGGCACCAGCGGCAGCACGCCCTTCCACTTCACCTGCCCGCGCAATACCTACAAGGCGGTCAACGGCGCGTTTTCACCGCTGAACGACGCCCACTACTTCGGCAACGTCGTGTTCAACATGTACCGCGACTGGCTCAGCCTGCGCCCTATCAGCCAGACCCTGTACATGAAGGTCCACTACGGCAACAGCTATGAGAACGCGTTCTGGGACGGCAGCGCCATGAACTTCGGCGATGGCGCTTCCACTTTTTATCCGCTGGTAGCGCTGGACGTATCCGGCCATGAAGTCAGCCATGGTTTCACCGAGCAGAATTCCGGCCTGGTGTACAGCGGCATGTCGGGCGGCATGAACGAAGCCTTTTCCGACATGGCCGGCGAAGCTTCCGAGAACTACATGAAGGGCACCAACGACTTCCTGGTCGGGACCGATATTTTCAAGGGCAGCGGCGCGCTGCGCTACATGGCAAACCCGACCCAGGACGGCCGTTCCATCGATAACGCCAAGAACTACACCAGCAGCCTGGACGTGCACTACAGCAGCGGCGTGTACAACAAGGCGTTCTACCTGCTGGCCACCACCGCCGGCTGGAGCACCCGCAAGGCGTTCGAAGTGATGGCCGACGCCAACCACCTCTACTGGACCGCCAACAGCACCTTTAACCAAGGCGCTTGCGGCGTCGAAAAGGCCGCCGCCAACCGCGGTTATGTCGTGGCCAACGTGACGGCGGCATTCAAGGCTGTCGGCGTCAGCTGCAGCACCAGCAGCGGCAACGTGCTGGTCAAGGGCGTACCTGTCACAGGCATCGCGCTTGCCACCGGCGCCAGCAACGTGTACAGCATCACGGTGCCGGCCGGCGCCAGGAACCTGAGCTTCCAGTTGTCCGGCGGCAGCGGTGACGGCGACATCTATGTCAAATTCAACGCTACGCCGACCACTTCGTCTTACGACGGCAAATCCGACGGCAGCACCACCTCGGAAAATGTGACGATAGGCGCACCGTCGGCAGGCACCTACTACCTGCTGCTGAACGCCTACCGCTCCATCAGCGGCGTTTCGCTGGTAGCGAACTACCAGTAAGCGCAAGATAACAAGACCCCGGCCGCTCAGGCGCGGCCGGGGTCTTGTTCAACACAGGCAGTTTGTTCAGGACCAGCTGGCAACGCTGCCCTTGAGAATTTCCGCGGCGTTGCCGGCTACCGAACGGTTGTAGCGCGACAAATGCGGCGCCAGCGTAGTGAGCGCAAGGCAGGCTGCTTCAACCGCCCGTCCCTGGACCAGGTAGGTCAAAGCGAGGGTCGCCCGCGTTTCGTCGTACAGCGCCAAACCATAGCCCGCGTCTGCATAGCGCTCAAGCTGCGCCTTGACCAGTTGCTCGCTCTCCTCCAGCCGTCCCAGGATGCGCAAGGTGCTGGCAAGCTGTATGGTTGCCCGCGCCTGGCGATAAGGATCGAGTCCATGGCTTGCCAAGGCAGCCCGGTATAGCGGCTCCGCGGCGGATTCCAGCCCGGCGGTATCGCGCGCGCAAGCGCGCTCGAACAAGGCCAGGGCGTCATCCGCAGGCCGCTCCGCCGCCAGCGTATCGATGCGGCTGACCAGGTCCTCGGGAGGTATCGCATCCACCTGCTTCCAGAGCGCGGCTACCCGCGCTTCCCAATCGTGCAGACCTTCGCTCATTGCTTGATGGCCGCCAGCGCGTTACGCATGTCGGTCTTCAGGTCCTCGATATTTTCGACTCCGACCGACAACCGCACCAGCGAATCGCTGATCCCCAGCTTGGCCCGGTGTTCCGCCGGAATGGTGGCGTGGGTCATGATGGCCGGATGTTCGATCAGGCTCTCCACCCCGCCCAGGCTCTCGGCCAGCGCAAAGATCTCGCAGCGTTCCAGGAGACGCCTGGCGCCGGCCAGGTCGCTGTCGAGCTCCACCGAGATGATGCCGCCGTAACCCTGCATCTGGCGCTGCGCCAGTTCGTGCTGCGGATGCGAAGCCAGGCCCGGATAGTGGACCCGTTTTACCAGCGGCTGGCTTTCCAGCCAGCCGGCCAGCTCCAGTCCGTTTTGGCAATGGCGCTCGACCCGCAGCGCCAGCGTCTTGACGCCGCGCAAGGCCAGGAAGCTGTCGAACGGCCCGGCGATGGCGCCCACCGCGTTTTGCAGGAAAGCCAGGCGTTCGCGCCATTCCGCCTGGCGCGCTTCGCGGCCGACCACGGCGATGCCGCCGATGATGTCGGAGTGGCCGTTCAGGTACTTGGTGGTGGAATGCAGCACCACGTCAAAACCCAAAGTCAGCGGCTGCTGCACCATCGGGCTGGCGAAGGTATTGTCGGCGACCGCGATAATGCCGCGCTCGCGGCAGATCTTGGCGATCGCTTCCAGGTCGGCCAGCTTCAGCATCGGATTGGTCGGCGTCTCGACCCACACCATCTTGGTCTCCGGCCGTATCGCCGCCAGCAGGTTGGCAGGATCGACCAGGTTGACGAAGCTGAACGACAAGCCGGCGCTGCGCTTGCGCACCTTGTCGAACAGGCGATAGGTGCCGCCGTACAAATCGTCGCCGGCGACCACATGGGCGCCGCTGTCCAGCAATTCCAGGACGGTTGCGGCAGCAGCCATGCCGGAGGCGAAAGCAAACCCCTGGGAACCTTGCTCCAGGTCAGCCACGCAGCGCTCCAGCGCCCAGCGTGTCGGGTTGTGCGAGCGGCCGTAGTCGAGCCCTTTGTTGACGCCCGGGCTTTGCTGGACGAAAGTCGAAGTGGCGTAAATCGGCGGCATGATGGCGCCGGTGGTAGGGTCGGGACTTTGCCCGGCGTGGATCACGCGCGTGGCGAAATGCAGGTCGGATTGATGTCCGGCGTCTTTGCTGCTGCTCATGAGAGACTCCTTCGAAGATGGTTGAGTAGATCGAATCGGGTAATCAGGCCGTAGAAACGGTCGCCGTCGGCAATGATGGCGACCAGGCCGCGGGCCAAGGTGCTGCGCAGCGCATCGACACTTGCGGTCGGCGCCAGTTTTTCGATCGCGCTGGTCATGGTGCTGCTTACCGGCTGGTTGAAATTGGCGGCGTCGGCGGCGATTTTGAGCAGCAGGTCGGATTCGTCGATGATCCCGATCACCTGCCGCTCTTGCCCTTCGATGACAGGCAGCTGCGAAACCTCGGCGCTGCGCATGCGGTTGAATGCGGTCATCAAGGTATCGCCGGGCGCCACGCTGATCACGCTGCCCTCTTCATAACGGCGGCCGATGATGTCGCGCAGGTCGCCGACGATCTCGCGCTTGAGCAAACCCTGGTCGTGCATCCAGTTGTCGTTGTACACCTTGGACAGGTAGCGCGTGCCGGTATCGCAAACGATGGTGACGACACGCTTCGGCTGGCTCTGTTCGCGGCAATAGCGCAGCGCCGCGGCCAGCAAGGTGCCGGTAGAAGAACCGCCGAGGATGCCTTCCGCCCGCACCAGTTCACGCGCGCTGCTGAAACTCTCTTCGTCGCTGATCGTATAGGTGTGCTTGACGCCGGACAGGTCGGCGATGGATGGCACAAAATCCTCGCCGATGCCTTCCACCGCCCACGAACCGGGGACCGATTCTATTTTTCCGGTATTGATGTATTCGGCCAGGATAGAACCCTTGGGATCGGCCAGCACAAATTCCAGCGCCGGCTGCGCCTTGCGGAAAAACCGCGTCAGGCCGGTGATCGTGCCGGCCGAACCGACGCCGCAGACGATGGCGTCGAGCTGGTGCCCGCATTGCTCCCAGATCTCGGGAGCGGTGCTTTGTTCGTGCGCCAGCGGATTGCTTGGGTTGTTGAACTGGTCGGCATAAAAAGATCCCGGCATTTCGCGCGCCAGCCGCGCGGCATAATCCTGGTAGTACTCCGGGTGGCCTTTGCCGACGTCCGAACGGGTGATATGGATTTCCGCGCCCAGTGCTTTGAGGTGCTGTATTTTTTCTCCCGACATCTTGTCCGGCACCACCAGGATCACGCGGTAGCCCTTGGCGCAGGCCACCAGCGCCAGGCCCAGGCCGGTATTGCCGGCAGTAGCTTCGATCACGACGCCGCCGGGCCGCAGGCGGCCATCCTGCTCGGCCGCTTCTATCATGGACAGGCCGATGCGGTCCTTGATGGAGCCGCCGGGATTTTGCGATTCCAGCTTGAGGAACAGCTGGCAGCAGCCGGTATCGAGCCGCGTCACTTCTATCAATGGTGTATTGCCGATCAGGTCCAGCACCGCTGGGCGGCTCGATAAGTTCATGGGCAGGCCTTCCTGTTAGGAAATCGACAGCACTCGCCGTCTGTTTCGATCAAATTGACCGGCCTATCTTATCAGTTCTTCACTGGAACATTTTGGTGCAAGGAAACCGCGCGGCGAAAAAAAACCGGCCGGACGCAAACATCGCATCCGGCCGGCCTGGCAGCTTGCAAACCAAAAACGCTTAGAACTTGTAGGTGCCTGTTATATAGAACTGGCGTCCCAGCGGATCGGTGTAACGGGCATCGTAACCAACCTGGTTGCCGCCGCCCGCCGTCACCAGCGAAAGCGGCGGAGTACGGGCAAACAGGTTCTTGATGCCGCCCGTGAATTCCAGGCCCTTCTTGACCGTCATCTTGGTCTGCCAGTCGAACGTGGTGTAGGAAGCCACGTTATGGTTAGGCATGGCGACAAAGGCGCCGTACGAGCCGTCAGGATTGACGATGCGGACCGTGGCGTCGTCGGCCGTATAGGTCTGGTCATGATAACCGGAGCGATAGTTGGCGGTCAGGGTATGGGTAAACGTATCCGACTGCTTCCAGGATCCCGCCAGGCGTGAAATCACGCGGAACACCACGTTCTGGTCGGCGCCGTATTTGCCCAGGCTGCTCTGGGTGCCGGTTCCCGGGAAATCCTGCTCGGCTTTCAGCATGTAGGTGCCGGTCCATTGCAAACTCATGTCGCCGATCGGGGTCTTGGTCTTGAAGCTGTGGTCCCAGTCGATCCCCTGGTACTTGGCGCTGGCCAGGTTGACCGGGGTCTGCATGAAAGCGATCGTCTGCGATCCCTGGATCGGATCGTTGAACAGCGTGAACAGGTTGGAATAAGCCGCCGGATTGGCGAATGCAATATTTTCCTGCAGGATGCTGATCTGGTTCTTGATGCTGACGGTCCACAGGTCGAAACCGATCGATACATTACGTATCGGTTCAAGACGGAAGCCGACGGTGCTCTGTTTCGAGGTTTCCGGCTTCAGGCCGCTGGAACCGCTCAGTTGGTTACCGCCTTGCAGCACGTCATACTGGGTCACGCCCTGGCAGCCGGCAGCCCTTGGATCCGGCGCCGAAACCGGGCACGGGTGCTGCTGCGCGGTATTGCCGCTGAACTGGATCGGCGAAGTGATCTGCGACAGGGTCGGCGCCTTGAAGCCGGTGCCGTAGGAACCGCGCAGCAGCAGCGATTCGACCGGCTGCCAGCGCGCAGAAATCTTGTACGTCGATTTGCTGGCGGAGTTGCCCTGGGTCGCTGAACCGAGCGGGTTGCCGGCGTTGTCGAAGTTGGCGTCGTTTTTCGCCGCATCGTAGCTGTCGTAACGCAGTGCTGCCGTGACGTCCAGGTTCTTCATGACCGGCACCAGCATTTCAGCAAACGTGCCGTAGTTCATCCGGCTTGCCGAAAACGGCAAGGCGCCGGCGTTGCCGCCGATGATGGAATCGGTATAGTTCGGCTGCAAAGCGTTGGTGCTTTGCAAAATCGCGCTAGGACTGTCGGTATGCTGTTCCTTGGTCGCTTCCACGCCGAGGCCGATCTGCGCCATGCCGCCCGGCGCCTTGAACAGGTCATGCGAACCGTGCAGGTTGATCACATCCAGCTTGGAGGTCGCTTCGTCCAGCGTCTGGTGCAATACCGCCGGCGCCAGCGCCGCCACCCCGGAGCCCGAAGGCGCGAACGGATCGAAATTGCCGGCAGCGACGATGCTTTGGAATGCATTGTTGCTGAGATAGCCGTTTATCGCCTTGTCGTAGAACTTGTTTTGCGAATGGGTGTAGGACGCGTTGTAATCCCAGCCCTTGAAGTTGCCGTCCACGCCGAATGCCACATGCACGGCGTCGGTGCGGTATTCATCGGTGCGGCCGCCGGCATCGACCAGGCGCAGGTTCATCACCGCGCCCGAGATGTTGGCAGGGTTTTCTCCCAGCTGGGCCAGGTAAGGCGTCACGTATTTGGCATACAGGGGGCTGCTCAGCGACAGCGCCAAAGGCTGGGCCGACGGCGCATATTGCGGCGTGATGGAATAACGCGAAGCAACCGCCTCGGCAAACAGGGTGGTGTCGCTGTTGAGCTTCAGGTTGCCCGACAAGACAAAACTGTCGCGCTGCGATTCCGGTATCAGTTCGACCGTTGCCGCGTAGTTGAATTTACAGTAATTCCCGGCCTGGAAAGTATTCGGGCCGCAGCTGCCGTTTTTCAGGAAGTTGGGCGAAAACTGGGTTGGATCGGAACCGTCGGCATGGCGCAATGAAACGCCGCCGGGTGCGGTATAGCTGCTCAGCTGGTAGAGCGAATAATTCTGGCCGCCGACGCTGAAAGGCACCACGCCGCTGCTGGCGAACCCGCGCTGTCCGGCAACCAGGTTCTTTTGCTCGTCGTGGCTGTATGCCAGCAATATGTTGTAGCCATCCTTGTCGAGGTCGCCGAATCCTTTGGAGAGGCCTACATTGAAACTCTTGCCGCCGGCCTTGGTGGGCGCGTTATAGGTTGCGGTGATGGTGGCTTCGGTGGAATTTTTCTTGAGGATGAAGTTGACCACGCCGGCAATCGCGTCGGAGCCGTACAGCGCGGAAGCGCCGTCGGTCAGGATTTCAACCCGCTCGACCGCCGCCAGCGGAATGCTGCCGAGGTTGACCGCATAGTCGTTGTGGGAAATCGCCGATTTGGCGATGCGCCGTCCGTTCAGCAGCACCAGGGTGTAACCCGAACCGATGCCATGGATGGAGGCCGTCTCGACACCGCCGCCGTTGCCGTTGACCGAACTCGATTGCGGGATGAACCCCTGCATCGCCGGCAGGGCCTGGATCAGGTCGGCCACGCTGTTGGCGCCGCTCTTGGCGATATCTTCCTGGGTCAGCGTCTGCACCGGCAGAGCGCCTTCTTTCGTGATGCGTTTGATGGAAGAGCCGGTAATTTCAACGCGCTGCATTTGCTGCGGCGCATCGTCGGTCTTTGTCTCCTGTGCCTGCACTGAGTGAGCCAGCAGCCCCACTCCCACCACTACGCTGCCGGAAAACATCAGTCGTAGCAAATGCGGCAATCTTCTTTCTTTTATCATCACAACTCCCTATAGGTAAGTTTCAGAGCAGAAATTTACAGTTTTGTAAAAAATCAAACAGATTTGTTAATCGCCTTCTGAGCGATGCTTCGAAACCCATGCGCAACTGAAACAGGTTCCTCAGCGGTGAGGCTCTTTCTTGTGGATCCGTTTTCAAATCGCGATTTGTAATTGCCACTCAAAAACATTTCCACAGACACACTAAGCAACAAACATGCCACAAAACATATCGACGCTGAGCCATGCCTCTCCG
Source organism: Collimonas sp. OK412 (assembly GCF_900112135.1). Lineage (GTDB taxonomy): Bacteria > Pseudomonadota > Gammaproteobacteria > Burkholderiales > Burkholderiaceae_D > Collimonas > Collimonas rhizosphaerae. The sequence goes on from NZ_FOLC01000043.1 coordinate 12,741, forward strand.
CCTGGAGCGCCAGCAATGGCGCGCCAGAGCGCGGAGGAGCGATCGCTCGGGATGTAAATTACCGTAAAGAAACTAATAATGGGGATGGAAGAATGCAGGTGTAAATGGGATACAACATTTCGTGCTCTGAAAGAGTAACAAGCGTAAAAATTGTGTTCCGGGGAAATGATTTAGTGCATAGTGTCGGCCCTCGACTAACTTCCGAGACCTCGCCGCTAGCACTTCGACAACAGTTGTTTGTACGCTAGCAATAGACGGTTACAAGCAGCTACACGCGTGAGCCGTGCACGTATTTATGCGGGTAATTTCGACGGCATGCCCAAAATCGGGAATGGAAAATGCACCGAAAAAATCGTGCCGGCAGAGACGCCGGATTCGAGGCTGATCCTGGCCCCGTGGTCTTTGGCGATATCTCGCACGATCGCCAACCCCAGGCCATTGCCGGCAACGCTGTCGTCGAGGCGGCGGAAACGGTTGAAGATCAGTTCCTGCTCGGACGGCGTAATCCCCGGACCGGAATCTTCCACTGAAAAAATGCCGCCGTCCTTGCCATGCAGCGTGCTCACCGTCACCTTGCCGTTCGAGGGTGAATAGCGGATAGCATTGTCGACCAGGTTGTCGATCAGGTCGCGCAGCAGGAAATGATCGCCCATCACCCGTGTCGGCTGCAGATTGAAGCCAAGGTCGATGTTCTTCCGGTCCGCCTGTTCGACAAAATGCTGGATCGATTCCTCCACCAGCCGGTTCAGCTCGACCACCCGCAAGCGCTCCTTCTCGAACTTGGCCGGTTCCGCGCGCGCCAGCGTCAGCAGCTGGTTGGTCTGGCGGATCATGCGTTCGGTCGACGACGTCATCAGCGCGATCGAGTGCGCGCTTTCCGGTTCGCCGGCATGCTTCTGCAGCAGCCATTCCAGCTGCGTCCGGAATCCGGCCAGCGGCGTGCGCAGCTGGTGGGCCACGTTGGCGAGAAAATTCTGCTGCGCCTTGGCGTCCTGCTGCACTTTGTCCAACAGGCGGTTGATGGCTTGCACCACCGGGCTGAGTTCGAGCGGCACATGCTGCTCATCCAGCGCCGACAGGTCGTCGTTGCTGCGCGCCTCCAGGTCGGCAGTCATTTTCTTCAGCGGCAGCAATCCCCTGCCAAGCGCCAGCCAGATGACGGCCGCCAGCACCAGCGCCAACCCCGCCTCCAGCCACACCAGCCCCATCAAGATCCTGGTCTGGTCGAAAGCAGTCCGGGCCGGAATCCAGGCTAGCCAATAAGCCAGCCCGACGCCGGCCAGGTTGACGGCCAGCAGCGGGACCAGCAGCCACTTCAGCAGCCCGATGCGGATGCTGGGCTTGCTCATGGTTCGGTTTTTTCCAGCATGTAGCCAAACCCGCGTATGGTGCGGATCTCGATCCCGGCGTCGGCGATTTTCAAGCGGATCCTGGATATGTACACCTCGACCGCATTCAGGGTCAGCTCCGCGCCCCATGGCAGGATGGCGTCGATGATCTGCTGCCTGGATACGACGCGCGACGCTTGCTGCAGCAGGTATTCCAGCACGGCCCACTCGCGCACCGACAGCTCGATCGCCTTGCCGTTGATTTTTGCGCGCCGCGACGAGGTGTTCAGCGATAGCCCGCCCAGATGCATTTCCAGCGGCTGCGGCGCGCTACGGCGCAGCAGCGCGCGCACCCTGGCCACCAGCTCCTGCGTCGCGAACGGCTTCACCAGGTAATCGTCGGCGCCCAGCTCCAGCCCGTAGACCCGGTCCTGCACCGAGTCGCGCGCGGTCAGCAACAGCACCGGGACCTGGCTGCCGCGCGCGCGCAGGCGGCGGATCACTTCAAAACCGTCGATGCCTGGCAAGCCGATATCCAGCACCACCGCCGAAATTTCCGTGCGCTGCAGCAGCGCGTCGGCGTCGTTGCCGTTCTTCACCACGTCGACCACCATGCCGTGGCCTTTGAAGATGCGCAAGATGCCGTCCGCCAGCACCGAATCGTCTTCCACCAAAAGAATATGCACTTGATTTCCTTAGCTGCAACGGTTACTCACTAATAAGTCGCTGATTTTAATGATGATGCAGCTATTTTGAACATTTTATTTGGCAATTCCGATGGCGGATCGAGAATCGGTCCCCGGCCGTCAGACCGGCAATGGATTGCGCTCCGTGAAGCCGCGCTGGTGCCAGTATGGATAGGCGACAGTCACCGCGCTGGCAGCATCCAGCCTGGCCACCTGCCCCGCGTCCAGGTTCCAGCCGATGGCGCCAAGGTTCTGCTGCAGCTGTTCTTCATTGCGGGCGCCGATCACCACCGTGGCGACGGTAGGCCGTTGCAGCAGCCAGTTCAGGGCGATCTGCGGGATGCTCTTGCCGGTTTCGGCAGAGATTTCCTTTAATGCGTCGACCACCCGGTACAGCAGTTCATCCGCCACCGGCGGCCCCATGTCGGCGGTCTTGTGCAGGCGGCTATGTTCCGGCAGCGGCTGGCCACGCTGGATCTTGCCGGTCAGGCGGCCCCAGCCGAGGGGGCTCCAGACCACGGCGCCGACTCCCTGGTCGAGGCCCAGCGGCATCAGTTCCGATTCATAATCGCGGCCGATCAGCGAATAATAAGTCTGGTTGGCGACATATTTCGGATAGCCGTAGCGCTCAGCGACCGCCAGCGACTTCATCAGGTGCCAGCCGGAGAAATTCGATACGCCGACATAGCGGATCTTGCCGGCGCGCACCAGGTCATCCAGCGTCGACAGCACTTCTTCGACCGGGGTCAGGGCGTCGAATCCGTGCAGCTGGAACAGGTCTATGTAGTCGGTGCCGAGGCGCTTGAGCGCGGCGTCGCAAGCCTGGATCAGGTGATAGCGGGACGAGCCGACCGTATTCGGTCCCTCGCCGGTGCGGAAAGTCGCCTTGGTCGACAGCAGCACGCGGTCGCGCCGGCCTTTGATCGCTTCGCCAAGCACCGCCTCGGCGACGCCGTCGGAATAGATGTCTGCGCTGTCGAACATGGTCAGCCCGGCATCAAGGCAGATGTCCACCAGCCGCCTTGCCTCGGCAACATCGGTATTGCCCCACGCGCCAAAAAAATCGCCTTTGCCGCCAAACGTGCCTGTGCCGAAACTCAGTACCGGCACCTTGAATCCGGATGCTCCTAAACGTCGGTAGTCCATGATGAGCCTTTCGTTTAAAGAAACGGGATGAAAAAAATCCGCAAAAGCAGGGAAAAGTCGTCCGGTAATCATATCCCGTAACGGCTATCCGGACTTTTGGCGCGCCGTCGGCCGGATAAATCGCAGTGCTGCGATAATAAACGCTTGACCTAGAGTGCACTCTAACTTCTAAACTTTATTCCATGGCCACTTCCATCACGATCCAGCAAGCTGCGGCAGCCACCGGACTCAGCGTCCACACTTTGCGCTACTACGAAAAGATAGGCTTGATCGACCCTGTCCCGAGGCAAAGCAACCGGCATCGCCTGTACCGCCAGGAAGACCTGCGCTGGATTGAATTCCTGCTCAGGCTGCGCGCTACGGGAATGTCGATACAGCAGATGCTGCGCTACGCCGAACTGCGCAGGCTGGGGGATCAGCTTGGCAGTGTGTCAGAGCGCAAGACGTTGCTGCAACAGCATGCGGTTGCACTGGAAGCCGAACTGCTGGAGCTGCAGGAAACGCTGGAGATGCTGCGCGACAAAGTCGCCCTGTATGCCGGCATGGAACGCCAGTTGAAAGCCCTTGACCACGCATGATTCACTTGGAGAAACACATGGAACAAAGCACTTACGAAAGAGGTTTGCAACGTTTGAAGGAAGTCGACGACATCGCCGGCGAAAAGGTGATCGACAGCCTGGCCGACATCTCTCCCGACCTCGGGCGCTATGTGATCGAATTCGGCTTCGGCGAAATTTATTCCCGTCCCGGCCTCAGCCTGCAGCAGCGTGAGCTGGCGACAGTGGCCGCGCTTACCGCGATGGGCACCGCGCAGCCGCAATTGAAAGTGCACCTGGCAGCCGCCCTGAACGTCGGCTTGTCGCGCCAGGAAATTACGGAAACCATCATGCAGATGGCGCTGTACGCCGGTTTTCCTGCGGCATTGAACGGCATGTTTGCAGCAAAGGAAGTGTTCGCTGAACACGACAGGCTGGCCCATCCCCAGTAAAACACGCCTTAAAAAAACAGCCGGGATCATGTATGGTTCCGGCTCGCTCCGTTTGATCAGGACGGAGCTGCAGCACAGATTCCGGATAACGGCAGACGACACTGCATGTGCGATTTTCCATACGATTTCCAGGATGATGATCCGGAAACAACCTGCCATGTGAACACCCGATAAGGTGTCCGACTGTCAGGCCAAACGGCCATGGTGGCGGCCCTCGCAGCACGCATTGAACTCTGCTGTGACTGAAGTCTAAGTGACTGGCGCCGCCGGCAGGAAATACTGATTCTGGATATGGATATAAGAAAAAACGATGGCTCGCATGCCGGACTCACGGCCGCGCCAGGATCTTCGCATGCAGCCATTGCCCGCTGCGGCACAATTCGTCGGTCACCTCCAGCACCAGCCGTTCTACCGCCGCTGCCGCCGTGGTCAACGGAATATTCTTCGACGCGCAAAGCGTCAGCGTGCGCGACAGCTTTTCGCCGCTGATGGAATAAGCGTTCATCTCGCCGCGCTTGATTTCCGGCAGCAGCGGCGCTACCGGCAGGATGGTGGCGCCGATGTCGGCCAGGATGGCTGATTTCATGATCGTCACCGAACTGATTTCAATCACGTTGTCGAGCGTCAGGCCGGCGGCTCGCGCCACGCTCTCGATGCGCGGGCGCACCCCGTGCTGCATGCCGGGCAATATCAGCCGAGCCTTGACGGCGCGCGCGAAGGTTATCGAGCGGCGCCCGCCCGCATGCTGTGACCCGCTGCGCGTGATGAACATCATCTCCTCTTCCACCAGCGGCGTGGTGGCAAACGAAGCCAGCTGGCCGTCGTCGAACAGTATCGCCAGGTTGATGCGGCCGGTCTTCAATTGTTCGATCAGGTTACCGGTCAGTTCCTCCGTCAATTGCAGGGAAATATCAGGATAGCGGGCGCGCATTGCAGTCAGCAAAGGCAAGGCTAGGATGCCGGAGGCACTTTGCGGGATGCCGAGGGCGACCGTGCCGGTCGGCTTGTCGGTGGATTGGGCGACGGCCGACCGGGCGTCGATCACCTGCTTCAGGATCGCCTGCGCATGTTCATAAAAAATCTTGCCGGCGTCGGTGGCAATCACCCCTTGCGCGGAACGGTGCAGCAGCTGCGCCGCCAGTTCATCCTCCAGTTGCTTGATCTGCTGCGTCAGGGCCGGCTGGGCGATATGCAAGACCCGCGCTGCGCGCGACAGCGAACCATGGTCGACGATGGCGACAAAATAGCGCAGTTGACGCAACTCCATGAAATAGAAACCTCAGTGCTGTGGGTGGATCTGCACTTCTCTCTTGCGGGCACGGCAGGAGTGCAAATCGGGGCTTTTGCCGCATGCTGCTGAGTATAGTTGAGATCATTGCAACGGGAGCGCTTTTTGATCCCGGCCGCCACGCCATCGGACAGTCAACGGCCCATTTCACCGCGAGCTGCTGCACTCCCCATACCTTGGCGGACGCAAGCGCGCCGTAGCCATTCCACCATGGTGCGGCTACAATGCATTGCAATCCGGCATCCCGGCCGAGCTGAGTTTCCCCCCGCCGTTTCTTATAACTAAACCAAGGTAGAGAGACATGCCAGATAATTCAAACGCGCCTGCCAGCAGCGCATTCGAAACCGCAACCTACGCCAAGGTCACCTGGCGCCTGCTGCCCATGCTGTTCCTCTGTTATGTCGCCTCCTACCTGGACCGCGTGAATGTCGGCTTCGCCAAGCTGCAGATGCTCAACGACCTGAAATTCAGCGAAACCGTCTACGGCCTGGGCGCGGGGATTTTCTTCATCGGCTACTTCATCTTTGAAATACCGAGCAACATGATTTTGCACCGGGTCGGCGCCCGGCTCTGGATCGCGCGCATCATGATCACCTGGGGCATCATTTCGGGGGCCATGATTTTTGTCGACAGCCCCACTACGTTTTATGTGATGCGGTTCTTGCTGGGCGTAGCCGAAGCCGGCTTTTTCCCTGGCGTCATCCTGTACCTGACATATTGGTATCCGGCACACCGGCGCGGCAAGATGACGGCGCTGTTCATGACCGGCGTGCCGATATCGGGCGTCATCGGCGGTCCGCTGTCGGGCTGGATCATGAAAGCCATGCCTGGCGTGCACGGCCTGGCGGGCTGGCAATGGATGTTTATCCTGGAGGCGATTCCTTCTTTGCTGCTGGGCGTGTTCGTGATCTTTTACCTGAAAGACCGGATCCGCGGCGCCGACTGGCTGAGCGAAGCCGAAAAGCAATTGCTGGAAGCACAGATACAGGCCGAAAGCAGCCAGAAGCAGGAAGCCTCGCTGGGCCAGATGTTCGCCAACCCGCGCGTATGGCTGATGGCGCTGATCTACTTCTGTTTTGTCATGGGCCTGTACGGCGTCAGCTTCTGGCTGCCGACCATCATCAAGGCTACCGGCGTGACAGACACCTTCAATATCGGCCTGCTGACCGCGATCCCTTACGCCAGCGCCGCCATCGCCATGATCCTGATCGGCCACAGCGCCGACAGCCGGCGCGAACGGCGCTGGCACGTGGCGATCCCGGCGCTGCTCGGCAGCGTCGGACTGATCCTGAGCACCGTGTACGACCACAATACCGTGCTGGCGATGTCGGCGCTGACCCTGGCGACCATCGGCATCATTACCGTACTGCCGCTGTTCTGGAGCTTGCCGACCGCATTCCTCGGCGGCGCGGCGGCGGCGGCCGGGATTGCGCTGATCAATTCGCTCGGCAACCTGGCCGGCTTCGTCAGCCCCTACCTGGTCGGCTGGCTGAAGGACCAGACCCAGAGCACCAACAGCGGCATGTTCGTGCTGGCGGCATCATTGGTGCTGGGCGCCTTGCTGACGCTTTCGGTGCCGAAACACCTGGTCAACAAATAAACCGTAACCGCCTGCAGCGGCTCACGTCTTTTATTGAAAGGATGGCATGCAAGCCCTGGAATTCAGAAGCGCTACCGCGGCAGACCTGCCGTTCCTGGTTGCCCTGCGCCATGCGACCATGAGCGAACACCTGGCGCGCGTCAATGCCGCGCGCGATGACGCTTCGCAGCTGGCGCGCGTGCTGGTCCGGTTCGAGCACGCCCGGATCGTTTCCGTCAACGGCCAGGATGTCGGCCTGCTGAAAGCGTATCGCGAGCCCGGCCAATGGTATATCGCACAGATCCAGATCGCGCCGCAATTCCAGGGCCAAGGCCTGGGCCGCGCCATCATTGAAAATGTATTGGACCAGGCGCGCCGCGATGGGCTGCCTACGGCGCTGAAGGTATTGACCGGCAATCCGGCAAGGCGGCTATACGAAGCGCTTGGTTTCAGGGAAACCAGCCAGGAAGACGCTGAGCACCTGATGGTCTGCCCGCCCCGCCAGGAGCGGGTTTCAGCTACAGGCTGAAACCCGCCCGCCGGGCCGGACTCGCGTCCAAGATAAAAAAACGGCAAAACACTTGCATTCACGATCGGCTTGGATAATAATTTAAATGAGAATCATTACTATTTAAAACCAGCTGATCAAGGAGCACCTGATGAACGGTTCACGCAATGCAGCAGATCCGGCCGCGGCCGAGGACTATCGCACGCCGCCGGAGCTCCTGATCTCGGCGGTGCTGCACCTGATCTCCCAGTACAACATGCACACCCTGGCCAACGACGCTTGCGTGCAGTCGGCCCGGACGATTGAACGGCATTTGCGCACCCTGTCCGACTGGCCTGAACTGGCGCCGGTGCTGCGCGCCACTTGCCAGCAGTTGTCGGAGCAATGGACCTCGGTAATCGAGCGCGCCTTGCCCAAGCAAAAGAATGAGCGTTCGGCGTTTATCACGCGCCTGATTTCGGGCACCCGCGCGCTCTAGCACCATATTGATGAATCAAGCGTGATTCAGTGCGGGTTTCAGCAAACATGTGAAACCGCCAAGATATTCCCCGGGAAGGGAGTAAATCCGTCTCTTGCCCGATCTGGAATGGCCATCGCCAACGACCTGCCCGTTGCTGACGAAGGCCGCCAAGTTCCAGCTCGTGCACCTGACGGAGTGTGTGTCCTTATCGGCATTAGCCAATACTGCTGCAGAATCTCCTCCTGCAGCGGTGGATAGCCAAGCCGTTTTTTTCGTCCAGAATCAGTGCAACTCCTACGCTATCGGACGGCGTTGTCCTACACGGGTAAAACCGCCGGCGCCGTATCATCGAGTCAGCAACAACGCCATTCCTTACTCGAAACGGAGCGCATATGATTACCGCCCTGCACCTGACCCCCATCGTTTCGCTGATCGCCGGGGTATTGATACTGGCGATCCCACGCCTGCTGAACTACATCATCGCCCTGTACCTGATCGTGATCGGCCTGATCGGCTTGTTCGGCCGCTGAAAAAGCTTGCCCCGGCCACACATCCGCGCCGATTCCGCTGTATTTTCAGCCAGGCGGCAAGCGGCGCTTGACAAGGCCCGGCTTTATCTCATACATTAACTGCATGTTTTCCACACGCATCCAATCCCGCTCTCTACTGCACGTTGCCGGCGCCCTGCCAGCAATGCTGCTAGTGCCGCTACTAGCGCTATCGCTACTACGCGCACTATGATCTCGACCCCGTTCTGACGGGGACGCCACTGGCAGCAACAGGCAACACCAGCGCCAGTCAAGAAATCAACGGTAGTAAAACTGAGGTTCCGATAAGGGATCTCGATTTTAAAGAGCACGATTCCATGCAATCCCAGCCAATCCGCCTTACCTTCTTTTGCTACAGCAACACGCTTGCCGCCTTGCGTTTGCCAGCGCATCTGCCAGCGCAATTCCTGCTATCGCTAGCGATCGGTTGCCTGGCCTCGCGTTGATTTCCGAGTGGCCGCCAGGCAACCCTCCCGCCACCGCACCATTTCGTTTCTTTTTTTTCTTCAGCACAATCACTAGCTCCAAGAGAGGCCTACCATGATGTTGCACAACCCTGCTGTCAAATATCGTCCGTTCCCGCCGATTCCATTAAGCGATCGCACCTGGCCCAACCAGGTCATCAGCGCTCCGCCGATCTGGATGAGCACCGACCTGCGCGACGGCAACCAAGCCTTGATCGAACCGATGGACGCCGACCGCAAGCTGCGCTTCTTCAAGCTGCTGGTGAAGATAGGCCTCAAGGAAATCGAAGTCGGTTTCCCCTCCGGTTCGCAAACCGATTTCGATTTCGTGCGCAAGCTGATCGTAGAGAAGCATATCCCGGACGACGTCACCATCATCGTCCTGACCCAGTCGCGCGAAGACCTGATCCGCCGCACCGTCGATTCGCTGCAGGACGCCAAGCAAGCCATCGTCCATTTGTACAATCCGATCGCTCCGGCCTGGCGCCGCATCGTGTTCGACAAGAGCCGCGACGAAGTCAAGGAAATCGCCGTCTCCGGCACGCGCCTGATCAAAGAACTGACCGACGCCCGCCCGGAAACGCAATGGCGCTATGAATATTCGCCGGAAACTTTCAGCATGGCCGAGCTGGATTTCTCGAAAGAAGTCTGCGACGCCGTGGTCGAAGCCTGGCAAGCCAGCCCTACCCGCAAAGTCATCCTCAATTTGCCGACCACCGTCGAATGCAGCACGCCGAACGTATTCGCCGACCAGATCGAATGGATGCACCGCAACCTGGCCCGGCGCGACGCGGCCATCATCAGCGTCCACCCGCATAACGACCGCGGCACCGGCGTCGCCGCCGCCGAGCTGGCCGTGATGGCCGGCGCCGACCGGGTTGAAGGCTGCCTGTTCGGCAACGGTGAACGCACCGGCAATGTCGACCTGGTGACGCTGGCCTTGAACTTGTACACCCAGGGCGTCAACCCGGGCCTCGATTTTTCCGACATCGACGAAGTGCGCCAGTGCGTCGAAGACTGCAACCAGATCCCGGTCCATCCGCGCCATCCGTATGTCGGCGACCTGGTGTTCACCGCTTTCTCCGGTTCGCACCAGGATGCGATCAAGAAAGGCTTCGCCGCGCAAAAAGCCGACGCTATCTGGGAAATCCCCTACCTGCCCATCGATCCTGCCGATCTCGGCCGCAGCTACGACGCCGTCATCCGCGTCAACAGCCAGTCAGGCAAAGGCGGCATGGCTTACCTGCTGGAACAGGAATACGGCCTGGCGATGCCGCGCCGCCTGCAGATCGAATTCAGCCGCGCGATCCAGAAAGCGGCCGATGCCACGGGCAAGGAAATTGCCGCCAGCGACATCTATGACATCTTCAAGCAGGAGTACCTGGACAAGCAAACGCCGTATGTGTATCGCGGCCACCGCATGAGCGAAGATTCCAGCCAGGCGCAGCCGGTGAAGATCGAAATCGACATCGTGCGCGACGGCCAGCAGCACACTTCCAGCGGCCACGGCAACGGCCCGATCGACGCCTTTGTCAATGCGCTGGGGCTGGACATCAAGCTGATGGATTTCCATGAGCACGCGATCAGCGCCGGCGCCGACGCCCAGGCCGCCAGCTATATCGAGCTGCGCCTGAACGATGCGCCAACCGGCTTCGGCGTCGGCATCGACGCCAATACCCTGACCGCCTCGTTCAAGGCGATCCTGAGCGCGGTCAACCGCCAGATTGAAATCGCCGGCCAGGCCGCCAACCAGGAAATCGGCAACAGCGCGGCCGCGGCGTAAACAGCAGTTTTCTTTAATCCTCCTGCCGCGGCGATCACGCGGCAGGCAGGTATCGTGCAGGCTGGGTATTACCGTACTACATGCTTTCATCGGCGCGGCCGGACGTCAGTTACCCATGATGTCCGGCCGCGCTATCATTTCTTCTGCGCGGGCTAAATACAGCAGGCGTAAAAAAACCGCTACCAGGTAGCGGTCAGGTTGCTGACGAACCCACCATTTTTTGGTGGGTTTTATTTTTTGTGGGTCGAATTAAGGCGTGGGCTTAAAAAACAGGCGATCGGCAGAAGAAAGCGTCATGCAAGAGGAAATGGCGCATCAAGGCGTATGTGCGGTCGAAATGGACGTTTAAAGAAGCTAAAAGCCGCGCCAGCAGCAGCGCGATCTTCTTCATATTCTGGCAAGCAGCCCCCAGTAGACATTGCTCGGCAAGCTTGCGCAAGCCACGCATCTTTGCGTAGCGATGACCATGCAATTGCTTGGCGTCGGCGAAGCTGCGTTCCACCGTTTC
>NZ_FOLC01000031.1 GCF_900112135.1 Collimonas sp. OK412
CCTGCGCATCGCTTACATCTTGACGAAGAACGGATCAAGCTTCGACCCTAACCTCGTTCCCATAAAAATTTGACGAAAACCATAGAATCTATTACGCCCTACTCCTTACCGCCTTGTATGGAGCGGCGGACGCGGAGGAACTGCCCTTGCCAGGCAATTTGCATCCGGATGCGGCAACTCACAGGCACACCGGGGAATGCTGGGTACGGTTGGCGTTCAAGGAGCAGTGAAAGTGGATTCTATAGCGCAAATTTTAGCCGGGGTAGATAATTCGCTTGTCCAGACATCCAACTGTTTAATCAAAACCATCGATCGAGACGGCCATGCCCACCCGAATAGCCTCTTGCACTTGTGGTCAGCTACGCATTGAAGTCCAAGGCGCGCCGACCGGCATCGGTATCTGCCACTGCCTTGCTTGCCAGCAGAGAACCGGCAGCGTCTTCGCCGCCCTGGCCAGTTTTGCCGCTCCCTACAAGGTCATCGGCTCAGCTACCGAGTATGTCCGTACCGGCGATCAGGGAGCAAAATTCATTTTCCGGTTCTGCCCGGTATGCGGGACCAACCTTTTCCATACCGAAGAAGGGGTAGCCGGGAGCGTAGGCGTTGCCGTGGGCGCTTTTGCCGACCCTGGCTTTCCGGCGCCCCAGCTTTCGATCTACGATTGCCGCAGGCATCCTTGGGTTCGGCTGCCGGCTGGCACCGTCGCTTTCAAGAAGGATCCCCCCTGATATTCGACCCTGCGGAGCTTGATATAACCTGGGGCAGATCGTACGTCTTCTGCCTGGCGAAACCTGAACCAGCACACGTCACCTATAAATTGAATCGAACCAGGCGATGATCGCAGCCGGATAAGACTGCAACGGGCGAAATCAACCTGTAGCGACTGCATCGAAACAACCAGAAGAAAACATTGTAACGGCCAACAACATGCCTGCATATGGACGTTCCGGCACTTATACGCATCGGCGTTAATCACCATTAAAAGATAATCTGCACAGCGATAGAAAACTGAAATATGAAAAAACCGGTAACCGGCAATCAAGAACGGCGGGAGACACGCCGATCTTCACGATTGCTGCCGCCCCGGCCGTCATCGACGGCCATGTCGCCCGAAGACGCCATTGTCAAAAAACAGGCGCGTGAGCGGAAGGATGCGCTGGTGCGCGGCGTCGCTTCAATACAGGAAATGCGTGAGGCGATCAAACGTGCGAGCCGCGACCTGCCTGCCATTTCCGCCGTACCGCGCATGAACATGCTCGACGCCGCGGCATTCCGCATGCATGCGGCAAAAGGCCTGCCGTTCGTCATCACCGGGCTCGTCGGCAAATGGCCGCTGTCCGCTCTTACGCCGCAAACGCTGCGCGACCGCTTTGGCGAGCTGCACGTGCGCGCGAGGGTTGGCGACTATGTCAATACCGCCTTCGCGCCTGACCGGGCGATGCAGGATATGTCCCTGCTGGCCTACCTTGAGCTCGTCGCAAATGACACCCAGGACCTGCCGCCGTACCTGGGCAATCTTGAATTACGTGAATTGAATGCCTTGTGCCACTGGCCCGCCTATTTTAATAAAATGGGCCCGCCGCGCTTCTGGCTTGGCCCGTCGGGAACGGTGACGCCGCTGCATTGCGACTACGACGATAATATTTTTGCGCAGGTCTGGGGCAGCAAGCGCATTTTCCTGTCGCCGCCTCACCACGACGAATTCCTTTACCCGCGCGAGGCGAACGCCATCTTGTTCGGTTCGCCGTTTAACCCCGAAGCGCCGGATTTCGAGAAATTTCCGCTTGCCCGCCAGGCGGCAATGATCGAATGCATCATGCAGCCTGGCGAGCTCCTGTATGTGCCGGCTGGGTGGTACCACCAGGTTCGCGCGCTGACCTTTTCACTGTCGGCTAACCGATGGGCCAGGGCGGTGCCGTTGGCATTGAACGGGGATGCTTCGCTGAAGGCCGGCTAAGCCGATCGAATCCACACTTTTCCGACAGGGCCTCGGGCTGCGCGGCGATTACATCCGATGTAATTGCCGCACCTCACAGCTGCCCCTACTCTTTGGCTATCGCGCCACCGTTCCGGCGGCGTTCACCATCAAGGAGATACCATGTCCAGCTACCCAGTACACACGATCGAATCCGCGCCCGCGCAATCGAAGCCGGTGCTCCAGCAATTGCAACAGGCGTTCGGCCTGATCCCGAACATCGCGGCCGCGATGGCCGCTTCACCGGCGCTGATCAACGGCTTCATCGGCCTGTTCGAGCGCGTGCATGCGAGCAGCCTGACGGAGCCGCAGATCCAGGTACTGCTGCTGACCAACGCAATCACGAACGCCAGTGAATGGCCGGTCGCGTTTCACACCGCACTCGCGTTGAAGGAAGGCGTGCATCCCGCGGATGTCGATGCGATCCGGCATGGCGGCCTGCCTGGCGACGCCAGGTTGGCCGCACTGTCAACGCTGGCGCGTACGCTGATCGAAAAACGCGGCCGCCTTGCCGAATCGGACCAGGGGCGCTTCCTCGAGGCCGGGTTCAGCTCGGAACAGATACTCGAGGTCATTGCGGTGGTTGCCGCATCCACTATCACGAACTACACTGGCAGCGTTACCCGGCCGGCGCTCGAAACACCGTTTGAGGAATTTGCGTGGCAGGCGCCCACATCCGGAGCCGGTTGCATTTGTCCGCCTTGATCAGGAAACCCGATGAACGTCACCAGTGCCGATCCGAAAGCGCCGCCGAACGAATTTGGCGATTTGTTGCGCTATTGGCGAGACGTGCGTGGCGTGAGCCAGCTCGACCTGTCGCTCGAGGCCGGCGTCTCGCAGCGCCAGATCAGCTTCATTGAAAGCGGACGCAGCGTACCGGGCCGGCACACAGTCCTGACCCTCGCCCAAACGCTCGACGTGCCGCTGCGCGACCGCAATGCGCTGCTGCTCGCCGCCGGCTACGCGCCTGTGTATTCTGAAGCGCCATGGAATGCACAGGAGATGCACAGCGTGGTCCGCGCGCTCGAGCGGGTCATGCGCCAGCATGAACCGTTTCCCGCGATCGTGATGGACCGTAACTGGAACGTGCTGATGACCAACGATGCAGCACCGCGTTTTTTCAACTGCTTCATCGATATGGATTCACGAGAAGGTCGGCGCAACATGCTGCACCTGATCTTCGATCCGCATGGCATGCGTCCGTTTGTGGCCGATTGGGACAATGTCTCGCGCAGCCTGCTGCAACGGGTGTATCGCGAATCGGTCGGCCATGTGCTTGACGGCGGCACCAGAGGCCTGCTCGATGAACTGCTTGCGTATCCCGGCGTGCCGCCCGACTGGAACACGTATCATGCGCCGTCCGCGGCGCCGGCGATGCCGGTGATTCCGCTTGGTTTCATCAGCGAGGGCGTGGTTCTTCGCTATTTTTCGATGGTAACGAGTGTCGGAACACCGCAAAATGTCGCCGCGCAGGAGCTGCGCCTGGAATGCATGTTCCCTGCCGACGAGGCGACCGAAGCACGCCATCAGCAGCTGCTTGAGGCACATTCAAAGGAACGCTGAGCGCCTTATGGATGCCTGGTCGTGTTCTTATGCCGGGGCCGCAACCGTCTGATCACGCTTCTTCCGAGAAATGCTTGACGAGCTGGAAAGAAGGCACCAGTTCAGATAGCCGCAGATCAAAGCGTTGATCCAATTTCTGCGCGCGATTGAGCACCACAGGCCGAAACACACCGGCGTCGTTCCCTTTGACGAAAAAGGCGATGTAGTTGTGGCTGTCCTCGGTCCTGCACCACCATATGCGCCAATCGGTTCCCAGCAACGCCTGGGCAATAGCTGGAACCGCGGGAGTCGGGCGATCCCACAAATTCGATACCAGGACACCTTGTGGAGCAAGGCAGTGCAGGCAAGCTTTATAGAAGTCGCTGGTACTTAGTTCGAATGCGGGCCCATCGGCAGAAAAACCGTCCAGCATGACAACATCGGCGCTGTTTTCCTGCTGGGCTTGCATATAGGCTGCGGCGTCTGCGTGAATGACCTGAAGGCGCTGGTCATCCGCCGGGATCATGAATTGATCGCGCAACGCAATGACTTCAGCGTGCAGCTCCAGCACGGTGATGCGGGCCGCAGGAAAATTCCGGTAGCAATACTTGACCAGCGATCCGCCGCCCAGGCCAACCATCAAGATGTGTTTTGGCGCTGCCTGGAACAGCAGGAAACCCATCATGGCCCGCGTGTAGCTCAGCAGCAGCTTGTCAGGTGCGGAAATCGACATCGCGCTCTGTATGTACTGATGATCGAAATGCAGCGTGCGCATGTCGTCGTGGTCGAAGACAAAGGGCTTTCCTCCACTTTCGTGGAGCAGCAGTTCGAAGCGATTAAGGTTCGTCATGTGATGTGGGTACGCAGCGTGCTGCTGACCGGATATCGATCAAGCAGATTTGTATTTCAAAGGCCAGTGTAATAGTTGGCGCAAATAATGGCGCGGCATCTCTGGTTATCCCGATTCTTACCCTGCCCGCAATTGTTCAGCGGAGAGATGCAGCGCCGCAATCAATTTATCGGTCCGGCGCTGCCGCAATATGTTTTGTGCGGTCATGCGAAGCAACAGGGCATGCTGGAGCTCCAGGTCTTTCAATCCGTTCATGATCGCCTGGTCCGGCATCTCCAGCGATTTTCCCTTGCATGCAAACACAATCATGTTGCTCGATTCCAGGGCCTCGACAGCGATCACTGCACCGTCAAAGCTGCGTTGAATGCGGTCGAGGTAGTGCGTCATGTTTGCCCTGCTGCCCAGCAAATTGACGGCCATGATGCCTTCCGGCGCCAGGGCCTGATAACAGTCGTCGTAGAAGGCCTGGCTGCACAGCTGGGGCGGCTGTCCCGTGTGGTCGAATCCGTCTACCAGCAGGATCTCGTAATCGCTGTCGGCATCTCGCACCAGGTCGCGTCCATCCTGGCAACGGATCTGCAGCCGGCGGTCATCCTCAGGAATGTGGAAATGATCCTTTAATGCGATTACTTCAGGGTTATTTTCGGCAACCACGATAGCCGCGTGCGGCAGGTTGCGATAACAGTATTTGGCCAGCGAGCCGCCGCCCAGCCCGATCATGGCGATCGTGCCGGGGCTATGCTTGAACAGCAGGAAGCCCATCATTGTCACGGTGTAGCCAAGCAAGAGCGCATCAGGCGCTGCCACGTACATTTCGCTTTGCACTGCGGTATTGTCGAATTGCAGCGAGACGGAATGCGCGTTTTTATAAATGAATGGTTTGCCGTCGCTGGAAAACGCTGAAAGTTCGCGGACATTATCTAAAAGCATGGTTGTGTCTTCAACGTCATCGGATAAAACCGGGAATCACACCAATACGTGGCGTACCTGCTCGAAGTAGCGGTAGACCCGCTGTTCGAGCGCGGGGGCGACCATTACCGCAGGCCGCTTGCCGTTCGGACAGGCCAGCCTGGGCGTCGTCCCGAACAGCCTGCAAACCAGCGGACGTTCCTCATATACCTGGCAGCCGCCGGCTCCCAGATGCGGGCAGCTCAATGCGGCAAGCGCGGCATCCTGTTCCTGTTCACTCTTGCGCGGCAGCCGCGCCATTTCAACACTGGACGCCAGCACCGGGCCGCAGCAATCGTGGCATCCAGGAATGCAGGCAAATGCGGGGATGCGTTCCCTGAAAAATTTGATTGTCCGGCTGTGTTTGTCCAGTTTGTCCATTAATTACGCGCGCCTGCAAGATTTCATGTGTTGCATAACATGATAATATAATTATCATACTATGATTACATATGATCATAGCATACGCATATGGTGTAAATTAAGACCTGGTAGTCCAAGCGGCGGCGGATTGCACGGCTTCATTCCGAGTAACGATGCGTTTTCCGGCATAACCCACGGTGATGTGTGATTAATATCCTGGAAGCCCGCAAGGCGGGACTCTTTGCACGAGACAAGCTGCTGCCCAACGTGATTGCCGGCGCGATCGTCGGCGTGGTGGCGCTGCCGCTGTCGATGGCTTTCGCCATTGCTTCGGGAGCCAGGCCCGAACAGGGCCTGTACACGGCAATCGTCGCCGGCTTCCTGGTGTCGATGTTTGGCGGGAGCCGCGCCCAGATCGCCGGGCCCACCGGCGCGTTTATCGTCATCCTGGCCGGCATTACGGCCAAATACGGTATTTCCGGCTTGCAGATAGCCACCTTGATGGCAGGCGCAATGCTGCTGTTCATGGGTATCGCCAAAATGGGCAGCGTGATCAAATTTATTCCGGCGCCGGTCATCGTCGGCTTTACCACCGGCATCGCCGTCATCATCTGGGTCGGACAATGGAAGGATTTTTTCGGCTTGCCGGCCATTCCCGGCGGGCACTTCCATGAAAAGCTCTGGCATCTGCTTGAAGCCCTGCCGCAACTGCACCCTGCAACGACTGCCATTGCGCTGGTCAGCCTGGGCCTGGCAACCTGCCCGTCCAGGCTTGGCCGCTTCAAGCGCATACCTGGGCCGCTGCTGGCGCTGGTGGGAGCCACCGTGCTGCAGTCGATTTTCCAATTCAACGGCGTCGCCACCATCGGCAGCGCCTTCGGCGAGATCCCGCAGCATTTGCCGTCATTTTCGATCCCGGCCGTTACCATGTCGCAGGTAGTCGAGCTGATAGGCCCGGCGTTTACGATCGCCATGCTGGGCGCGATCGAATCGCTGCTGTCAGCGGTAGTGGCCGACGGCATGGTCGGCAGCAAACACGATTCGAACCAGGAATTGATCGGCCAGGGGCTGGCCAACATGGTGACGCCGCTGTTCGGCGGCTTTGCCGCAACCGGGGCCATAGCGCGCACGGCAACCAGCATCCGCAACGGCGGCAGCAGCCCGCTGGCCGGCATCATCCACGCCGGCATGCTGGTCCTGGTGATCGTGCTCCTGGCGCCGCTGGCGACAAATGTCCCCTTGGCGGCGTTTGCGGCAATCCTGTTCGTGGTCGCCTACAACATGAGCGAATGGAAGCATTTCGCCAAAATGCTGCGCCGGGCGCCGCGCGCCGATGTCGTCATTTTGGTGGTGACCTTTTTATTGACAGTGCTGACGGACCTGGTGGTGGCAGTCAACATCGGCGTCATCCTGGCGATCATGCAATTCATGCGCAGGATGGCGGCGGCGGTCGAGGTGCAGCATTTTACCGAGCTTGAACTGAAAGCCGAACTGGCCCAGCATGGCTGGACAACACTGCCGCCCGGCGTGCTGGTCTATGCGATCGAAGGACCGGTTTTCTTCGGCGCCGTCGAGAACTTTGAAAGAGCGCTGGTCCATACCCATACCGAGCCCCGGATACTGATACTGCGCCTGCGCTGGGTCCCATTCGTCGACATGACGGGGCTGCTGACCTTGGAAGAGGTGGTGCTGAACATGCGCAAGCGCGGTGTCCGGATGATATTGTGCGAGGCCAACCTCAAGGTGAAAACAAAGCTGGCGCGGGCCGGGCTGCTGGAATTGATCGGCGCCGACGATTATCGCGAGGATTTTGCATCGGCGTTAAGCCATAGCCAAGAGTTGACGGAACACGATGCTCACGCTCAGCACGCCAGGAAATCACCCAAAATGAGCAGCTATGCGGAAAACCTGATCAAGACCAGTAAAGACTATTTTTGGGGCGGTAAAGACTGACCTGGCAAAAAAACTTCTCCGGCTGATGGCGGGAGCTTATTTTTTGCCTGGCTTCGGGGACCTGACAACGGCTTTTGTCGCGTAATCGACGTCGTGCCGCTCCAGGTACTCGCGGATCATCTGGCGGATCACCTGGGATGGCGTCAAGTCTTGCGCAAGGCATAGTTCGTCGAACGCCTTCTTCTTGACCGGATCAATCAGGATTGTGAGGCGCGCAGTTTTCGATTCCATGGAATGGATAGGCATGAATGATAATTTGATTATCATTATACACAGCTCGCCCCGCACTTCCAGCAGATCCTATTGCCTGTTCGCATGTTGCGAAAGGGGCAATCGCGTCATAAACTGAAATTACCTATCCAACCAGGGAGAAGCTATGTACAAGCATCTTCTACTACCAACCGACGGTTCGCCATTATCTGAAGTCGCGATTCGAAATACCATGCAGTTTGCCAAAAGCATCAACGCCAAGGTAACTGGCTTTTATGTGAGCCCGCCATATCATGCACTATCTTTTCAGATGGAAATGATGGCAGAGACAGAAGACGATTTCGCTAAACATAGCCGCTCTCAAGCGGAAAAATTGCTTGCCGACATTGAAGACGCCGCCAATATAGCAGGCGTATCTTGCGACACTACCTATGCCATCGGCGACCATCCCTATGAAGAAATCATCAAAGCGGCCAATGCCAACGGCTGCGACTTGATCACCATGGCGTCGCACGGCCGCAAAGGAATGAGAGGCCTCCTTCTCGGCAGCGAAGCACAGAAGGTGCTGACTCATAGCAAAATACCGGTACTCATATACCGATAGGAGCGATGGCATTGATGGAGTTCGCCATCGTCATACAACAGGCATGGACGGCGATGCTTGAAACTATCCGCCTGCAAGGAATCCTCAAGACCTGACAGGAGGAAGATCGACTGCAGGCTGTGTTCTTTGGGCAGTCACGGTGGCGCAAAGGAGAACACCTTGAACAGTCCCGACATCGACAAAAACTTCACCGACGCAATACCGAGGCTCTATGAAGAGTATCTTGTTCCGCTGATCTTTGAGCCGTATGCAGTGGACTTGGCGAATCGTATAGCTTCGCGGCCTCTTTCTGGGGTGCTGGAGATTGCCGCCGGCACAGGCGTCGTGACTCGCCATTTGGCATCCGTGCTGCCGGAAAGCGTCTCCATTGTTGCCACGGACCTTAATCAGCCGATGCTGGACCGCGCTGCCGAAGTCGGGACCAAGCGTCCAGTGGCGTGGCGCCAGGCAAACGCCATGCAACTGCCCTTCGAAGATTCAGTGTTTGACGCCGTGGTGTGCCAGTTCGGAGTCATGTTCTTTCCCGACAAGCCGAAGGCGTTTTCCGAAATGCGCCGGGTTCTCCGGCCAGGAGGCGCCCTCATTTTCAACGTTTGGGATCGCATCGAGGAGAACGAGTTCGCTCACGTCGTTTCGACAGCGCTCGAGTCTCTCTTTCCCAAGGATCCTCCGCGCTTCATGGCTCGCACGCCCCATGGCTACCATGACCTCGCAACCATTGCACAAGACCTGAAAGCCGGTGGCTTCAGTTCATCGCCCCATATGAGCACTGTCGTGGCGCGCAGCCAGGCAACGTCGCCGCGGATCCCTGCAATCGCATACTGCCAAGGGACACCGCTACGCAGCGAAATCGAGGCACGCGGCAAGTCGCGGCTCGACGAAGCAACCGACATCGCCGCGGGAGCCATCGCCCGACGGTTCGGGCCTGGTCCTGTGGACGGCAAGATCCAGGCGCACGTTATTACTATCGAATACTGAATTTCACCCGTTGAGTGCATGCTTTCCCGAGTTGGCTACTTCTACGCTGGAGCTTTTCCGGACAGGGATTCGTGCAATGCATGCCAGATCAAGCCTGGGCCGGCAAAGATCATTATCAGCCGGCCCGGATCTTACTCGGTTTCAACCTCACTGATCGCGCGTTGCTGACTCGAGATGCGCTGTGCGTCACTTGACGACCTAAGCGTCTGAGATCTGGCATTCACAATGGCGTCCATCAGTTGTTCAATGATGTCGCCAATAGTTGTGTCCTGCTGCCTTGCCAATCTCCTTAGTTTTTTGTGATGCTTCTCGCTGATGCTGGCAGTGACCTGCACGTCGCCCACCAGCACAAGTTCATCCTTCGCAAAGCATAGCCAATAGATAACGATGCAAGTGAGCGTGCCAAGAACAAATATCTGAAATTCCGATGACCGTCTCCACGTGCCGCGCCACAGATCTGTTCCGGACCACAGGCTTATCAGCAGCACGCCGAGCCAAATGATTGCAATCAGCCGCAGGATTTTGCTTTCTCTTCCAACCTCGTCGTACAAGAAGCGCCTGCGGATCAGCTGACGAAATTCTTTCATCTCATTCCCCCTTTTGCAGATCAAGCGACCATGGCGCCGAAAGAGTGATTCGAACAGACTGCAAACAATCATCTAACGTGCGCCCTTCCCCCAAGTTGTCAACCTAGTACACTTTCACATGAAAACAATGTTTTATTTCCTATGCTGCGTCACATACGCCAGCGGCAAGGAAAGCTACCCCGCTATCCCACTTCCCACTCCCACGCAACTATCAATACTGCTAGTTGAAAACCCATCAACAAAGCTGTATCCCTGTTTCATCGTTAAACACTGTTGGACGCTAATAGCCGTGATCGGGCCAGAACCCTCAAAGAGTTCCGGAGAATGATTGGCAGATGCATCGCCCGGAAATTTTTCCATCTGCTTGCGGAATTTTTCCAATGTTTTCAAACTCGGAGGCTTTCATGGCAATTGATTTTGAGGTTATCGATACCAAGGTCCAGGATCCAGACCCTGAATACAGGAAAATCGAGGATTGCAAGAAACTGATCATCTCGTCCCAATGCATCGGCATAAACTCAGCCGACGCCAGCAGCTACTATCACATAAGCTACGCAGTTTCATTCCTGCTGGTCGCCGTCGACAATAGCAACAATGTTCTTGTCGACTGCTCGACGCTGATTCCAACGCAAATCTTTACCTGCACCAGCTATCCCATATGCAAAGTCAGGGATTTCGCCATCCATGTGACAAGATGTCCTTTGCCGGCAGGTTGGGATAACGCAAAGTATCCGTGCGCAGTTCTCCCGCCAGGTTGCGATTCCTGTTCCGTAGTTATCATTGCCACGCCAGCCGACAACTATGTGCGGAATTGCTGCGGACAATGGAATAACGTCAAGGCTAGCAACTGTATCCGCAAGTGCTACCCAAGACCATGCGTATTCCCTCCCTCCGTCAAACCCCCGGTGCAGCCGATTCCCCCAGGCCCTTCGACCGGGGGACAAACTGGCGGCGGGCCGGGTTTGAAAATCTGCCACTGCTACAATTTTGAATGCAACGGGATCAGCGTAAAGAAACCGGAGCCTGGCTCTGACTATGCAAAATTGGCCGCATGCCAGATCTTTACAATCAAAGGGCAATGCACGCTGCCCAACGAAGCGGCAGCGAAGTGTGGCGCTGTGTTCTCCGTTACATATCATCTATGCAACGCAAAAGACACTTCCGAAGTCGTAGCCGATATACAAAAGGTTATTCAACCAAAAGTAGTTACGTGCGGCACCTATCCAACGACACTGGTCCCAGACGTCGTGGTCGGCATCACGACACAGCCAATTCCAACCGGCTGGAATCAAGAGAAAAACCCTCTGTGCTACATACGCCCTGAAGCTGCATCGACCCTCTTGTGCGTCCGTGCCGTAGCGGGTTCGACCTCGAATGTTCCCAACTCCCCTGCCACGACTAGTGCGCCGGTCGACCCTCCGCAACTAAGATAGGTACAAGGCCCTGGCCCGGTATTGCATACCGGGCCAGGCGATCGCACTTCAAGGAAATCGGCCGTCACACTCCCCATCCCCCCCCTCAACATTGTTAATGCCTCTACGCTACGCATCATTACCGGCAAACAAAAAAAAGCCCGCGGCTACGCGGGCTTTCTGGTATTTGCTGCTTTTATAAAGCAAAGTGGGCCGGAATTACTTGACGACGTCGATAAGATCTTTTGCAAACGCCATGCCCTGGTCACGGGCAGCGTCCCAGGTATTGGACGGGGCGATCTCCGGCGGCGACTGCAACACTCCATCAATCAAAACAGCCCAACGATACTTGCCGCCCCTGACGATCGTGCTCGCGACCCTGATCGTGTGCCCTTTGTGCTCTATCTCGAATTGCGGCATATGTCCCCCACAGATGGTATCCGTAAGGCAACACTACCATGTGCAACGACCACTGCATACTGGTAAAAATACAACCTCCTCCCTGATTGGATCAGTCGCCGCATTCACAACGCATCGAACTTCGCCCATGAGCGCGGGATTACGAGGATCGCGTGAAACTACAGCCTCTAAATGCCTTGTCACTCCATCAAGAATATCGTTGGCACTGTCAAAACTACCAGCTAGACATCTGGCGACAAAAATCTACAATCTAATTTGTGCGCCGCACAATATGCCATGTCAATCAATGGCGCTCTGCAACCAACGGCTAGTCTTTAGCCGCCTTTCGTCGTCCTACTGATGTCGTCTCTTTTTGCGACACCAAACCCTTGGAGAAACCATGTCTACCATTGCAGAACAATTCTCAGCTGCCGCCAAAGCTAATTTTGAAGCCAACTTGGCGCTGTACACTGATCTCACGACCAAAGCATTTGCCGGCGTGGAAAAACTGATCGAGCTCAACCTGAGCGCCGGTAAAGCTTCACTGCAAGAGTCGACCGCTACTACCCAGAAGCTCTTTGCCGCCAAAGACCCGCAAGAATTTTTCTCGCTGAGCGCAGCGCTGGCCCAACCGAACACGGAAAAAGCCGTCGCTTACGGCCGGCATTTCGCCAGCATCGCGTCCAGCACACAAGCCGAACTGACCAAGGTTGCCGAAGCCCAGGTTGCGGAAACCAAGCGTAAAGTCGTCGAGTTCGTCGACCTGGCAACGAAAAACGCGCCGCCAGGTGCAGAAAGCGCAGTTGCTTTCGTCAAATCGGCGATCGGCAGCGCCAACGCCGGTTACGAACAGTTGGCCAAGAACACCAAGCAAGCCGTTGAAGCGCTGGAAACCAACGTCAACAGCGCTGTCGATCAACTGTCGCAAGCCGCTAGCAAGGGTGCCGCTCATTCGAGCAAGAAGTGATTTTTAGCGACATGAAATAGTGCGTTGCATGCAACTTATCGTGTAGTCGCACTGATAACAAAAAGCCCGGTCGTTCAACGATCCGGGCTTTTTTACATTTGATTGCGGGGCAGGATTTGTCTGCTATATATCCATTTGCATCAAGTAAACGCTTTGCTCGTGGAACCTATATGGCATGGGCGTTCAAGCCGCTCCATCCCAGATAGCCCGTATACAAGCCAACCAGTATGATCAAGGCGCTGGAAAAATACGGTGCTTTTCTTGCAAATGCGCCGAAACCGTTCCAGCGTTTTGAGACTTGGCGCACGCTCAGCGCCGCGATAGTCCCTGACGCCACCATTGTCAGTGCGAGACCGATACTGAAGCAAAGCACCAGCACGACACCTAGGCTGTATTGCTTCAGCTGTAAGCACAACAGTAAGACGGTGATTGACGCGGGGCAAGGAATCAATCCCCCAGTCAAGCCAAACATGACGATTTGACCGGTAGTAATGTTTTTATCCGCAAATTTGCGTTTAATGTCGTTTGCATGCGCCAGCTCGTGCGCATCCTGATATCCGACAGCGCCAACATCCAGGCCGCCGTGGCCATGATGTGCACCTTCCTCAAAACTCACATCGTAGTCGTGCGTATGGGCATGGTGCGTCATCGACAGCCGCGCCACGAATTCATGCGGCTCGGGAATCTCGTCTATCGATTCCAGGTAATCCCCCTTCTTGGCAAATGTGAATGCCTGGACCGCGCCATCCAGGCGAATGGTTTGTACTTTGATCTGACGTGCATCAGCCGGCGCAATAGCGGCGCCCTTGTCAAAAAAATGCAAGCGGAAGCGCGGCGGGCAACCTGTTTCGAATATTTCGAGATCCACTGCCTGGCTGTGATCCGTATCAATGCGCCGGATTTCGAGGCCATGGCCATGATCGTGCGCATGATGACTGTGGTTCGTTTCGTCTTTTTCTCGCTTCAGGTCGCGGTAAGTGCGAAGGAGCATCCAGACCGCTATTCCGATAATCAGGACGGCGGAGCCCAATTGGAAATAAGGCTCCGTCGCTTCGGCATTCAGGTTTCCTCCCAGCTTCATGCCAACGAGAGCAACCAGCCACACAACGGCGGTATGTGAAATCGTCGCCGACAGCCCCAATAAGACAGCCTGGGACACAGTGCCGCGAATGGCGACGATAAAAGCCGCCATCATTGTTTTTGAATGTCCAGGCTCAAGCCCATGTAAAGCACCCAGCAGGATGGCGCTTGGCACAAACAGCCAAGCGTTGCCAGCTCCTTGTCGGAGCAGTTCAGAAAATTCAGTCATGCGGGATTCCTTAAAGGTACTTTGAGATTTCTTTGAATTCATCCAGCGTCGCCTTTGGCGACGTTTCAATCCCGTCTTCTAGACAATGCTCAAGATGGTCGTAAATAAGCGTCTTTTTGGCTTGGACCAGGGCTTTCTCTGCGGCCTGAAGTTGCATGGCGACATCAGTGCAAGATCGCCCCTCCTCGATCATGCTGATGATGGAGTTGACCTGACCAGCCACCATGCGGAGCCGCTTGATGACGTTGGGATGGGATTCGTGTTTGTGTGGATGTGTTGTATTCATACGCCCATCCTATACCATACCCCCCCTAGGTGTAAACGCGAATCATCGCAATACCCATAAAAGTAAACTTGTAGATATCAATACCAATACGTAGAATTATCTACATGAATACTTACCTCTCTCTCATTACCAGCCTTCCAACAGAGAACGCAACGGCCCGGATGCGCGCCTGGCGCGCACTGAAGGCGAGCGGTGCGGCCGTCTTGCGCGACGGCGTTTATTTGATGCCGGAGCGCGAGGCCTGCCGCAGCACGTTTGAGGCAGTCGCCGCCGATGTGCTGTCTGGCGGCGGCACCGCCTTTGTCTTGCGCGTTGAAGAACCTGATAGCGCTGATTTTGCTGGGCTATTCGACCGTAGCGAGGATTACGCGGCGTTGCTGACGGACGCGGCCAAGGTACGGGAAACGCTCACCACCGACACCGTGCTGGAAACACTCAAGCAGATTCGCAAGCTGCGCAAATCCTTTGCCGGTCTTGCCGATATCGACTTCTTCCCCGGCGAAGCCCAACGGCAAACCGACACCACCCTGCAAGAGCTGGAGCTGGCCGCTGCCCGCGTACTGGCGCCGGACGAACCCCATCCAGTGCATGGAACCATCACTGCCCTGCCATTGCAGCAATACCAGGGACGCACCTGGGCAACACGGCGGCGCCCCTGGGTGGATCGGCTGGCCTGCGCCTGGCTGATCCGTCGCTTCATTGATCCACAAGCCCGGCTGCTGTGGCTGGCCTCTCCTGGCGATTGCCCCGCCGATGCCTTGGGCTTTGACTTCGACGGCGCGACCTTCAGCCATGTAGGAAGCCGCGTCAGCTTCGAGGTGCTGCTGGCGAGTTTCGGCCTTGAGCAAGCAGCGCTCAAGCGTCTTGGTGCGCTAGTGCACTACCTCGATGTCGGCGGCGTGCAGCCGCCGGAGTCAGTGGGAATTGAAAGCGTCCTGGCCGGCCTGCGCGAAGCCATCGCCGATGACGACCAGCTTCTGGCGACAGCCAGCAACGTGTTCGATGGGCTGCTGACCGCGTTTCAGCAAGAAGCCACGCCGCAACAGGGATCGTGATCATGGACCAGGCGAATAAACCGACTTACACCTTGTGGCAACTGATCCTGTATTTTTTGCGCCTGGGTACGTTTGGCTTTGGCGGGCCGGTTGCATTGGTTGGCTATATGCACCGCGACCTGGTCGAGCGCCGCGGCTGGATCAGCGAATCAGACTACAAGGAGGGGCTGGCGCTGGCGCAGATCGCGCCCGGTCCGTTGGCCGCGCAGCTGGGAATCTATCTGGGATTCGTCCACTTCCGGCTGCTCGGCGCGACAGTGGCGGGACTTGCTTTCGTGTTGCCATCGTTCCTGATGGTGGTCGCCCTGGGATGGGCCTACGTGGCGTTTGGCGGGCTGACCTGGATGCAGTCCGTTTTCTACGGCGTGGGCGCTTCCGTGATCGGCATCATGGCAATCAGTGCGCATAAGCTCGCCAGCAAGAACCTGGGACGCGACAAGCTGCTGTGGGGCATTTTCATATTGCTGGCGGCCGTGACCATCATCACGCAGTCCGAAATCGCGTTGCTGTTCATCGGCGCCGGCGTGCTGGTTTGGGTGATCCGCTGCAAGCCCAGGTTTGGCACATCGAGCATGGCCGTGCTGCTGCCGACGCAGTTGCCGAATATCGCTCTTGCATCCGCGACCGATACCAACACCCTGATCCAGATCGTGCTTTTTTTCACCAAGGCCGGCGCCTTCGTGTTCGGCTCCGGCCTGGCCATCGTGCCCTTTCTCTATAGCGGAGTTGTGACGGAACACCACTGGCTGAGCGAAAAGCAGTTTGTCGATGCCGTGGCCGTCGCGATGATTACGCCAGGACCGGTGGTGATCACGACCGGATTCATTGGCTACCTGATCAGCGGCTTGCCGGGAGCCGTCCTGGCAGCAGTAGGCACTTTTGTTCCCTGCTACCTGGCGACCGTCATCGCCGCACCGTATTTCAAGAAATACGGCAAGCTGCCGGCGCTGATCGCCTTCGTCGATGGCATCACGGCGGCAGCCATCGGCGCCATCGCCGGTTCGGTGGTGGTGATCGCGCAGAGGTCGATCATCGACATGCCGACCGCGCTGCTGGCGCTGGCAACTGCTGCGCTGTTATGGAAATTCAAGAAACTGCCTGAACCAGTCATCGTGATTGGCGCGGCGCTGGTCGGGATCGTGGTGTACCCCTTGCTGCATCACTGACCCGACACCACCAGGAGCTCCCCCCATGAGTGAACACCCAGATCTTCAACGCCGATCCATGCTGTGCGCAGCCGCCGCGACCGTGGCAGTGCTGGGTACGGCAAAAGCTGCCAACGCCACACCTATCTTGGAGAAAACCACCATGCCGATGCTACCTGCCTTTGAGAGCCAGACAACGCTGAAACCGCTTGCGTTTGATCCCGCCAAACTCAGCGGCCTATCGGAACGCCTGATCCGTTCGCATTGGGAAAACAATTACGGCGGCTCTGTCAAAGCATTGGCAGTGGTCAAGAAGCACCTGACCGAAGCATTGGCTAACAAGGACACGCCGCCCTATATCTACAACGCGCTGAAGCGTGAACATTTGCTGCGTACAGGTTCGGTGGTGTTCCACGAATACTACTTCGACAACCTGGGCGGCAGCGGCCAAGCCGGCGCGCCGGAGCGCAAGGTGATCGCCGATGCATTCGGCAGCTTCGACACTTGGGAAACCGAATTTCGCCGTATCGGCGCCGGCCTGGGCGGAGGTTCTGGCTGGGTCGTGCTCGGCTTCAATACACACACTCGCCAGCTGGAAAATTACTGGCTTGCCGATCATGCCCACGGCCCGGCGGCAACCTTGCCGCTCCTGGTGATGGACATGTACGAACATTCTTACCAGATGGACTACGGCGCAGCAGCGGCCAAGTATATCGACGCCTTCTTCAATAACATCCAGTGGGACATGGTGGCGAGCCGGATTGCCGCAGTGTCAAAAGCGTAGGCGCGACATTTGAAATAGAGGAGAAGCATCATGAAATGGATTACCCGCGAACGCCCAAAGATCGACCGCATCGCTTGTCCGTGGCTGGTGGCTCGCTATATCGATCAGCAAGCGGAATTTCTTTATGTTGCGCCAGGCGATGTGTTGCGCATTGCCGGCGAAACCAGCGCGATTCCTTACGACATACCAGGCGTTGAACTGACCCATGACGGCGAGCTGTGCAGCTTCGATGCCTTCCTCAAAAAATACTGTCTTGACGATCCCGCCTTGAACCAGCTCGCACTTATCGTGCGCGGCGCCGACACCTCGCGACTCGATCTGACGCCGCAATCTGCCGGCCTATACGCCTTGTCGCTGGGATTGTCGCAAAATTTCAGCGATGACCAGGAGATGCTCAAGCACGGCATGGTGATGTATGACGCTCTCTATGCCTGGTGCAAGAATTGCCAAGAAGAGTCACACAACTGGCCGCCTAAAATGCAATGACTGGATTGAACCGTTGCGACTGAAGCCGGCACTGCTGACACATGCGGATAGCAAGATCACCAGGCGGGTCTGCCGATGCAAGCCTGGAGTCGTAAAACCGCTCGGCTGAATGACGCAACCGGATTCGATAGCGCAAATGAAATGGTCTCCCATTCGGGAGGTCTTTTAGAGACGGTGCGATCCGAAAAAAGCCCGCCGTCAAGCTTTGTTTGATTGATGATTGTGACGGCGTAGAGGGCGATGAGCACGTTGGTTTTGTATGAAGATTGTTGGTGAATGATTTAACTAAATTTTCAGACTCTGATCAAGGCGAATGTTGCCGCGAAGATTCTTGCTGGGTGCTCCAATCAATGGTCGGTGTTACGGTCATAAAATAATTCCGATAATGAGGTATGCCAGGTTCGGCGGAGCAAAGCCGGTTGAGTTCGGGCCTTGATGCGAAAGCAGGGAACCGATTTCAGGCGAGTCCAAATGTTTTCCTCAGGCTTGCATCGACGGGGCCGGCAGGCATGAAACGGCGCAATTTTCTCAGAAGTGAGGCCTGGCCTTTCGGAGTGTGCCGCATTCTCCAAGCACCCAAAGCGGCATCGACAATCGCGGTCGCGACACCATCTGGCTCAGGTGCGCCTTTGACATTTTTTTCAATTGCGCGGAACACGTCGTCGCGCTCATCGTCATAGGCTGAAAGTTGGGAAACTGCATGAGGTGCATTGAGATCCAGACTGGTCTTGGTGAAGGAAGGCTCGACAAGCGCCACGCGGATTCCGAATTTGCGCACCTCATGATCCAAGGTCTCAGACATTCCCTCAACAGCATGCTTGGATGCTGAATAGAGCCCCATGTACGGAGCCGGCAGGAAGCCCAGCACTGAGCTGATGTTGACGATTCTTCCCGAACGTTGCTCGCGCATGTGCGGCAGTACCGCTTGTGTTGTGCGCAAAATGCCAAAGACGTTGGTATCGAACAGCGACTGGGCTTCTGGAATCGACGTTTCTTCAGTCGCCCCGAGCAGGGTCACGCCCGCACTATTGACGAGTACATCGATGCGTCCGGCCTGAGCGATGATGGTCCGGATTCCATGTTGCACTGACGCTTCGTCACGGATATCCATTTCGACCAGAACAACACCGGGTATTGACTGTGCTTTTGCAGTATTGCGTACGGTGCCGAATACTCGGCAACCACGCTTGGCAAACTTCTCGGCTGTGACTCGCCCGATGCCTGATGACACGCCGGTAACAACGACAACTTCAGAATTCGACATTGCAGTTCCTTTTTGTATGGGTGAATTGGGATGAATGGCAAATCAGCTTTGCGATGGGACTGGCCTGATCTTGAACCAGATGGAATACATCGCCGGCAAGAACACGAGCGTCAGAATCGTCCCTGCCAATGTGCCGCCGATCAACGTGTAAGCGAGCGTGCCCCAGAACACCGAGTGAGTAAGCGGGATGAAGGCCAGGATCGCCGCCAATGCGGTCAAGACCACTGGTCGGGAACGCTGCACGGTTGCCTCGACAACCGCATGGAATGGACTCAATCCCGCCTGTTCGTTGTGGCGGATTTGCCCGATCAGAATCAGCGTGTTGCGCATCAGGATGCCCGACAGTGCAATCAGGCCGACCAGCGCATTGATGCCGAATGGCTGCTGGAACAGAATCAAGGTTGGCACCACGCCGATCAGGCCAAGTGGACTGGTCAGGAAGACCATGACCATTGCGGAGATCGAGCGCACCTGGAATATGATGATGAGTAGGGTTACTGCCAGCATGATGGGGAATAGCGGCAGCATTGCTTTCGTCGCTTTTCCTGACTCTTCGATGGAGCCGGCCTGCTCGATGTGGTAGCCGCCAGGCAGTTTGTCCATGATGGGCTGGAGCCGCTGGGTGATGGCTGCCGACACATCCGGCGGCTGCAAGCCATCGGCAATGTCGCCCCGTACGGTGATCGTCGGCATTCGGTCGCGACGGCGCATGATTGGTTCTTCCATGCGCACGTCGACCTTACCCACCTGCGACAGCGGGATGCGTTGCCCATTGGCGCCGGCCAGCGTGAAGTCCGTGATCTTGGCCAGGTCGAGTCGGCTGTCGCCAGCCGAACGGGCCGTGACTTGCACCGTGCGAATGTCCTCACGTACGGTGGTGACAGGCACACCGCTCAGCAAGAATTGCAGTTGTTGCGCCACGGCGCTGGAGGTCAGCCCAACAGCCTGCAAACGATCCTGCTGTAAGGTGAAGTGCAGCATAGGCGTACGGGTGCCCCAGTCAGCGTTGACTGTGCGCATCATCGGACTGGCATCCATGGCCCGTTGCACTTCAGCCGCGATACTGCGTAGCTTGTCCTGGTCCGGGCCAGTGACCCGGTAGGCGACCGGGAACGGCGAGTAAGGGCCGAATACGAGCTGGGTGACACGCACGCGCGCCTCAGAAGCGAGGCCGTCGGCGATTGCCTTGCGTAACCGGTTTTTCAATACCTCGCGCTCATCCTGGTTGTCTGTGCGGATCACGATCTTGGCAAACGACGGATCAGGCAGTTCTGGTCCCATTGCCAAGTAGAAGCGCGGCGCGCCTTGACCAACATAGGCCGTGACGATCTTCGCTTCCGGCTGTTTAGCCAACCATGCTTCCACCTTCTCTGTGGCGGCGCTGGTCTGGCCGATCGAGGTGCCGTAGGGCATCTGCACCTCGACCAGCACTTCGGGGCGGTCGGAGATCGGGAAGAATTGCTTCTTGACCACTGCCATGCCTAACACTGCCACAACGAAAAGGCCCACTACAGTGCCGGCGACCAGCCACTTGCGTGCGATAACGCGCGCCAATACTTGGCGGAAGCGGTTATAACGCGATGTATCGTAGAGTGCGTCGTGGCCGCCTTCGACTTTTTTTAGATTGGGTAGTAGCTTGACACCAAGGTAAGGTGTAAAGACCACGGCGACCACCCAAGACGCGATCAGTGCGATGCCGACAATCCAGAACATATTGCTGGTGTATTCGCCCGCAGTGGAACGAGCGAAGCCATTGGGCATGAAGCCGACGGCCGTGACCAGCGTGCCGGAGAGCATTGGCGCGGCAGTATGGCTCCATGCATAGGCAGACGCGGCGATACGGTCGTAGCCTTCTTCCATCTTTACCACCATCATTTCGATGGCGATGATGGCGTCGTCCACAAGCAGGCCCAGCCCCAGGATCAGCGAACCCAGCGTGATGCGGTCGAAGTTCTTTCCGGTTGCGGCCATCACAATGAAGACTGCCGCCAGCGTCAACGGCACCGCCGCAGCAACTACGATACCCACACGCCAGCCCATGCTCACGAAACACACCAGCATGACCACCAGCAGCGCGGCGAAGAACTTGATCATGAACTCATCGACCGCCGAGCTGATATTGACGGCTTGGTCTGTGACCTTGGACAGGCCCATGCCCTGCGGCATGTCGGCGTTGATCGCACCGACCTCTTTATCCAGCGCCTTGCCCAAGTCTAATCCGTTCCAGCCATCGCGCATGACGATGCCCAACAGCAGCGCAGGTTCGCCGCCGTTGCGGATCATGAAAGTCGCCGGGTCCTCATAACCACGCTTGATCGTAGCGATGTCCGACAATTTCAATGTGCGACCTTGCGCCACGACCGGCGTATCGCGGATCTTTTGCAATTCGTCGAAAGCGCCGTCCAGGCGAATAAACACCTGCGGTCCCTTGGTTTCCACGGAGCCGGCCGGCGTTAGCGCGTTCTGATTATTGAGTGCGGCGAATACTTCCTGTGGGCTGACGCCCAGCGTTGCCAGGCGCTCATGCGAAAACTCGACATAAATGCGCTCGGACTGCTCGCCGACGATGTTGACCTTCTTTACGCCTGGTACGTGCAGCAGCCGTTGACGCAGCGTCTCCGCGTCGCGTACAAGTAGGCGCTGTGGTTCGCCCTTGGCCTTGAGTGCGAATAGGGCAAAAGTGACGTCCGCGTATTCGTCGTTGATCATCGGTCCGATCACGCCAGGCGGAAGGTTGTTTGCCTCATCGCTGACTTTCTTTCGGGCTTGGTAAAACTCTCCCTGGACCTCCGAAGGCGGCGTACTGTCGAGCAAGGTCAAGGTGGTGAAGGCCAAGCCAGGTCTTGTGTAGGTCTCGGTACGTTCATACCAGCGCAGCTCCTGCATGCGCTTTTCGATCTTCTCGGCGACTTGGTCCTGCATTTCCTGTGCAGTGGCGCCTGGCCAAGCAGTAACGATGGTCATCACTTTGACCGTGAACGCGGGGTCTTCCGCCCGTCCAAGTTTGAAGAAGGAGATGAGCCCGGCCAACGAGATCAGGCAGATCAGAAACAAGGTGACGGAGCGCTCGCGCACGGCGAGCGCCGACAGGTTGAAGCGACCTTCGCTCATGGCCGCACTCCCACGGTTGCAGCGGTAGCCTGGTCAGCCACCCGGACCTGCTCGCCTTCGTGCAGCAGATGAGTGCCGAGTGCGACTATCCGGTCACCTGGCTTGAGTTGACCTGCAATGTGCGCGCCGTCGTCGTCCAGTCGCTGGACCGCGACCGCCCGCCAGGAAACCTTTGTCGGCTTGCCTTCGATGACCCAGACTCCCGCCCCCTTGCCCGCGTCGAACAGCGAGCCAATCGGTACCCACAAGCCGCCTTGCTCGGCAGGACGTGCGTCCGGAATCTGAACGGTGACCGTTGTGCCTAATGGGGCGCTGGACATCTCCCCATCCAGCACATACCGCGCCTCGAAGGTGCGGGTTAGTCGGTCTGCGGCATCCGAGAGCTGCCTGAGTTTGGTTGGAACGGTAACGCCCTCTTTGCCAAAGAGCGTGGCTTGGCCGACTGAACCGATGGCAGGGCGCAAGGTTTCCGGCAATTGGATGATGGCCTCGCGGTGTCCAGCATGGGCCACACGCACCACGATTTGGCCCGCGTTGACGACTTGGCCGGGTTCGACCAGCGTTTCCATGATGATGCCATCGGAATCTGCCGCCAGCTCCGTGTATCGGCTCGCGTTGCGAGCAACTTCGGCTTGGGCTTCGGTTGCATTGAGTTGGGCTTTGGCAGTATCTGCCGCAGCCTTGACTTGGTCGTAGGCTGAAGCCGATATCGCGCCTGTTCCGCGCAGGTCGCGGTAGCGGGCTTCATCGTCCGCCGTTTGCTGCGCCCGCGCTCGCGCCGCGGCGACCGCTTCCTGCTGAGCATGCGCGGCAAGCTTCAGATCGACAGGGTCGATGCGCATGAGCGGTTGCCCACGCTTAACGGTTTGTCCCGCGTCCACAAGCCGCTCCAATACCTTGCCAGAGACCCGGAAACCAAGATCGCTTTGTATCCGAGCGGCTACGGTTCCGGTGAACGTACGTGATGCGGCGACCGCGCCCTGAATGGTAGCCGCACGTACCAACGGCGCTTCGGTACGTGGATCGGCTTGCGGTTTTTCGCCACAAGCGACCAGTGCAAACGGCAATGTAGATAGGGCGGCAGAGAAAACGAGGCGGCGGAGCATAGAAATCCCATAAAGAGCTAAACAGGATTTCTATTTTGAGACTAGTGACTAATTATGTCAATGGTCACAGCAATATTTGGCATTTATGGGGATAAACTACGCAACACCAGATTAGATAGTTGCGCCGGAGCATCATCCGCCGAATCAAAGCTATGCTGCAAAAGCAGCGGATTGAGATAGGGGCGAATGATCAAGTAAATCGCCGTCGCCGTTTCATCGAGCGGCGTTTTGCGCTCAAACTCCTCTGTCTCGCGCCCCTGGCGCAGAATGTCCTGCAACATTGCCTTGACGCGTTCCTCATAGGTACGTACCGCCTCCCAATGTTCGGTGGCGGCTGAGGCTGCAATGTCATAGAGCTTGCGATCTTCAAAAAACAGGCGAACGCTTGACTCGACGCCCGTCTTGAACATGCGTCGAAGTTTCTCTGGTGGGCGGTCGACTCCGTCGACGGCTGTTCTGACATCCGTTTCGATCTCGTGCAGGCAATTTGCGCAAATCAGTTCGCCAATGGCCTGCTTGGACTCGAAGAACTTGTAAATATAGGCTTTGGAAAAGCCTATAGCCTTGGCAAGATCAGAGACGGTGGTCTTTTCGTAGCCGTACAGGCGGAAGTGCTCGGTAGCCGCGACAACAATTTGATCTCGCACTTCGTGATCGACTGGGCCTCGGGCTGCGCCCGGATAAGTGGTTGCTTTGCTCATATTCAACAGCTTACCTCTTCTGTTCGATTTGCACAACGAGTGACGATTTCATGATATAGTCACTGCACAATTTTTCCCTTTTACGTCGCGGAAGATACCTATGCTATTTAAACCCACTCTCTTCATGTTAGTCATCGCCAGTCTTTCAGCGGGTTGCGCTGTCGGGCCAGATTACATTCGGCCTGACACGCCCATGCCAGATCACTACCTTGGTCAAACGGCAGTTGAGCAACGGCATGCCAACGTCACCGCCGATTTCACCGTGTGGTGGGGAAGCTTTGGCGATCCACAATTGAGCCACTTCGTAACGCTTGCGCTGGAGCAGAATTTGGATCTTGCGCAAGCATCCGCGCGCGTCGCTCAGGCGCGCGCAGGACTCGGGGCCGCGAATGCCGCGCTGCTACCTTCCGGCAACATCAATGCCCAGGGGGCGCGAGCCTATCAATCGGTTGAAACGCCATTGGGGCAAGTCTTGAATTCAAGGCCCAATTTTGATCGTTACGGCAACGCCTATGAGGCCAACCTCGGCGCCAGCTGGGAGCTGGACGTATTCGGTGGCGTGCGTCGCGGACGGGAGGCAGCACTGGCCGAGTATCAGGCTTCGGAGGCCGGCGCGGCGGCGACACGATTGGCGGTGGCGGCGCAGACAGCTGACATCTACATCAGTATACGTGGACTGCAAACTCGCCTAGACGTTGCTCGCAGGCAGGTACAGACGCAACAGGAACTGCTCTCAACGATCAATCTGCTTTATGGCAAGGGATTGGCCGCCGAACTTCAAGTGCGGCAGGTCGAGGGGGCGCTCGCCCAGGTGCGGGCATCGGTACCGGTCCTCGAAGCAGGGCTGGATACAGCCATGAATGCGCTGGACGTGATGCTGGGCACATCGCCCGGTACACACCGGAAGGAGCTGGCAAATGCTAGCGTTATTCCGGTCGCCCCACAGATTGCGTCAACCGGATCGCCAGGTGATTTGCTCAGGCGTCGGCCCGATCTGATCGTGGCTGAACGCCGTCTGGCTGCGTCGAACGCTCGCATCGGCATGGCAATCGCCGAGTATTACCCCAAGCTCTCCTTTAGCGGACTGATCGGCAGCGCGACATCTTTATCTAGCGGCAACCTGTTCACCGGCGGCGCAAGTCAAGCCGCCGGCGTGCTGGGCCTTCGCTGGCGTCTGTTCGACTTCGGCCGCATCAACGCGCAGATTGACCTAGCCAAAGGCCAGGAAGCCGAGGCGCTGGCCGGTTATCGACTCGCCGTGCTGCGTGCTACCGAAGACGTGGAAAATGCGTTCTCGGCCTTGGTAAAACGCGAGGATCAGGCAGGCATACTCGTTCAGGGTGTGGATTCACTCAATCGAGCGAGGGGGGCCTCGTTTGCGGCATATCAGAAAGGGGTCGTCAGCCTTATCGAAGTCCTGCAAGCCGACGAGAATTTGCTACGTGCCTCCGATATGCGAGCGCAAGCGCAAACCGAATCCGCTCGCGCTGCAGTCGCGGCGTTCAAGGCGCTCGGCGGAGGTTGGCAACCCCAGGAATCCGAAGTGGCAGCAATTAGATAGTGCAGTACGCGCTAACGCAATCGAAGGAAAGCGTATGGGATTTCGCCGCCTGCGCTGCTTTGTCGCCGCCGCTGAAGAGTTACGCTTCACCCATGCCGCTGGGCGCCTGCACATCGAGCAGCGCCGTTGTCGCGAGCTATCGAGGAACTGGAATACCACTTGACCGCGCGGTTGATCAGGTCGGGAATGGGCAGAGCGGCAAGTAGAGGAACATTCCTACATCAGAGTCGGAATCTCCTGATATCTATCTGTTCGAGATCTCATTATCCTGACTATGACGCGATGATCATCCGAATAGCTTAGGCAGTTCAGAAAATCCGTAGATTCTTGCTGCTACAAAATAATATAAGCCTCTACCGACGAGGAAAATACTGCTCTTTCGGACATTTTGTTTTTTCGGGAAATCCATGCCAGATCTGATGAGGCAGCTTTACATAACGATCTTCACCGGTTTGATACTAAGTGCGTGCGACGGTGGAGATGCACGAACAATGAAAACAGACATAAGCAATACTTCAAGCGATGTGGGCATTCGCACCACTCCGACCGGCACTGGCACCAATCCAACAAATATGGTCGTCCCCTCTTCGGAATCCGACCCATTGCTTCACCCCGAACCATAGCGGCTCAAATTTCAGAAAATTGTGTCTGTATGTTTTTCTATTTTCGGAGTCGGAATGGCCATTTGGGGACGTCTGTCGGATTTTTCGTTACATGCTGTACTTACCAGTCTTAGAGAGTATCGCTCCGGCATCATTCACATCGATGCGGGAGATGGCAATCAGTATTGTTTGCACGTTTCAGAACAAGCATTAACCGCTCTGCAAATAAATGCGGACAATTTCAGTTGTCCAGAGCAGGTAAAAGCCGTGATGGCCAAATTGTTTTCCTCCTCCACCGGTACATTTCGTTATCTGTCGGCTCATACCTCGCCGCTGCGTAGAGATTTTCAGCTGGATCTAAATGATCTGGACAATACAGGCAATATCTCGTCGCAGGACGAAATCTCATCTCAAAAACCACCCCTGCTGTCCGTTTTTGAACATCGCGGCATGAAAAAACTATTGCCGCATGCCGATACGCGTTTTACCTTAAATCTGAAGGACCAGGTGATGGATAACTATGTACTACAACGATTCCTGGATCGCAGCACGGCGCAGTTGATGACTGGTGTCAGCGCTTCAGAGCTGGCTAAGCTGCTGAACGAAGACGTTGAAAAAATACGGTTCTATTTTTACCGATTAATACAGATGACTGTGATTATCCCTACTTGCTCTTAATTGTTGACGGGCCCTAAGCCCATCTGCCTTCCGTCCATTCTTACCACGAGTAGCCTACCCCTGCATTGATCAAGGTATGGCTGCCGGAAATGGTGCTGATTCCGAATTTAGCAACTGTATCGCGCCTCACATGAGCGCTGGCGCCGATTGCCAGCGCTGTATAACCAGCGTAACTTCCAATGCCTGCGCCCAGCGAGAAGGTCTTGTCCGCCTCTACTTGCGGTAGAGCGGCAAGTGCTCCGGCCATCGCCACCCCGCTATAGGCCAGGCGCTGGACATCGCCGACTTGCGATGTGACCTGCCGCAACTGCGAAACGTTGACCGCATCAGTCGAATTGACGCCGGCAGCAACATTCGTGATGCGGCGCTCACTGCCCGGAGAGCCAACCGACACCGTATTAGCCTGATCTGCGATCGAATTCGCGCCCAGCGCCACCGAGTTGTTGCCCGTCGCCTGTGTTCCGGCGCCCAGTGCCACCGCGTCATTGCCCGAGGCCAGCGCATTGTTACCCAGCGCTACCGTCGGATCGCCCGTCGCCCGCGCGTTGTAGCCAATTGCCACCGAGCCGGCTTGCGAAGCCAGGGCCCGGAAGCCCACTGCCGTGGCGTTGGTGCCGGTCGCCCGTGCATTCGAGCCAAGAGCCGTTGCGCCATCCTTGGTCGCCTGAGCGCACAGTCCAGAACCAGTGGCGTCCACGCCATTAACACTGGTGCAAGTAGCGGCGTTTACATTCCCGATGACCGTGCCGCTTGTGCCGCGCGTCTGCACCGTACCATCGCTATTAGCGCCGCCTATGGTCGTTGCGCCGATGGTTGCGCCCTTGCCGGCGGCGGCACTTGCCCCATCTACCAATGGTTTCAGCGATGTCGACAAAGAGGCTGCATCGGTAGCGATGCCCTGCAAGCCTGAGGAGAGCGAAGTCACCTGGCTAAAACTGGTCGACAAGGATGAAAGCCCGGTCGACAGGGAAGCAATACCGGTCGAAGCCGAGGTAGACAACGATGTCGCGTTGCTGTTGGTCGTCGACAGGCCGGTGGACAGTGACGTGACGTTCGACATATTGCTCGAGAGGCCGATCGACAGTGAATTGATGCTGCTGGTATTGGTCGACAAGCCAGTTGCGGTGGAGCTCGACAATGAACTTACATTGCTATTTGTCGTGCTTAAGCCGGTCGAAGTCGAGGTCGACAGCGACGCAATGCTGGACAAGGTCGACGTCGATAAGGATGCCAATTGACCGACATTCACTGCATCTGTGCTTGTAGTACCTGCCGCCAGATTCGTAATTTTCTGACCGCTGTTATTGATGCCGTTGGTGGTGGCCGAGCCAGTTACGGTGAGTGCCCCGGTAGTAATCCCAGTTGAGAGTGAATTGATCGTCGTGCTGAGACCTGTCGACAGCGATGCAACTCCGCTTTGAGTAATGCTGATACCAGTGGATGCGGAGGTGGACAGCGAGTTGATACCGCTTGTTGCTGTGCTAAGACCAGTCGACGCCGAGGTCGATAGCGAAGTCACATTGCTTCTGGTCGTACTTAGGCCGGTCGACAGCGAAGTCACATTACTACTTGCAGTGCTCAGGCCAGTCGAAGTGGAGATGGACAAGGAGTTCAACTGGCTGACATTGACGGCATCTCCGTTCACGGTACCCGCGGCCACGCTTGTCAGTTTTTGGTTTGCAAGGTCCAATCCGTTAATCACAGATCCCGTGCTATTCACGTTGATCTTCCCGCCAACGGAAATATTTGTAGACTCTCCGGCGCTAGCGCCGGATTGGTAAAAGAGAACATGGTTAGTCTGCGTCGTTGCAGCACTGCGATCGCAGTTTGAAGTTGTTCCACCCGTAGTTCCCCCATCTGTAACGTGGGCGCAAGTGGAGTCGCCATTGTCGTTGACATAGATTCCCCCACCCGCGTACGCAACGCCGGATAACACCGTCCCGCCCAATACAAGCGATGCAGCCACTGCTGTGGCAGTTTTTGTGCTGCTTCGTTTGCCACGCGCCTTGGTGTTTTCGGAGACAGCAACCCAGGTGCCAAGCGTTTCGTTGTAAACGGTGCGGTAGGTTCTATTCATGATTGGTCTTATATAAAGTGACTGTGATTTGCAGTAATGGATTACTTGATGACGTGAATAAAACGGAAAATTAAGCGAGAGGCTGGTAGCAAATGGCCGTGAGCAAGGGCTCCGCATTGCCTGAGGAAAACGCCATGCTTAGTGCAGTAACAAAGCCAGGCCGGCAAGAGTGATTATTTTTTTGTGCGACTTCAAAAATCGCATTGGAGCTTGGCGCAAGCTTGGCGCCATGTCTGGTCCCGTGAAAGATGCCACCTTTGAACGGTCACTCAGCGCAAGGGTAAACACTGTGCGGCGGCAGGGATATCAGGGGATCTTGATATTTGCGCGGGATTTGCGAAGTGCCTTGTCAGGAATTCCCTATGCGGCATCCGTTGTTTGCCTCGCCTGCATATCTGGCACGTCATGGTGTGCCGCGCACGCCTCGAGATTTGAAACAGCACCAGATCATCAACAGGCGCTTCCTCAACGGTTCGTATTCGAAATGGTCATTTCGCAGCACGGACGGGAGCGTTGAAACATTCGAACCGGAAGCATCAGCGGTGACGCGCCCGCCCCCGAAGCGTTGGCGCAGGCAGCTTTGTCAGGCCTCGGAATTGCTCAGGTAGGCGTTCACCATGCCTGGCCTCATCTGCGCGCAGGAACGTTGAAAGTCGTACTCAATGACTGTCATCATCCGGGCGGCTATGAAATGCTGCTTCAATACCCGCATCGGGCATTGTTGGCGCCGCGCGTACACGCTGTGATTAATTATTTATTGGAAGTATTCAGCAAAGATGACTTCTTGCATGTGCCATTGAAGAAACTGCAGTCGTACGTTGCGTGAACACTGGTCGAATTTGCGTTATGCCAGCAGCCCATTGGCGGACTCGATGAAATTTAGCAGGCGTTTTTTCGTCGCTTACAGGGATGCCCTTCCTGAGCCTGCCATTCCTTGACCAATTGCCGGCGAGTGCCGGGATAGTGCTCATCCAAAAAATCTACCGTCACAATGCAGTCGGCACGAAAGCGACGAAAATCGCCAAGCGACTCGCACCAGGCAGCAATGGACCATCGTGACTCCACGAAACCGAGCATGATCGGCCAGATCGTTTGCTCCAGCACGGGTCCGTTTTCTTCTCTATACACGATGCGCATTTTGCGCTGTTCGCGTAGCATCTGTCGAACCCGCGCCAGATCAACCCCCGTATCTTCGCTTTGCCGGCTGATATACAGCGTATTGTCATCCAGCGCTCGCCGCATTTCTGACGGAAGCACTGCATCGATTTTTGCAATCGCGTTCAGCATGGCATGCGCCAGGGCATCATCCGTTTGGCGGCTGACCCATTGGGCGCCGGCCGCAAGTGCATGAATTTCTTCTGCCGTGAAGGACAGCGGCGGCAGAAGGAAGCCTGGTCGGAGTATGTAACCGATACCCGGCTCGCCATTGATATCAGCACCTAATGCTTGCAGTGTCGCAATGTCGCGACGGATGGTGCGTAGCGATACGCCAACCTCGCGTGCAAGTACTTCACCGGACACCGTTCCACGGTGCCGGCGAAGGACTTGCAAAAGATCGAATAACCGATGACTTCGCGACATGCTCAATCCATTACGACGAGGCACTTTCCACCGAGCTTAAGACCCGCTTCAAGCTCGGTGATCAATTGGATCGCGTCCCCCAAAGGTACGACTCTGGCGATCGGCAGTCGAAATTTTCCTTTTCTTGCAGCATCGGCAAGGCTATCAAGAATGTCGGGCCTCGGTGTGCCGACAATCGGCTTCAGTCGGCGGTTAAAGATCGAACGGATGAACTTGCCCGGGGTTGGATTGAGGTCGAGGAACACGCCATCCTTTTTCAGCAGGCTGAGTCCTATCTCGGTGGTCATCGTGGCGGCTGTGTCGTACACGACATCGAAACGTTCACTGATCGCCGACAAATCGGTGGCTCGATAGTCAAAGACGGTTTGAACGCCGAGCGAGCGTATCCTTTCCATCGACCCTGCGCTGCAGCTGCCTGCAACCGAGGCTCCGAGCATACGCGCTATCTGCACGGTCGCTTCGCCTACTGCACCAGCGCAGCCATTGACGAAAACGTGTTGGCCAGCGCTCAGTTTCGCCTTATCTACCAAACCGTTCCAGGCTGTTATACCCGGAGTGCCGATGCAAGCCGCGTCCTCGAAAGAAACTTCGTCGGACTTCTTTGCCAAGAAGGCTTCTTTGGTCACCACAGCCTGGCCCAGGGCGCCGCTCTCCTTGAAACGGGCCAGACCGAACACGGCATCCCCCGGACGAAAGCGCGTTACGCCTGGACCGATCGCGGTCACCACCCCAGAGAAATCCATGCCCATCGCGCGGGGGAAGGCATTTCCCGTAACAATCTTCATCTGGCCGTTGCGTAGCTTCCAGTCGATTGGGTTGATGGCTGCAAATTTGACCTTTACGGCCACTTCGCCTTTACCCGGCGTGGCCACTTCGAAGTCGTCGAGCCGCATCAGCTCCGGGCCGCCGTACTTGTTATATTGAATACGTTTCATGGCAGGCCATATCCCTCTGGTTCAGCGAGGCAAAACCCGGGGATTTGCTGAGCAGAGCCCTTCGTATTAGTAGTCATGGATGGTTCTCTTTTGTTGTGTCGGAAAACGCAGTCTAGTTCACCATGGTGCCAATTTCTGGCACCATGGTTCACCGCTTCTGCCTTTCTGCGTAGGGAGAAAGGCCGTCAGGCACCATTCATGCGCTCGAACAAGGCTTCGCCCATCTTACGCGCACCTGCAGACAAGCCGACCAGCACTTCGTCCTGATCGTTTTCTAACTGGATAAGAGCGTCGATAGCGAACTCGTCAGCGGACATCATCTGCTGGCTGGCGACACCTCCGCTCCTGGTTCCGCCACC
Source organism: Collimonas sp. OK412 (assembly GCF_900112135.1). Classification (GTDB taxonomy): domain Bacteria; phylum Pseudomonadota; class Gammaproteobacteria; order Burkholderiales; family Burkholderiaceae_D; genus Collimonas; species Collimonas rhizosphaerae. The sequence goes on from NZ_FOLC01000031.1 coordinate 31,829, forward strand.
CAGTCCGGTGTCAACGATGGGTGGCGCCATTTCCACGACCTTGACGCTCGTCGCTTTGAGCTGGTGACGCAGGGTAAGCGTGAAGGAATGCATCGCTGCCTTGGTCGCACAGTAGACGGGAACATCGGCCATTGGCGCAAATGCCAGGCCTGAGGTGACGTTGATGATCGCAGCTTGGGATTGCCTCTTCAGCAATGGCAATAACTCGCCGATGAGCCGCACCGGCGCGGTGAAATTGGTAGCCACCTCTTGCTCGAGGCATTCCAGCGCGTCCGCCTCTGCGAACAACCGGCGGTATTGCACTCCGGCGTTGTTGATGACCATGTTGAATCCGGGGTATTCGGTGTTTAGCCAGCTCACCATCGACTGGCGACTTGCTTGATCAGTAATGTCGCAGACGCGGGTGACCAAGCCGGGCATCTGGGCTCGCGCTTTCAGCAACGCTTCCTCGCTGCGGCCGCAGATGATGACGCGATTGCCGCGTTTGGAAAGTTGCCGTGCCAGTGCCAAGCCGATGCCGGCGGCGCCGCCCGTAATAAGAATGGTGTTTGCTGTTAGGTTCATGTCGACTATCCTTCTTGTTTGAAAAATGAGAAGGTGTGCCGACGAAAGACTTCGGGAATCCAGCGGGCACACCTAGACGACCGGCAAGCCGGCGCAGGTGTCGCGGATACCCTGTAAGGGAAAAGCTGCCGCCCTGTTGGACGGTGACCGGGCTACCATCTGGTCTGCGCTCTTTCGACGGTAGCTTTATAGCGTAAACGGCACCCATTGACAATGCCTCCCAATCGCTTCCGGGCAGACAACTGCCCGTTGACGCAGTGCCGTTTTTGCGTTTAGTCGGCGATTGGATCCATGCTTTTCGGCAGTTGTTCAACGAGTGCATCCACCGCCAGCCGCAAGCGCAACGGCATGTGAGCCACACTAGGCCAGAGGGCGTAACAGTCCACCGCGGCACCGGGTTGGTCGTCCAATACGCTCACCAATTGCCCCCTGCGCAGGCGCTCCCGGACCAGCCATTCGGGTAGCCAGGCTAGGCCCAGGCCAACCGTGGCTGCGTCCGCAATGGCCTCCAGATCATCTAGTTGCAGGCGGGAGTTCAGTGGCGTATTCACAATGCGGCCGGTCGCATCGGGCAACTGCCAGACATTAATGCGATCGGCACGGCGGTAAAGCAAGATACTATGCGCGGCCAGTTCGGTCGTGCTCTGCGGACGCCCATGTGCAGCGAGGTAGGCCGGCGACGCGCACACCAGCTTGCGCTGCACCCCCAGCTTGCGCGCCCGCAGGCCTTCGCTCTCGGTCCCAAGTAAGCCGCTGCGGATGGCGAGATCAAAGCCTTCAGCCAGCACATCCACAGTACGGTCGCTGAAACTCAAATGCAGGTCAAGCGATGGATGCTGCCGCGCCAGATTCAGCAAGATGGGTGCGATGCAGTGGCGACCGAACAGCACGGGCATGGAGACGCGCAGCCGCCCCGTCATTTCGTGCCGGCCGGACGCCATCTGTGCCTCCGCCGCTTGCAGCTCAGCCTGCGCTCGAGCGCAGTGCTCGTAGTAGATCTGGCCCTCGTCGGTCAGGCTCTGTACCCGCGTCGTGCGATGGAACAGCCGGGTAGCCAAACGCGCCTCCAGCCGGGCCATCGCCTTGCCTACCGCCGAGCGCGTCAGCCCCAGGTGCTCCGCCGCGCTGGTGAAGCCGCCCAAGCGCACCACTTCCAAAAACACAGTGACCCCATCGAAACGTTCCTGCCGCTCGGGAACCGCGCTCATCAAAGCTATTGGGGAATCCAGTTCCTTCATCATTGGAATATCTTTCTACATTGGATCGTATTTTTCCACTTTATCATACGATTACTTGCTGCAGTGGGAATTCAGGGCGACAAACCAGAAAATTTTGAACAGGAAAACTACATGCTGATTTCAATTGTTTACGACAGCGGCTGGGGCCATACCGCCAGGCAGGCGCAAAGCGTAGCCGAGGGCGTGCGCCGGGTGGCAGACGCCGAGGCACGACTGATTCCAGTGGCGGAAGGTGCTATCCCCTGGGACGTGTTTGCGGCCAGCGATGCCATCGTCTTCGGTTCGCCGACGTACAACGGCGCTCCCAGCGCGCGCTTCAAGCAATTTTGCGAAGACTCGACCAAGCCGGTCTGGAGCGAGATGAAATGGCGTGACAAGGTGGCCGCCGGTTTCACCAACTCGGGCGCGCAAAACGGCGACAAGCTGCACTCGCTGATCTCCATGGCGCTGTTTGCGGCCCAGCACGGCATGTTGTGGGTCGGGCTCGATCTGATGCCCGGCAACGATAGCAGTCGTGGCAGCGTGCATGACCTCAATCGCCTGGGCAGCTGGTTGGGCGCGATGGCGCAATCCAATGGCGACCAAGGACCGGATGACACCCCCATCAAGAGCGACCTCGACACCGCTGCCTACCTTGGGCAGCGCGTGGCGGAGACCGTGCGCCGACTTCAAGCCGTTTGACCCATTTTTTTGACCAAGGAGCCTCATATGAAACTGCTTTGCCTCGACATCCCGCAGCCAGGTGCTAGCCTGGAAAAATACCAACCACATATGCTGGACGAACTCCGTCACACCTGGCAGTTGTACAAGGGCGGTATCGTGCGCGACATCTATTTTCGCCAGGATCGCCCCGGCGTCGCCATCATCGCCGAGTGCGAATCGGTTGAAGCCGCGAGGCAAGTCTTGGGCGAGTTTCCGCTGGCCAAGGCTGGGCTGATTGGCTGGGACGTCATCCCACTTGGCCCTTTCCACTGGGAAGCGCTCTTCGCGCCTGGCAACAACTGACACTTGCAAGTCGTCGGTCTGTATGCCCGACGACTTGCGAAGCAGGCCTCCAAGCCTTTATGGCCCCTTCAAACAGGAATCCACCATCATGACCAAGCAAGCTTCTGAACTCAAGCCGATCCTTTTCGTCGTCACCAGCAATGCAGTAAAGGGAGCGACGGGTATTCCGACCGGTTTTAACCTGGCCGAAGTTACTCATCCGCTGGAAAAATTACAAGCAGCAGGCCTTCAGGTGGAGTACGCCTCGCCCTTGGGCGGCGCCGCACCGCTGGATGGGCTGGAAGACATGAACGATCCGGTCATTGCCCGCTATTGGGCCGACGCCGATTTTCGCCACGCCATCGCTCACACGCTGTGCCTGGATGATGTCGATCCTTCGCGCTACTCGGCGATCTTCTTTGCGGGCGGTCACGGCACGATGTGGGACTTCCCCGACAGCGTCGCCGCGCAAAAAGCCATTCGCGAAATCGATGCGGCAGGAGGTATCGTCTCGGCGGTGTGCCATGGCCCGGCGGCCCTGGTCAACGCGCGCCGTGCCGATGGCAGCCTGCTGGTGGCAAACAAGCGAGTGGCAGCCTTTACCGACGGCGAGGAAGAGGAAGTGCAATCCACGCACGTTGTGCCTTTTCTGCTGGCGTCCACGCTTAACGAACGCGGCGCACACCACCAGAACGCCGCCAACTGGGCCGACAACGTGGTCGTCGATGGCCGCCTCATCACCGGACAGAATCCGCAGTCCGCTGCGAGCCTGGGCGAAGCGCTGCGCGACGCCTTATTGGCGTGATCAGCCACTGACACGAGAAAGAGAATATCGTGAAACTGATCTGCGTCGAAGAGCACGTACTCGATCCCGCCATCGGAGCGGCCACGCAGGGCCTAGTCCGCGCCGAGGCCCCCTACCTTTCCGACTGGGGCAGCCGCGTGGTCGATGGTCGGCAAGTTGTCGATCCCAGCCGTCCGCATGTCATCGCACCCAGCGAGTCCGCCCGCAAAGCCTTGGAAACGGGCGAACCGCGCCTGGCCGACATGGACGCGGCAAGCATTGACATGCAGGTGCTCTCCTATGGCGGCTTTCCTCAGTTGCTGCCTGTCGCGCAATCCATCGACCTGAATCGTGCCGCCAACGACAGACTGGCGCTGGCAGCGCAGGCCCATCCTGCCCGCTTCGCCGGCTTCGCCACCCTGCCTTGGCAAGCGCCGGAGGCAGCCGCCCGCGAACTGGAGCGGGCGGTGAAACAGTTGGGCCTCAAAGGTGCGCTCATCAATGGCCGTCCCGGCGGCACCTTCCTGGACGATCCGCGCTACGCGCCCGTCCTCGCCGCTCTCGACGAACTGAAGGTGCCGCTATATGTCCACCCCGGCCTGCCGCTGCCCGCCGTGCAAGCGCCGTACTATGGCGGCTTCGAGCGCGAACTCAGCGCACGGCTTGCCATGTTTGCCTGGGGCTGGCACAACGAAGCAGGTATCCAGGTTGTTCGCATGCTGCTCGCAGGCGTGTTCGACCGCTATCCCGGACTGCAGCTTATCAGCGGCCATTGGGGTGAGATGGTGCCGTTCTTCCTGCAAAGGCTGGAAGACTCGATTCCGCAAGAAGCCTCCGGCCTCCAGCGTCCAATCGTGCAGACCTATCGCGAGCATGTGTACGTATCGCCCAGCGGCATGCTCACGCTGCCGCACTTCCAGTTCATACACGCACTGATGGGAGCGGAGCGCATTCTGTACTCTGTCGACTACCCCTATCAGAGTCTGGACGGCGCGCGGGCCTTCATCGAGCGCCTGCCTGTCAGCGACACCGACAAGGCCCTCATCGCCCACGGCAACGCTGAACGGCTGTTGCATTTGTAATCTGACATCGAGAAGGAACCAGCATGACACAAGGAATCGACAATAAAGTGGTCGTCATCACCGGCGGCAGCAGTGGTCTGGGCGCGGAAACAGCGCGTCATTTGACACGGGCCGGCGCCAAGGTCGTGCTGGGGGCGCGGCGCTTGGATCGCCTGCACGCGCTCGCGGAAGAGCTCGGCCTGGGTGCCGAGAGCGTCGTGCAAACCGACGTCACCGATCACGCACAAGTTCAGGTGCTCGTGAACCGCGCCGTGGACTTGCATGGTCGCATCGATGTGATGCTTAACAACGCGGGAGTGATGGTCGACTCCTGTCGGCATTGCTTGGCTTGTGAGAGTGGACCCGAGCAGCCAAAAGAAAAAAGCGCTTAATAATCAAATTATCTATTTGATTATTAAGCGCTTTTTTCTTGCTCTCCCAGATAATTATCTGAGCAGCTGACTCTTTGGCGGAGAGACGGGGATTCGAACCCCGGATAGGCTATGAACCTATACACGCTTTCCAGGCGTGCGACTTCAACCACTCATCCATCTCTCCTGCAGCTACAACAACGTTTCGCGAGATTTGATTTTCGCGAAGCCGCGTATTATAGCAACAAATCCGGCAGAAACAGAAATTTCTCTTCAGCACCCCGCTCAAGTCCTGTTTACAACCCTCTACGTCCATCGACAAGGACTTATTGGGCTTCCTTGAGCTGTTCCAGGATCGCCGGATTTTCCAAAGTGGAAACATCCTGGGTGATTTCCTCGCCTTTTGCCAGCACCCGCAGCAGGCGCCGCATGATCTTGCCGGAACGGGTTTTCGGCAGGTTGTCGCCGAAGCGGATTTCGCGCGGCTTGGCGATCGGGCCGATTTCCTTGGCGACCCAGTCGCGCAGTTCCTTGGCGATCTGCTTGGCTTCTTCTCCTGTGGGGCGGCTGCGCTTGAGGACCACGAAAGCGCAGATCGCTTCGCCGGTGGTTTCATCCGGCTTGCCGACCACGGCGGCTTCGGCCACCATCGGATTGGCCACCAGCGCCGATTCGATTTCCATGGTGCCCATGCGGTGGCCGGAGACGTTCAGCACATCGTCGATGCGGCCGGTGATGGTGAAATAGCCGGTGTCCTTGTTGCGGATCGCGCCATCGCCGGCGAGGTAGAGCTTGCCGCCGAACTCAGGCGGGAAGTAGGCGCTCTTGAAACGCTCGGGATTGTTCCAGATGGCGCGGATCATCGATGGCCACGGACGCTTGACGACCAGGATGCCGCCGTTGCCGTCCGGCAGTTCGTGCCCGGCTTCATCGACGATCACCGCCTGGATGCCCGGCAGCGGCAAGGTGCAGGAACCCGGCACCAGCGGCGTGGCGCCCGGCAGCGGCGAGATCATGTGGCCGCCGGTTTCGGTTTGCCAGAAGGTATCGACAATCGGGCAGCGCTCGCGGCCGATGTTCTTGTGGTACCACATCCAGGCTTCCGGATTGATCGGCTCGCCGACCGTGCCCAGCAGGCGCAGCGACGACAAATCGTATTTGGACGGATGGATGTTTGGGTCGGCGTCGGCGGCCTTGATCAAGGAACGGATCGCCGTCGGCGCGGTGTAGAAAATGGTGGCCTTGTGCCTTTGCACCATATCCCAGAAACGGCCGGCGTTGGGGAAGGTCGGCACGCCTTCGAAAATGATCTGGGTGGCGCCGACCGCGGTCGGGCCGTAGGCGATGTAGGTGTGGCCGGTGATCCAGCCGATGTCGGCGGTGCACCAGTAGACATCGTCGGGCTTGATGTCGAACACCCATTTCATGGTCAGCGCCGCCCACAGCAGGTAGCCGCCGGACGCGTGCTGCACGCCCTTCGGCGTGCCGGTGGAGCCGGAGGTGTACAAGATGAACAGCGGATGCTCGGCATCGACCCATTCCGGTTCGCAGGTGTCGGCCTGCGCCGCGACCAGTTCATGCAGCCAGAGATCGCGGCCCGCCACGAAATTGATGTCGCCGCCGGTGCGCTTGTAGACCACCACGTTCTTGATGCTGTCGCAGCCGCCCAGCGCCAGCGCTTCGTCAACGATGGACTTGAGCGGCAGGCGCTTGCCGCCGCGCGCCTGTTCATCGGCGGTCAGCACGGCGACGGCGCCGGCGTCGATGATGCGTTCCTGCAGCGACTTGGCGGAGAAGCCGCCGAACACCACCGAATGGGTGGCGCCGATACGGGCGCAAGCCTGCATCGCGACCACGCCTTCAACCGACATCGGCATATAGATGACGACGCGGTCGCCCTTCTTGATGCCCAGCGATTTCAAGCCGTTGGCGAACTGGCAGACTTTCTTGTGCAGCTCGCGATAGGTGATCTTGCTGACATCGCCGCTGTCGGTTTCAAAGATGACCGCGACCTTGTCGGCATTGCCATTCTGCAAATGCACGTCGAGGCAGTTGTAGGAGACGTTCAGCTTGCCGTCGTCGAACCATTTGTAGAACGGCGCATCGGATTCGTCCAGCACCTTGGTGAAGGGCTTGTGCCATTGCAGGTTCTCGCGGGCCAGGCGGCCCCAGAATCCTTCGTAATCCTGTTCGGCTTCGGCAACCAGGGCGCGGTAGGCGTCCATGCCGGAAATTGCCGCGGTCCTGGAAAATTCTGCGGGGGCCGGAAAAATGCGGGTTTCCTGGCCAAAGGTTTCGATGTTCGCCATGCTGTCTCCTGCTTTTAATAGTTGACGCTAAACATAAACTTTTACACTTACTCAAGCCTTACGTTGCAAGATGCTAACGCTACCAGAGCCTCTCAGTCGGTTATCATCGCACATTCAGCTCATTCCTACAGCCACCTACAGCCCATGCAACACACAAAATCCTACGTTTACCTGGCGCTGGCCATGATGCTGGTAGGCGCCAATATCGGTTTCGGCAAGGCCATCATCGCCGTAATGCCGGTACTGGTGTTCGGCTTGCTGCGCTTCGTGATTGCCGTGGTCGTGATGGCGCCGCAATTCTTCAAGGCCGCGCCGCGCCTGCAGCGCCACGAATGGCTGACCTTGTTCGGCCAGGCCTTCTTCGGCACCTTCCTGTTTACACTGTGCATGCTGTACGGCGTCCAGCACACCACCGCGACCGCCGCCGGCGTCATCACCAGCACCCTGCCGGCGGCGGTGGCGATCCTGTCGCGCCTGATCCTCAAGGAGCGGCTGCAGCCGCGCACCCTGGCCTCGATCCTGCTGGCGATCGCCGGCATCGCCGTACTCAACCTGAGCAAGAGCGACAGCGGCGACGGCGGCCAAGCGCCGCTGTTGGGCAACCTGCTGGTGCTGGCCGCGGTAGCCTGCGAAGCCACTTACGTGGTGCTGTCCAAGCGCCTGACGCAAACCCTGTCGCCGATGCGCATCACCGCCTACAGCCATCTGTTCGGCCTGCTGCTGATGCTGCCGTTCGGGCTGACCGCAGCCCTCTCCTACGATTTCAGCCAGGTCACGCCCGGCATGTGGCTGCTGATGTTCTGGTACGCGCTGGCGGCCAGCGTGATCGCGTTCTGGCTATGGCTGACCGGCACCAAGCACGTGCAGGCTAACGTCGCCGGCATCTTCACCGCCCTGATGCCGCTGGCGGCGGCTTTCATCGGCGTGGTGTTCCTGCACGAGAGCCTGAGCTGGGGCCACTTCGCCGCATTGACGCTGGTATTGGCCGGGATTGCGGTGGCCAGCTGGCCGCAGCCCATGAAAACCGTCCAAGAAGTGTAAAATAGCGACGCTTTCCCCTTCCCGACAATTCCAATGAGCAACATGCAAGCATCCGCGCCCAAAAAAGCCATCGGCGTCCTGCCGAACCTGATTTTCATGCGCCGCCGGCTGCAACTGCCGCTGTACCCGGGCCTGATCCTGGCGCGGACCGTTGATCATTGATTCCAGCTGTATCCGCACCACCCATTTCCTGACCTTTGACCGAGCATCTTAAAGAGATACGCCATGACCACCCTAGCCACCCTGACCACGATCAAGCAAGAAGATCTCATCGAGTCGGTAGCCGCTGCGCTCCAGTACATCAGCTATTACCATCCCGTCGACTATATCCAGCACCTGGCGCGCGCCTATGAGCAGGAGCAGAACCCTGCGGCAAAAGACGCCATCGCCCAGATCCTGACCAACTCGCGCATGTGCGCCGAAGGCAAGCGGCCGATCTGCCAGGACACCGGCATCGTCAACGTGTTCCTGAAGATCGGCATGGACGTGCGCTTCGAAGGCTTCAAGGGTTCGATCACCGACGCCGTCAACGAAGGCGTGCGGCGCGGCTACCTGAACCCGGACAACATGCTGCGCGCCTCGATCGTGGCCGACCCGCAGTTCGAACGCAAGAACACCAAGGACAACACGCCGGCCGTGGTGCACATGGAACTGGTGCCAGGCAACACGGTGGACGTGCAGATCGCAGCCAAGGGCGGCGGTTCGGAAAACAAGACCAAGTTCGTCATGCTCAATCCGTCCGATTCGCTGGTCGACTGGGTGATGAAGACCGTGCCGACCATGGGCGCCGGCTGGTGCCCGCCAGGCATGCTCGGCATCGGCATCGGCGGCACTGCGGAAAAAGCGATGCTGATGGCGAAACAGGTGTTGATGGAAGATATCGACATGTACGACCTGCTCAAGCGCGGCCCGCAAAACAAGACCGAAGAATTGCGCATCGAGCTGTTCCAGAAAGTCAATTCGCTGGGCATCGGCGCGCAAGGACTGGGCGGCCTGACTACCGTGCTGGACGTCAAGATCATGATGCACCCGACCCATGCGGCATCGAAGCCGGTGGCGATGATCCCGAACTGCGCCGCTACCCGCCACGGCCACTTCGTGCTGGACGGCTCCGGCCCGGCCTACATGGAGCCGCCGTCGCTGTCGGAATGGCCGGAAGTGCACTGGGTGCCGGATACCGAGAAATCGAAGCGCGTCGATCTGAATACCCTGACCAAGGAAGAAGTCGCTTCGTGGAAACCTGGCCAGACCCTGCTGTTGAACGGCAAGATGCTGACCGGCCGCGACGCTGCGCACAAGCGTATCCAGGAAATGCTGGCCAAGGGCGAAAAGCTGCCGGTCGATTTCACCAACCGCGTCATCTATTACGTCGGCCCGGTCGATCCGGTGCGCGATGAAGTGGTGGGCCCTGCCGGCCCGACTACCGCGACCCGCATGGACAAGTTCACCGACATGATGCTGGAACAGACCGGCCTGATTTCGATGATCGGCAAATCGGAACGCGGCCCTACCGCGATCGAATCGATCAAGAAACACAAGTCGGCTTACCTGATGGCTGTCGGCGGCGCCGCCTATCTGGTGTCGAAGGCGATCAAGTCGGCCCAGGTGCTGGGCTTTGCCGACCTTGGCATGGAAGCGATCTACGAGTTCGACGTCAAGGACATGCCGGTCACGGTGGCGGTCGATTCCAACGGCATCTCGGTGCACAACACCGGGCCCAAGGAATGGCAGGAAAAGATCGCCCACGCAGCGCTCTCGAAAATCCCCGTCACCACCATCTGACCGTCCGATTCCAATAAATGAGCGGCGACACGCAAACAATGCCGATGGCGCACAGCGCGCCCATCGGCATTTTCGATTCCGGCATCGGCGGCTTGTCGGTGCTGCGCCATATCCACCAGGACCTGCCGCTGGAAGACCTGCTGTATTTTGCCGATTCCGCGTATGCGCCGTATGGCGACAGGTCGGAAGCGGAGATTTCCACGCGCTCGCTGGCAGTGACCCAGTTCCTGCTGCAACAAGGCGTGAAGGCGCTGGTAGTGGCTTGCAACACCGCCACCACCGCCGCCATCAAGGCGATCCGCAGCGCTTACCCGGCGTTGCCGGTGATCGGCATCGAACCCGGGCTGAAGCCGGCCGCGGCGCACAGCCGCAGCAAGATTGTCGGCGTGCTGGCTACCAAGGCCACCTTGCAAAGCGCGCGGCTGCTGGCGCTGCAAGAACAGATCAGCGCGGCCAGCGGCGTGCATTTCGAGCTGCAGGCATGCGTCGGCCTGGTCGACCAGATTGAAAAAGGCGAATTGCGCTCGGCGCAGACCGCGCTGCTGCTGCGCCGTTATATCGCGCCGCTGCTCGCGCAAGGCGCCGACACCCTGGTGCTGGGCTGCACCCACTACCCTTTTGTGCGTCCGCTGATCGAGGAAATCGTGGCCGAGCTGGCGTCCGGACCGGTAACCGTCATCGACACCGGCGCCGCGGTCAGCCGCCAGCTGGCCAAGGTGCTGGCTGAAAACGGACTGCTGCAGGCCGCGCCGCACAGCGGCCGGGTAAGCGCCTTCACCAGCGGCAGCGAATCGGCCATCAGCGTCCCGTTCGCCCGGCTGCTGCAACTGCAGCCGCCGGTATCGGCGGTAGCCGCAACCGCCCAGCCGGCGGGAATTTCATCATTACCCGTTATTTGATTTGCCAGGCGGCAGGTTACTTTGTATAATAGCTAGCTGTCCTAGTGCTGAACAAGCATGGCAGTTTAGTAGTACCGCAATGGTGGCTGTAGCTCAGTTGGTAGAGTCCAGGATTGTGATTCCTGTTGTCGCGGGTTCGAGTCCCGTCAGCCACCCCAAAGAATTCAATAAAATCAAGTAGTTAGAATAACGCTTGATTTTAATTATCGTGAAATTGACAACAAAATTCACGATATGACAAAAAAGCCCATCCATTCGGTGGGCTTTTTTGCGTTTGTCCGGTTTAATTGACAAAATCTGTCCCGGCGGAAAATAAAAATAGAACGTTAGACTTATCGTGCAGTCCATTCAGGGCAAACATCATCAGCATGCGCATTTGAGACCAACCTGCCAACTACACAGAAAGGCTCCAAATGAAATTCAGCTTACTCCTGGCCGCTTTGGCGATTTCGATCACCGGGTGCGCAACCTCTCCTGTTTCGATCAACGAAGTGAAGTCAGTAGCGATGGAACGCGTGTTCCGCCCCGACGCACTGCCGCTGGCAAACAATGCCCGTGCGGTATTCGTAAGGGATAACGGAGTCTCCGGCGGCGGCGGGTATCAGCATCTGTACATAGACGGAAAAAAAGCGGCCTCGCTGAACCCAGGTGAAAAAGTGGAGTTCATGCTGCCGCCGGGCCAGCATGTTTTTGGCGCCACTCCAGCAGATGGCTCCGCCACATATTCCCTCAACACAGTCGCCCAGGATCTCAAAGCCGACAAGACCTATTTCTACCGCCTGCAAACGGCAGGGAGTTCCTCCCGCACCGCTCTGCAGCGGTTCATCCCTGACTATCAGTAACGCGGTAAGGCGTTGCGTTTTATGATCCCTCTTTGCTGTGATGGCAGTAGAGATATGCCAGGCCGACAGGTGCGATGAATATCGCCAGGCTCCAGCAAATCGCCATGGTCACCAGCTTCACAAAAAGCAACAGCAGAGCGTGGGTCAGGAACACGTTCCGGCCCATGATGAAATTCACGATGCTTTCGTAAACAAAGCGGGAATAAGGGTAAAGCAGAGTGCTCGCTACAAGAAAAACAATCATTGCCGCTTGCATCGAATGATTTCCTTTGCTCGACACAAAAAAATACAGAGCGGGGAAAATCAGCCCGAATACAAATTGGCGAAAGTAATATTGAGGCGACAGCCCTCCGAAAGTTTTTGCGATGACTGGATGCATGCTGATTTTTCTCCGTGGTTAAAATTAAGTCATTTTTAAATTTCGGTCGATCTCCGGCAAGGCATCAAGAGCAGCAAGCCGCATTTCCACCTGATGGGCTTGCTTGATGTGCTGGGGATTGCGAAGATCGAAGATGTCGCCCACGGCAATGACGATGGAGCCGTGACAGCTGGGCAATGGGATAACTTCGGCGGCTTCGGGGATATCTTGAGGTTTTAAAATTTTTGGAACAAAGCCCATCCAGCCGAGGAACCGGGGATAGGGGAAGGGGCTGAAATCAAAGCTGTACTGATCAACGCGGTAAAGCGTACCGCGTTAGGGAAGTATTGCTTTCAGGTATTCATCGCGATTAAATCCGTCAAGCAAGAAATGGTTCCATTTCATTTCTTCTGGCGACTTTGATATGGCGAGAATCCGCTGGCGCCGTGCTTCTGCATCGGGGCCTTCAGCCATCAAGTCAGCCAACACGCACTCGAGGTTCGCGTCACACTTGGCCTCATTTCCTTGGGCAAGTTGCTCTATCCTCTTAACGTAACAAGCTCGGGCCTCTGTCAATCTGCCGAGTCGCTCTTGAAGAAGACAAGGCATGATGCCAGGATCGTAGCGACTTTTGGGAAGGGAGGAAATGACATTGAGGTCAGCCAGCGCTTGCTCATATTGTTTTTGCTCTGCGTGCAGACTGGCCCGTAACGACCATGTTGCAGGACGCTTCGGATCCTCCTCCAACATAACGTCAAGCAGGCGTTCCGCTTCCTGCCAGTGTTGCTCTCTCATTAGCTCAAGGACCTTGATATGACGTGGATCGGGGTTATCGGCACGCCCGGTGCAGGCTGCGCAGGCAAACACGATCAACATGAGGATGATAATGTGCCTCATAGCATCATATCCGTCACCGTCTGCACGATAGATAACGAGTAATCGGTTTTGATCTCAACCCGCCCCCCCCCCGCATGAATCGTATCAGTCCTCCCCGCCATTCTCCTCTTACTCAACCCCACCTCCTCAAACTCCCCAAGCTCGCCAGGGTGTTAATCGCCCCACCCACATTGATCGCATACCCAACGCGGTAAGGCGTAGATACTGTTATTCTTTTTTTTAAAGCCATTTAATCGGGCAACTGCGATTTGACGTAGGCGCAGATATCTGGGGGAGCTGAACTGCCCTTCTGTATATATTTTTTGAAAACAATCAAACCATTTACATTTAGTGCGCAGAACATTTCATTATGAAGATTTGTAAGCCATTTTTTTCCAACATTTCCACGTCTAATTGAAAATGTGTATGGCACATTAATTTGCAGGCTTTCTTGTGAAAAACTATAGGTATATCCATCAATATTGGCCCCGTAGGTCAAGCAATCACCGGGATGCATTACCAAAGGCTTTGCTCCAGGCTTAATTTCAATTCGCCAGTTCACCCCTGTTTCTGCAGTAGCTCCTTCTTGTCCAACAAATGCCGCTTTTAATTCAATATCTTCACCATCATCTTCAGGCAAGCATGCGACAAGGTTCTCTCCCACGTTCTTGATAGTTAATGGCCTTGGATATTGCGAGCGGGCCAGCGCCAGGCTCGCCGTTATCGCAAAAAATAATAAGACGATGATATTTTTCATATTTGTTGAGAGTTCACTTTGGAAAATTATTTCTGTCTTTCTTACTTTAAAAACACGGCAACGCGGTAAGGCGTAGGGCGTAATCGCGAAGCGTATTACGCCGTATATTTGATCGATATCATGCGGCATTCTCTTATTGTTATTTGCCCCAGTTCGTTTGACATCGTTTGCCTTAGTGGTGCATCACGTGCGGCGTAATACGCTGCGCTATTACGCCCTTGTATTATGATTTTGAAGTTTAGATCTTTCAATTTGTAATTCGACCGCTCGAATTACGAAGACAGTTCTTGGTAGGCATATCAAGATCGAGCGATCTGGATGCCGTTTGCGCCCTTTGGTTTTAAGCCAGTGACGTAGATTTTTGCAGCAGTCGCTCACCCTCGTTTAAAAATCGCACAGTATCTTTGGCCCGGCCTGCCGGCAGCCCGTATTGACAAGGTAGATTATCAGAGGACGTTGTATGCACATTTTTATTTTGGGTATTGACGTAGCAAAAGCCAAGCTCGATTGTGCTTTGCGCTTACCAAATGGAAAAATCCGCAGCAAGAGCATAGAAAACAATCACCAAG
>NZ_FOLC01000033.1 GCF_900112135.1 Collimonas sp. OK412
CAAGCGTATTTACGCGCGACGCAAGGAAACGGTGGAACGCAGCTTCGCCGACGCCAAGCAATTGCATGGTCATCGCTACGCAAAGATGCGTGGCTTGCGCAAGCTTGCCGAGCAATGTCTACTGGGGGCTGCTTGCCAGAATATGAAGAAGATCGCGCTGCTGCTGGCGCGGCTTTTAGCTTCTTTAAACGTCCATTTCGACCGCACATACGCCTTGATGCGCCATTTCCTCTTGCATGACGCTTTCTTCTGCCGATCGCCTGTTTTTTAAGCCCACGCCTTAATTCGACCCACAAAAAATAAAACCCACCAAAAAATGGTGGGTTCGTCAGCAACCTGAGCCCCGCTCAGTTAATGAGCGGGGCTTTTTCATCATCCAAGCAAAACCAAGGTCTTACTTGGCGTTCACCAGTGCAACCGTGGTGTCCAGCATGCGGTTCGAGAAACCCCACTCGTTGTCGTACCAGCTCGACACCTTCACCAGGCGGCCGGAAACCTTGGTCAGCGTGGAGTCGAAATTCGACGACGCCGGGTTGTGGTTGAAATCGACCGACACCAGCGGCTCGACGTTGTAAGTCAGCAGGCCCTTCAAGGCGCCGTTTTCCGAGGCATCTTTCATGATCGCGTTGACTTCATCGACAGTCGTGTCGCGCGCGGCGACAAACGACAGGTCGACCAGCGAAACGTTGATGGTCGGCACGCGGATCGCGAAACCGTCCAGCTTGCCGTTCAGCTCAGGCAGCACCAGGCCGACCGCTGCCGCAGCGCCGGTCTTGGCCGGGATCATGCTCATGGTGGCGGAACGGGCGCGGCGCAAGTCTTCGTGATAGACGTCGGTCAGCACCTGGTCGTTGGTGTAGGAGTGAACGGTAGTCATCAGGCCGTTCAGCACGCCGATCTTGTCGTTCAGCGGCTTGACCAGCGGCGCCAGGCAGTTGGTGGTGCAGGAAGCGTTGGAGATCACGGTGTCGCTGGCTTTCAGCACGCCATGGTTGACGCCGAACACGACGGTGGCGTCGACATCCTTGCCGCCAGGCGCCGAGATGATGACTTTCTTGGCGCCGCCCTTGATGTGGGCGCTGGCCTTTTCCTTGGTGGTGAAGAAGCCGGTGCATTCCAGCACGACGTCAACGCCCAGCTCGCCCCATGGCAGTTCGGCCGGGTTGCGCTGCGCCAGCACCTTGATGCGGTCGCCGTTGACCACGATGAAATCGCCGTCGACCGTGACAGTGCCAGGGAACTTGCCGTGGGCGGTATCGTACTGGGTCAGGTGGGCATTGGTTTTTGAGTCGCCGAGGTCGTTGATGGCGACGATCTCGATGTCATGCTTTTTGCCGCCTTCGTAATGGGCGCGAAGGATGTTGCGGCCGATGCGGCCATAGCCATTGATGGCGACGCGGATAGTCATGCTTTTCTCCTAAGGTATTAACAATGAATTTATTGCAACTACATCACACACGTTTCAACTGACCCTAATGGTACGCCAGCCATAGCCGGCTTCCTGCAAATCCAGGCCGTCCCAGCTGAACGGCTGCTCCACCAGCAGCTCGGCCCCCAGCATTTCGTAAAACTGCCGCGCCTGGCGGTTTTCCGCCAGCACCCACACCAGCATGTTGTTGGCGCCGGCGCTGGCCAGCGTTGCCGCCACGTGGGCCACCAGGCGGCGGCCGATGCCGGCGCGCTGCACCGACGGTTCCAGATAGATGGCAGTCAGCTCGGAGTCGTAGCCGAGCTTGGCTTCCTTGAGCGTCATGCCGGCTGCAAACCCGAGCACCTCGCCATCGACTTCGGCCACGAACACATTGGCCGCACTCGACGTCGCCGACAGGATGCGGCTCCAGATGGCGGTGCTGTCTTCAACCTTCATGCCGTCCAGGTAGTCATCTGGAATGATGCCGCGGTAAGTGGCGCGCCAGCTGTCGATGCGCACTGCCGCGATCACCGACGCATCGGCGACCGTGGCGCGGCGGATGACGACATCGCCAACGATGTTGGTGATGTCGAGACCCTTGGCCTTCTTGACTTCCCTTACATTCATGCCAGTATCAACTTGGTCTTGGCGACGACGTTTTCAACAGTGAAGCCGAAATGCTTGAACAGTACAGGAGCCGGAGCCGATTCGCCGAAGGTGTCGATGCCGACCACCGCGCCTTCCAGGCCGACATACTTGTGCCAGAACGCTGTCACGCCCGCTTCGATCGCCACGCGCGGCAGGCCGCGCTGCAATACGCTGGCCTTGTAGGCCGCTTCCTGGCGGTCGAAGACATCGGCGCAAGGCATGGACACCACGCGCACTGCAATGCCTTCCTGGGCCAGCGCTGCCGCGGATTGCATCGCCAGTTCCACTTCGGAGCCGGTAGCGATCAGGATTGCCTTGGCGTCCGGCGCATCTTTCAAGATGTAAGCGCCGCGCTTGATGGCGGCGATCTGGGCCGCATCGCGTTCCTGGTATTGCAGGTTCTGGCGCGAGAAAATCAGCGTGCTTGGGCCGTTCTTGCGTTTTACCGCCTGCTCCCATGCTACCGCCGATTCAACCGTGTCGCACGGACGCCAGTTGTCCAGCTGCGGAATCAGGCGCAGGCTCGACACGTGTTCGACCGACTGGTGGGTCGGGCCGTCTTCGCCCAGGCCGATCGAATCGTGGGTGAACACGAAGATCGAACGGATCTTCATCAGCGCCGCCATGCGCAGTGCATTGCGGCTGTAGTCGGAGAAGGTCAGGAAGGTAGCGCCGAACGGGATGTAGCCGCCGTGCAGGGCGATGCCGTTGATCATGGCGCTCATGCCGAATTCGCGCACGCCGTAGTTGATGTGGTTGCCCGGCTGGTCGGCACGGACCGGCACCGATTCTTTCCAGTTGGTCAGGTTGGAACCGGTCAGGTCGGCCGAACCGCCGAGGAATTCCGGCAGCACCGGCGCCAGCGCCTGGATTGCGTTCTGGCTGGCTTTGCGGGTAGCGATGGTTTCTTTCTTGGCGACGCAGCTGGCGACATAGTCGCTCGCGACCTGCTCAAAATTGCCCGGCAGCTCGCCCTTCATGCGGCGCGTGAATTCAGCGGCCTGCTGCGGATATTCGGCAGCGTAAGCGGCGAACAGCGCGTTCCAGTCGCCTTCGAACTGCTTGCCTTGCGGCTTGGCGTCCCAGGCGGCGTAGACGTCTTCCGGGATTTCAAACGGCGGGTAAGTCCAGCCCAGGGCTTCGCGCACAGCGGCGATTTCCTTGTCGCCCAATGCCGCGCCGTGCACCTTGTCGGTGCCGGCCAGGTTCGGCGAACCCTTGCCGATCACGGTCTTGCAGCAGATCAGGGTCGGCTTGTCGGACAGCTTGGCCTGGTGGATGGCGGCGCTGACAGCTTCGACATTGTGGCCGTCGACGGCGCGGATCACGTTCCAGCCGTAGGCTTCGAAACGCATCGGGGTGTCGTCCTTGAACCAGCCTTCGACGTGGCCGTCGATCGAGATGCCGTTGTCATCGTAGAGCGCGATCAGTTTCGACAGGCGCAGCGTGCCGGCCAGCGAACAGGCTTCGTGCGAAATGCCTTCCATCAGGCAGCCGTCGCCGACGAACGTGTAGGTGTAATGGTCGACCACCGGGAAATTGGCGCGGTTGAATTCCGCCGACAGCAGTTTTTCCGCCAGCGCCATGCCGACCGCATTGGTCAGGCCCTGGCCGAGCGGACCGGTGGTGGTTTCTATGCCTGGCGTGACGTCGACTTCAGGATGTCCCGGCGTCTTCGAATGCATCTGGCGGAAATTGCGCAGTTCGTCTATCGGCAGGTCGTAGCCGGTCAAGTGCAGCAAGGCGTACTGCAGCATCGAACCATGACCGTTCGACAACACAAACCGGTCACGGTTGAACCAGTGCGGATTGGCCGGATTATGACGGTAGTGCTTGGCCCACAAGGCGACTGCGATTTCTGCCATGCCCATCGGCATGCCGGGATGGCCGGAGTTGGCTTTCTGTACAGCGTCCATTGCCAGCGCGCGGATTGCATTGGCCATCTTGGTAGTCGGGAGTGTGGAAGTCATGGTGTGAGCAGGTAGGCAGCAGTTGAAGATCGGTTGGAAAGCGGTTGACGGGCGAAAAGCAGCGAAACAGCCCACAAAGGCCGATATTTTACCAAAATGCAGTCGATTCCGGTTCAAATCGGCGCATCTCTCCCGTGCTGGGGCGGTAAAATGCTGCCGCACCGCATGAAGCGCGTGACCGCACCGAAGCCGGATCGCGTTGTTTTGTTGCAATTCTCACATCCAATCACCTGTCCCCAATATCTTTCCATTGATCGCACCATGCAAGGTTTACATCTGACGGCTGACTGTTACGACTGCAGCTGCTCCCCGGGCTTGTTGCTAGACCCGATCCAGCTGCGCGAGTTCGTCATGGAACAAACCCTGCGTTCGGGGCTGACCGTGGTCGGAGAAAAATTCCACCCGTTCCAGGCCGCCGACGGCAGCGCCGCCGGCGTTACCTGCGCCCTGCTGCTGGCCGAATCGCACCTGGCGATCCATACCTGGCCCGAACGCCAGGCGGTGACCCTGGACGTGTATGTCTGCAATTTCACGGAAGACAACAGCGCCAAGGCCAGCGGCTTGCTGGACGCCCTGGTCGCCGGCTTCGCGCCGGCCCGCTGGCAAACCCACCGCCTGCAACGCGGCAGCGGCGCCGACAACCAGACCCTGGCGCTGGAGCAGCTCACGCCCCATACCGCCTACGGCACGCAACTGGCGCCGCCGCTGGTGCAACTGCAATCGCCGTTCCAGCGCATAGAAATCGCCGAGTCCGCCGAATTCGGCAAAGTGATGCGGCTGGACGGCGCCTACATGACTTCCGAGCGCGACGAATTTTTCTATCACGAATGCCTGGTCCATCCGGCCGCGCTCAGCCACCCGCACCCGCGCCGCGCCTTGATCGTCGGCGGCGGCGACGGCGGCAGCAGCGAAGAACTGCTCAAGCATCCGTCGATAGAACAGCTGACCTTGTGCGAAATAGATCCTGCGGTGATCCAGGCGGCACGCCAGCACCTGCAATCGGTCCATCGAGGAGCGCTGGACGATGCGCGGCTGCGCCATGTCGCCCAGGACGGTTTTGCCTACGTACAGGAAGCGGCGCTCGCCGCTGCTGCCAACCTGCGTTACGACCTGATCCTGCTTGACCTGACCGATCCGCAAGGCGCCGACGGCGGCGCGCTGGCAGCCGATTGCTACACCCTCGGATTCCTGCATGCCTGCCGCGCCTTGCTCAACCCGGGCGGCGCGCTGGTGATGCACCTGGGCAGCCCGTTCCACCACCCGCAACGATTCGCGTTGCTGCGCCAGCGTCTCGGCAGCGTCTTCAGCAAGGTCCATCCCTATACCGTGCACGTGCCGCTGTATGGCGCGCTGTGGGGCATGGCGATTGCCAGCGACAGCCTCGATCCGCTGCAGCTGGACAGCCGGGCGGCGGCAAGCCGCTTGCGGGAAAGAGCACTGGGCGAACTCCAGTACTACAACGAAAATGTCCATTCGGCACTATTCGCCTTACCCAATTTCGTGCAGAATCTGGGCGCTTAGTGGACTGTAACAGCCGATTCAGGAGTGAAGGGCGCGTACCCGGCACGCAGGGCAAGGCGCACAGCGGAGCAATAGCGAGCTATTGCGAGCATGTGCAACGCCGCCATGCGGGTCGGGTACGTGACAGGCACTTCTGAATTGGTTGTTACAGTTCACTAGCATGTTGCTGCAAATTCATCGTTGCCTGATATGGAGAGCGTCTTGCCAACCACCGGTCTTTTGAAGCAAATCCCCGAAACTGCCGCGCCACCGGCCCGCAAGAGCCGCGCCGTGCCGCTGGTGCTGGCGGCCTCGGCGCTGATCGCAGGCTGCAGTCCACGACAGGCGCGCGACGAATACGCCAGCCAGGACGATTGCAAGAAAGACTGGGGACGTCCCGAGCTGTGCCAGCCGGCATCGGGCGGCAGCTCAGGAGGCAGCCACGGCGGCACTTACTACGGCCGCTACTACGGTCCCAGTTACGACGAAGGCGAACGCGCAAGCGCGCAACGCAGCGCACGCAGCGGCGGCAACAGTTTTGGCTTGACTGGCAGCGGCGGCGAGAGCAACCACTCGGTCGGCCGCAGCGTGTCGCGCGGCGGCTTCGGCGGCGCCCACATCTCCTCCGCCGGCGGCTGAACATGATTCGCGAAAGCCTGACGCCGCGCAGCAACTGGCAAGAACAATTCGAATCGCTCGGCTTTACCTACCACTCGATCGACGACCTGTATTGGGACGAGCGCTACGCCTATCGCTTCACCGCGGCGCAGATCGATGCGGTCGAAGACGCCACCAGCGAATTGCACCAGATGGCGCTGCAGGCGGTCGAGCATGTGATCGCGCACGAACGGCTGGAACAGTTCGCCATTCCGCAGCCGTTCTGGGCGCTGGTCGAAGAAAGCTGGCGCGAAAAAGAATTTTCCCTGTACGGACGCTTCGACTTGTCCTGGGACGGCCGCAGTCCGCCCAAAATGCTGGAGTACAACGCCGATACCCCGACCGGGCTGGTGGAATCCAGCGTGGCGCAATGGTATTGGCTGCAAGACGTGTTCCCGCAAGCGGACCAGTTCAACTCCCTCCATGAAAAACTGATCGCCCAGTGGCAAACCCTGGCCCGCGACCATCACAGCAAAGGCTTACTGCACTTCGCCTGCATCGGCGGCCATGAGGAGGACGAAGGCAACCTGGCTTACCTGCGCGACACCGCAATCCAGGCCGGTTTCGCCACCAAACAGCTAGCCATCGAACATATCGGCTGGGACGACCGGCACGCGGAATTTGTCGACGACTTCGACCTGAAGATAGACAACCTGTTCAAGCTTTATCCGTGGGAATGGCTGTGCCGCGAAGCGTTTGCCGAACACCTGCTGGCGCGGCCGCTGCGCCTGATCGAACCGGCCTGGAAGATGGTGCTGTCCAACAAGGCCATCCTGCCGGTGCTGTGGGAACTGTTTCCCGGCCACCCCAACCTGCTGCCGGCGTTCTTCGACGCCTGGCGCATCAGCGGCGATTTTGTGAAGAAGCCGCTGTATTCGCGCGAGGGCGAAAACATCACGATCTATGCCAGCGGCGAAGTCCACCACCAGCCGGGCCAATATGGCGCCGAGGGCTATATCTACCAGGCATTTGCCGCGCAGCCGAAATTCGACGACGGCATCACGCCAGCCTACACTTCGGTCGGTTCCTGGGTGGTAGGCGACACCCCGGCCGGCATCGGCATCCGCGAAGACGTGTCGCTGATCACCAAGGACACCAGCCGCTTCGTGCCGCATTATTTTGTCGACTGACGATCAAACAGCAAATTTGAAGCACGTTCCCTCCCCTTGATACCAGGAGCACTGATCTTATGAACTTTCTCCCCGTCGGCCTGCCGGCCTTCCTGTCTCACTTCGGACTCGCACTGTTGCTGGTGGCGATATTTTTCGTGGTGTATATTTTCATCACGCCCTATCATGAACTGCGCCTGATCCGCGCCGGCAATCACGCAGCCGCCGCCAGCCTGGCCGGCGCCTTGCTCGGCTATATCGCGGCCTTGGCGTCAGCCATAGCGAACAGCGTCAACCTGCTCGACATGCTGGTGTGGGGTGTGGTGGCCCTGGTGGTGCAGTTGCTGGCTTTCCTGATCGTCAAGCTGCTGCTGCCGACGCTGCTGGCCGATATTCCCGAAAACAAGATCGCATCCGGCGTCTTTCTTGGTACAGTAAGTCTTGGCCTGGGCTTGTTGAATGCCGCCTGCATGACTTATTGATTAAGGATTTTCCGTGCCTCGTTTTTACGTTCCTACCCCGCTCGAAATCGGCCAGCAGCTGGCGTTGCCGGAAGCCGTCGCCCATCACCTGCTGGTGCTGCGGCTGGGGCCGGCGGCGCCCGTCACCCTGTTCAACGGTGAAGGCGGCGAATACACCGCCACCATCAGCAGCATTGAAAAAAAGCGCGTCGGTGTCGAGATCAAGACTTTCTCGCCGCGCGAGGCGGAGCTGCCGTATGCGATCACGCTGGCCCAGGCGCTGCCGGAGTCGTCGAAACTGGACTGGATCATCGAAAAAGCCGTCGAACTCGGGGTCGCGGCAATCCAGCCGCTGGCGGCGCAGCGCTGCGTAGTGCGCCTCAACAGCGAGCGCGCCGAGAAGAAACAGAACCACTGGCAAGCGGTGATCGTCGCCGCCGCCGAACAGAGCGGCCGCAACCGCCTGCCTACCCTGTCCAGCCTCAGTCCTTTCAACGACTGGGTCCAACAGCAGGACCTGCACAAACGCATCCTGCTGTCGCCGCGCGGCGAGCAATCGCTGTCGGACTGGGCGCGCCACCAGCCGCCGCAGGCGCTGGCGCTGCTGATCGGGCCGGAAGGCGGGTTCACGGAAGCCGAAGAAAACCTGGCCTGCAGCCAAGGCGCGCTGATGTTGTCGATGGGACCGCGGATCCTGCGCACCGAAACCGCCGGCCTGGCGGCGCTGGCCGCGATCAACGCGATCTGGGGCGAGATGTAGTTTCGTCAACCCGGCGCTTGCCTCTATCGATCCTACAATTTGTTCTAAGCAAAAATATAAGCGCTGGCTAGAATGGTAAACGCAGTCAAGACACAATCGTTTTCAGTTGCGCAACTACTCAAAGCCCTTAGCCCGTTGTAAGATCGATCTTCTCAACTGCTTTGTATTTACAGAGCAGCAACCTGCCTCGACGGCTGACGTTGTATCACGCGTTCATTATTGACGCATTATTTACTCAGGAGAATATTATGGGATTGCTGGATTCGGTACTTGGCGCAATCGGTGGCGGCGGCCAACAGCAAGCAGGTGGAAATAATACGCAAGCCCTGTTGATCCAGGCTGCATTGCCGATGCTGCTCAAAGCGCTGCAAGGTGGTGGTGCGGGCCAGGCTGCCGGAGCGGACGCCGGTTCCGGCGGCGGCCTGCTCAGTGCATTGGAAGGCGCCGGCCTGGGTTCGGTGGTGCAATCATGGATAGGCACCGGCCAAAACCAGCCTATCTCGCCAGACCAGGTGCAACAGGCGCTGGGCGGCGGCCACCTGCAGGAACTGGCGCAAGCGGCAGGCATTTCGCCAGCAGAAGCAGCCGGCCACCTGTCGGAGATCCTGCCTGGCCTGGTGGACAAGCTGACGCCGCACGGCGAAGCCAGCCCTGCTCCTGGCGGCGTCGATCTCGGCAGTTTGCTGGGCGGCCTCCTGGGCGGCAACAAACCGGCCTAAGCAAAACCAGGCTATCTCTGATTGAGAAAAATCGCCCTCCGGGGCGATTTTTTTTGGCCATGGCAATCCCGGATTCCTGATTCAGTATCCAAAATTCAATAAAATGGCTGTTTTATCAATTAAAAATCGTGCAATCCGCTGCGGTTCGACTTCCGTGCAGGGGCAAGAGGCCGAAAGCATTTATAATGCAGGGTTTTGGCAATAAATATTCCGGTCACTTCAATGAAGGTATTTCGCGGACTTCCCAACGCCGAATCGCGTGCGCCTTGCGCGCTCACTATCGGCAACTTTGACGGCGTGCATCGCGGCCACCAGGTGCTGCTCGCGCACGTCCGCAAGGCTGCCACTGAACTGGGGCTGGATGCCGCGGTCATGACGTTCGAGCCGCATCCACGCGAATTTTTTGCGCAGCGCGCCGGCCAGCCGGGCAATATGCCGACCCGTGTCGCCAACCTGCGCGACAAGCTGCAGTCGCTGTCCCAAGCTGGCATAGACCGCGTGATCGTCGAACATTTCAACGCCAGCTTTGCCGCCATGTCGCCCCAGGATTTCATTGAGAAAGTACTGGTCGAGGGCCTGCATGTGAAATGGCTGATGGTCGGCGAAGATTTCTGCTTCGGCGCCCGCCGCGCCGGCAATATCGCGACCTTGATCGAGGCCGGCAAGAAATACGGCTTCCAGGTCGAGACCCTGCCGACTGTCATGAACGACGGCGCACGGGTATCGTCGTCGGCGGTGCGCGCTGCACTGGCGGCCGGCGATTTCAGCCACGCACGGGCGCTGCTGGGCCATCCGTACTCCATCTCGGGCCATGTGGTGCATGGCAAGAAGCTCGGCCGCACCATCGGCTTCCCGACCCTGAACCTGCGCGTCAACCATAAACTGCCGGCGCTGTCCGGCATCTTCGTGGTCAACGTCCATGGCCTGGCCGACCGGCCTTTGCCGGCGGTCGCCAGCATCGGCATCCGCCCCACCGTGGACGACAGCGGCCGGGTGCTGCTGGAAAGTTATATCCTCGACTTTACCGGCGATTGCTACGGCAAGCTGATACAGGTCGAGTTTTTGCAAAAACTGCGCGACGAAGAGAAATATGTCGATTTGCCGACCCTGACCGCCGCGATTACGCGCGATGTCAGCAATGCACGCGCGTATTTCCGCCAGCACGGCCAGCATGACTTGTCGGCGGTTTCGGCCACCGATCGAATTTGACGCTGTCAGCAATTCCTCGCGCCTTGCCTGCGCTTATGCCTACATATATGCCGGCCCCACAGAATTCCACTGAAGAAAATTATGTCCGACCAGACCAGCAAACCAGAAAACAATAAACCGGCGAAACCGCAAGGCAAGCCGCAAAATAAGCCGCAAAGCAAATACCCGGTCAACATGACCGAGACGCCTTTCCCCATGCGCGGCGATCTCGCCAAGCGCGAGCCGCAATGGGTCAAGCAGTGGCAGGAAAAGAAAGTCTACGAACGGATCCGCAAAGCTTCCAAGGGCCGCCCGAAATTCATCCTGCATGACGGCCCGCCCTACGCCAACGGCGAGATCCACCTGGGCCACGCCGTCAACAAGATCCTCAAGGACATGATCGTCAAGGCCCGCAACATGGCCGGCTTCGATGCGCCTTACGTGCCCGGTTGGGATTGCCACGGCATGCCGATCGAGATCCAGATCGAAAAGAAATACGGCAAGAACCTGCCGGTGGCCGAAGTGCAGTCGAAAGCGCGCGCTTACGCCAATGAACAGATCGACCTGCAAAGAAAAGACTTTATCCGCCTCGGCGTGCTGGGCGAATGGGACAACCCGTATCTGACCATGGCCTTCGGCAATGAGGCCGACGAACTGCGCGCCCTTGGCGCCATCCTGGAAAAAGGTTATGTGTACCGCGGCCTGAAACCGGTCAACTGGTGCTTCGATTGCGGTTCGGCCCTGGCTGAAGCGGAAGTGGAATACCAGGACAAGCGCGATCCGTCGATCGACGTCGGCTTCCCGTTCGCCGAGCCCGAAAAGCTGGCTGCGGCCTTCGGTCTGCCATCGCTGCCGACCAATAAAGGCTACGTGGTGATCTGGACCACCACGCCATGGACCATCCCGTCCAACCAGGCGCTCAACGTCCATCCGGAAGTCGACTACGCGCTGGTGCAGACCGCGCGCAACGGCGAAGCGCTGCTGCTGATCCTGGCGCAGGACCTGGTCGAAGACGCGCTGCAGCGGTTCGGCCTCGAAGGCAAAATCATCGCCACCTGCAAAGGCGAAGCGCTGGCGCTCATCAATTTCAAACATCCGCTGGCCGACAGCGATCCCGGCTACAACCGCCTGTCGCCGGTCTACCTGGGCGACTACGTCACCACCGACAGCGGCACCGGCATCGTGCACTCGGCGCCGGCCTATGGCATCGAAGACTTTATCTCCTGCAAGGCGCATGGCATGAAGGATGACGACATCATCAGCCCGGTCATGGGCGATGGCAAGTTTGCATCCTGGCTGCCGTTCTTTGCCGGCATGACCATCTGGGAAGCGTCCAAGCCGATCTGCGCCAAGCTGGAAGAAGCCGGCGCGCTGTTCAAGCTGGTCATGTTCGACCACAGCTACATGCATTGCTGGCGCCATAAGACGCCGATCATCTACCGCGCCACGTCGCAATGGTTCGCCAGCATGGACAACCTGCCGAAGGACGGCCACCCGAGCCTGCGCGCAACCGCCCTGCAAGCGATCGAGGACACTGCCTTCTTCCCGGCCTGGGGCAAGGCGCGACTGCACGGCATGATCGCCAACCGTCCCGACTGGACCCTGTCGCGCCAGCGCCAATGGGGTGTGCCGATGGCTTTCTTCGTGCACAAGGAAAGCGGCCAGCTGCATCCGCGCACGCCTGAACTGCTGGAACAGATCGCGCAGCGCGTCGAGCAAAGCGGGATCGAAGCCTGGCAGGCGCTGGATCCGAAAGAGCTGCTGGGCGACGACGCCGTCAACTATGTCAAGAACAGGGACACGCTGGATGTCTGGTTCGATTCCGGCTCTACCCACCAGACGGTATTGCGCGGTTCGCACGCCAGCCAGCTGCAGTTCCCGGCCGACCTCTACCTGGAAGGCTCGGACCAGCATCGCGGCTGGTTCCACTCCTCGTTGCTGACCTCGGCCATGTTGAATGGCCGCGCGCCGTACAACGCCCTGCTGACGCACGGCTTCGTGGTCGACGGCGAAGGCCGCAAGATGTCGAAGTCGCTGAAGAACGGCGTCGAGCCGCAAAAGGTGGCCGACTCGCTGGGCGCGGAAATCCTGCGCCTGTGGGTTGCCTCCAGCGACTATTCCGGCGAAATCACCATCTCCGAAGAGATCCTCAAGCGCGTGACGGAATCGTACCGCCGCATCCGCAACACCTTGCGCTTCCTGCTGGCCAACACCTCGGACTTCAATCCGGCAACCGATGCGGTGCCGATCGCCGAGCTGCTGGAAATCGACCGCTATGCGATCGCCAGCATGGCGCAGCTGCAGGCCGACATCCTGAATCACTACGAGACCTACGAATTCCATCCGGTGATCTCGAAGCTGCAGATGTACTGCTCGGAAGATCTCGGCGGCTTCTATCTCGATATCCTGAAAGACCGCCTGTACACCAGCGGCGTCAGTTCGTCGGCGCGCCGCTCCGCGCAAACCGCGATCTGGCATATCACCCAGGCCCTGCTGCGGGTGATGGCGCCGACGCTGTCGTTCACGGCAGAAGAAGCCTGGTCGTTCTTCGCCAGCCCGGAAGCATTTGCCGCCAGCGATGAAACCATTTTCACGCAGACCTATTACACGCTGCCGGAAATCAGCGACGCCGCGGCCCTGATCGAAAAATTCAACGCCATACGCGCGGTGCGCGCAGACGTCACCAAGCAGCTGGAAGAAGTGCGAGTGGCAGGCGGCATCGGTTCTTCGCTGCAGGCGGAGGTGGAAATCAAGGCGGCCCCGGCCAAGCATGCGCTGCTCGGCAGCCTGGGCGACGACCTGAAATTTGTCTTGATCACCTCCAGCGCTACAGTGTCCGAAGTGGCGACGGAAGCCGAAGAAACGATCGTGGTCACGCCGTCGGCGCAGCAGAAATGCGAACGCTGCTGGCATTACCGGGCCGACGTCGGCAGCCACCCGGAACATCCGGGCCTGTGCGGACGCTGCGTCGCCAACCTGTTCGGCGGCGGCGAAGACCGGCATTTTGCTTAAGCGATGAAGTAGGTTAACCAGGCGCGGCTTGCAATCGGCTACAAGCTTGCAGGCTGCGCATTTTGCCACATAGTTAAGAATCGACATGGCCACAAAAAAACGCTCTTCCGCTTCATCTTCTTCCAGCTACGGCCTGGCGCCATGGCTGGCTATCGCCGCGCTGGTGCTGCTGATCGACCAGCTGACCAAGATCACCATCGTGCGCCTGTTCAGCTACGGCGAATCGCAGCCGGTGACTTCCTTCTTCAACCTGGTGCTGGTGTATAACAAGGGTGCCGCGTTCAGCTTCCTGTCCACCGAGTCGGGCTGGCAACGCTACTTTTTCACCGCGCTCGGCATCGCCGCCGCGCTGTTCATCACTTTCCTGCTGAAACGCCATGCCGGACAACGCATGTTCTGCACTGCGCTGGCGCTGATCCTGGGCGGCGCCATCGGCAACGTGGTCGACCGCATCGCCTACGGCCACGTGATCGATTTCCTCGACATCTACGTGCGCAACTGGCACTGGCCGGCTTTCAACATCGCCGATAGCGCGATCTGCGTCGGTGCGGTATTGTTTGTCATTGATGAGCTGCGGCGCGTAAACAAGTAAGCAAGTAGCCAATACATAACGTTTCCAGGAGCAGGCATGGATCTCGCTGGTAAAAAAATCGTGCTGGGACTGACCGGCGGCATCGCCTGCTACAAGGCGGCCGAATTCGCGCGCGCGCTGATCAAGGCCGGCGCTTCGGTGCAAGTGGTGATGACCGCGGCGGCAACCCACTTCATTACCCCGGTCACCATGCAGGGCTTGTCGGGCAAGCCGGTGTTTACCGATCAATGGGATGCGCGCATCGGCAACAACATGCCGCACATCGACCTCACCCGCGACGCCGACGCCATCGTGATCGTGCCCTGCTCCGCCGACTTCATCTTCAAGCTGGCACATGGCGCCTGCGACGACCTGCTGTCGACGCTATGCGTGGCGCGCCAGGCGACGCTGCCCTTGCTGGTGGCCCCGGCCATGAATGTCGAGATGTGGCAAAACGCGGCAACCCAGCGCAACCTGGCGCAACTGCTGGCCGACGGCATACAGCTGCTCGGCCCTGACGCCGGCGAACAGGCTTGCGGCGAAGTCGGCATGGGCCGCATGCTGGAAGCTCATGAGCTGCTGACGGAAGTGATCGCCTCGTTCCAGCCCAAGCTGCTGAAAGGAAAACGGCTGCTGCTGACCGCAGGCCCGACTTTCGAACCGATAGATCCGGTGCGCGGCATCACCAATCTCTCATCCGGGAAAATGGGCTATGCCGTGGCCCGCGCTGCTTACGAGGCGGGAGCCGAAGTCACCCTGGTATCCGGCCCGACCGCGCTCGCCACACCCTACGGCGTGCGCCGCATCAGCGTCCAGACCGCGCAGCAGATGCACGATATCGTGATGGCGCAGCTGGCCGGCGCCGACAGCCGCACCGATGTCTTCGTCGCCGTGGCGGCTGTAGCCGACTGGCGGGTAGCCAACGCCAGCCCGCAGAAACTGAAAAAGAATGCCGACGGCAGCGCGCCTGAACTGGTGTTCGAGCAAAATCCCGATATCCTGGCAGCAGTTGCGGCATTGCCGAAAGCGCCTTACTGTGTCGGTTTTGCGGCCGAATCGGAAAACCTGCTGCAATATGGCGAGGCCAAGCGGCTGCGGAAAAACGTGCCGCTATTGGTGGGCAATATCGGCCATGACACGTTTGGCAAGGACGATAACCAGCTGGTATTGTTTGACGCCAGCGGCCACACCAACCTGCCGCGCGCCGGCAAGCAGCAGCTGGCGCGCCAGCTGATTGCAGCAATCGCCGATCGTCTTGTTTAGCGTCTGCATGCCGCTGCCGGTTTCAACGCCGGCGGCTTGCATCGAAAAATCCGCGGCAGCTTGATGAACACCGGGCAGGATTATTCCTGCCATGCCTGTTGCACCAGCCTCTATCATTTCACTTATAGATTGTTACAAAATTCAATGAATATCATCGACGTCAAAATTCTCGACCCGCGCATGCAAGATCAACTGCCGGCCTACGCCACCGAAGGCAGTGCGGGCCTCGACCTGCGCGCCTGCCTGGATGCCGCGCTGACGATCAAACCCGGTGAAACCCACCTGATCCCGACCGGCCTGGCGATCCACATCGGCGACCCGGCTTACGCGGCGATGATCCTGCCGCGCAGCGGCCTCGGCCATAAACACGGCATCGTGCTGGGGAACCTGGTGGGCCTGATCGACTCTGATTACCAGGGTCAGCTGATGGTTTCTACCTGGAACCGCGGAACGACCGAATTTACCCTTAACCCGATGGACCGGCTGGCGCAATTGATCATCGTGCCTGTAGCACGTGTCCGTTTTAATGTCGTAGCCGATTTCGAGAGCAGCGAACGCGGCGCAGGCGGCTTCGGCAGCACCGGAAAACATTGATGGAGAAATTGATGAGATTGACGCGTAACAATGGATGGCAGGGAGTCATGCGCTGTGCAACGCTAACGCTGCCAGTACTGTTGCTGGCAGCCTGTGCCACGCAGGAGCCTGCCGGCACCCAGCCGCAAACCGTGCCAGTCCCTTCCAAACCCGCTGTGCCTGCGCCGCCGCCGCAACAGGCGGAATTGAAAGCCTTGATCGGCTTGCAGGACCGCTTGTACGACGTCGCCGCGCCTTTGCTGGTGAACAATGCCCTGCTGTGCCGGAACAATGCGCGCAACCTGCTGGGTTTCACCGCCAAGACAAAATATTCCTATACCTCTGAATTCATTGACGCGGCCAGCTCTCTCGGCCTGAGCGACCAGCTGCAAGTGACCGGCGTGCTGGCCGGCAGCGGCGCCGCCAAGGTCGGCCTGCAGCGCGGCGACCTGCTGGTCAGCATCCAGGACAAGCCGGTGCCGACCGGCGCCGACGCCGAGCGCCAGACTGCCTTGCTGCTCGGTCCGCTGGTCAACGGCCGCAACAGCATCAAGGTCACCATTGCGCGCAGCGGCGGCAACCAGGTCCTGAACATCCCTTTGACCCGTGCTTGCGCCTTCGGCATCGAACTCGGCAATACCGAGAATGTGATCAGCTATGCTGACGGCCGGCGTGTGCTGATCAGCAGCGGCATGATGAAATACACCAAGAGCGACGATGAACTGGCGCTGGTGATCGCCAAGGAAATGGCGCACAACACGCTGACCCACCCATCGCGCCAGCGCAATACCGCCACCATGACCGGCGTCATCGACAACCTGATCCGCCTGAAGCCGGATACCGCCGCGCTGAACGGCATGGCCGGCGTCAAGCCGTACCCGCAGCAACTGGATGCGGCGGCCGACAAGCTGTCGCTGTACATGGTTGCGCGCGCCGGCTACAAGGTCGACGATGCCGCGGCTTTCTGGCAGCGGCTGGCGAGCAGCTATCCGGCCAGCGTGCTCAACGGTTATACCGCGATCCATCCCGGCACGGACTATCGCCTGTCGGCGATCCAGCAGGCGGTTTCGGATATCCAGGCCAAGCAGGCGACCGGAACCACCATACAGCCATGACCAGACGCTCCATCGTTGCGGCGATGGAGCGCTGCCCAATGCCGAATGCGGCGGCGACCATAAAAAAAGCCTGAATCACTTGCGTGCATTCAGGCTTTTTTAACATGCCAGGCAAACGCCCGGCAGTATCGGCTTGCTTATTCGACTTCGACAGTTTCTTCAGGGGCCGCAGGCGAGGACGAATCCTTTTCTGCAAAGTCCAGGCTGATCAGGTCCTTGTCGTCAAGATCGACAGTTACGCGGCCACCGGTCACCAGCTTGCCGAACAACAGTTCGTCGGCCAGCGCCTTGCGGATCATGTCCTGGATCAGGCGCGCCATCGGCCGCGCGCCCATCAGCGGGTCGAAGCCCTTCTTGGCCAGGAACTTGCGCAAGTTTTCGGTGAAGATCGCTTCCACCTTCTTCTCGTGCAGCTGCTCTTCCAGCTGCATCAGGAACTTGTCGACCACGCGCAGGATGACTTCTTCGTCCAGTGCATGGAAGCTGATGATGGAATCGATGCGATTACGGAATTCCGGCGTAAACATACGCTTGATATCCGCCATCTCATCGCCGGCTTCTTTCTTGTCGGTAAAGCCGATCGAACGTTTTTGCAGGCTTTCCGCGCCGGCATTGGTGGTCATGATGATGATCACGTTGCGGAAATCCGCCTTGCGTCCGTTATTGTCGGTCAATGCGCCGTGGTCCATCACTTGCAGCAGGATATTGAAAATGTCCGGGTGGGCTTTTTCGATTTCATCCAGCAGCAGCACCGCATGCGGTTTCTTGGTCACGGCCTCGGTCAGCAAACCGCCCTGGTCGAACCCGACATAACCCGGCGGCGCGCCGATCAGGCGGCTCACCGCATGACGCTCCATGTATTCGGACATGTCGAAACGGATCAGGTCGATGCCGAGGATGAACGCCAGCTGCTTGGCCACCTCGGTCTTGCCGACGCCGGTCGGACCGGAGAACAGGAAGGAGCCGATCGGGCGGTCGGTCTTGCCCAGGCCGGCGCGCGCCATCTTGATCGCCGACGCCAGGGCATCGATCGCCGGATCCTGGCCGAACACCACATTGCGCAAATCGCGGTCTATGGTTTGCAGTTTGCTGCGGTCGTCCTGGTTGACCGACTGCGGCGGAATCCGCGCAATCTTGGCGATGATGTCTTCGATCTCGCCCTTGCCGATCGTCTTTTTCTGCTTCGACTTCGGCAGGATGCGCTGCGCCGCACCAGCTTCATCGATCACGTCGATGGCCTTGTCAGGCAGATGGCGGTCGTTGATGAAACGCGCCGCCAGTTCAGCCGCGCTGGTGAGCGCGGAGGCCGAATACTTGACGCCGTGGTGTTCTTCAAAGCGCGATTTCAGGCCGCGCAGGATCTGCACGGTTTGCTCTACCGTCGGTTCGTTGACGTCGATTTTCTGGAAACGGCGCGACAAGGCATGGTCTTTTTCAAACACGCCGCGGAACTCGGTGTAAGTGGTCGCGCCGATGCATTTCAGCTGGCCGCTGGACAAAGCCGGTTTCAGCAGGTTCGAAGCATCCAGCGTGCCGCCCGAGGCAGAACCGGCGCCGATGATGGTGTGGATTTCATCGATGAACAGGATGCCGTTCGGGCTGTCTTTCAGCTGCTTGAGCACCGCTTTCAGGCGCTGCTCGAAATCGCCGCGGTACTTGGTGCCGGCCAGCAGCGAACCCATGTCGAGCGAATAGACGATTGCATTTTGCAGGATTTCAGGAACATCGCCCTGGGTGATGCGCCATGCCAGCCCTTCTGCAATCGCGGTCTTGCCGACACCGGCTTCGCCGACCAGCAGAGGGTTGTTCTTGCGGCGCCGGCACAAGGTCTGGATCACGCGTTCGACCTCGTACTCACGGCCGATCAGCGGATCGATCTTGCCTTCGGTCGCCAGCTTGTTCAGGTTTTGCGTGAACTGGTCAAGCGGACTTTCCTTGGCCTGGCCTTCGGCCTGCACTTCTTCCGCACCTTCGGAAGATTTCTGCGCGTCGGCCTGCTGGTCCTTGCGCACTCCGTGCGAGATGAAATTCACCACGTCGAGCCGCGTCACGCCTTGCTGGTGCAGGTAATACACCGCGTGCGAATCCTTTTCGCCGAAGATGGCGACCAGCACGTTGGCGCCGGTCACTTCCTTCTTGCCGTTGGAAGCCGATTGCACATGCATGATGGCGCGCTGGATCACGCGCTGAAAACCAAGGGTCGGCTGGGTGTCCACTTCATTCGAACCCGGCACCGTCGGTGTGTTGTCGCCAATGAAGATGGTCAGCGTCTTGCGCATATCATCAATGTTGACCGCACACGCACGCAGCACCTCTGCCGCGGACGGGTTGTCTAGCAGAGCCAGCAGCAGGTGTTCAACCGTGATGAACTCGTGCCTTGCTTGTCGTGCCTCGACAAACGCCATGTGCAAACTTACTTCCAGTTCCTGCGCAATCATGCTTCCTCCATCATGCATTGCAGGGGATGCCCTGCTTTGCGTGCGTGCGTTAATACCAGTTCAACCTTGGTGGAAGCGATATCTTTCGGATATACCCCACACATGCCTTTGCCATCGCGATGCACCTTCAACATTATCTGCGTTGCGGCTTCACGATCCTTGTTGAAGTATTCCTGCAGGATGGCGACCACGAACTCCATTGGAGTGTAGTCGTCATTGAG
This sequence comes from Collimonas sp. OK412, assembly GCF_900112135.1. Lineage (GTDB taxonomy): Bacteria > Pseudomonadota > Gammaproteobacteria > Burkholderiales > Burkholderiaceae_D > Collimonas > Collimonas rhizosphaerae. The sequence continues at coordinate 19,617 of NZ_FOLC01000033.1, forward strand.
CAAAAATACTTGATACATGGGGGGCGGCTTGAGCTTTTGCTCTTGTCGCGTCGCTACTGTCCCGTCTTCGTGCTTGGTTACCATGCGCCTATTCTAAAACCTTCCGCCAAATGCGCAACGCGCGACACAGAATAAAATATTGCTTATAACGATATTACGCGTTTTCCGATTGCTATGCAGATGACGATAGAAGAGATTAAATCAAGAGCAAAAAAACGGCCGAAACCAGAAAATTAATTGCACAAAGGAAATTACTTGACTTTTTTATTTTTAACGCGAACAATGACATTCATTGATAAGCGTGTTTCAGCTTGTTAATAGAAGTGAGCAAGTTCTAGAAGGGGCAGCGTTACGCGAGGCTTCTTGCTTTTACGGCTCGTGTGATTGTTATTATTTGAAAGACGCTATTTTATGGCAACAGGTACAGTCAAGTGGTTCAACGATTCTAAGGGCTTCGGCTTTATCACTCCGGATGACGGCGGTGAAGATTTGTTTGCACACTTTTCCGCAATCCAGATGAACGGCTTCAAGACCCTCAAAGAAGGTCAAAAAGTCCAGTTCGAAGTCACGCAAGGCCCTAAAGGCAAGCAAGCTTCTAACATCCAAGCTCCTTAATTTCGCTTTGCGTCATTAAGCCGCTTTTGTAAAAAACCTCACCGTGGTGAGGTTTTTTTATAGGTACGGCCCGCAACAGCACGAAAAAAAAGCCAGGACACGTCCTGGCTTTTTTGCAACAACTGACAAAATTACATGTTTTCGATCAGCACTTCGCCGAAACCGGAGCAGGAAACCTGGGTTGCGCCTTCCATCAGGCGGGCAAAGTCGTAGGTGACCTTTTTCGAGGTAATCGACTTTTGCATCGATTCGATGATCAGGTCGGCAGCTTCGACCCAGCCCATGTGGCGCAGCATCATTTCCGCCGACAGGATCAGCGAACCCGGGTTGACATAGTCCTTGCCTGCATACTTAGGCGCTGTACCGTGGGTTGCTTCAAACATTGCAACCGAATCCGACAGGTTGGCGCCCGGCGCGATGCCGATGCCGCCGACTTGTGCCGCCAGGGCGTCGGAAATGTAGTCGCCGTTCAGGTTCAGGGTGGCGATCACGCTGTATTCGTTCGGACGCAGCAGGATTTGTTGCAGGAATGCATCAGCGATCGAATCCTTGACGATGATTTCGCGGCCAGTCTTCGGGTTCTTGAATTTCGCCCATGGGCCGCCGTCGATCAGTTCAGCGCCGAATTCCTTTTGCGCCAGGGCATATGCCCAGTCACGGAAGCCGCCTTCGGTGAACTTCATGATGTTGCCCTTGTGGACAATGGTCACGGATGGCTTGTCGTTGTCGATAGCGTACTGGATCGCCTTGCGCACCAGGCGCTCGGTGCCTTCGCGCGAAACCGGCTTGACGCCGATGCCGGAAGTGTCAGGGAAACGGATCTTCTTGACGCCCATTTCCTTGATCAGGAATTCGATCAGTTTCTTGGCGCCGTCGCTGCCTTCTTGCCATTCGATACCGGCGTAGATGTCTTCCGAGTTTTCGCGGAAAATCACCATGTCGGTCTTTTCCGGCTCACGCACTGGCGAAGGTACGCCCTTGAAATAACGCACCGGGCGCAGGCAGACGTACAGGTCCAGCTCTTGGCGCAGGGCCACGTTCAGGGAACGGATGCCGCCGCCGACTGGCGTGGTCAACGGACCTTTGATCGAAACGACGTAATCCTTGATTGCAGCCAGGGTCTCTTCCGGCAGCCAGACGTCAGGACCATACACTTTGGTCGACTTTTCGCCGGCGAACACTTCCATCCAGCTGATCTTGCGCTTGCCTGCATATGCCTTGGACACCGCGGCGTCCACAACCTTGATCATGACCGGGCTGATATCGACGCCGGTGCCATCGCCTTCGATGTAAGGAATGATTGGATTGTCAGGGACGTTGATCGAAAAATCGGCGTTGACGGTGATTTTTTTGCCTTCAGCAGGCACTTTGATATGTTGGGACATCTGTGTACTCCGGAGTTGAGGAGGTAAAAACTACCAGTGCGGTTGGATTTGAAACACGGTTGGTCTTATATAAGACATAAGACAAGCATTCCATATTATGCACTAGTATTTTACTAGACGCTATGTTTTTGCGACACCGGCACCGTGCTTCCTCCATGGCGAAGCACTATACTAGCGCCATGTCTCTGATTCTGTTCAACAAACCATTTCAAGTGATGTGCCAGTTCTCGGCCCACCCCGGCCGCCCTACGCTGGCCGACTACATCAAGATCCCCGATATCTACCCGGCCGGACGGCTCGATGCCGATAGTGAAGGATTATTGTTACTTACCGATGACGGCCAGCTGCAGCACAACATCAGCCATCCGGCGGTGAAGCAGCCCAAGACTTACATGGCGCAAGTAGAAGGCTTGCCGACCGAGGCCCTGCTGGAGCGCTTGCGGCATGGCGTCGATCTCGGCGACTTCCGCAGCAAGCCGTGCCAGGCGCGCCAGATCGAAGCGCCCGATTGGCTATGGCCGCGCGATCCGCCGATCCGCCAGCGCCACGACAAACCCACCAGCTGGCTGGCGCTGACCCTGACCGAAGGCAAGAACCGCCAGGTGCGGCGCATGACGGCGGCGGTGGGATTGCCGACCTTGCGCCTGGTGCGGGTGGCGATCGGGCAGGTGTCGCTGCAAAGCCATCCGCTGTGGCCGGGCGAGTCGCTGGCGATCGATCCCGCCGATCTGACCACCTTGAGGAAGTAGCAGTCGATACAAATTGATACAAGTTTCTGGTCTTTTTAAAAAAGAGTGTCAACCATACGTTTCCGAGGGTCGTTAATTGCAGTGATTCAAGTGAATCATCGATTGATTAACTCGCTAACTGGATGGATTTGAAAATGAAAAAACTGATCGCTGTTCTGATTGCTGGCCTGTTCGCTTCTTCCGTTTTCGCTGCCGACGCAGCCCCAGCTGCTCCTGCAGCACCTGCTGCCGCCTCCGCTGAAGCATCGGCGCCTGCAGCCAAGAAGACCACACACAAAGTCAAGAAGGCTAAGAAAGCCGCTAAAGCAAAAGCTGCAAAAGCTGAAGCTCCAGCAGCCGACGCTGCTCCTGCTGCCAAGTAATTCGGCATCAGTTTCGACAAAAGGCAGGCACGTCCTGCCTTTTTTTACGTCCTGAAACAATTAATATCAGTAGCCGGCGCCCCTCTGCCGATTTGCCTCTCTGTATAATCTCCCGATCCTAAAGGAGCATTATCGACATGAGAATAATTCGCCCAGCCTACCTCGCAGCCACCGCTGCCATCATCGCAAGCTTTACTGCAGCTGCACTGCCGGCCGCGGCCCAGGAAATCCAGCAGCTCCCGGCCACTCCCCTGAATATCGGCATCCATGTGATCAAGGCCGAAGTGGCGCGCAGCGAAGAACAGCGCGAACAGGGCCTCATGTTCCGCAAGAAAATGGGCGCCAACGAAGGCATGGTGTTTGTGTTCGAGACTCCTGCGGGCATCTGCATGTGGATGAAGAACACCCTGATTCCGCTGTCGGTGGCGTTCATCGACGCCAAAGGCGCGATCCTGAATGTCGAGGAAATGAAGGCGCAGACGCTGGATTCCCATTGCGCCCAAGGCGCGGCATCTTATGCGCTGGAGATGAACAAGGGCTGGTTCAAGGAAAAGAACATCAAGCCCGGCACCGTGATCCAGGGTTTGCCTCAGCTATAAACAAGCGCGAGAGAAGCAGCGGCCGGACGCCGCTGCGAGTGAGCATGGCAAAAACAAAACAGAAAAACCCTGCATGACGACATGCGTCATGCAGGGTTTTTCTTAATCCGGCAACAACTCAGTAAAAAACGCCAGCCTGGCTGACGTTCAATTACCGGCTCTCAGTTACCAGCTTAGGCAGCCAGCGCCTTCAGAGCTGCGTTCAGACGGCTCTTATGGCGTGCAGCCTTGTTCTTGTGGATGATTTTCTTGTCCGCGATACGATCGATAGTCGATACGGAGTTTTGCAAGACCAGCGCCGCTGCAGCCTTGTCGCCGCCAGTGATTGCCTTGCGGGCAGCTTTGATAGCTGTGCGCAGGGTCGAACGCTGGCTGGAGTTGTGCAGGTTTTGCTGAACTGCTTGACGAGCACGCTTACGTGCTTGTGCGGTATTTGCCATTTATATTTCCTAAAACGAGGTCGGGAATGCTAACGCGGCAAACCAGACCGCGGCGCAGAATTCTGTAAAGCCACGGATTATAACCAGTTTTTGACGAACAGGCAAATCCCCCTTGCTTTGAAAGCAATTCTGTCGCAAGAAAGCACCATTATCAGAGTGGCAAGCCGATATTATGATTGCCACGGGAACGATCCTGCCCGGACTTTATCACAGTCAATGTTTGCCGGAAGCAAGCCAAACCCGGTGCCAACTCACGCTTTTCCACCTCCTGAGAAAGCTGCGGCAGGCGATCTGCTCCAGCTATAATGCCGCTCCATGAACTTGCATAAAACGCTTGCCACCGTCTCTGGCATGACCATGGTGTCGCGTGTGACGGGCCTGATTCGCGAAATCCTGTACGCGCGCGCATTCGGCGCCGACGGTTATACAGACGCCTTCGCCATCGCTTTCCGCATTCCCAACCTGTTGCGCCGGCTGTTTGCCGAAGGGGCTTTTTCACAAGCGTTCGTGCCCATCCTGGGCGAATACAAGAACCAGAAAGGCGAAGCCGCGACCAAAGAACTGGTCGACCACGTCGCCACCGTGCTGACCTGGGCCATGCTGTTCACCTGCATCATCGGCATCCTGGCCACCCCGGTGCTAGTGTATTTCATCGCCACCGGCCTGAAAGACAACAAGGAAATATTCGACGCCTCGGTGTTCATGACCCGGATCATGTTCCCTTATATCGGCTTCATGTCCTTTGTAGCGCTGGCCGGCGGCATCCTGAATACCTGGCATGAATTCAAGATCCCGGCCTTCACCTCGGTGCTGCTCAACCTGGCTTTCATCGTCGCCTCGCTGTTCGTTGCGCCTTATATGCAACACCCAATCTATGCAATGGCGTTTGCGGTGCTGGTCGGCGGCGTGCTGCAAGTGGCGATCCAGGTGCCGGCGCTGCTCAAGGTCGGCATGCTGCCGCGGATTGCGCTCAGTCCCATGGTCGGCTTGCGCGACCTGGGCGTGCAGCGGGTGCTGAAAAAAATGGGGCCGGCGGTGTTCGCCGTGTCGGCCGCCCAGCTCAGCCTGCTGATCAACACCAACATCGCCTCGCGCCTGGGACATGGCAGCGTATCTTTATTGACCTACGGCGATCGCCTGATGGAATTTCCGACAGCATTGCTGGGTGTGGCGCTCGGCACCATCCTGCTGCCTAGCCTGTCGAAAGCCAATGCAGACAAAGACCATGGCGAGTATTCATCGCTGCTGGATTGGGGACTGCGCCTCACCTTCCTGCTGGCGCTGCCGTCCGCGGTCGGCCTGGCAACCTTGTCAGTGCCGCTGACGGCGACCCTGTTCCAGCACGGCAAATTCGACGCCGCCTCGGTGGCCGTCACCAGCCAGGTGCTGATTGCCTATGGCGTGGGCCTGATCGGCCTGATCGTGGTGAAAATCCTGGCTCCCGGTTTTTATGCCAAGCAAGATATCCGCACGCCGGTCAAGATTGCCGTCGGCGTATTGATCGCCACACAATTGATGAACTACCTGTTCGTGCCGGTGTTCGCAGTGGCCGGCCTGGCGCTGTCGATCAGTGTCGGCGCCTGCCTCAACGCCGGGTTCCTGCTATGGAGCCTGATGCGGCGCGGCATCTACAAGCCGGAAGCAGGCTGGATCCGCTATTTCATGCGCCTGCTGGGCGCCCTGTTCCTGATGGCCGCCGTTGCGCTGTGGTGCGGCCAGCAATTCGACTGGACCGGACCGCACACCAGCTCACTGGCGCGCATTGCCGCCCTGTCCGTGGTGTTGGCTGCCTGTGGCATTACTTACTTTGGAGCACTATTGGCGATGGGATTCCGATTCCGCGATTTCAAGCGGATTGCGCGTTAACTGGATCGCACAGTAGAAAATAGTTTGCTAGGATAGAGTCATGACGATCACATCCTTAGAGTACTTTACTTCGCTGGTGAAACAAGCCAACGATGTCCCGTTGTTCGAGGCCGCCCTGGCGATCGCGCAGGATGTATATCCGAAGCTGGATTTCGATGCGCCGCAGAACGAGCTGGACCGGCTGGCCAATACCTTGCGGCTGCGCCTGCCGGCGGATGCCTCGGCCATCCAGAAACTGCGCCTGCTGAACCAGTTCTTCTACCAGGAGCTGGGATTCGCGATCAACGTCAATCATTATTACGACACCGACAACAGCTACCTGCACCGGGTGATCGTCAAGCGGCGCGGCATCCCGATATCGCTGGCGCTGGTCTACATGGAACTGGCGCAGCAGATCGGCTTGCCGGTCAAAGGGGTGTCCTTCCCAGGACATTTCCTGATGAAGCTGACAGTGCCCTCGGGCGATATCATGATCGATCCAGCCAACGGCGCCAGCCTGTCGCGCGAGGAACTGGAAGAACGGCTGGAGCCTTACCTGCCGACAGAAAACGACGAGGAAAGAGCGGCCAGCCGGCTATCGCTGATCAGCTACCTGCAAATTGCCCACCCGCACGACATCCTGGTGCGCATACTGCGCAACCTGAAAGCCATCTACCAGCAAAGCAACCACTGGCAGCGGCTGCTGGAAGTGCAGCAACGGATCCTGATCCTGCTGCCGGGCGACGCTGTCGAACGGCGCGACCGCGGACTGGCGTTTGCGCAACTGGATTGCCCGCAAGCAGCCTTGGACGACCTGGAACATTATCTGGCGCAGCGGCCGCTGGCAGCCGATGCGGCCGCCTTGCGCGTGCAGGTGGCGGAACTGCGCGAGGCTTGCAAGCGCTTGAATTGATTAATTGACGTTGGCCGCGGGCCACTCGCTGCGCAACAGCGAGAGCATCAGCATGTCGTGATGCCGGCCACCCCAATGCCCAACCTGGCGCATGCACCCTTCGTCGACAAAACCGAGCTGGCGCAGCAGCTTGAGCGAACCCAGGTTGTCGGGATGGACCATGGCCTCGATACGGTTCAGCGCCATCTCGGCGAAACCCCAGGTCATGACGGCGGTCAGCGTCTCGCGCATGAAGCCCTGTTTCTGGGCCGACGCCGAAAGTTCGTAGCCGATCATGCATTTGCGCCAGTTCCGGTCCCAGCGGAACAAGCCGCACGAACCCAGCAACTGGTTATTTCCCCTGGCTTGGATGCCCCAGCGGGTCCCCGGATTTTCATCCAGGCGGAAACTGGCAAAACGTTTGATCAAACCCCTTGCTGCTTCCAGGTCCTGCAAGGGGTCCACGCCAAACCAGCGCATCAGCTCAGGATCTCCATGCATGGCCAATATCTGTTCTGCATCGCGCTCGATTATCTCGCGCAGGAGCAGGCGTTCGGTCTGGATGACGGGGAAAGCCGGGGCTTCGCTCATTGCTTAACCATGTCCTTCAATGAAAGGTTACGTAGATCTCGAATGAAGGCGCGGCCTTCCCTATCACCACAAAACACCTGCTTATCCCTTGCTGCGCGCCTCGATCACTTCCCACTTCTCCAGGCTCTCCAGCAGCAAACCGTCGATTTCTGCGAAGCGGTCGTTGAGGCGCTTCACTTCGTCCGGCTTCTGCTTGTACAGGTCGGGATCGGCCAGCTGGCTGGAAATGGCTTTCTGTTCCGCTTCCAGCTTGGCGATCAGCAGCGGCAATTCTTTCAGCTCTTGCTGTTCCTTGTAGCTGAGTTTTTTCTGCTTGACGGCAGGCTCTGCCTTGGCTTCCACCTTGGCTTCGCTCTTGGCCTTGGCGATCACCGCCGACTGGCTTGGACGCACGCGCTCCCAGTCGGTGTAGCCGCCCACATATTCGCGCCACATGCCGTCGCCCTCGGCGGCGATCACCTGGGTCACCACGTTGTCGAGGAAGGTGCGGTCATGGCTGACCAGGAACACCGTGCCGCTATAGTCTTCCAGTAATTCTTCCAGCAGTTCCAGCGTATCGATGTCGAGGTCGTTGGTCGGTTCATCCAGCACCAGCACGTTGGCCGGCTTGGCGAACAGGCGCGCCAGCAGCAAGCGGTTGCGTTCGCCGCCGGACAACGATTTGACCGGCGAACGGGCGCGCTCCGGTGCGAACAGGAAATCGTTCAGGTAAGTCATCACGTGCTTGCGCTGGCCGTTGATCTCGACCCAGTCGCTGCCCGGCGCGATGGTGTCGGCCAGGCTCGCGTCTTCGTTCAGCTGCGCGCGCATCTGGTCGAAATACGCGATCTGCAATTTGGTGCCCTGCTTGACCGTGCCGCTGTCGGGCTGGTCTTCGCCCAGGATCAGTTTCAGCAGTGTGGTTTTGCCGGCGCCGTTCTGGCCGATCAGGCCGACCTTGTCGCCACGCATGATGGTAGCGGTGAAATTATTCACGATGACCTTCTCGCCGAACGCCTTGTTGACATCGGTCAGCTCGGCCACGATCTTGCCGGAGCGTTCGCCCGAGGACACGTCCAGCTTGACCTGGCCCTGCTGGTCGCGGCGCGCGCTGCGCGCCAGGCGCAGGGCTTCCAGGCGGCGCACCCGGCCTTCGTCGCGGGTGCGGCGTGCTTGCACGCCCTTGCGGATCCAGATTTCTTCCTGCGCCAGGAATTTATCGAACTTGGCGTTCTCTACCTCTTCGATTTCCAGCTGCTCGGCCTTGCGTACCTGGTAGGCCGTGAAATTGCCTGGGAAGGACAGGATGCGGCCGCGGTCCAGTTCAATGATGCGGGTAGCGACGTTATCCAGGAAACTGCGGTCATGGGTAATGAACAGCACGCTGCCCTTGTAGTCGCGCAGCAAACCCTCGAGCCACATGATCGAGCTGAAATCCAGGTGGTTGGTCGGTTCGTCGAGCAGCAAGACATCAGGCGCGCTGACCAGGGCGCAAGCCAGCGCGACGCGCTTTTGCATGCCGCCCGAAAGCTGCCCCATCAGCAAGTCCTTGTCCAGGTTAAGACGGTCCAGCGTGGTCTCGACCTTATTGGTCAGGCTCCAGGCGTCGGCCGCATCGAGCTTGCTCTGGATCTCGTGCATGCGCTCCATGATGGCGTCGTCGTTATCGCCGCCGAACTGGCCGGTCAGCGCATCGTATTCGTTCAGCAGCGCCTGCATCTCGCCCATGCCGGACGCTACCGCGTCGAACACTGACATCTCGGATTCGAAATGCGGTTCCTGGTCGACGTAGGCGATCTTGATCCCTTGCTGCATCACCATCAGCCCGTCGTCCAGCCTGGACACGCCGGCGATGGTTTTCAGCAGCGACGACTTGCCGGTGCCGTTGCGGCCGATCAAGCCGACCCGCTCTCCCGATTCCAGGGAAAATTCCGCGCGGTCCAGCAGCGCAACGTGACCGAATGCGAGTTGCGCATTGGTGATAGAAATGACAGCCATAATTTGGATGAAACCAGAAAAAGAAAGATCTGCAGCAGCGCTACAACGGCTTTGTGCAGTCAATTGGATGAATGAACCGCACATTGTACCTATACTCGTGCCGCCTAGTCGTACATTTGTCGCAGCCCACCCTTTGCCAAGCCCACTTCATGCCCGTCGCCAGCGGTGATTTCGGCTAGCAGGCCGCATCAATAAAATATTTCCATAAACGTATTGCCGTATAGGAATTTTAACCCTATATTATTTCCACATGGAAATATCCATCCACGAGACGGACACATGCCATGGCGTAATTTATCTGACCCGGTTTTTATAATAACAATGTTGCAAAAACAAGGGCAGAAGCGCCTCGCTTTTGCCTATCACATTCATACGACAGGGAGAAAGCCATGGATCCATTGCTAGGCCAATTATTGGCGCCGAAATATGACGCTGCTCTGGTACTGCTGTCATACATGATTTCATTCTGGGGCGCGCTGCTGGCCTTGCAATGCGCCAAATCCATGTTTCGCAAGGATGGCTCGCTGGACCTCGGCATGACCGTCTGCGCCGCAGCCTCGCTGGGCGGCATCGGTATCTGGTCAATGCACTTCCTGGCCATGCAGGCGTATCGCCTGACCGTGCCGATTGCCTATGACGTGGTGCTGACCGCGGCTTCGCTGCTGGCCGCCATCGTCATTTCCGGCATTGCGCTCTACCTGGCCGGCAGCCACGGCAAATTCAAGGTATCCGGCTGGCTCGCCGGCAGCCTGCTGGCCGGCGTCGGCGTGTGCGTGATGCATTACATGGGGATGTACGCGATGAACCTGCGCGCCACCATGCTGCTCAACCCGACCATCGTCGTGATCTCGATCGCCATCGCCATCGCCGCCGCCTCCGCGGCGTTGTGGCTGGCGTTCAACCTGACACGGCTGCTGCACCGCGTGGTAGCGGCGCTGGTGATGGCGCTGGCGGTGTGCAGCATGCACTACGTCGGCATGTACGCCGCCAACATGATCTGCACCAGCAACGCGCCGCTGATCCCGCTCAAGATCGGCGGCAACTACCTCGACGTGTCGGTCTATGCCGTCGCCGGCCTGCTGTCGCTGTGCATTTTCTGGGTGGTCCTGGGGCGCAGCATGGATGAAAACAAGCTGGCAGAGACGCTGCGCTGAGCAACCAGGGCGGGCTAGAGGTCAAAGCCCTTCATGACGCCGATCGTCATCAGGTCGGCGTCATTCTTGTTCCTGAACGTGACTACGCGGCCGAAACTGGCGAAGCCTCTCAGCTGATGGCCGAGGTCACGCCCGACCTGCAAGCTGACCAGGCCGTTGACTTTCCAGTCGTTCGAGTCGCGTTTATTGACGGCCAGGTAGGGCCCCACGCCGGCGCTGATGTCCCAATGCTCGGCGACAGGCTGCACATACCAGCCCTGAGCGGCAAACCCGTGCCGGTTCACCCGCACGCCATCATCCCCTTCTTCAATCGCGGAAACCGAAGCGGCCCACGGGCCGTAGTATTTCTTTGCTTCCAGCGCATAACTCAGGCGCTTGCCTGGTCCCGACTGGTTGGTCTGGGCGAAACCGCCCAGCGCCGCCAGCCATAAGCCGTGATTGCCGCCATCATCGGGCGCGCTTACGTGGGCTGCGCCGAAGTCCTTGCCGAGGCCGACCAGGAAAGCATCCGAGGAAGGCGCGCCGGGCGTCAATACGTGGTTGTAGGCCAGCCGCAAGCTGAGGCCGGGCGAATACTGGTCGAGATGCGCCAGCAACGCCACGGAAATCAAGCCGCCCAGGCGCGCATCGTCTTTTTCCGTGCCGTTGACGGTGGTCCGGTTCATGCTGAAATACGGGCCCGCCCCCAATTCAAGGTCAAAACTGGGGCGCAAGTTCTGGCGGTAGACCATTTGCATGGCGTAACCGTCGCGGTGATTGTTGTCGGGATGGCCTTCGTTGTAATACACATAGTCCAGCCGGGTGCTGGCGCCTGCCGGCAGGTGGCCGCCGGCCGCCAGTCCGAACAGGTCGAGGGCCGGTCCGAAGCGGATTTCCGCCGCGCGCCAGCGCATCGGCTTCTGGCCGTCCAGGCTGGTGCCGTACAGGATGCCGTTGCCGAGCGCGGCCGAGGCGTAGTAACTATCGCCGGCCGGCGCCAGCGGTGGCAAGGCATCCTCTGCCTGGGTGATGGGATGCCAGCAAAGAAACATGGACGCCAGCGCAAAATTTCGGATTACTCTGTTCTTCTTAGACATGGCAGCCTCCGTTATCGATCAGACATTGTTTTACGGCTTGCTCAAGATTGCCTATATGTGACCAGTAAATAACGCCATCGTTTCATCTCTTGACTTAGGGAATAAATATTCCCATAATCAGCCCATGTCAAATTCCTTATCAAACCCGGTCACTACAGACCGTGTCAATTTTTCGCGCGGCCGCGGCAGGCCGCGCGAATTCGACATGGACCAGGCGCTGGACAAGGCGGTACGGGTATTCAGCGAGCGCGGCTACCACGGCACCACTGTGTGCGACCTGACGCAGGCCATGCAGCTTGCTTCGGGCAGCGTCTACAAGGCGTTCAAGGATAAAAAAAGTGTCTTCCTGGCAGCGCTCGACCATTACAAAACCGTACGCGATACGCAGCTGCGGGCAGTGGTCGGCGCGGGTGCGACGGGAAAAGAGCAGGTGCGCCTGGCCTTGGCTTTTTATGCCGAAGCGTCGCACGGCGCCTGCGGCCTGGAGGGTTGCATGGTGGTTGGCAGCGCAGCGGAACTGGCCACCTTTGACCAGGATGTTGCGCAATGGGTCACCGCAGCGCTGACCAGGAACGAAGTGTTCATCGGCACGCTGATCCGGCACGGCCAGGAAGACGGCTCGATCCCGCAGCAGATCGATGGCACGGCGACCGCCCGCATGATGCTGTGCGTGATCCAGGGCATGCGCGTGGTCGGCAAGACCGGCCGCACCCGGGATGAGATGGCCGTGCTGGTAGATATTGCAATGAAGACACTCGCCTGATTTTTTTATCAATTTAGGAAATGTTTATTCCCTTTTTAAGGATTACCGATGACCACATTTACCGCTAGCGCCGAGACCAGTTCCGATCCGGCAGCCTCGGCCTGGATGATGCTCCTGCTGGCGTTCGCCTGCGGGCTGATTGCCGCCAACCTTTATTACGCCCAGCCCTTGGCCGGACCGATCAGTGTGGCGCTGGGCCTGTCGCCCGGCGCCACCGGACTGATCGTCACCCTGACCCAGATCGGTTATGGCATAGGACTGCTGTTTATCGTCCCGCTCGGCGACCTGCTGGAAACGCGCCGCCTGGTGCTGATCCTGATCGGCCTCGCCATCCTGTCGCTGCTGGCAGCCGCATTGTCGACGCATCCGCTGCCCTTCTTCGCCGCCACGCTGTGCATCGGCCTCGCCTCGGTTGCAGTGCAGGTGCTGGTGCCGTATGCCGCGCACCTGGCGCCGGAAGCGGAACGCGGCCGGGCCGTCGGCAGTGTCGTCAGCGGCTTGATGCTGGGCATCATGCTGGCGCGTCCGGTGTCCAGCTTCATCGCCCAGTTTGCCTCTTGGCACGCGGTGTTTTTCCTATCTGCGGCAGCGATGGCGCTGCTGGCGCTCATGCTCCGCCTGGCGTTGCCGCAGCGCAAACCGGTTTCGACCATTTCCTATGGCAAGCTGCTGGCCTCCATGGTGCATCTGATGCGCAGCACGCCGGTGCTGCGGCGCCGTGCGTTCTATCAAGCCTGCATGTTCGCCGCCTTCAGCCTGTTCTGGACCACTACCCCATTGCTGCTGGCGGGGCCTGAATTCGGGCTATCGCAAGGAGGCATTGCATTGTTCGCCCTCGCGGGCGTGGCCGGCGCCATTGCCTCGCCCATCGCCGGCCGCTTCGCGGACCGCGGCTGGACCAAGGCCGCGACTGCATTCTCAATGCTGGCCGTCGCCGGCGCCTTCCTCATCACGCACATCGGCGCCCACGGTTCGCCGCTTGCCCTGGGCTTGCTGGTAGCCGCCGGCATCCTGCTGGATTTTGGCGCGACCACCAACCTGGTGCTGGGACAGCGCGCCATCTTTGTTTTGGGAGCCGAATATCGCAGCCGCCTCAACGGCCTCTACATGGCGACCTTCTTCGCCGGCGGCGCGCTCGGATCGGCGCTGGGCGGCCTGGCTTTCGCCCATGGCGGATGGGCCATGGCGTCGTGGCTGGGGTTCGCGTTGCCGGTCATTGCATTGCTCTACTTTTTCACCGAGCCGCGCTAGATTTTTCCAAAAGATTTGCTGTCGCCTGCGGTTATTCGCAGCCTACACGGCAATCGCCCAGAAAGTGATGCTGAGACCGGCCTTGGCCCCGGTTTCTTGACGGGAGCGGATCAGGCAAGCGCAGCTTTAACCAGCGTCGCAAGAGTCGTCGTCGGTCGACCGATCAGCCGGCTCAGCTGATGGCCGTCATCAAACAGCCCGCCTTTTGATACCCCGGCATCAGAATCCGACAGTAAACCGGCTACGTGCTCAGGCAAGCCTGCGCCAAGCAGCGCTTCCTTGAAATCGGCCTCCGGCAGGTTTTGGTAGACCACTGCCTTGCCCGACTGGCGAGCGATTTCAGCCGCAAGTTCGGTCAGCGTGTAGGCTTCGTCGCCAGCCAATTCGTACACCTTGCCCGCCTGGCCGGCGCCGGTCAGTACAGCCGCGGCTGCAGCGGCGTAGTCGGCACGTGCCGCCGATGCGATCTTGCCTTCGCCGGCGCTGCCGATGTAGACGCCATGCTGCAAGGCGGTGGGCACGCTGGCCAGGTAGTTTTCCGTATACCAGCCGTTGCGCAGCACTACATGCGGCAGGCCGGATGCCCTCAGCAGCGCTTCAGTTTCCTTGTGTTCGGCAGCCAGGCCCAATGGCGAAGTATCAGCCCGCAAAACGCTGGTATAGGCTACCAAGCCGACACCGGCGCGTTTAGCCGCATCAATCGCATTGCGATGCTGCGGCAGGCGCTGCCCCACTTCGCTGGATGAAATCAGCAGCAGCTGGGCGGCGCCCTTGAATGCAGCGTCGAGCGTCGCTGGCTGGGCATAATCGGCCAGCCGCACTTGCACGCCCAAGGCGGCCAGGTCGGCAACTTTTTCAGGAGTGCGCACCGCGGCAACGATTTCGTTTGCCGGCAGCTTTTTAAGCAGTTCTTTGATGACAAGGCGGCCCAGTTGGCCGGAGGCTCCAGTTACGACGATCATGGTCAAATTCCTTTATGTGCAAGAGAAGAACTGGCACAATATCACTCAAACTTACATTTAGTAAGTACCAACATAAAGGTAAGTATCCTTCCCATGAGCAATGACGCCAACAGCCCGATAGCGGCAACCATACCCCTCTCCGCCCAGATGACGAGAGGCGACTTGTTTACCGGCAAATGCCCGTCACGCGAGGTGCTGACGCACGTCACCAGCCGCTGGGGAGTGCTGATCCTGGTCGCGTTGCTGGGCGGGACCTATCGTTTCAGCGATTTGCGCAGGAAGGTTAACGGCGTCAGCGAAAGGATGCTCGCGCAGACGCTGCAATGGCTGGAAGCCGACGGATTCGTGCTGCGCAAATCCTACCCGGTTGTTCCGCCCCATGTGGAATACAGCCTCACCCCGCTCGGGCTGGAAGTTGGGAAAAAAGTGGAAGCGCTGGCTGACTGGATTGAAGAGAGCTTGCCGCAGATTATGGAGGCTCGGCGGCTCGGCGCCGATGCATAAGGCAAAATCAGATCATCCTGGGCGGCTTCGTCCCACCGATTTCACATTAGTCGAATTTCACCAAATTCAACACCGCCAGCGGACCGCCGGGAAACTGCACTGCCCTTCCTTCGTTGACGCCGCCCAGGTCGATCGGTGCAAAGCCCAGCCGCGCGATCAGGTCGCTTACCGTCTTCTTCGCGTCGGCATCCGGTCCCGACAGGAATAACACGCGGCGGCCGCCATTGGCTTGCGGATCTGCATCCAGCACGGGCGCGACCAGGTGGCCGAAAGCCTTGACCACGCGGGCGCCTGGCGCCAGGTCTGCGACTACTTCGCTTGATGCACGACCGCCCAGGTTGACGGCCTGGAACGACGGCACTTCAACGGCATTGTTGGCATCGACCAGGATGCGGCCGTTCCACGGACCGAGGTCCTTCAGCGCTGCCGGGATGCGGTCCCAATTGACTGCTACGAATACCAGGTCTGCCTGGGCTGCTTCTTTCACGCTGACAGCCTTGATATTCGGACCAAGTTCGTCAGTCAGGGCTTGCAGCGACTGCGGGCCGCGGCTGTTGGCGATGGATGCTTCAATGCCGTTTTGAGCGAGTTTGCGGGCAATGGCTGAGCCGATGGCGCCAGCGCCGATGATTGCGATGTTCATGATGTTTCCTTTGGATGAGGTGGAAAAGTTGTCTTGCTGAGTTGAATCTTAGGTGTTTCCAGTTTATAGCGTTAGTAGATAGTTGCTATAATCAGTTTCAAGCATTACTTGAAAGCTCAATCATGGAAACCCTCGCCAACCTGGAATCCTTCGTACGCAGCGCCGAGACCGGCAGCTTTTCGTCGGCAGCACGCCGGCTGGCGCTGACGCCGGCAGCAGTCAGCCGCAACGTCGCGCAGCTGGAACGCAACCTCGGCATCCGCCTGTTCCAGCGCAGCACGCGCGGCCTGACCCTGAGCGAAGCGGGAGAGCGTTTCCTGCAAACAGTGCAAGGCGGCCTCGACAGCATCCAGGGTGCGATTGCCGATATCACGGTCAATGCCGGGCAACCGGCTGGCGTGCTCAAGCTGAGCGCCGCGCCGGGCTTTGGCATGGACTACCTGTTGCCGCTGATGCCGGCCTTTCTCGAACGCTACCCGGCAGTGACGCCGGACTGGTACTTCGATAACCGTCCGCTGGACCTGATCGCCGGCGGTTTCGACGCGGCTATCGGCGGCGGTTTCGACCTGCCGCCAGGCATGGTGGCGCGTGAGCTGGGAAGGATGCATTTGATTGCCGTGGCATCGCCAGAATTCATGCGAGGCAAACGCCGCCCCAAGGATCCGGCCGGATTGGCAGAACTCGCCGGCATCGTGATGCGTTCACCGCTAAGCGGCCGGGTACGTACCTATGTCATGCGCAACGGCGCCGGCGCTGAAATGGCGGTGGTGCAGAAACCAGTGATGACGGTCAGCGGTCCGGATGCGATCTTCCCCGCTACGCTGTTGGGCCTCGGTGTCGGCATGGTTGCCGTGCCACATGCCCGGCCGCATCTGGAGAGCGGCACGCTGGAGCGGCTGCTTCCGGACTGGTATAGCGACATTGGGCCGATTTCGCTGTATTTCACCAGTCAGAAACTGTTGCCGGCCAAGACGCGCGCTTTTGTCGATTTCGTCACAGAAGCGTTCCGCGCGCAGAAGCTGGCGCAAGTGCTGTCTGTACATGGCCGCAGGTGAAAAAATGGAGCAGCCCAGCCAACAGGTTTCAGAGCCGCCACGCTCATGCATCCGAGCTGGATACTGCTATGATTTCCTTTTTTGGGGTCCTGTTATGCGATCGCTTCATTTTTCGCAAGACGGCACGCTATGAAGACATTTCCGACGATTGCGGTCTTCCTTCGAAGCATGCTCATCCGGCGCCGGCTTGAGGTAGCGCACCCGGTAATCTGCATGTTGTGCCGACGCCTATTGCGTCATGGCGTAACCCAGCGAGCAAAATCCAATGACTACTTTCAGCTTTCTTGACGATTACAGCGAGGGGTGCCACCCCGATATCCTGCAGGCTCTCCTGGAGTCCAATCTCATCCAGCACGCCCCATACGGATCCGACACTTACTCCGAGGAAGCTAAGGCCAGCATCCAAAGCCACTTGGGGGGAGTCAGGGCCGATATCCACTTTGTGGCGAGTGGAACGATGGCGAACATTGTGGCGATTTCCAGTTGCCTGCGTCCCCACGAAGCAGTGATAGCGGTCGGCTCGGGACATATTGTGGTCCGAGAGGCTGGCGCCATCGAGGCGACCGGCCACAAACTCATTGTCGTTCCCGCCGTGAATGGCAAGCTTACGCCAGCCAACATTGAGGCGGCGCTGGCCGGTAATGCGCATTTCCCGCACATGGCCAAGCCTCGGCTACTCTATCTGTCGAATGCGACAGAGACTGGCACGGTCTATACGCTGCCGGAGTTGCGTGCGATTTCCACTTTGGCCAAGCAACGGGGACTCATCCTCTTCGTTGATGGAGCGCGATTGGGCGCGGCTCTCTCGTCGAACAAGAGTGATGCCACGTTGGCCGATATTGCATCCCTGGCCGACATTTTCTGGATTGGCGGAACCAAGGCGGGTGCGCTCCTGGGTGAAGCGCTGGTGGTGTGCAACCCATCTCTCAAAGAAGACTTCGCTTTCCACATGAAGCAGCGCGGCGGCATGTTGGCCAAAGGGCGCCTATTGGGCATCCAGTTTCGCGAGCTTTTCGGGACCAAAAAACTTTTTTTCACTATGGCCCGCCATGCGAACGCCATGGCTGAAAAGCTGGCTGCAGGCATCTCGTCCGCGGGCTACTTGCTAAGCGCCGAATCAGAGACGAACCAGGTATTCCCCATACTGCCGAACTCCGTGATCTCAATGCTGCAAGGGGGCTTTCAGTTCTATGTCTGGGAGGCACAGGGACCGGACAGTTCGGTGATTCGCCTGGTCACTTCGTGGGCAACGGAAGAGCGTCATGTCGATGCGTTTCTATCGAAGCTGCCGCCCGCGTGAAACTGCCAATAATTACGCCCTCTCGCATCACCCTTGATGAAGCGCTTCCATAAACCAGAGGTGAGAAACGTGCTCTTGTCAGGCCGAAGCAATACCTGCCTCTGGCACCACGGTCAAAAAAATGCCCGCCAACCTGTCGGTTGCGGGCATGAAGGTACATCGGGGTTGGGGATACCGTCATGGTAAGTGACGGCCCAAGTATAAAGCGGACTTGATTCAATAACATTAAGACGACATGAAGATGGGCCCAGGCAGGCGACAAAAATATTGTCAGTGTCTTTTTTGCGGAATTTTGCCGAGTTGCGCAAAAAACCGGGGATAACTGACTATAACTGTCCTATCCGACCCTTACTGGGTTTTTCTCCCGCCGACGAAGCATTGATTCGAGATTCCTTGTTGCGCCATCTCGGCGGCTAGTCCTGTAACTTGGCACGAAACAGAATATCTCTAAGGATATGGTCATCGTCGAAAGCGATTTTTAACGCATAGCCTAGCACCGTCAAATTCACTTTTGTTCCGTACGTTGCAAAATGACCGGCGTCGGAATCGAACCTGAATTCGCCCGCTAATTGATGAAACTGTTCCTTAACGATTGCTTGCGCAACTGAGTTCCAGTCGCGACCGTTACCGACCCAGCCTTCCTTCGCTCGTTCCTTAAAAATGGGCGCTTTAGCTTCAAAATCAGGGGCGAACAAGACTAACGCTGTGCAATTGCCTTCAATAAGCATGAATGGCCAAAACGTTGTAATGTCAGCGGACTCTTTTTCTTTTTGTTGTAGACAAACTCTTGCTGACTCTTGGGCCAGGTTGGCTATTGCGTCGATCTTCATTGAACACCTCCACTGGACGTAGCTATCCGGCCCGTCCCTTGCTCTGCTTCACCACCACGGATCAGGCATTGATTCGTGGTGCTTTGTTACGCCATATTGTCAGTGACTTGTAGGTATTGAACTCCCGGGTGTATAGCCGATGTTTACTTCTCCAAGGTTAATGAATGGCAACCAGTGAAGCGGCATATTCGAAAGGCTTTTTGTATTCCGGCAAGCTGTAATGCGCGTCATTGCCCATTTTTGTTAGTCGGCTTTTGAATGCCAAGAGATTCGCCGTCGCATCGGATCGCTGACGAAGGAGGAAATAACATGCTTCGCTGACGACAGATTTAATGGGTGAGTCAACATTTTGTCCGTACAGGGCGAGGACTGCCAGTGCTTGAATTTTATTGACGTATTCGCTAATCATTTCTTCTTCGATATGCACGTCCATAGCGAACTCCCAAAACCGAAACAATAGATAAAATGACATTAATTCATCTTAGTAATCGGAATGAAATTTGTCCATGGTTCTGATCGGCTTTAGTAAAATTTATAAATACCGTACGGTAATGCGGGTCAACTCTCTAGCGGCATCGCGTGACCCCGCACGCGCGCAAAATGCGTCGCCGAAATTGGCAATTCAAAAAAACACATTATTGTGGACGTCATATCCAGACATTTTTAGAAGCGCTGCGTCACCGCGTCCGCCTCCCAGCTAGTAGTCACCAGTTCGCGGCTGACGTATTGGCTGCCGTCGTTACCAGTTGCGTATCGCCGACGGCTCGCCAACTCACGTTGGGCAGCCATCCTCCCAGCTTATTCGAAGCACATCTTGTTTTTAATCACCTTGCATTTTCTGACTATTGATGCATTGTTGTTTTGCGTAAATAGTCGCGTGGGAACTGCGCAACAGCATAGCTAAATGATTTCGATTGTTATCTTTTTTACTAGCTTTTTTTGTCATAGAAGATTTAATATCAAATCGTCTCCATACAAAAAAAAAGAGGTGACGACATGGGATGGTTTAACAAATTGGTGACCAAATATATTCTGACGCCGGAAAAAATGGCGGAAAATGAATTACGCGATACACGCTTGGGGTTGTATCAATCAGAAAGGCAGTTGCTGGAAGCGGAAATGCGAGTCGATTATTATCGCAATGTCCTAAGCTTCCTCGAAGCGATTACCGTCGACGGCGTAGAAAGTGTCGCCGAATCGCAGAGACCCAAACTGTCCTTACAACCGCAAGGACCGCAGCGGCATACACCAGATTTGGGTTCTTATCGCGGCACAGCCTGAGCTCCGGCTCGCACGGGTTTCATGCGGCGCAAACGATCACGCATGGATCGCTGTTCATGTTTATTCGTTTTCGCCGCAACTCGTGTCGCAACTCCCGCGACGGCTGCAATAAAGAACTGATTACGCATATCGAGCAAGCTTGATTGCGGTCGGCCGCTGCCACCCGTTGCGAAACGGTAGCTCGCGTCGTCACGCCTAGGCCCGCACGCCTGCGGCGCGTTAGCATTCCCAAATCAGAAAGCGGCGATGCTCGGAAAAATCGCCTGCAAAAAAATCTCAAAATCGAGCAGGATGAAAACCAGCTGTCGGTCGGATTCTTTGGCCGCATAGCGCGCATCGCCCGCGTGCATCAGGAGAGATTGACGGATACGCAGGAGCGACAAATATCAATCAAGCACGATGTGATTGGCTGGAAGAGCAATTGAAATTGCTGCTCCAATCGACGAAAAAGAAATCGCTCCGCTTGTGATTCTGGACGCCTTACCACCTATCACTTGTGACAGTATTTTGCTCACTCTAACTCTGCTAACGTCGCAAATGTAGCTCTGGCTCCCTGCAGATGAATGTTTTGCCAATGGCGCCGCTGGTAAATCACGCTACAAGTCACGTACGGCGCGAACCATTCAAAATAGGAGTCTCTTATGTCTCGATTCATTCCTGCCGGAAGTTATCAAAAAACAGCCTCACATATCAATTCGAACCTTTATGGCAAAGCGCGGCGTCGCGATCAATCGTGGATTGCATCTGGATTCAATATCTCCAGCCTATCTGGCGGCCTTGTAAATTATGATGGCGCACTGCAATCGGAAAACGATTCTCTCCCCGTCACCGGCTTCATTCCTAACGGCAGCTACCAACAGACCACGGAAAATATCGCCGTCGCGTTAACGGCATATTGCCAAAAAAGAGACGGCAGCTGGCAATGGGCTTCGCTGGACATTACCAGTTACAAGCAGGGCGACGGCGATATTGCGAATATCGATGGCGAGCTGAAGATTCAAAAATAAAGCTCCGTGAGCTATGGTGGGTGGCGCCACCATTTTCAAAAAATACAGAGATAAATTCAGAAAAGTTTCGTCACCACATCTGCATCCTGATAGGTAATAACCAGTTCTTTGTTAGTCCTTGGTTGGCCATGCGTACTGCCAATGCTGTATTTGATATCCAGGCTAATCATCGTAAACCCATCAAACACGCGGCGAATATCGGGATGGCCGTTAATGCTGTGCGACCCGTCCCGTCACATTCTCCGGTAGCATCGCGCAAATTTCGCCAACACACATTACTGTCTCAATAGCGAACAAAAATGCCATCGCCACGGCCGGATTTTTTGTTTGAACCTGCGCACCATCAAAGCCCAGCGCAAAGGCAATTCGATCACTCTCACCAGGTGAAATCAAACGATCGCGGGCGCCAGGACTGATAAGTCTACGAACATTCGTCGAGGGACTGGTTTCCATCCATTGTCACGCTTTGCAGCCCAAGCTGCGGCCAGGGCTTTAGTCGCGATGTATCTGAATCGCGTTGCCCCTGGACGTAGGGCTGAAAGCGGCAAACATTCCCATTTTTCTGAATGATGCCATTTCGCAATTTGTTCGTAAATGGTAACAGCGAACGCAGGAAATTACGGGTTTCCGTGGGAATCGCGAAAGGGAGGAAATCGTCAACAAGCCTTTAAATACGCGGCTTACGGCCAATTACAGGGAGTTGAAGAAAAGGGACTTGGTCCCGCCAACAGGAATCGGACCTGTATCTAGCGCTTAGGAGGCACTCGTTCTATCCATTGAACTATGGCGAGACAACGCGCAGCCGGGACCGGCTGCGGCGAAATTGTATCAGAGCCAGGGCTACTTGGTGTTAATCAAGTGATACAGCCCCCGCTTCGGCAGCTTTCTCAGCCCCTGGCGGCATCGCCGCAAGCCAGTCCCGCACCTGCTCGGCAACCTACGTGCCGGCATCCAGGGTCACCCATTAGCCGCCCCTTGTAAAGGGTACGAATTTAATACTCGCGATGTTCTGCGATAGGTCGATTCAATCGTGCCATCGCTGTGACGTCCGGTCGCTGAATTCGTGCCCTTTGCTTCGTAGTGTGGTTGCGTGAATCGCACCAGTCACCCATATGGATCAAGTGGATGCGTTGTTGCATTGCTCCACCCTGGCAGCGCAGCTGCCCCAGAAGCATCTCGGTACCGTCTTGCTTCCAAATGATGGGCAGATCTATGGCTCCCGCGTAGCGGCTCCAACCCTTGGTGGCTCGCAATCCGGACGACTCATTTCGTAACCGCGTACAACGATGGCAAACGACACAG
>NZ_FOLC01000012.1 GCF_900112135.1 Collimonas sp. OK412
GAAACGGTGGAACGCAGCTTCGCCGACGCCAAGCAATTGCATGGTCATCGCTACGCAAAGATGCGTGGCTTGCGCAAGCTTGCCGAGCAATGTCTGCTGGGGGCTGCTTGCCAGAATATGAAGAAGATCGCGCTGCTGCTGGCGCGGCTTTTAGCTTCTTTAAACGTCCATTTCGACCGCACATACGCCTTGATGCGCCATTTCCTCTTGCATGACGCTTTCTTCTGCCGATCGCCTGTTTTTTAAGCCCACGCCTTAATTCGACCCACAAAAAATAAAACCCACCAAAAAATGGTGGGTTCGTCAGCAACCTGAAGACAGGCAAACGCCTGTCTTTTACTTTACACCATGCGTTGATCGCTAGCTCGCGCCGCCGGCAAGGCCAAGGCGCGGCATGACCGTCACTTGTCCTTGCCGCTGGCCGGTTGCATGGCGAATTTCGGATTGGCCTTGAGCAGGTCTGAGGTGTCGCCGAGGATTTTCGCGGCTTCGTTCAGCAATACGTCCTTGGCGCTTTTTTGCGCCTTCTCTGCCGCCAGCTCGGCGCTCAGGCTGCGTTCGTTGGCTTGCAGGCCGTCGTCCTGGCGGTTGAGGTCGGCCGCATCGGCAGCGTCCTTGTCCTTGCTGTCGCTGTCGCCGGCCCCAGCCTTTCCGCGCGCCTTGAGGCGGGCTTCCTGCAGGTTCATTTCATTGCGGCGGTCGGTTTCGTTGAGCGAGATGACACGCTTCTTGCGCAGCGTGTTCAGCTCAGCCACGTCTTCCTGGAAGCGCTGGAAGTCCTTGTCCTTTTCGACCCGCGCATCGTGCCGGCTCTGGATCTGCGGCAGCAGGCCCTTGACGTCGCCGACAGGCGTGTAGTCGGCTGCCTTGACCTGCGACCACGGCAAGGCGTTGTCGTAACTCGATTCGCCAAAACTTTCGGGATCCGAGAAACCTGGCAGGCTGATGTCCGGGGTCACGCCGCGCAGCTGGGTGGTGCCGCCGTTGATGCGGAAAAACTGGGCGATGGTCATCTTCAGTTCGCCGAATTTCGGCTTGTCGTTGTGCGACAGCTCGTCAAGGTTGACCATGGTTTGCACCGTGCCCTTGCCGAAACTGCCTTCGCCGATGATGACGCCGCGGCCATAGTCCTGGATCGCCGCCGCAAAGATTTCCGAGGCAGAGGCCGAACCGCGGTTGATCAGCACCGCCAGCGGGCCGGTCCATGCCGGCGCAGGAATATCGTCGCCCTCGACGTTGACATCGCCGCGCGCATTGCGCTGCTGGACGATCGGGCCCTTGCCGACAAACAGGCCGGTCAGGTCGACCGCTTCGGTCAGCGAACCGCCGCCGTTATTGCGCAAGTCCATCAGGACGCTGTCGACCTTCTCTTTTTTCAGTTCGGCCAGGAGTGCGGCAACGTCGCGGCTGGCGCTCCGGAAATTCTTGTCGCCCTTGCGCCGGCCGTCGAAATCTTCGTAGAACGCTGGCAGCGTAATCACGCCGACCTTGCGGGTAGCGTCGCCGTTCTTGATCGTCAGGATGGTTTTCTTGGCGGCCTGCTGCTCCAGGCTGATCTTGTTGCGCACCAGGCTGATCAGCTTGTGCTTGCCGTCCGGGCCGGCGTCGGCCGGCAAGATGTCGAGCCGCACCACCGTGTCCTTGGCGCCGCGGATCTGCTTGACCACATCGTCGATGCGGGTGCCGACCACATCGGTCATGGCGCCCTTGTCGCCTTGTGCGACGCCGACAATCCGGTCGCCGACGGCAAGCTTGCCGGACAATTGCGCCGGGCCGCCAGCCACCAGTTCGCGGATAGTGGTGTAGTCATCCCTTTCCTGCAGCACCGCGCCGATGCCGACCAGCGAAAGCTTCATCGAGATATCGAAATCGGCCGCCGCGCTGGTGCCAAGGTAATCGGTGTGCGGTTCAATCGATGTCGCATAGGCGTTCATGAAAATCTGGAACACGTCGTCGCTCTTGTACTTGTAGGCGCGCGCCAGGGAGTTTTCGTAACGCTTGCCGAGCGTGTCGCGGATCGCCTGGTCCTTCTTGCCGGCCAGCTTCAGGCGCAGCCAGTCGTTCTTGACGCGCTTGCGCCACAGGTCACGGCTCTCGGCTTCGGATTTCGGCCAAGGCTCCTTGTCGCGGACGAAGGAGTAGTCTTCTTTCTGGCTGAAGTCGAAACCCTGCTTGAGCAGCTCGCGCGCATAGGTCAGGCGTTCGACGATGCGCTGCTGGTACAGGTTGAAAATGGAAAAAGGGATGCGCAGGTCTTCGTGATAGATGGCGTCGTCCAGCTTGGTGTTCTCGGCAGTGAACTGATCGATGTCGGCCTGCACGAAAAAGAATTTTTCGGGATCGAGCGACTTGATGTAGCGGTTGATGACCTTGGCCGACAAAGTGTCGTCCAGCGGCACTGGCTTGTAATGGAAGCGTGTCAGGAATTGCGCGCTCAGGTGCGCCGCCTGCGCTTGCTGCTGCATTGGCGACAGGACCGGCGGCGGCCCCGATTCCAGCGCGTGGGCAGCGGTCGAAATTGCCAGGATGACACATAACAGACTGTTTTTTAAGCGCATATAACCTTCAATTCGATGTTCGGTGTTGATTTGAGCGGCAAGGGCATCGTCCTTGCCCGCTACATCGGGCATGGCCGCCGGCAGGCCGGCGCTGTGCAATTCGACCCGCACGCCGGGCAAGCGTTCAGATTAAGTAATTCTACTTGGCTTTACTTAAAGCTTGCTTAAACCTGACCTCCCAGGCATGGTCCGCCATCAATTTTACCGAAGGGCAACTATTCCTGGCTTCTGTCCAGCCAGGATTTTGCGGAATGCGAGGTGATCGAAGGCGCTGCGGGTTTGAATGCGGGCGGATTACCCGTCGTTTGATGCAGTGAATTATCTGGCGCGGAGAGCCGCACCAGGAAAAACATCGGCCTGAGCCAGGCCGCGCATCTGGTTCAGCTCTTGACGCCGACGATGACATGCGATGCCTTGAAAATCGCCACGATCGGTTTGCCGGCCGCGAGGCCGAGGCTGGTCGCGCTTTCCTGGGTAATGATGGCCACCAGTGTCGCGCCGCCGTTCAGGCTGACTTCGACTTCCGTATTCACCGCGCCGGCTTTCACCGCCTTGACCGTGCCTTGCAGGCGGTTGCGGGTAGAGAACTTGATGCCGGCGTCGGGCGCAGACAGGATGATCCACGGCGCCTTCACCAGCGCCAATGCTTCCGCGCCCGGCTTCAGTTCCAGGTATCTGGTGCTTTCCCGGGTGATGACCGCAACGATGCGGTCGCCGCCGGGGAGGGTGATCTCGACTTCATCGTTGACCGCGCCTTCCTGGATGGCGGTCACTTTGCCTGTGAATTCGTTGCGCGCACTGGTCAGCATTTCTTGCTCCTTGAATCAGGTTAAGCGCCAAGCCCGGGGCCTGGAGCCGAGGAGTTTTATCATACCCCACCGTGCCGTCCGGGCATTCGCTTCCGGCTGCTAATGGCTATCAGCCGCCGCTGATAGCCGGCCAGCCGGAAGTTTGCCTGTTGCAACGTCCTGTGTCAGGGCTGCAGGGATGCCAGTACTCCTTCCTGCTTTGCCGGCTGCAAGGCGGTATTCAAGGCATGCGCAAAAACCTCGATATGCGGTGAAATCATCATCGACTGGTGGGTGCCCGGCACCGGCACCAGCCGCAGCAGCATTTCCGGCACCACGGCGCCCCAGCCGCGCAGAGGCTCGTTGACGGTGTCGCCCTCGGCACTGTAGAAGTGCACCGGAACGCCGATCGGCTGCGCCGCATAGTCGCCGTAGGCACGGATGATGGTGCGGCTGTTCTCCATCAGCTGCAGCAAGCCCTGCAAGGAAAACCCGGCCGGAAACAGGCCGTTCCGCCTTGCCAGCTGCAGCAGGGTGGGGACATCGATATCCGGCGCGGCCGCTTTCAGCTTTTCCATCGCGGCCTTGAGCACCGGATCGTTGCCGGCGGCGGCTTCCAGCAGCGTCAGCATCAGCTGCTTGTCGCCTAGTTTCCATTCGCGCTCATCATCGTCGCCGATAGAGCAGTGGGTGTCGAACAGCCCGATAAACTCGACCTCCTGGCCTGCATTGAGGAATTGCTGCGCTACCTCGTAAGCCAGCGCTCCGCCGAACGACCAGCCGGCCAGCCGGTAGGGGCCGCTCGGCTGCACCGCCCGGATCAGGTCGGCCGCGCGCACCGCCATGCCCTGCACCGTCGACAGCTGCGGCTGTTCCAGCGGCACCGGCGGCAAGCCGTATACCGGGATGTCGGGATGGATATGGCTTGCCAGCATATGCGCATAAATCAGCAAGCCCGAGCCTTCGTGCATCAGGAACAAGGGGCGCTGCCGGCCGCCGGCGCGGATCAGCACGGCAGCATTTTCCGTCTCCAGCGGATTCAGCTGCGCGATGTGTTCGGCCAGCCCGGCGACGGTCGGATAGGTAAACACGTCGCTGGCTGAAATCCGCACGCCTTTTTGCTTGAGCAGGTTCACGACCTGCAATATCGAGAGGGAATGCCCGCCCAGCGAGAAGAAATTGTCGTGGCGGCCGATGCGTTCGATCTGCAGCAGTTCCGACCAGATGCCGGCCAGGACCGTTTCGATTTCCCCCTCGGGCGCCGCATAACGGCCGACCGCATAGGCGTCCGCCGCAGGCGCCGGCAGGTGCTTCCGGTCCAGCTTGCCGTTCGGCGTCAGCGGCAGCGCGGCCAGCATGACGTACGCTGCCGGCACCATGTACTCCGGCATGTTGACGCTCAGGTGGGAGCGCAGCGTTTCGGCATCGACGGTTTCCACGCCGGCAGTTTCAAGCGCGACAACATAGGCCACCAGGCGCTTGTCGCCAGGACTGTCCTCGCGCGCAATCACCACCGCCTCGCGCACCGCCGGATGCGCGGCCAGCTTGGCTTCGATCTCGCCCAGTTCGATGCGGAAACCGCGGATCTTGACCTGGAAGTCGTTGCGTCCCAGGTGCACCAGGTTGCCGTCGGCCTGCCAGCGCGCCAGGTCGCCGGTGCGGTACAACAGCGCGCCGGGCAGTCCGGAGAAGCGATCCGGAACGAACCTTTCTTCCGTCAGCTCGGGGCGGTTCAGGTAACCGCAGGCTACGCCTGCGCCGCCGATATATATCTCGCCCGTCACGCCAACCGGCACCGGCTCGCCGTGGGTATCCAGCAGATATGCCTGGGTGTTGGCGATCGGCCGGCCTATCGGTATGGTGGCCTGGGCCGGGTCGACCGCCGTGATTTCATAAGTGGTCGCATAGGTAGTGGTTTCGGTCGGCCCATAGCAGTGGATCAGGTGCCCGGGTTTGCCGGCTTCCAGCACACGCGCAAACGCCGCCGGATCGCAGCGTTCGCCGCCGGTCAGCAGGTAACGCAGCTTGCCGAATGCATCCGGCACAATCGCCGCGCATTGGTTGAACACGGCGGTGGTGATGAACAGCGCGGTGACAGCGTGCTGTTCCAGCGCCCCGGCAAACCGGAACGGATCGAGGAATACCTCCTTGTCGATCACGACGATCCGCCCGCCATTGAGCAAGGCGCCCCAGATTTCCATGGTCGAGGCATCGAAGGCCGGATTGGCGGCGAATGCGATGCGGTCGCTGGCGTCGAATGCGGCGTAGCCGTTCTCCAGCACCAGGCGCTTGATGCCGCGATGCGGCACCATCACTCCTTTGGGCTGTCCGGTTGAACCCGAGGTGTACATGATGTAGGCGATCGTGTCGTTATCGCCCGCCGGCGCCAGGTTGTCCGCGGCGCATGCGGTTTCCGGCGAGCCGTCCAGGTTGACCCTGGTTACCGTTGCCAGCGCCGGCCAGTTGCCGCCCGCCAAAGCCAGGACCAGGCTGACGCCGCTGTCGCTTGCCATGAACACCTTGCGTTCGTCGGGCAGCGCCGGATCGATCGGCACATAGGCCGCGCCGCATTTCAGGATCGCCAGCTCGGCGACAACCAGCTGCGATGAACGGTCAAGATGCAAGGCCACCCGGTCGCCGGGTTTGACGCCCAGCGCACGCAGATAGTGCGCCAGCTGGCTGGCGCGGCGGTTGAGTCCGGCGTAGCTCAGCTGCTCGGCGCCATGCACCACGGCAATCGCCTGCGGCGTCTTGGCCGCCTGTGCTTCGAACAGCTGCGGCAGCAAGTCTTGCGGATTGCCGGCGCCGGTTGCATTCCACGCCGTCACGATCTGATGGCGTTCGGCGGCGCCCAGCAGCGGCAGGCGCGCGATCTGCTGCGCATCGTCCTCGACCATCGCTTGCAGCAGGCGCTGCCAATATCCCAGGTAGCGTTCCACGGTGCCGCGTTCGAACAGCGCCGTGGCATATTCCAGGACGCCGGCGATGACGTCGTCCGATTCGCCCAGCGACAGGGTCAGGTCGAATTTCGCGGTGACCTGCTTGAACGGCAGCTGCGTCATTTCCAGGCCGGCCAGGCTGAGCCTGCCTTGCGGCGCGTTCTGCCAGGCGAACATCACCTGGAACAGCGGACTGTGCGCCATGCTGCGCACCGGATGCGTATGCTCGACCACCTGCTCGAAAGGAATTTCCTGGTGCTGCTGCGCGGCCACGGATTGCTGCTTCACATGGGTCAGCAGCGTGCCTACCGTCGCATGCTCGGGCAGATGGATACGCAGCGCCAGCGTGTTGACAAAGAAACCGATCAAGCCTTCCACTTCCTGCTGGCTGCGGTTCGCTGCCGGCGTGCCGATGACGATATCGTCCTGCCCCGCCAGCCGGCCCAGCAGCAGCGCCCAGCTGCTCAGCAGCGTCATGTGCAGGGTGGTGCCGTGGCGCTGGCTGAGCGCCTTGAGCTTTTTCGTCAACTCGCCGTCCAGCACGGCGTCGACCCAGGCGCCGGCATAGTCTTGCTGCGGCGGACGCGGGTAGTCGGTAGGAAGTTCCAGCAAGGTCGGCGCGCCGGCCAGGCTTTCGGTCCAATACGCCGTCTGCTGTTCCAGCACCGTGCCGCTCATCCAGCGGCGCTGCCATGCCGCGTAGTCCGGATATTGCACGGCCAGGGCCGGCAGCGGATCGTGCTCGCCTTGCCGATAGGCGTTATACAGAGCGCTGACTTCGTTAAGCAGCACGCCGAGCGACCAGCCGTCCGAAACGATATGGTGCATGGTCACCAGCAGCGTGTGCTGGGTGCGCGTCTCTTGCAGCAGGCGGCCGCGGATCAGCGGGCCACGGGCCAGGTTGAACGGTGCGGCTGCTTCCGCGGCGATCAGGCGTTCCCGTTCGGCGTCGCGTTCGGGATGGTGCCGCAAGTCGTGCTCAAGCAAGTGGAAATGGCTGACGTCCGCCGCCGCGACCTGCTGTATCGCACCTTGGCCATGCTGCGGGATGAAGCTGGTGCGCAGCGCTTCGTGACGGAACACCAGCCGTTCCAGCGCCTGGACCAGGGCCACCCGGTCGAGTTCGCCGCGCAGCTGCAGGGCCAGCGGCACATGGTAAGCCTGGCGCACTTCGCCCATCTGCTCCAGGAACCACAGGCGCTGCTGCGCAAACGACAGCTGTTCCCGCTCGGCGCCGGTGGCGAGCGTCATCGCAGGCCGGATGCTGGCGTCGCTGCCGGGCAGCTGGGCGGCAAAGTCGGAAAAAAACGGATGCATGAACAGGGTGCTCAACGTCACTTCGACGCCGAATGCCTGCCGGATGCGTGACATCATCTGCACCGCCAGGAGCGAATGGCCGCCGAGGGAGAAGAAGTTGTCGTGGCGGCCGACACGTTCGACCCGCAGCAGCTCCGACCAGATGGCCGCCAGGGCGGTTTCGCTTTCTCCTTCCGGCGCCGCATAACTGCCGGCGGCGTAGGCGCCGCTGTCCGGGGCCGGCAGGCTGTTACGGTCCAGCTTGCCGTTCGGCGTCAACGGCAGTGCCGCCAGCGTGACGTAGGCGGCCGGTACCATGTAGTCCGGCATGCTGCTGCCAAGGTGCGCACGCAGGGCCTCGGCGTCGATTTCTTCGTCGGCCACGATGTAGGCCACCAGGCGCTTGTCGCCGGGCGTGTCTTCGCGCGCGATCACCACCGCTTCGCGGATTGCCGGGTGGGAAGCCAGCTGGGTTTCGATCTCACCCAGTTCGATACGGAAACCGCGGATCTTGACCTGGAAATCGTTGCGGCCCAGGTAGGCCAGGTTGCCGTCGGCTTGCCAGCGCGCCAGGTCGCCGGTCTTGTACAGGCGGGCATCCGGCTGTTGCGAGAATGGATCGGGAATGAAGCGCTGCGCGGTCAGTTCCGGCCGGTTCAGGTAACCGCGCGCCACCTGCACGCCGCCGATATGCAGCTCGCCCGCGACGCCGATCGGCGCCGGCCGGCCCAGGGCGTCGAGGATGTGGATGCTGGTATTGGCGATCGGCTTGCCGATAGGAATCAGCGCCCTGGCTTCTCCCGCAACGGAAGTCCAGGCAGTGACATCGACCGCGGCTTCGGTAGGGCCGTACAGGTTATGCAGCTGGGCTTGCGGCAGCAGCGCATGGAAACAGCGCACCAGCGACGCCGGCAGCGCTTCGCCGCTGCACATCACGCGGACGATGCCGCTGCAGTTCGCCGCCTCGCCATGCGCCGCGAATACCTGCAGCATGGATGGCACGAAATGCAGCGTGGTCACGCCGGCGGCACGGATGACCTCGCTCAGGTAACGCGGATCCTTGTGGCCGTCCGGCTTGGCCATCACCAGCTTAGCGCCCACCATCAGCGGCCAGAAGAATTCCCACACCGAGACGTCGAAACTGAAAGGCGTTTTTTGCAGCACCACGTCGTGCTGTTCCAAGCCGTAAGCCTGCTGCATCCACAGCATGCGGTTGACCACGCCGCGATGTTCGTTCATCACGCCCTTCGGTTTTCCGGTCGAACCCGAGGTGTAGATCACGTACGCCAGGTCTGACGGCGTGAGATGGCTGCTGTCCGGATTGTGGCCGGGATAGGCATCCCAGCTTGCCGCCTGCAGGTCAAGCACCGGCAAGTCCGGTGGCAGCGCCGCCCGGACCTGCTGCCAGCCGCCTTCGATCCCTGCTTGTGTCAATACCACGCGCGGTCCGCTGTCGCTGAGCATGTGCGCCAGGCGGTCCGCCGGATAGGCCGGATCCAGCGGCACGTAGGCGGCGCCCGCCTTCAGCACTGCCAGCAGGGCAACCACCATGGCCAGGCTGCGTTCGGCGCAGATCGCTACCCGGTCGCCCGGCCGCACACCCAGCTCGCGCAAATAATGCGCCAACTGGTTGGCCTGGCGATTGAGTTCTGCATAACTCAGCTGCTGCGTTCCCTGTTCCACCGCCACCGCTTGCGGTGTCCGCGCGGCTTGTGCTTCGCATAACTGATGCAACAGCGATTCACGTTCCGGATACGCTACCTGGGTTGCATTCCAGCCATCCAATAGCTGGCGTTCCGCTGCGCCCGCCAACGGCAGGCTGGCGATCTGCTGCCCATCGTCGGCGACCATTGCTTGCAGCAGGCGATGCCAATAACCCAGGTAGCGCTGCACCGTGCCTTGCTCAAACAAGGCCGTCGCATATTCCAGCGAGCCGGTTACCGCATCGCCCGATTCGCCCAGCGCCAAGGTCAGGTCGAATTTTGCCGTGACCTGCCTGACAGCCAGCGGCGCCAGCTCCAGCCCAGACAGCTGCAGCTTGCCTTGCGGCGCGTTCTGCCATGCAAACATCACCTGGAACAGCGGACTGTGCGCCATGCTGCGCACCGGATGGGTATGTTCCACCACCTGCTCGAACGGGATTTCCTGGTGCTGCTGCGCCGCCAGCGCTTGCTGCCTGACATGCGCCAGCAGCGAGGCAACCGTTGCGTTTTCCGGCAGGCGGATACGCAGCGCTAGCGTGTTGACAAAGAAACCGATCAAGCCCTCGGCTTCCTGCTGGCTACGGTTGGCAGCAGGGGTGCCTATGACGATATCGTCCTGTCCCGCCAGCCGGCCCAGCAGCAGGGCCCAGCTGCCGAGCAGCGTCATGTACAGGGTGCTGCCGTGGCGCTGGCTCAATGCTTTCAGTTTGCGCGTCAGCGTGGCGTCCAGGGTTGTATCGATGCTGGCGCCGGCATAGTCTTGCTGCGGCGGGCGCGGATAATCCGCAGGCACTTCGAGCAAGGTCGGCGCGCCTGCCAGGCTCTGTTGCCAGTATGCCGCCTGCTGTTCCAGCACCGCTCCGCTCATCCAGCGCCTTTGCCATGCCGCGTAATCGGGATATTGCACCGTCAGCGGCGGCAGCGGATCATGGCGGCCTTCGTGGTAGGCGTTGTAGAGCGCGCTGATTTCATCGAGCAGGATAGCCGTCGACCAGCCGTCTGAAACGATATGGTGGGCCGTGATCAAGAGCGTGTGCCGGGTCCGCGTTTCTTGCAGCAGCAAGCCGCGGATCAGCGGGCCACGGGCCAGGTTGAACGGTGCGGCTGCTTCCGCGGCGATCAGGCGTTCCCGTTCGGCGTCGCGTTCGGGATGATGCCGCAAGTCGTGTTCCAGCAGGTGGAAATGGCTGACATCCGCGGCTGCTACGCGCTGGATCGCGCCGTGGCCTTCTTTTGCAGCAAAGCTGGTGCGCAGCGCTTCGTGGCGGAACACCAGGCGCTCCAGCGCCTGGACCAGGGCTGCCCGGTCGAGTTCGCCGCGCAGCTGCAGGCCCAGCGGAATGTGATAGGCATGGCTGACCCCGCCCATCTGTTCCAGGAACCACAAGCGTTGCTGGGCGAACGACAGCTGTTCGCGCTCGGCGGCAGTGGCTGCCGTCAGCGGCGGCCGCACGCTATGACTGCCGGCCAGCAATTGCGCGGAAAAATCGCGCAGCACCGGACAGGCGAACAGGGTGCTGATCGCTACCTCGATGGCGAATGCCTGCCTGATGCGTGAAATCATCTGCACCGCTATCAGCGAATGGCCGCCCAGTGAAAAGAAATTATCGTGGCGGCCGATGCGGTCGACCCCCAGCAGTTGCGACCAGATCGCCGCCAGGGTGATTTCGGTTTCGCCTTCCGGCGCGACATAACCGCTCGCTGCGTAAGCATCGGCCTCGGGCGCCGGCAAGTGTTTCCGGTCCAGCTTGCCGTTCGGCGTCAGCGGCAGCGCCGCCAGCATGACGTACGCCGCCGGCACCATGTACTCTGGCATGCTGACGCTCAGGTGGGAGCGCAAGGCCGCGGCGTCGATTTCTTCGCTGGCGATGATATACGCCACCAGGCGCTTGTCGCCAGGATTGTCCTCGCGCGCAATCACGACCGCCTCGCGCACTGCCGGATGCGCGGCCAGCCTGGCTTCGATCTCGCCCAGTTCGATGCGGAAACCGCGGATCTTGACCTGGAAGTCGTTGCGCCCCAGGTGCACCAGGTTGCCGTCGGCCTGCCACAGCGCCAGGTCGCCGGTGCGGTACAGCAAGGCGCCGGGCTGGCTGTTGAAACGGTCTGGAATGAAGCGTTCCGCCGTCAATTCTTCGCGGTTGAGGTAACCGCGCGCTATGCCGGCGCCGCCGATATACATCTCGCCTGCCACGCCAACCGGCACCGGCTCGCCATGCGCATCCAGCAGGTACACCTGGGTGCCGGCGATCGGCCGGCCTATCGGTATGGTGGCCTGGCTTGCATCGGCCACGCTGACTTCGTATGTGGTGGCGTAGGTCGTCGCTTCGGTCGGGCCGTAGCAGTGGATCAGGTGCCCGGGTTTGCCGGCTTCCAGCACACGCGCAAACGCCGCCGGATCGCAGCGTTCGCCGCCGGTCATCAGGAAACGCAGGCGGCCGAACGCATCCGGCGCAACCGCTGCGCATTGGTTGAACACCGCGGTCGTCAGGAACAGCGTGGTGATGCCTTGCCGTTCAAGCGCATCGGCGAGGTGCAGCGGATCCAGGAATATTTCTTTGTCGATTACCACGATCCGTCCGCCGTTCAGCAAGGCGCCCCAGATTTCGACGGTCGAGGCGTCGAACGCCGGATTGGCTGCGAACGCGATGCGGTCGCCGGCGTCGAACGCGGCGTAGCCGTTTTCCAGCACTAGGCGCTTGATGCCGCGATGGGGCACCATCACGCCCTTCGGTTGTCCGGTCGAACCGGAGGTGTACATGATGTAGGCGATCGTTTCGTCGTCGCCCCCCGGCGTCAGGTTGTCAGCGGCATAGGCGCCGGCGGCGATATGGTCGAGGTCGACCCTGGTCAGCGCGGCCTGCGCCGGCCAGCGGCCAGAGCTGTGCGCCAGGAGCAGGGTGGCGCTGCTGTCGTTTGCCATGAAAATCTTGCGCTCGTCGGGCAGGCTGGCGTCGATCGGCACATAGGCGGCGCCGCATTTGAGGATCGCCAGTATGGCGACAAGCAGCGGCAGCGAACGCTCCAGCTGCAGCGCTATGCGGTCATTGCGCTTGACTCCCAGCTGCCGCAGGTGATGCGCCAGCTGGTTAGCCTGGCGGTTGAGTTCGGCATAACTCAGCTGCGCCGTTCCGTGCACCGCCGCGATTGCTTGCGGGGTTTTAGCGGCCTGCGCCTCGAACAGCTGCGGCAACAGTGGTGCCGGCTGCCTGGTTTTTGTTGCGTTCCAGCTGCTGACAACCTGCTGGCGTTCCGCGGCCGGCATGACATCGATGCTGTTGACGGCACGCTCCGGGCTTGTCTCCAGCGCCGCCACCAGGCGTTCCAGCGCGGTCTGCATGAAACCGCACACGCGCAATGCGCCGACCGCAGGCGTCACTTGCGCGGTCAAGGCGAAGCCGGATCCGAGGTCGTCCACCGACAGGGTCAACGGATAATTGCTGCGTTCCTCTCCCGAAATCTGGGTGACGCCTTCCCAGGTCGCCTGCTCGGCGGCCGTGGTTTCGCCAAGCATGTTGTGGCGGTAGTTGAGCAAGGCCGAGAACAAGGGCTGCGGCGCTGCGATCGCACTGGCGCGCTGCGCCAGCGCCAGCGAGGCATGTTCGTGTTCCATCAGTTCGGTCAGCAAGGCATGCGTATGCCGCACGCATGCCGCCGCGCCTTGGGCGTCGATGTTGATCCGCAGTGGCAGGGTATTGACCAGCAGGCCCATCATGCGGTCGGTGCCTGCGCCGCCTTGCATGCGGCCGAACAGCACGGTGCCGAACACCACGTCGCTGCGGTTGGCGATCCGCGCCAGCACCTGGCCCCACGCCAGATGGCACAGGCTGGCTGCGCTGACGCCCAGTTGCCGCGCCTGCTGCCGCAGACGCTTTGACAGCGCTGTACTGAGCTGCATATGGCCTTCTTCCAGTCCGCCGCCGTCGCCATGCACTTCCAGCAAGCCGAACGGCGCGGTTGGCTCATCGACATCGCCCAGCATCTGGCGGAAGAAGGCTTCATGCACCTCGATGTTGCCGCCCAGCCGGGCTTGCGCCACATAATTGCGGAACTGCAGCGGGACCGGCAGCTGCGCTTGCTGTCCTTGCAAATGTGCGGCGATTTCGGCGCGCACCACTTCCAGGGTGGTATGGTCGCTCACCAGGTGATGCATCAGGGTCAGCAATACCCAGCGTTCCTGTACAGAGTCGTAGGCAAAGCTGGTGCGCATCAAGGGCGCCTGCGACAGGTCGAGGCGGGTATGGCGCGGATCGAAACGGGCGCGCAGCTGGCCGGCGATATCGCCGTCGGCCGGGTCCAGCATCAGTTCTTCCTGCACCAGCGGCGCTGAGCGCCAGACCACCTGCAGCGGTTCCGGCACGCCTTCCCAGACGATGGCGGTGCGCAGCACGTCGTGCCGCTGTATCACGCCTTGCAGGGCTGCCAGATATCCGTCCAGGCGCGTCCGCGTATCGAAAGCGGTCAATCCGACCAGCAGATAGGGATCGCCGTCCTTGGCCATCAGGTGATGGAACAGGATGCCTTCCTGCAGCGGCGCCAGCGGGTAGATATCCTGCACATTGGCGGCGCCGCCGGGGACGCTGTCGACCACGCGGTCAATTTCAGCGCTGTTCAAGGCAGCCATCGGCAGCATCGCCGGTGTGATGAGTCCGCATCCGGCCGGGATCAGGCTGGCCGGGACGGCGACCACGCGGCTTTCCTTGCCGATTGCAGCCGCCAGTCCGGCCAGGGTCGGCGCAGCGAACAGCGCGCGCACTTCTGCCTGCAAACCTTGCTGGCGCATCTTTTCCATCAGGCTGACGGCCAGCAGCGAATGACCGCCCAGCGAGAAGAAATTGTCGTGGCGGCCGATGCGGCCGATCTGCAGCAGGGCGGACCAGATGGCCGCCAGCGCCGTCTCGGTTTCCCCTTGCGGCGCTTCATAACCGCTCACGGCATAGGCATCGCCAGCCGGCGCCGGCAGGTTCTTGCGGTCCAGCTTGCCGTTCGCCGTCAACGGCAAGGCCGCCAGCGTGACATAGGCCGCCGGCACCATATAGTCCGGCAGGTTGAGGTTCAGGTGCGCGCGCAAGGTTTCGGCGTCGACTTCTTCATGGACCACGATGTAGGCCACCAGGCGTTTGTCGCCGGGAATATCTTCGCGCGCGATGACGACTGCTTCGCGGATGGCCGGATGGGATGCAAGCCGGGTTTCGATTTCGCCCAGTTCTATGCGGAAGCCGCGGATCTTGACCTGGAAATCGTTGCGGCCCAGGTAGACCAGGTTGCCGTCAGCCTGCCAGCGCGCCAGGTCGCCGGTCTTGTACAGGCGGGCATCCGGCTGTTGCGAGAATGGATCGGGAATGAAGCGCTGCGCGGTCAGTTCCGGCCGGTTCAGGTAACCGCGCGCCACGCCGGCGCCGCCGATATATAGCTCGCCGGCCACGCCGACCGGCGCCGGTTCGCCTAGGGTATCCAGCAGGTACACGCTGAGATCCGGGATGCGCACGCCGATCGGACTGACGCCGCCGCGTACGGTGTCGGCCGCTTCAATCGGCTGGTAGGTAACGTGGACAGTGGTTTCCGTAATCCCGTACATATTGATCAGGCGCGTGGCGTTGCCCTGGTTTTGCGCGTACCACGGGGCCAGGGTTGCCGGTTCCAGCGCTTCGCCGCCGAAAATCACATGCCGCAGCCGGTGCGTTTCGGCGCTGCCGCCTTGCGCTGCAATCAGCTGGCGGAAGGCGCTTGGCGTCTGGTTGAGGATGGTTATTTTTTCGCGGCATAACAGACGATAAAAATCCTCCGCCGAACGCGCCGTTTCCAGGGGCACCACCACCAGGCGCCCGCCATGCAGCAACGCGCCCCAGATTTCCCATACCGAGAAATCGAAGGCGAAGGAATGGAACAGGCTCCACACATCTTGCGCGCCAAAATGGAACCAGGCGTCGGTCGCCGCAAACAGGCGCGTTACATTGCGATGTTCGACCATCACGCCTTTCGGCGTGCCGGTCGAGCCCGAGGTGTAGATCACGTAGGCCATGTCTGACGGCGCCAGGTGGCTGCTGTCGGGATTGTGGTCCGGATAGGCGCTCCAGGCCGGCGCCTGCAGGTCCAGCAACGGCAGGCCGGGTGCAATCGTCGCTTTCACCTGCGGCCAGCTGCCTTCGATCCCGGCCTGCGTCAGTACTACCCGCGGCGCGCTATCGTTGAGCATGTGCGCCAGGCGGTCGGCCGGATAAGCCGGATCGAGCGGCACATAGGCCGCGCCTGCCTTCAGCACGGCCAGCAAACCGACCACCATCGCTATGCCGCGCTCGACGCAGATCGCGACCCGGTCGTCCGGCTGCACGCCCAGTTCGCGCAGGTAATGCGCCAGCCGGTTGGCCTGGCGGTTGAGTTCGGCGTAGCTCAGCTGTTCGGCGCCGTGCGTCACTGCCGCGGCCTGCGGCGTCCTTGCTACTTGCGCTTCGAACAGCTGCGGCAGCAATTGCCCGGGATAGCCGGGCTGGTTTGCATTCCACGTTTGGACGATCTGATGGCGCTCCGCTGCCGGTAGCACGTCGATACTGTTGATGGCGCGCTCCGGCGCCGTCTCCAATGCCGCCACCAGGCGTTCCAGCGCGGTCTGCATGAAATCGCAGATGCGCATTGTGCCGACCGCAGGCGTCACTTGTGCGGTCAAGGCGAAACCGGATCCGAGGTCGTCCACCGACAAGCTCAACGGATAGTTGCTGCGTTCCTCTCCTGAAATCCGGGTAATGCCGTTCCAGGCTTCTTGCTCGGAGGGCGCTGCCTGGCTGAGCATGCTGTGGCGATAGTTGAGCAAGGCCGAGAACAAGGGCTGCGGCGCTGCGATCGCACTGGCGCGCTGCGCCAATGCCAGCGAGGCATGTTCGTGTTCCATCAGTTCCACCAGCAAGGCGTGGGTGCGCCGCACGCTTGCCGCCGCGCCTTGCCCGTCGATGCTGATTCGCAGCGGCAGCGTATTGATCAGCAGGCCCATCATGCGGTCGGCGCCTTCACCGCCCTGCATGCGGCCGAACAGCACCGTGCCGAACACCACGTCGCTGCGGCTGGCGACCCGTGCCAGCACCTGGCCCCACGCCAGATGGAACAGGCTGGCGGCGCTGACGCCCAGTTGCCGCGCCTGCTGCCGCAAGCGCTGCGACAGCCTGGCGTCGAGCTGCACTTGGCTCTCTTCCAGTCCGCCGCCGTCGCCATGCACTTCCAGCAAACCGAACGGCGCGGTTGGCTCATCGACATCGCCCAGCATCCGGCGGAAGAAAGCTTCGTGCGCCTCGGTGCTGGCGCCGGATCGCGCCTGCGCCACATGGTTGCGGAATTGCAGCGGGGCGGGCAGCTGTGCTTCTTGTCCCTGCAAATGCGCGGCGACTTCGGCGCGCATCACTTCCAGGGTGGTGTGGTCGTTCACCAAGTGATGGATCAAGGTCAGCAGCACCCAGCGCTTTTGTATCGCGTCGTAGGCAAAACTGGTGCGCATCAAGGGTGCCTGCGACAGGTCGAGGCGGGTATGGCGCGGATCGAAACGGGCGCGTAGCTGGCCGGCGATATCGCCGTCGGCCGGATCCAGCATCAGTGCTTCCTGCACCAGCGGCGCCGAGCGCCAGACCACCTGCAGCGGTTCCGGCACGCCTTCCCAGACGATGGCGGTGCGCAACACGTCGTGGCGCTGTATCACGCCTTGCAATGCCGCCAGGTAGGACGCAAGCCGTTCCCGTGTGTCGAAGCCGGTCATGCCGACCAGCAGGTAGGGATCGCCTTCCTTTGCCATCATGTGGTGGAACAGGATGCCTTCCTGCAGCGGCGCCAGCGGGTAGATATCCTGCACATTGGCAGCGCCGCCGGGAACCTTGTCGACCACATGGGCAATTTCTGCATCGGTCAATGCCACCATCGGCAGCATCGCCGGCGTGATGCATTCGCAGCCGGTGGGAATCAGGCTGGGAGGCACCGTTACCAGGCGGCTTTCCGCGCCGATTGCGGCGGCCAGCCCGGCCAGGGTCGGCGCGGCGAACAGCGCGCGCACCTCTGCCTGCAAACCTTGCTGGCGCATCCTTTCCACCAGGGTCACGGCCAGCAGCGAATGCCCGCCGAGCGAGAAGAAATTGTCATGGCGGCCGATGCGTTCTATCTGCAGCAGCTCCGTCCAGATCGCTGCCAGGACGGTTTCGGTTGCCCCCTCTGGCGCGGCATAGCCATTGAAGGCGTAAGCATCGCCATCGGGAGCGGGCAGGTTCTTGCGGTCCAGCTTGCCGTTTGGCGTCAATGGCAGCGCTGGCAGCGTGACGTAAGCCGCCGGCACCATGTAGTCCGGCAGGCTGAGGCCAAGATGCGTGCGCAGAGCTGCGGCATCGATGTCCTCGCCGGTCACGATGTAGGCCACCAGGCGCTGGTCGCCGGGCGTGTCTTCGCGCACGATGACCACCGCTTCGCGGATGGCCGGATGGGATGCAAGCTGGGTTTCGATTTCGCCCAGCTCGATGCGGAAGCCGCGGATCTTGACCTGGAAGTCGTTGCGGCCCAGGTAGACCAGGTTGCCGTCAGCCTGCCAGCGCGCCAGGTCGCCGGTCTTGTACAGGCGTGCGCCAGGCAGCTGCGAGAAGGGATCGGGAACAAAGCGCTGTTCGGTCAGCTGCGGCTGGTTCAGGTAACCGCGCGCCACGCCGGCGCCGCCGATGTGCAGCTCGCCTGCCACGCCGACCGGCACCGGCTCACCCTCGGCATCCAGCAGGTAGACCTGGGCGTTGGCAATCGGGCGGCCGATATGCAAGACCTCGCCGGCTGCTGCCAGCCGGCCGGATGTGGCGACCACCGTCGCCTCGGTCGGGCCATAGTTGTTGACCAGGGAGAACGGCAATCCTGCCTGCGGAGCGTGCCGCAAGCGGTCGCCGCCGGTCAGCAGGTGGCGCAGGTGCGGATTGCCGATGCCGTTGCGCAGGGCGTGTTCGGCCATCGGCGTCGGCAGGAAACTCACATCCAGCGTTTGTTCGCTCCACCATGCCAGCACCGTCGCTGCGTCGTCGTCCCGCACCGGCAGCAACAGGGTTGCGCCGACGCACAGGCTTGGCCAGATTTCCCAGGCCGCGGCGTCGAATCCCAGCCGCGCCACGCACGAGGTCCGCTGGCCCGCCTGCAGCTCGAATGCAGCGTTATGCCAATGCACCAGGTTGCTCAGGTTGCGGTGTTCGATCATCACCCCTTTCGGCGTGCCGGTCGAACCCGAGGTATAGATCACGTAAGCCAGGTGAGATGGCGCGAGCCGGCTGCTGTCCGGGTTGTGATCTGGATAGGCGCTCCAGGCCGGGGCTTGCAGGTCGAGCACCGGCAAGCCTGATGGAAGCGCTGCCAGGACCTGCTGCCAGCTGCCTTCGATCCCGGCCTGCGTCAGCACTGCCCGCGGCGCGCTGTCGTGCAGCATGTGCGCCAGCCGGTCCGCCGGGTAAGCCGGATCCAGCGGCACGTAGGCCGCGCCTGCTTTCAGCACGCCCAGCAAACCGGCCACCATCGATACGCCGCGCTCGACGCAGACCGCCACCCGGTCGTCCGGCTGCACGCCCAGTTCGCGCAGGTAATGCGCCAGCCGGTTGGCCTGGCGGTTGAGTTCGGCGTAGCTCAGCTGTTCGGCGCCTTGTACAACGGCCGCCGCCTGCGGCGTTTTTTCTGCCTGTGCCTCGAACAGCTGCGGCAGCAGGGATGATGGATAACTCGCCTGCGTGGCGTTCCAGGCCGTCACGACCTGGTGGCGTTCCCCGGCGTCGAGCAACGGCAGCCGGGCTATCGCACAATCCGCGCCGTCGATGACGGCGTCCATCAGCAAGGCCATGCGGCTTTGTATCCGGACGATTTCATCCTGCGTGAAATGACGCGTGTTGTAATCGAACACAACCAGCACGTCCTGGCCCTGGTGAAAATCCCGGACCGACAGCGCCAGCGGCGTCTGCTCGAATCCATGGTCCAGCTTGACGCCGCTGGCCAGCCCGTCGCCCATGG
Organism: Collimonas sp. OK412; assembly: GCF_900112135.1. Lineage (GTDB taxonomy): Bacteria > Pseudomonadota > Gammaproteobacteria > Burkholderiales > Burkholderiaceae_D > Collimonas > Collimonas rhizosphaerae. Next base: position 19,278 of record NZ_FOLC01000012.1, read on the forward strand.
GGAAGTCGGTATTGAAGACTTCATAGGAAAGCGAGACGTCGAACAGCTGGCGATAACCGTTCTGCACCACATTGTGGGCGCGGTTGATCTCGACGATGGGGCAACGCTGATGGCGGTAGCAGCGGCGCAATTCCTTTGCAACGGCTGCCATCGCTTGGCTGAACGGCTGCTGCCGGTCCAGCGCGATCGCCACCGGAATGATCGACGAGAACATGCCGAAGGTGCTTTTTTCGCGCGCGTTGCCGCGGTTATGGATGGGCACGCCGATGACAACTTCGTCGAGGTCGTTGGCGCGCGCGAAATACACACTGGTCAAGGCCAGCATGAAATCCGGCGCGGAAAACCCGTGCGCCGCTGCAAACGCGGTCATCTTGTCGAAGCGCGGACGGTCGATAGACCAGTAGCGCTGCGCGCTGGGAGCCAGCTGTCTGGCCGCGAGCGCACTATCGCCTGCGACCAGCCGCGCAGGCAGCTGCGTGAAACGCTGGCGCCAGAATTCCTTGTCGAGCGCAAACCGCGCAGAAGAAAAATAGTCCCGGTCCTTGGCGATGAAATCCAGGTAGGAGGGTGCGGCTTCGGCCAATGTCACGTCCAGTCCGAGCAGCCGGTTGTAGGCGCTGGCGATGCTGGTGAAGCTCTGCGACGTGCTGATGCCGTCGGCGACCAGGTGGTGGTAGCACAGCAGCCAGTAATAGCGCGACGGACTCACGCGTATCAGTTCCATTTTCCAGAGCAGCCCGCCATACAGGTCGAACGGCTGCTTGAACACCTGTTCCATGCGCTGCCGGGCATGCAGGTCGCCGTCGGCTTCGCCGGAAAAATCCAGTACCGGCAACACAAAATCCACCGACGGCAGCACCTGCTGCCGCGCCATGCCGCCGGCTTTGACCAGCACCAGCCTGGCGGCGTCATTTTCCACCGCGAAATAGCGGATGGCTTGCTGCAGCACGAGCGGATCGACGGCTGCGTCGATTTGCACTGCCAGTCCGATGTTGTAGTAGGGGATGTCTGGATTCAGCATCTGGTCCAGCCACACCACTTGCTGCACGGAAGAAAGTGGGTGGACCGACGCTGGTCCGTCGTTGGACAGCGCGCCTGGCGCCGCAGGTGTTTCAACCGGATTCGACATAAAAACCTCTAGGCAGTGTTTTGACAACAATCGGAAATTAAGGAAGCGTTCTGCTTCTCCCGGGCCGCCGCCTGCCACGGCATGTGGATCGCCGGCGTCGATTCTCGGGTTGGAGCAGGGGCTTAAGGGACGCTGCTGGAGGCGGTTGCCTCAGTGGAGAGAGAGCATGGACAAAGCTGCTGTAGGGGGAGCGTGCGCATGGAATTCTCTTGGCTTGGAAACAAGTTTGAGGCGGACACCAGTTGCCGTAACCAGGCTTTGGCAGCGACGGCCGGGAAGGCAGCCAGCCGCCGCATCGCATAGGTTACGAGGCAAAAGTGATAACGATGTTGCAAGTAAAAAAACGAAGTAACATTGTTACTGTACAGAAAGTAAAAAACGCCGAAACTGTCACTTTTCACAGGCTGTTGCATTGCGGAAAATCACAGTAGACTAATGCGCACCCAGTCTTTTGATTGCATTTTTACCAATTCTGGTGGTATTTGCATCGGTAATGCAGGGATCCCGTCTTGCCTTCCCACGCCACGCCAGACTGCTCGAAAGCACAAGCTCCCGCCATGACCGAAATGACCGAAGAACTCGCAGCAGAAAACGCGGTTCCTGCCGACCGGGCGGGGCTGCCGCCGGTATTGCTGCATCGCGGTTTCCTGCTGCTGATGGTGGGGTCATTCGCCGCCTTCCTGGGCGAGCAGCTGACCACGGTGGCGTTGCCCTGGCTGGTGCTGAAGCTGAGCAACGACAGCCTGGCGCTGGGCACGGTGCTGGCTGTGGTGGCGGTGCCGAAAATCCTGTTCCTGGTGCTCGCCGGCGTGGTGGTGGACCGGCATTCGCCGCGCACTGTGCTGGTATGCGCGCTGGCCGGCGGCACCGTCCTGCTGACGGCAGTCGGCGCGATGCTGCTGCATGACTTGCTGGCGCTGTGGATGGTCTACCTGTTTGCCTGCGGGATGGGACTGGCGGGCGCTTTTGCGATTCCGGCGCGGGTCGCCATGCTGCCCAGGCTGATCGACCCGCGCCAGCTGCAGCCGGCGAACGCCATGCTCATGGGCATCACCCAGGTGTCGATGCTGGGCGGGCCGCTCCTGGCCGGGCTGCTGGCGGCGTCGGCGGATGGGCTGGGACTGGTTTTCTTGCTGAATGCTTGCTGTTTCCTGCTTGCCACGGTCACCGTGCCGCGTCTGCAGCCGCGTCCGCAGCCGGCGCAGAGTCATCATGTGCCGCTGCTTGCCACCATTGTTCCCGCTGCAAAATGGCTGTGGTCCGACCGCGTGCTGAGGACGCTGATCAGTTACTGGGCCGTGGTCACGTTGCTGCTGGCCGGCCCGGTGCAGGTAGGGCTGCCGCTGTGGGTGGACCGCCAGCTGGGCGGCGGCGCTTCGGCGTTCGGCATACTGATCGCCGCCAACTGCCTGGGCCAATTGGTCGGCATCGTTTGCTCCGGCTTGCGCGCCAGGAAAGTGGCCAATCTCGGCGTCGCGGTCTGCCTGATCGACGGCCTGGCGGGCATGGCCGTGCTCGGCATGGGATTCACCCATGTCCTTGAGGCCGGCCTGGCGCTGATGCTTGCGGTCGGCGTCGGCGCCGGCTACGTGCAGGTCGGATTGTTCACCTGGATCCAGCGCAGGATTCCGACCGAACTCCACGGCCGGGTGCTCAGCATCCTGATGCTGATCCTGATCACGATTGCGCCGCTGTCGGCGCTGATTGCCGGTTACCTGATCCTGTACGTGACACCGTCCCAGCTTTTCATTTACAGCGGCATGCTGCTGTCGCTGTTTGCCATGCTCATGCTGCTGCATCCAGATTTGAGGAAGCTACGCAACTAGCCGCGCCGCGGTTTGGCCGCCGCGGCGTGGCAAACAGGGATTCGCTGTAGAATATTTCTAAGCGGAAAGGAACTGTCATCCCATGCTCCGGTCAGACTTGAATCCGGCGTGAGGCTGCCATCGGCAAGAAGACGGCAGCAATGTTTTTCTGCACGTCTTCACTGTATCTGTTTCAGAAACGGAGTTTGACAGTCATGGCAAAAATCCCCCTCCCAGGCAGCGAACGCAGCCTCCCTTCCGGCGCCAAAAGCGTCGGCAGCGCTGCCCCCGCCGAGCAGCTCGAAGTGACTGTCGTCATGCGCCGCAGCGCGGACCAGGAGTTGTGCGACATCGTCGACAGACAATGCGCCGGCGCGGCGGTTGCGGCGCATCTCTCGCGCGAAGAATTCGCCCGGAAGTTTTCCGCCTCGCCGCAAGATATCGCCAAGGTGACCGCATTTGCACGCGACCATGGATTGCAGGTGGTGCGCGAAGATCCTGCTTGCAGCACCGTCACGCTGAGCGGTACCGTGTCGCAGTTCAACCAGGTATTCGATGTCGACCTGCAGCGTTACGAATCGCATCTTGGCAACTATCGGGGCCGCACCGGCGCGGTCCACATCCCGGCCGAGCTGCAGGATATCGTGACGGCGGTGGTCGGCCTCGACAACCGCCCGCAAGCGCGCCCGCTGTTCCGCCTGCAGCCGCCGTTCCGCTTCGCGCCGCACAATGCCGCCACCGCCTCCTTCCTGCCGACCCAGTTTGCATCCCTGTACGACTTTCCCGACAACCTCGGCGCCGGCCAGTGCATCGCCATCATCGAACTGGGCGGCGGTTACCGCGACGCCGACCAGCAAGCTTATTTTTCCAAACTGGGCATCGCGCTGCCGAAGATCAGCGCGGTCACGGTGAACGGCCCCGGCAACCAGCCTAGCGGCGATGCCAACGGCGCCGACGGCGAGGTGGTGCTGGATATCCAGATTGCCGGCGCGCTGGCGCCCGAAGCGCATATCGTGGTGTATTTTTCGACCAATACGGATGCCGGTTTCCTCAACGCGCTCAACAGCGCCGTGCATGACAACGTCAACCGGCCGTCCGTCGTCTCGATCAGCTGGGGCAGCGCCGAACCGCGCTGGACGCAGCAAGCCATGCAATCGTTCAATGCAGCGCTGCAGGCGGCGGCCGCGATGGGAGTTACGGTGTGCGTCGCCTCCGGCGACAGCGGTTCGAGCGACGGCGTGGCCGGCGGCAACCATGTCGATTTTCCGGCGTCCAGCCCGTACGTGCTGGCTTGCGGCGGCACCCGCCTGCAGGCGGCCGGGCAGGCGATCGAGAGCGAGGTGGTGTGGAACGGCGGCACGCAGGGCGGCGCCGGCGGTGGCGGCGTCAGCGCGGTGTTTGCGCTGCCGGCCTGGCAAAAGAGCCTGGTGCTTATCGGCAGCGACGGCAAGCATCAGCCGCTGGCGAAGCGCGGCGTGCCGGATGTGGCCGGCAACGCCGATCCGGTTACCGGCTACCAGGTGTATATCGACGGCGCCGACGCGGTAGTGGGCGGCACCAGCGCGGTGGCGCCGCTGTGGGCGGCTTTGCTGGCCCGTATCAACACGGCGAAGGGCAGCGCGGTCGGTTTCGTCAATCCGAAGCTGTACCAGCAGCAGGCTGCCTTCCACGACGTCACGCAGGGCAACAACGGCTACTTTGCCGCGGCGCCCGGCTGGGACGCCTGCACCGGACTGGGCAGCCCGGACGGCAAGAAACTGGCAAGCGTGCTGTAGCAGCGGCGCCCGGCGGGCCGCAACTTCGACCAAGGAGAGATCATGAGCAGCAACCATGCATCGGCCCGCGCAGCGGACCCAGCCGGCGACCAGCCTTGTTTCGACCCGACCGCCTACGGCACGGGGCCGAGCGATTCGGTGGCCGAGGCGTCCGAGAATGCGGCGGTCACCCATCACGCCACCACGATAGGCCAGCGCGCCTATCAATACACCGCCACCGCCGGCCACCTGGTGGCGGTCGACGCCGATACTTCGCAGCCGGCTGCAAAAATCTTCTACGTCGCGTTTACCGTCGACGGCCAGGACCTGAATGCGCGCCCGGTCACGTTCTTCTATAACGGCGGGCCGGGCTCGTCGTCGGTGTTCGTGCTGCTGGGTTCGTTTGCGCCCAAGCGCATCAAGACCTCGATGCCGGGCTTCACGCCACCGCCTCCTTATACCCTGGAAGAGAATCCCGACAGCCTGCTCGACAAGAGCGACCTGGTATTCATCAATCCGGTCGGCACCGGTTATTCCGCCGCCATCGCGCCGTTCAAGAACAAGGATTTCTGGGGCGTCGACCAGGACGCCCGGTCGATCAGGCAATTCATCAAGCGCTACCTGACCGCCAACGACCGCTGGAATTCGCCCAAATTCCTGTTCGGCGAATCGTATGGCACGCCGCGCAGCGCGGTGCTGTCGTACCTGCTGCACGAAGACGGCGTGGACCTGAACGGCATCACCCTGCAATCGTCGATCCTCGATTATGCGCAAGCCGGCAATCCGGTAGGCGCGCTGCCGACCGCGGTGGCGGATGCCTGGTATCACAGGAAAACCAGCGTGACGCCGGCGCCGGCGGACTTGCCGTCGCTGATGGCGAGCGCCGCGCTGTTTGCGCGCAGCGACTACGCCACGGCGCTGGAAAAATTTCCCAAGGCCGATCCGGCCACGCTGCAGAAACTGAGCGATTTCACCGGCATCGACCCGACCACCCTGACCGCCTGGGGACTGGACATCACCGCCGGCGACAGCCACGGCAGGACGCTGTTCCTGATCAGCCTGCTGCAAAGCCAGGGACTGGCGCTGGGCGCCTACGATGGCCGCGTGACCGGCATCGACACCGGCATCGCCGCTGACATCTCGCCCAACGCGGGAGGCAACGATCCCAGCATGACGGCGGTGGCCGGCGTGTATACGGCGATGTGGAACAACTACCTGAACGATGGCTTGAAGTTCACTTCGAATTCCGCCTTCACCGACTTGAACGACAAAGCGTTCCAGAACTGGGATTTCAGCCACACCGATCCGACCGGCGCCCAGAAGGGCATCGACGCCAAGGGCGACGTCATCCTGTACACCGCCGGCGACCTGGCCGCGACCATGAGCTTGAACGTCGACTTGAAAGTGCTGTCCGCAAACGGCTACTACGATTTCGTCACACCGTTCTACCAGACCGTGATGGACCTGCAGAAAATGCCGCTGGCCGATGCGGCCGTGCGCAAGAACCTGAGCGCGAAATTTTACCCGTCCGGCCACATGATCTACCTGGAAGCAGGTTCACGCACCGCCTTGAAAGCCGATGTGGCGGCGATGATCGACGCTGCGACATCCGATCACCAAGCGATGGCCAGGATCAGGTCGCTGCAGGCGCTCAAAGGCGGCTAGCCGCCTGCAGGTCGACGTAGGCGCCCTCGACCAGCTGCCCGGGCTGGACGCCGATCCTTGCCATCAAGGCGTGCGCTTCGTCCACACCTGTTTGCGGGGATTCACCGGCGTCGAGCACCACTTCAAGTTCCAGGAATTCACCCAAGCCTTTGACGCGGTCAAGATGGATGCGGGTGCGGCCGGCCAGGTACAGCGTGCGCTGCTTCTCGACCCGACCGGCTTGCCCGTGCGCCTCGGACAATACCGCGCGCAGCAGTTCCGGTTCGGCGGTAGCCGAGATCAGGTAATACGATTCCTTTGGTCCTTGCTGGTTGGAGCGGCGGTAGAAAATCAGCTGGCCGCTGCCGTCGCCGAAGGCGCGCAGCTTGAGCCTGCCGTTGGCGCAGTTGAAGAAGGTGTCGTCCTGGGTGATTTCAACCGGGCCTTCATCTGCCATCGCCGCCACCCTGGCGACCAGATCCGCTGTGATGTCGATGCGCGCTTTTATTTCTATGTTGCTTGCCATGTGCTGCTTCCAGGGTTGTCGGATACGGGCAAAGCATAGCAGGATCTTTTCGCCGACAGACAGCGCTCCGGCTGCTGCGCCATCTATCACCGAGACGTAATCAGGGCGTCACCGTTGCGTAATATTTCATGTATAGAGTCGGGCCATTCTTACTTTATGGAAACAACATGGCGCACTCAAGTCGTAGGAAATTCCTCAAAGATTCCGTGGCAGCGATGGGTGCAACCATGTTGCCTCCGGCCGTGCAGCAAGCGCTGGCGGCGCCCGCGGCGAGCGGCACGCTGGGCTCGGTTGCCCATGTCGTGATCCTGTGCCAGGAAAACCGTTCGTTCGATCATTATTTCGGCACCATCAAAGGCGCGCGCGGTTTCAACGACGATCACGCTGCGACGGTCCAGGCCACCAGCCGCAACGTCTTCACCCAGGCCGACAGCGTCGGCAGCCTGTACACGCCATGGCGCCTGAATTCCGGCACCAGCTCGGCGCAGTGGCTGTCGGATGTGCCGCACGACCTGGCCAGCGGCACCGCCGCCTGGAACAAAGGCCGCAGCGACAAATGGATCCCGAACAAGGGGATGAATGCGATCACCTACATGACGCGCAACGACATCCCTTACCACTATGCGCTGGCGGATGCCTTCACCCTGTGCGACAACTATTTCTGCTCGGCGCGGACCTCCACCAATCCGAACCGCCTGTACCTGATGAGCGGCACCATCGATCCGCAAGGCTTGCACGGCGGGCCGGCCACCACCAACGGCTTTACCTACGGCTCGCTGACCTGGCAAACCTATCCTGAAGCGCTGCAGGCCGCCGGCATCTCCTGGCGCACTTACCAGGAAGTCGACAATTACGACGACAACGCCCTGGCCTGGTTCAAGCAGTTCCAGAACCTGCCGGCCAATTCGCCCCTGTACATCAACGGCGTGCAGACCCGGGTGCTGGCCGATTTCCAGAACGATGTGATGCAAGACACCTTGCCTGCGGTGTCCTGGATCGTGGCGCCGGCGGCCAAGTCCGAGCACCCCAGCGGCTCGCCGAATGTCGGCGTCGATTACGTCAACCAGTACCTGCAGGCGCTGGCGTCGAATCCGGCGGTGTGGGCCAAGACGGTATTCATTTATACCTACGACGAGAACGGCGGTTTCTACGATCACGTCACCACGCCGACGCCGCCGCCAGGCACCGCCAACGAATTCGTCAGCGGCGTGCCGATCGGCCTCGGCTCGCGGGTGCCGACCATCGTCTGTTCTCCGTGGAGCCGCGGCGGCTGGGTCGCCAGCGAAGTGTTCGACCACACCTCGACCATCCAATTCCTGGAAAAATGGACCGGCGTCACTTGCCCCAACATCAGCCAGTGGCGGCGCGACATCTGCGGCGACCTGACCTCCTGCTTCGACTTCTCGGTCAGCAATGCGGCATTCCCGGTGTTGCCGGACACAGTGGCGCTGGCGGCGCAAGCCAATGCCCAGAAGAGCCTGCCAAAACCGGTTCCGCCAGCACCCGGCACCGTCATGCCAGCCTACGAGACCGGGCAAAAACCGCTGCGCGTGCAGCCCTACCAGCTCAACGGCTGGCTGACCCAGGATTTCGCCGGCCAGCAAGTGTGGACCAACTGGAGCAACGGCGGCAGCAAGCCGGCGCCGCTGCAAATCAACGTCGACAACTATCGCAGCGACAATCCGTGGATGTACACCATGGCCGCCAACGCTGCCTCCAGCGACTATTGGCACGTGATCAGCTACGGCGGCGGTTATTACGACCTGGAGATGATCGGCCCCAACCAGTTCTACCGGCGCTTCAAAGGCTATCTCAGCGCCACCGCGTGGCAGGGGCAGCCGGAACCGCAGGTGAAGCTGACCAACAACGGCGTCGGGCAGGCGGTCAGCATCCTGTTCGACAATAGCGCGACCACCAATACCGCGGTGTTCACGGTGCTGGACCGCATCACCTCCGGCAGCCTGGTCAGCCAGACTGTCACGGTAGCGGCGAAACAGACCGCCACGCTGCAATTGAATACCACCGGCGGCTGGTATGACCTGAAGATCAGCCTGGGCGGCGACAGCAATTTCATGCAGTCGGTGGTCGGCTACACCGAAGGCCATCAGGGTTTGACCAGGCCGCCGGTATTGCGCTGGTAAGTTCGTGACCGGGCCGGGGCGGTCGACAACACGATCGCCCCGGCCCACAGCAAGGTGCGGTAATGAATGAGAAAAAATTTGCGCTGGGCATAGGATTGGCCGGCATCGCATTTATTGCGCTGCTGGCGTACTTGAGCGCGCCGGACTTGCTGCCCAGGCCGGCCGTGGTGCTGCGTCCCGCAGGCGGCAGCGCTGCCAGCCCAACCGATCGCGCCGTTGCGGCGACGCCAGCCGCAACGGTTGCCAAAGCCGCTGCCGATTGTTCTGCCGAGCGCCTGGACTCCTGGCGGCTCATGAGCGTGGCCGCGGGCGGCTACCGGCAAGGCGGGTTCGCCGTGCTGAACAATGCGTTGCGCGGCACCGTCACGGTGGCCGAAACCCAGGTTTTCGATGGCGACCTGCAGCTGGAAAAGATTACCGGCAACACGGCCGAACTGCGCTGCGGCGAGATCCGGCAAACCAGGGTGCTGGCAGACAGCCGCGGCGCGGCGCCGGAAATGCGGACGGCATTGCCGGATCCGGGCGCCGGCGGACTGTAGCCGACGGCAGTGCACGGAACCCCGGCTCATGGCATGCTTATGGCAGAGCAGCATTACTTCCATCCGTTGAATTCCCATCAAGGGCGATGCCATGAAACGCTATTTTCCCTACCTTGTTGCCGCCATGCTTTTTGTTCCGTTTGCTGCAGGCGCGGCCACCGGCAGCCACGATTTTTCAAACATTTTCAAAGCTTGCTACGCCGCTGCCAATGCCAGCGAGGAATCGAAATCAGCGTGCCTGGGCGAAGAGCTGACCCTGCAAAGCAAGGCAGCCGCAGAACTGCATCAATCGACATCGCAGCTGTTGAGCGGCGCCGAGAGGCAGCAGCTTACCGATGATTTTGTGGCTTGGAAGAAAAACATCCTGCTGGATTGCTCGATCCAGGCTGACAGCAAGACTGTGCCGCTGGAACGGGAAAACGCCAGGGAGTATTGCCTGATCGAACGAACAATCGGACGCATGGATGCCTATGAGGCGATCCGGCAAGATAAGACCCTGAGGCGATAAGCCTGCCATTGCCGTTTGATTTCTCAGGGAAGAGCTGATTTTGTCCAATATATTAATTTGTCCATTTTTTTTGGACATTTCATCATATTGGACATCCCCTGATCCGCCCGCACGCCAACTTTACATTTTCCCTAAACGCGAAGCGCGTTTGACCGCTTGCGGCGGCTGCCCGACCGTGCGCAGGAAAGCGCGCCGCATGCGTTCGGTATCCGAAAATCCGGTTTCCCTCGCCACCACGTCGATCGAGTGGCTGCTGTCCTCCAGCATGGCGCGCGCCGCTTCGACCCTTAACGCTTCCACCGCCTTGGCGGGCGATTTCCCGGTCTCGTTGCGGAACGCCCGGCTGAACTGGCGCCGGCTCAGGTGGGCGGCGTCGGCCAGTTCATCTACCGACAATTCCTTTGCCAGGTTGCGCTTGGCGTAGCTGAGCGCGCTCTGGATCCGGTCCGACTTCGCTTCCATTTCCAGCAGCGCTGAAAACTGCGACTGGCCGCCGCTGCGGCGGTGGTAGACCACCATCATCCTGGCGATCAGGCGGGCGTTGGCCGTCCCCAGGTCCTGCTCCACCAGCGCCAGGCTCAAATCGATGCAGGCGGTCATGCCGGCCGAAGTCCAGATGTTGCCGTCATTGATGAAAATGCGGTCCTCTTCCACCCGGGTCTTGGGATACAGGTGCTGCAGTTCGCGCGCCTGCGCCCAGTGCGTGGTGACACGGCGGCCGTTCAGCAGCTCGGCCTCGGCCAGCAGGAAGGCGCCGGTGCAGATGCTGGCGGTGCGGCGCGAAGCGGCGCAGGACTGGCGCAGGAAATCGATGAAGCGGGGCGACGACACCACCGGCGACATGGAGCCGGTGACCATCACCGTGTCGTAGACATGCGCGTCGAATGCAATGCTGTCGACCTTGACCCCGGACGAACTGCGCACCGGGCCGCCATGTTCGGACAGCAGCATCAGATCGTAAAACGGCCCGCCGGGACAATCGTTGGCCAGCTCGAAGACGGCGACGGCGGCCATGTCGACCAGCTGGAAGCCCTCGAAAACGACAAAAGCGATGGTTTTTTTCATGTTGACCCAATTCGAGGTAAATACGTCACTTGGGACATAGATTGAACTCCTACACTGGGCTTGTCAATCTTTAAAACCAGCTGGACCGGCAGTCCGGCATCACTTTCCAAGGATACAAAATGTCTACCCAAACTACCCGTGCCGCCCAAGGCACAGCCCTCATCACCGGCGCCTCGACCGGCATCGGCGCCATCTACGCCGACCGCCTGGCGCGCCGCGGCTACGACCTGATCCTGGTCGCCCGCAACCAGGAAAAGCTGGATCAACTGGCAAGCCAGTTGTCTGGCAGTACCGGCCGCAAGGTCGACGTCATCAAGGCCGACCTCAGCGTCACGGCCGACCTGCGGGCCATCGAGCGGCGCCTGGCCGATGATGCGAGCATTACCATGCTGGTCAACAATGCGGGCCTTGGCGCGACCAAGAGCCTGATCGAATCGACGCCGGAAGAACTTGACGACCTGATTACATTGAATGTGCAGGCGCTGACCCGCCTGACGCGCGCCGTGGCGCCGGCGATGGTGGCGCGCGGGAATGGCACCATCGTCAATATTTCTTCCATGGTGGCGGTATCGCCGGAAACGCTGAACGGCACTTACGGCGGCACCAAAGCCTATGTGCTGGCGCTGACCCAGTCGTTGCATCATGAACTTGGGGCCAAAGGCGTGCGCGTGCAGGCCGTGCTGCCGGGCGCCATTCGCACGCCATTCTGGGATCGCGCCGGCCTGCCGGTGCAGCACCTGCCGCAAGAAATCGTGATGGATGCGGCAGACCTGGTCGATGCTGCCCTCGCCGGGCTGGACCAAGGCGAGCTGGCGACCGTGCCGTCGCTGCCGGACCTGGCCGACTGGGACCGTTTCGAAGCTGCGCGCCAGGCGCTCAAGCCCAACCTGTCGCATGTCAAGCCGGCGGCGCGCTACAAGGTTGGCGCCTGACCTGGCGTCTTGCGTATCGGGTGCAGGCGCCGCCTGCACCCGGAATAATCTCCTTCGGCGCGGTAAGGCGCACAGTGTAGGGCGTGGTAGGGCGTGGTAGGGCAGCGTATTACGCCGCATGAGATGTCTATGAGAATGCTGCATCATCCGAATCAAACATACGGCGCAATACGCTGCGCTATTGGCGCCCTACGCTTTACCGCGTTCTTCAGTTTGCAGTCGCGTGATTTATTGTCAGTCGTCATACAACTTTGCGTGAGCAACAAATCTTCATTCCCAGACTGATACGTATGCATACAATATGAGGGAATAAATCTGATTGCTAAAATATTTTTTGCTGCTTATACTGCGATTAAGTTGTAGGATGACTGATAACAAAGAAATTTCGCAAGCAGGCCAAGACCTGCGCTGGTTCTGCCAAAAACAGGAGACAAGGTGACTACCGATAAAACGTCGATCAATATCGACCGCTTGGGCGGCCTGCGGTGCGCCGTCGGCGAAAGCCCGCTGTGGAGCCCGAAAGAGGGCGCCTGGTACTGGGTCGATATTCCTGCCAGGACGGTCTGGCGCTGGCATGCCGCATCAGGTTCGGCGCGCAGCTGGACGCTGCCGGAAATGGTCGGCTGCATCGCGCTGAAAGACGATGGCGGCTTGGTGGCCGGAATGGAAACCGGGATTTTCAGCCTGCGCCTGGACGAGGCGCAAGCCGCCGCGGCAGAAAAACTGGCGAGCCCGGCCGGCCTGCGCGAAGGCATGCGCTTCAACGACGGCCGCTGCGACCGCCAGGGCCGTTTCTGGAGCGGCACCATGTTCCTCGACATGGCCGCGGCGCGCGCCGATGGCCACCTGTACCGCTATACGCCGCAGGGCCTGTCGCTGCCGATGGTCTCCAAGCTGATAGTCCAGAACGGCCTGGCCTGGTCGCCCGACGGCCGCACCATGTATCTCTCGGATTCGCATGTGTCGCGCCAGCTGATTTGGGCCTACGACTACGACATTGACGACGGCGTACCCAGCGCGCAACGGATTTTCGCCGACATGAACCAGCATCCCGGCAGGCCGGACGGCGCCGCGGTCGATGTCGACGGCTGTTACTGGACCTGCGGCAACGACGGCGGCTGTATCCTGCGCTTTACGCCCGAAGGCAAGCTGGACCGGCGCATCGATTTGCCGATGGCAAAACCTGCGATGTGCGCATTCGGCGGCGCCGGGCTGGATACCTTGCTGGTGACGTCGATCAGCGCCGGCCAGGCTGCGGACGATGAATGGGCCGGCGCAGTTGTCGCGTTGCGGCCCGGGGTGGCCGGACTGCCGGAGACTGAATTCAAGACCCAGGCAGCGGCTAAGCCGGGCAGCGATTCTTTGTAAACAAATCAAATAAAAACCAGGAGACAGAAAAATGAAGAAATACCTATCCATGCTGTGCATGGCCGGCGCGGCGTCGCTGACATTGTGCGCGCCATCCGCTTTCGCCAGGGAGTTCCGCGATGCGGATGTGCAGCCGGCCGACTACCCGACGGTCGCCGCCGTCAACTACATGTCCGACCTGATGAAGCAGCGCAGCCAGGGCAAATACGGCATCAAGGTCTATCCCAACAGCCAGCTGGGCAGCGAGCCTGATACGGTGGAACAGGTAAAGCTGGGAGCGATTGAATTCACCCGCACCCACGCCAGCGTGCTCAACGCCATTTGTCCGGAAACGATGCTGCCTTCGCTGCCGTTCGTGTTCCGCGACAAGGAACACATGCGGCATGTGCTGGACGGGCCGATCGGCGACGAAATCCTGCGCTCCTGCGAATCGCATGGCCTGGTCGGCCTGGCGTTCTACGATTCAGGCGCGCGTTTCTTCTATACAAAAAAGCAGATCAAGAACCTGGCGGACCTGAAGGGCATGAAAATCCGCGTTCCGCAGTCCGAGCTGTCGGTGGCGATGCTGCAGGCGCTGCACGCCAACGCGACGCCGATGGCGACTTCCGAGGTTTACACCGGGATCAAGAGCGGCATCGTCGACGGCGCGGAAAACAACTGGCCTACCTACCAGACCGCGCATCATTTCGAGATCGCGCCATACGTGCTGCTGGATGAACACGACATGACGCCGGAAATCCTGCTGATGTCGAAAGTGATCTTCGACAAGCTGTCGGCCGACGACCAGAAAATGATCCGCCAGACGGCCAAGGCGTCGGTGCCTTACATGCGCAAGCTGTGGGACGAGAAAGAAATTTCCTCGCGCGCCATTGTCGAAAAGGCCGGGGTCCACATCACGGCAGCGAACAAGGCGGAATTTCAATCCAGCATGGCGCCGGTCTATGCGAAATTCGTCACCACGCCTGGCATGAAAGACATGCTCAAGCGCATCCAGGACACCAAGTAAGGTCGCGCCTTCTCTCTCCATCAAGGAACCGGTCATGACACATGTCAATAAAACCGGCGACGCGATTGACGACAAGCTGCCCGTCGCCTTGCTGCCGCCGTTCACGTTTCTCACCCGCTGCAACGCCTGGCTGTCGCTGATGTGCATGCGGCTGGCGGTGGCTGGCCTGGTGCTGATCGCGGTTGCCGTATTCGGCCAGATTTTCGGCCGCTATGTGCTCAACAACAGCCCGTCCTGGACCGAGGCGCTGGCCTTGCTCATGGTGCTGTACGTCACCAACATCGGCGTCGCCGTCTGCGTGCGCGACGACCGCCACATGGGCGTCGAACTGCTGACCGGCGCGCTGCCGCCGAAAGTAAGGGTGCCGCTGAAGATCTTCATCCACCTGCTGGTCATCCTGTTTGCGGTCCTGATGATCTGGAACGGCTGGATCCTGGGCCGCCAGATCATCGACTACATGATCCCCAACCTCGGCGTTTCACAGGGTTTGACCTATTGGCCGCTGATGCTGTCCGGCAGCCTGATCGTCCTGTTCTCGATTGAACACATCATCGCGTTGCTGCAACGTACAAGGGTTGTCCCATCATGGCATTGACTCTGCTGTCGCTCAGTTTCCTGGTGCTGCTGCTGATCGGCGTGCCGATTTCGTTTTCGATCGGCTTGTCGGCCATCGCCACCATCTTTTATGAAGGTCTGCCGATCGCCGTGATCTTCCAGCGGATGACGGCCGGCATGAGCGTGTTTTCCTTCCTCACGATTCCCTTCTTCATCTTCGCCGGCGAGCTGATGCTGTACGGCGGCATCGCCGACCGCATCATCCAGTGCGCGCGCGGCGTGGTCGGCCACATCCGCGGCGGGCTGGGCATGACCAATGTGCTGGCATGCACCCTGTTCGGCGGCGTATCGGGCTCGCCGGTGGCGGACATCTCCGCCATGGGGGCGGTCATGATCCCGATGATGAAGCGCGAGAATTACGACACCGACTACGCGGTCAACGTCACCACCCATTCGTCGCTGGTGGGCGTGCTGATGCCGACCTCGCACAACATCATCATCTATGCACTGGTCGCCGGCGGCGGCGTGTCGATCACCACCCTGATCCTGGCCGGGCTGCTGCCGGCCCTGATCCTGACCCTGGCCAATCTTGCGGTGGCCTACCTGGTGGCAGTCCATCGCGGCTATCCCGCCGGCACCTTCCTCGGCTGGCAGGTAGCGTTGCGCAGCATCTTGCGCGCGGTGCCGGGGCTGATGGTGGTGGTCATCATCATTGCCGGCATCACTTCGGGCGTCTTTACGGCGACCGAGTCGGCCGCCATCGCCGTGTTTTATGCGCTGATCCTCACCACCCTGGTGTACCGCAGCCTGAGCTGGGCCGATTTCCTGAAGGCGGCGGTGAAATCGGTCAAGACCACCGGCGTGATCCTGATGCTGATCAGCATTTCATCCGCATTCGGTTACCTGATCAGCCTGTACAGCGTGGCCGATACAGTGGGCGACGCGCTGATGGCGGTCAGCAGCAACCCGATCGTCATTTTCCTGCTGATCAACCTGGCCTTGCTGCTGTTCGGCACCTTCCTCGACATGGCCGCGCATATCCTGATCTGCACGCCGATTTTCCTGCCGATCTGCGAACACTTCGGCATGGGGCCGGTGCAGTTCGGAATGATGTTGCTGATCAATTGCTCGCTGGGATTGAATGCGCCGCCGATCGGCGCGGCGCAAATCATCGGCTGCACCATCGGCGGCATCCGCATGGGAGAAATCATGCGCACCATCTGGCCGTTTTATCTTGCGCTGCTGTTCACCTTGATGCTGGTGACTTTCGTGCCCGGATTTTCGTTGTGGATACCGGGGTGGTTCGCTTAGCGGCGTTTCTTCCATCACGGCGGGCATGGCCATGTCCGCCGCCATTCCTTTTGCTTTTGCGGGCGCGCAAACCTGCAGCGCCGGCATCTGGTAGCATCCTGTCAGGCACCGGCTTGTCCTGATCCAGGCGTTCGCGCTGGATGCCGCTGGATTCGGCGGCCGCAAGCTTGGCCTCCCTGCAACATCCCCGACATTTATTTTTGATACTGACAGGAACACTCATGAGCGTTACCACCCAATGGATCGACATCCAGGCCGCCGACGGCACGTTCGGCGCATACCTGGCCGTCCCGCATACCGGCAAGGGCCCCGGCATCGTATTGCTGCAGGAAATTTTCGGCGTCAACGAACACATCCGCTCGGTCGCCGAGCAATACGCCGCCGACGGTTACGTGGTGCTGGTGCCGGACCTGTTCTGGCGCAGCGGCAGCCATATCGAGCTGGTTTACGACGAGGCCGGCTGGAAACGCGCGGTCGAGCTGATGCAGGCCACCGATTTCGCCAAGGCGCAATCGGATATCGCGCTGACCGTTGCGGCACTGAAAGCCCGGCCTGAACTGGACGGCAAGCTGGCCGTCATCGGTTATTGCTTCGGCGGCATGCTGGCGTACAACACGGCGGCCGACGGCCTGGTCGACGCGGCGATCGCATACTACGGCGGCGGCATCCAGAACCAGCTGCAGCGCGCCGGCGACATCAAGGTGCCGCTGCTGATGCATTTCGGCGGCGCCGACAGCCATATTCCGCTGGACGCCGTGCAGAGCATCGCCGAGCGTTTTGAAAACAATGAGGATGTCGAGGTCCACATTTATCCGGGCGCGGAACATGGCTTCAATTGTTCGCACCGTTCCAGCTACCACCAGCGCGCCGCGGCGGAAGCGCACGGCAATTCGCTGACTTTCCTGAGCGACAACCTGTAAGGCGTGCCCGGCCGGAGGCGCTGTCGCGGCCTCCGGCTTCGGTTCTTGCAAAAAAAAACGCCAACCGCTGAAGGTTGGCGTTCATGAAATACGTCCTTGCCGCTATCGCTACTTTGCCGTCGCCGGAGTTTCTGCAGCCGGCGTCCGCAGCGGCGCGTTCTTCACATAACGGTCGAACCAGCGCAGCATTTCATAGACCAGCTGTTCGTTCGATTCCATCGCCGCGTACCAGTGCGGTTCATGCGGCAGCATCACCAGCCGCGTGACGCCGCCGTTGCCGCGGATCGCTTCGTAGAGCTTGCTGGCCTGCAGCGGCGTGGTGCCCGGATTGGCGTCGTCCGCGCCATGCACGATCAGGATCGGCGTCTTCATCTTGTCGGCGAAGAAGAACGGCGATACCTTCAGGTAGACATCCTGCGCTTCCCACACTGAACGCTGCTCGTTCTGGAATCCGAACGGCGTGAGCGTCTTGTTGTAGGAGCCGCTGGTGGCGACGCCGGCCCGGAACAGGTCGGAGTGCGCCAGCAGGTTGGCGGTCATCAGCGCACCGTGGCTGTGGCCGGTGACGCCGATGCGGTCGGGGTCGGCCACGCCCAGCCGGACCGCTTCGCCCACCGCGGCCGTGGCGTCGGCGACCAGCTGCTCCATGTAGGTGTCGTAGGCTTTTTTCGGATCGCCGACGATAGGGAAGGCGGCGTTATCGATGATGGCGTACCCGGCCAGCAGCAACAGCTGGTACTTGCGCAGCCGCGTGAAGGTCTCTTGCGAGCCGGTGGTCTGGCCGGCCTGCGAGGCGTCGGCGTAATCGAGCGGGTAGGCATACAGGATAGTCGGCACGCGTGTGCCTTCCTGGTAGCCGGGCGGGGTGTACAGGGTAAACGACAGATCGAGGCCGTCGGCGCGTTTGTATTTCACCAGGCGCTTCTTGATCTGGCGCACCACCGGCGTCGGATCCGCGATCTGGGTGACAGCTGTACTGGTCGAAGCGAAGGCGGCTTCGCCGGCGGCGGCGTCAAGCGGTGCGCCGAGGGTGCGGACAAAGGCGTTCGGCGCTTCGGTCACCGATTGGCGCCAGGTCAGGAAGGTGCGCGCATCCGGTCCGGCAAAACCGAGGAACTGCTCGTAGGACGTTTTGTCGCTGCGGAACAGGCGTTCCGGTTTCAGCGTCTTCAGGTCGAGCTTGTCCAGGAACGGGCGGTCGCCGCCAGGCGAGGCGCCGGCGCCGCTGAGGAAGATCGCATCGCCATCCTGGCGCAGCACCCAGGCGCCGTTCGGCAGCTGGCGTTTCACCGGCGTGCCTGGATTGGCATATTTCTCGTCGGTCGACAGGTCCCACAGCAAGCGCGGCTGCTGCTGCGGATCGTCGACATTGACCAGGAAACTGCGCCGCCAATGGCGGGTGCGATCGTATTCGTGCATCAATGCGAGGCTGGGCTGCTCGGTCCAGGCGATGCCCATGTAACGCTGTTCGGTGCGCGTGATTTCCACCGCCGCCGAGCTGAACGGCGCCTTCTGCAGCATCAGCTTGTCGCGCGCCGGCACCTTGGTTTTCCAGTCGCCGCCGTCCAGCGCTTCAGCCCAGACCAGCGTCGCCGGCTCGGTAGCGCGCCAGGTGAAGTCGCGCGGGCCGAGTGCGACGCCGCCGATCGGGACCCGGTCCGCCAGCGGCAGCGAGGCGATATGGTGCACTGTCATGTTCTGGCGTTTGGCGAGATCCCAGACTTCCACTTCTTGCGGAAAGCGGTCGAAGGTAGTTACGTAGGAATAGGGTTTGCGGATCGAGGTCACCAGCAGGTGCCGGCCATCCGGCGCCGGTCCCAGCGATTCGTAGCGGCCCGGCGTCCCGACCGGCGTGACCGTCGCGCTGGCGGCGTCGACCAGCGCCAGCTGCGAAGCTGCGTAGTAGTCGAACAGGTCTTCGTCGTGCCTGTTGTTGAGCGTGTCGCGGTTTTCGTAGGTGCTGCTCTGTCCTTTGCCGCCATCCGATTCCTGGATGCTCGGGCCATTCGGCACGGCCGGTTCAGGCGGCGGCGGACCCATGCGCTGGGGAACCAGCTTGACCAGCAGCGTCTTCTGGTCGGGCATCCATTGCAGCTGGTCTTCCAGCATCGGGTTCAGGCGCGCGCCCGGGACGCGGCGTACAACGCCGCTGCTGGCGTCGCCGATCCAGAGCTCAACCGAGTCCTTGGCGATATTTTCAAACGCAAAGCGCTTGCCGTCGGCGCTCCACAGCGGCCGTCCCGGGCAGGCGCCTGCCGGCAGCGCGACAGGAGCCTGGGCGCCATCGGCGATATGCACCAGGTCAAAGCTCCTGGCGCAGGGAGTGATGCCGTAGCCGCCAGGGGTGTCGTGCTTGCTGTGATTGCCCGGTTCGACGCGCACCCCGGCCAGGCGCAGGAAGGGCGCAGCCACGCGCGAAATCGAAGGGTATTCCTGCCAGGACACCAGCAGCATCCGGTCGCGCGTCGGGCTCAGCACCGGCAACGGCGGCGACGGCGCGCGCATGACGTCCAGGATTTCCTTGGGCGGCTGGTTGTAGCCGGAGGCGGATGCCGGAGCCGCGGCCGGCGACGCTGCGGTTGCGGCATGCGGCGCCGTCGTGACGCCGGCCGCAAGCAGTGAGACCCAGAGACAGGTCAAGGTGGATTTTATTGCCATTAATGTCCTCAGTTCGATTCGTCTGCAACAAGGGTTTTGCCAGCTTGTGGCTGGCCTTGCTGATATTGCCATTTGACTCTGGAAAAAGGGTCATTTTTTTTCGGATTTTTTTAAAAAAACTCGCACGGCTCGGGTAAGCGCCGTTTATGATAATATACGAAACGTATATGAATCGTATAACTGGAACAACGCCATGGGCATCGTCAAAATCTCCGATCTAATGCATGACAACCTCCGCACCGCAAGCGATGCGCTGAGCCGATCCATCAATGCCCAGGCTGAACACTGGATGCGCATCGGCATGCTGTCCGAGCTGCATCCGGAGCTGTGCCACGGCGAAATCTGCCAGCTGCTGATGCGCGCCAGGCAGGCGGGCGACGAAAGCCTGGCGTTTTTTACGCAGGAAACGGCGGCTGCGCCTGCCGCGGCGAAGGCGGCGCGGAAGGCCGTGCGATGAGCCGGCCGGACTGGATCAAGTCGGCGGCCGGCATCGCTAAGGCGCGCATCGCCGGCGGCCTGGCCGCCGATGTGCTGCGGATGATCGCGGAGCATGTGAAACCCGGCGTCAGCACCGAGGAACTGGACCGCCTGTGCCATGACCATATCGTCCACGTGCAGCAAGCGATACCGGCCAACATCGGCTACCACGGCTTCCCGAAGACGATATGCGTCTCGGTCAACCACGTGGTTTGCCATGGCATCCCGTCGCCGCAGAAGATCTTGAAGAAGGGCGACATCATCAATATCGATGTCGCCGTCATCGCCGACGGCTGGTTCGGCGACACCAGCCGCATGTATTTTGTCGGCGAGCCCAGCCCGCTGGCGCGCAGGCTGGTGGATACGACCTACGAAGCGATGCGGGCCGGCATCCTGCAGGTACGGCCCGGCGCCACGCTGGGCGATGTCGGCCATGCCATCCAGGCCGTGGCCCAGCGCGAGCGTTTCAGCGTCGTGCGCGAATACTGCGGGCACGGCATCGGCCAGGTCTACCACGAAGACCTGCAGGTGCTGCACTACGGTAACCGCGGCGAAGGGCTGCGCCTGGAGCCCGGCATGGTGTTTACCATCGAGCCGATGCTCAATGCCGGCAAGCGCGAAACCAAAGAACTGGCCGACGGCTGGACCGTGGTCACCCGGGATCATTCGCTGTCGGCGCAATGGGAGCACATGGTCGCGGTGACGGCCGACGGCTTTGAGCTGCTGACGCCCTGGCCGGACGGCACCGGCTCCTATGCCGCGATCGCCTGAGAAATTTTTTTCACCCAGCCACAATATTCCTTATTGTGAAACGTCTTCATTGGTATGAGCCCGCCGAACAGCCCGCAGCCGATGAACGACCAAGACCGAGACATCACTGCGACTGTCTTGCGTGAGCGCGCCAGGCTCGGGAATTTCATCCTGCGCCGGGTGCGCGATCCGGACGAAGCGGACGATATCCTGCAGGATGTGTTCCAGGAATTCGTCCAGGCCTACCGTCTTCCCGCGCCGATCGAACAAGCGAGCGCCTGGCTGTTCCGTGTCGCGCGCAACCGCATCATTGACCGTTTCCGCAAGAAGAAAGAGCAGTCGGTAAACGAGATCGGTGAAATGAGCGGCGATCCTGACGGCGAAGACAGCGAGTACCGGCTCGACCTGGCGCTGCCGGCGCCCGACGGACCGGAAGCGGTACACGCCAGGTCGGTCTTGCTGAGAGAGCTGCAGCAAGCCCTCGACGAACTGCCGGCCAGCCAGCGCGATGTGTTCGTCGGACACGAACTGGAAGGGCTCAGTTTCAAGGAAATGGCGTCGCAAAGCGGCGTTGCCGTGAATACCCTGCTGGCGCGCAAGCGCTACGCGGTCTTGTACCTGCGCGCCCGGCTGCAGGCGGCATACGACGAATTCGGCATCTATTGAGAGTTTCACAATTCGTGACAGCGCCACGGCAGGAATCTTCTGGGGTCAGAGTTATCTGGGGTCAGAGTCAACTTTCGCAGTGCTTCATCGCGAAACTTGACTCTGACCCCAGATGACGGATTCGGAGAAAGGCAGAGCGCACAGTGCGGTTTTGTTTTTTTTCAGCGATGAGGCAGCTACTCCGTGGCCCGCTAAGTGGGGTCAGAGTGAAGTTTCTGCAAAAAGCGCGCAGAAAGTTCACTCTGACCCCAGTTAGCTGCGGTTGTTGATCGCATGGAAAACCGGGCAAGGGCTTTGTCATGTTTTATGAAACTCTCAATAAGTCGACATATGAATTGTGCCTATGGATTGGCACGTGAATTGACACGCAAAGGAGCAGGAAGATGAAAGCGAGATTTTTTTGGAAATTGCTGATGGTGCTGGTGGTTGCCGCCGTGCTTGGCGGCGCTGTCATGGTGCTGTGGAACCTGGTGATGCCTGGCCTGTTCGCCGGCATCCTCCAGATCGATTACTGGCATGCGCTCGGCCTGCTGGTCCTGAGCCGGATCCTGTTCGGCGGATTCCGCGGGCACGGCGGATGGCACGGCCGCCGGCAATGGCAAAAATGGCAAGCAATGACGGCGGAAGAGCGCGAGCAGTTCCGCAAAGGCCGTTCAGCCCCTTGCAAGAAAAACGAGGAATAAGCGTGGCTGATACCTCGACCGCCGGCTGCAAACAGGAACCGGGAGCGATCGTCCCGGTGGTCAACCTGAAGCGCTGCGAAGGCAAGGGCGACTGCGTGGAGGTATGCCCGGAGAACGTGTTCCAGGTCCGGCGCATCGACGACAGCGATTATCAAAACCTTGGTACATTACAGAAATTCAAATTGCGCGTGCACGGCATGCAGGTCGCCTATACGCCAAACGCCGATGCGTGCCGGGCATGTGGTCTGTGCGTCAGCGCGTGTCCTGAACATGCCATTACCCTTAGCCGCATATGACCGAACCTACGAATCCACCTGCCACAACCTCGCCATCGCAGTTCTCCCGTTACCAGAAGTTTGTGGTCGGCATGCTGGCGTTCCTGCAGTTTGCCGTCATCCTCGATTTCATGCTCATGTCGCCGCTGGGCGCCGTGATCATGCCCGCGCTCGCCATCGGTCCGAAACAGTTCGGGCTGGTGGTCTCCGCGTACGCGTTCAGCGCCGGCCTGTCAGGATTGCTGACAGCCGGTTTCGCCGACCGTTTCGACCGCAAGAAGATCCTGCTGTTCTTTTATGCCGGCTTCATCATCGGCACATTATGGTGCGGTCTGGCGCAAAGCTTCGAGAGCCTGCTGCTGGCGCGTATCGTCACGGGCCTGTTCGGCGGCGTCATCGGTTCGGTGGTGCTGGCCATATCGACCGACCTGTTCCCGCTGCAGATGCGCGGCCGCGTGATGGGCCTGATCCAGACCGCATTCGCCGCCAGCCAGGTGCTGGGCATTCCGGTCGGGCTGTACCTGTCCAACCGCTGGGACTGGCATGTGCCGTTCCTGGCGATGGCGGTCCTGGGCGTGTTCGGCGGCCTGTTCGTGACCTGGCGCATGCAGCCTGTCACCGCCCACCTTGCCATACCCCAGGAACACAGCCCGTGGATGCACCTGTTCCACACGGTCACCGAGCCGCGCTACCTGATGGCTTTCGCGACGACGGCGTTGCTGACCACCGGCGGCTTCATGCTGATGCCCTTCAGCAGCGCCTATGCGGTGAGCAACCTCGGTATCGACCTGCACAGCCTGCCGACGGTCTACCTGGTCACGGGGCTGTGCACCATCTTCTTTGGCCCCATGATCGGCAAGGCCGCCGATGCATTCGGCAAATTCCGCGTGTTCATACTCGGCACGGTGCTGTCGATCACCATGGTGCTCATCTATACCCACCTCGGGCCGACCTCGCTGCCCCTGCTGATCGTCGTCAATGCGTTCATGTTCGTCGGGATATTCTCGCGCATGATTCCGTTCCAGGCGCTGGTGTCGTCGGTACCGGTCAGCACCCAGCGCGGCTCCTTCAACGCCATCAGCGCTTCGATCCAGCAGCTGTCAGGCGGTGTCGCCTCGGTCGTCGCCGGCCATATCGTCACGCTCGGGGCGGATGGAAAACTGCAGCATTTCGACGATGTGGGTTATGTCGTCGTCGGCACCTCGCTGGTGGCGCTAATGCTGCTCTGGCGCCTGCAGCGCAGCGGGCCGACGACGCAACCCGCAACCGCCGTTTAAAGCGCAATCGCTTGATTCTCAAACGGCGTGATGTCTTGATGCGCCTGTCTTTTCTCCAGCCAATTCCTGGCGCGGCCACCTGAATCCGGCCGCATGCCTGGCGATCTATTGTCCGCTGCGCGCTTCCGCCAGCGCAATGGTCAGGTGCTGCACTTTCTTTTTCAGCTGGTCGCGCTCCTGGGTGAGTTCAACCACCTGCTGCAGCAGGCGGTGAATTTCGATTTGTTCGGGCGTGGCGTCATACGGCGGCGGATCCTGTTCGGGCTTCGGCGGCAGCCGGGCTTCGCGCACCTGCCTTGCTGCCTGGCGCAATTCCTTTTTTCCTCCGGCAACCGCCGCTACCTGCTCCTCGCTGGGCAAGGAGGCTACGGCCGCCGCGGCGTTGATGGAAATCAGGCCCGACTTCACGGCGCCCACCAGCTCAGGCGCTGCCGTCTTCTGGATTCTTTCGATCTGCCCCAAGGTCGCGCTGCTTACCCGCGCGGTGCGCGCAACGGCTTCCCGGGTCCATGGCGGGTCGCCGTCGGACTGGGCAGGGGTCTCGGTCCCGGTGGGCTGCGCAGCCGATTGCCGGGCCTGTTCCTGGCGCGCCGCCACGATCTCTTTCTTGCGCAATGCGAGCACGCCGCGCTGGAAATCCGA
The DNA here is from genome assembly GCF_900112135.1 of Collimonas sp. OK412. Classification (GTDB taxonomy): domain Bacteria; phylum Pseudomonadota; class Gammaproteobacteria; order Burkholderiales; family Burkholderiaceae_D; genus Collimonas; species Collimonas rhizosphaerae. The sequence goes on from NZ_FOLC01000012.1 coordinate 43,909, forward strand.
TACGCTGCGCCGTCCCAGATGATTGTCGATCATCCACAGGTGCACGTCTTCGACGGATTGGAACGTATGGTTTTGCATGGTGTTGAATGGAATCCGATGCTTCTGGCAGATGCTGTAGCGGTTGTGCCCGTCCACCAGCAGGTCGCCCCACAGCACCAGCGCATCGCGGCAGCCTTCCGCCAGCAGGCTGCGTTCCAGCGCGGCGAATTCGTCTTCGGTCAACGGATCGATATAAGCGCGGAGGTCTTCGTTGATAGTGATGGTCATGGCTTCAGAAGGAATAAAATGTTAGCGTGGCAATGGCGGCCTGTTGTTCTATTCCGTGCGGCGGGATAGTCTGGATCCGATTTTACCTCGCGCATGGCATGTTTATTGCCTAAAAAATGTGCATGTCCGCCAATTCCGATGCATCAAGCATCGGGATGGCGCTTAGATAAACGTCTTCGTAAGGGTGCCCTGATGAGATTCGCAAAACTCCTGCTGTTGTCCCTCGGACTGTGCATCATGGCAGTGCAAGATGCGCGGGCCGATGCCCTGGCCGATATCCAGAAGCGCGGCGTCCTGCGCATCGCCGTGCCGCAGGATTTTGCGCCGTTCGGATCCGTCACCTCGGACATGAAACTGCAGGGACTGGATATCGATGTCGCAACGCTGGTCGCCAGGAACATGGGGCTGAAACTTGAGCTGGTGCCGGTCACCAGCGCCAACCGCATCGCCTATCTGCAGACGCGCAAGGCTGACCTGGCGATTTCGACATTGGGCAAGAATGCCGAACGCGAAAAGGTCATCGCCTTTTCGCAACCATATTCACCCTACAACAACAGTGTCTTCGGCCCCGCCAGCTTGAAAGTTGCGGGCGCTGCCGACCTCGCCGGAAAAACCATCGGCGTCGCACGCGGGACGTTCCAGGACAGCCAGCTGACAGAAACCGCGCCGCCCAGCGCAGTGATCAAACGCTACGAGGACAACAACGGCATGATCTCGGCCTACCTGTCGGGCCAGGTGCAGCTGGTCGGCACCGGCGATTTCGTCGCTGTTGCGCTGGCGGAAAAAGCCGCCAGCAACAAGCCGCAAATGAAATACATCATCCAGGAATCGGCCTGCTACGTCGGCCTGCTCAAAGAGGAGCCGGCGCTGATGGCGAAAGTGAATGCCGCGCTGACCCAGGCCAAGAAGAACCATGAGTTGAACGCGATCGTGCAAAAATGGCTGAACGTGCCGTTGCCAGGGAAACTGGCAGTCCAGTTTGACTGAACTGCCGGCAACGGCCGCTGAGGCTTGGCGGCCAGGATTGGCCGTTTAAGGCCGCTGCACCGCGTCGATGCCAAGCACGCTGGCATCGGCGGCGCCGTGTCCCGCGGCGATGAGCTGGTCCATCCTGGCTGCGACCGCTGGCAGGGCTGCCATCGGCCGGTTGCCGGTCGTTTCCAGCATCAGCCGCACATCCTTGCGCGCCATCGCCAGTTCAAAGCTCGGGGTGAAATTGCCCTTTGCCATGTTCAGGCCGCGGCCGGTCACCATCCCGTTCAAATCAAGCAGCCCCAGCAGCTTGATGGCGTCCTCGCCATCCACGCCGCTCGCTTGCGCCAGGGTGAGGATGTCGGCCACCACCGCGGAGAGGCCGATGATCACGGCGTTTCCAAACAATTTGTTTGCTGCGGCAAGGTCGCTGCGTTCGCCCAGGTATTCGAGACGTCCTGTCATCTTGGCGAGATCGGCCTGCACGGATTCGAACAGCGCCTTCGGGCCCGCGACCATCATCGTTCCCTGGGCATTGCGAGCGGCCGGCGGTCCCATGAAGACGGGACAGTGCAGGTATTTCACGCCGGCCGCATGCAGCCGTTCAGCCCGTTTGGCGGTAAGCGCCGGCAAGGTCGTGGTGTGGTCGATCAGGATTGCGTCGGGCGATAGGCCAGCGCGCGCCGCCGCGATAAGCTCTTCGACCACCGCGTCGTCTTTCACCACGATATGCACCCGTGCAGCGCCTCGGACCGCTTCGGCGGGCGTTGCAGCAGCCTTCACGCCGAACTGGGCAAGGGCGTGCACCTTGTCGATGGAACGATTCCATGCGGTTACCGAATCGCCGCGTTTTGCGGCGGCCTCAGCGAATGCGCCGCCAAGCAACCCGGTACCGAGAAAAGCAATGTTTGCCATGACTGTATCCTTTTGAAATTAAATCTGAACAACAGAATGGCAAAATATAACACCGGAAAAATTTGTCCGAGCGGCGCCGCCGCATTGTGCGCAAATCGTCAATTTTCTCCAGACAGCAGTGCAATCCTGGCAGGCAGTTCGGCTTTCAGGAATTCTATATAAGCCCGCACAGCCGGGACCAGGCCGCGCCGGGTCGGGAATAACAGCCGCACCTGCCCCGAGGGCGGACGCCAATCGGGCAGCACGCGTTGCAGGGATTTCTGCGCCAGGTCTTCCGAGCATACGTGGCGCGGTAAAGCGATCACGCCCATGTGCGCCAGCGCTGCCTTTTTAAGAAGCCGGATGTTGTCGCTTCTCATGCGCGGCTTTAATGCAACCACCTGCTCTTCGCCTGCCTGGTTCAGCAACCGCCATGCCGGCGCTTCGTCGTCCATGCCGAAAACAAGCGCGTCCAGCGCGGCCAGGTCGGCGGGGTTTTGCAGCTCTCCGGCGCGTTCCATGAAAGACGGGCTCGCATACAGCCCCCACGGGGTCGAGCACAAGTTGGCCTGGACCAGGCTGGAGTTCTCCAGCGCCTGCGAATTGATGCGCAAGGCGACATCCATCCTCTCTTCGACCAGGTCGACGTTGCGATTGGTAATCTGCGTCATGACCTGGACTTTGGGATACATGGCCATGAAGCGCGGCAACAGGTCGCTCAGGATCATATCGATCATTCCTTCCGGAGCGCTGAAGCGTATCGCTCCCACCGGCTCGACCAGGGTGCGCTGCACGACGTCTTCGGCGGCGTGGGCCTCGATGATCATCGCCACGCAATGCTGGTAGAACTGGGAGCCGACCTCGGTAAGCGCGATGCGGCGCGAGGTCCGATGCAGCAAGCGGACTCCCAATACTTTCTCCAGTTCCGCGGTACGCCGGCTCAGCCTGGATTTCGGGATGTCCAGGGCGTCTGCCGCTGCGGTGAAGCCGCCGCGGTCGACAACCTGGACAAAAAAATACAGGTCGTTGAGGTCGATATTCAGTTTTTTCATCGAAAGTTCCGGCTTTATCGTCCCATATACAGAACGGAAGATCGCATTTTAGCTAATTTATCTGGATTGTCGTTGCGCATAGTATCAATCACACGGCAAGACATGCTGGAAAACAAGTTTCACAGAATGCCGACACCGTCGCCATCCCGGCTTATATTTTTACTGAAAGCACAAAATGAACATCCTGAAAATCGTGATTGCCACCACCCTCGTCGCCGCCACCGGCTCCGTCCTTGCTGAAGCAAGCTATCCGCCAGAAGCGCCTTTTGTTTCGACCAAGACGCGGGCAGAGGTCGTGGCCGAATTGCAGCGGGCAAGCGACCAGGGCAGCCTGAACTATGCCGCCTCCGCCTACCCGGTGCTGCAGCCTGTGGCGTCGGCCAAGACCCGCGCTGAAGTCAATGCGGAGCTGAAGCGCGATACGCCGGTTGCAAATCGTGAGCCGGATGAGTTGCGTGACAATGCCGGCTACTAAGCCGGCAAGCGCGTTGACGAACCTTGCAAATCAGGGAAACGTGGCGATGCGCTGCGCGTGTCGCCACGGCACTGAACCATTGAATAAAAAAACCATGCAAACTTCACCTGTGCTGTACCGCAGCGGCCGTGCCCTTCTGGCGTCGCTGTTCGTCGTTTCCGGCCTGCTCAAGATCACTGCCTTTTCCGGCGTGGTCGGATATATGGACCGCATCGGCGTGCCGTTCGCCACTTTTTCCGTGCTGGCCGCGATCCTCGTTGAATTCGGCGGAGGCCTGGCGATCCTGGCCGGCTGGCGGGTCCGTCCGGTCGCCGTGATAGTGGCTTTGTTCACGGTGATTGCGACCTTGACCGCACATCGCTTCTGGCAGGCAGAACCTGCCGCCATGCAGAACCAGCTTAACCATTTCCTGAAAAATGTTGCGATTATCGGCGCCTTGCTGATGCTGGCGGCATCGGATGGCGGCGGTTCGCCTGAAGAAAAATGAGATAGCCGCACGGATCTTCCGCCGGCTTTCAGTCGAGCGGAAAGACGCGATCGCCCTCGCCCGGCCGGCAGCCGTCGGCGACCGGCGTCCAGCCGCGGTGCACCACGATCTGCCGGCCGTCATGGCATATCTCGATGCGGTCGCTGCCGGGTAGGCGCTCCCGGACAAAGGTTTCTACCGTCGACGGCAGGCTGACCTTCAGCTTCATTGCGAAGAGGTCATCCTCGGGATGGTCGTCGAGATGCAGCAACGGCACAAATGTCGCCGCGAACATCAATGCATGCGAGCCGACATCCACCGGCTCGGGCGCGTAGTTCGCCTGTTGCAGCCAATGCTGCGCGCGCCCGCGCAAGTCGTCGCCATCTGCCAGGCCGCCCCAGGCTGCCGCCAGCATTTCCATCACCCACTGGTTGCAATTCTGGTGGAGCGTGCTGAACGGGTAGGCGTTGGCGCTGTAGCTGGCGGCCAGCAGGTGCCGCACGCGCGGCGCGTCGAGCGATGCGCGCCGCAGCGATTGGGCTGCATCGGCCGGCAGCCGCACGATCGAGATGTAGCCGGAGGAGGGATCGTCGGCGCCGATCACAAAACCGGCGAGGCCTTGGTCATAGATCCGCGGCCGCTCTTCGTCGCAGGCGTAGTAGAGCTGGCGTGCCGACCAGGCGCCGGTGTCGCTGCGCCAGGCGACTGCGGCATGCGAGTAACGGATGTGAAAACGCGAGAGATCGAGTCCCGAGCGGCTGACCAGCGCAGTGTCGCCGCCCATGGCGTCGAGTTCGTCGCGGACCACGGCGGCAAAGCGCAGCAGCCGGTCTTGCTGGCCGGCGGTAAGCTGCTGCGCGCGATCGCAGAAGGCTGAAGATGTCGAGTAGCCGGGCGAACCGGGTTGCGCTTGCGCCGCGCCCGCGGCAATTGCAGCGGCAAGAGCGAAGACGCGCCAGATCTTCAAAGAGTCACCGGCCGCGCCGCAAGCTCGTTGTACCACGCGTCGGCGAGCACCAGGTAGAACGCCTCCCGCGTATCGCCGCGCGCGAACTCGAAGCCGTACACGCGATGCTGTGCGTGCACAAGATCGCCCCGGCCGAGATTCTGCTTCTCGGCAATCGCCTGCGGCAGGTCGAGCACGATGCGCTGTTGCGAATCGTCGATTTGCATCGTGACGCGCGCGACGCCGGCGCGGCCGGGCGCCCTGGCGACATCGATGATGCGATAGTTGCCGTCGGCGGTCTTGTCGCCGCCGGTCGAGCTGTCGCTTGAGCCGTGCAGCGAAGCGGACACGCTGCCGCTGGAGGCCGAACCGGTGCTGACGGCTGACGAGGTAAAACTTTCTGCATGCGCGTGCAGCGTGAAACCGGCGGCTGCGACGAGGCAGGCGAGACGGATGGCGGCGGGGAAGTGCATTGGATGCTCCTTGGCAGTTGGATGGGTTGGTGTGTGGCGCAGCTGCGCCCTGTAAACAATCAATTAACAATCAATTCGGTACTCGTTTCCGCATCAGGGGATTTCCTGCTTCTCGGGAGCGATGTGATATTGGCTGTAGCGCGCCAGGGAATGCCCGGTCGCCGCGGGCGCCGGCGATATTTGCTGCAGCGACCGAATTGCCGTTGCGATATCGGCGGCGGTGCCGGCGACAATGCGCTGGTAAGCGGCCACTACGCTATCCACTCCGCCCGGCGCCGGCAACTCTGCTTGCGTGCGGCCCGCCGTCACCTTGCTGTCCGGGAAGCGCTGCACCGCCCAGTTGATGGTGGCGCCGGCGCTTCTTCCGGGTTCGGCATCCATGCGCACCACTTCGACCGTAACGCGATACAGGGGCGCCACGCCGGATGCGTCGCGGTGGTAATAGGTGTCGATAGCGCCCAGGCTGGCTTGCAGCCGCTGCGACAGCGCGTCGCGCAGCTCGTCGGGAAGCGGCGCCGACCAGCGGTCCTGTTCCATCATCTTGAGCGCGCCCTTGCCATCGCCGAGCAGCAGGTTGGCCCGGTTGAGCCGCTCGGGGACACGGACGGGAGGTACCTCAATCATTAGCGGTTCTTTGTCACGGGCGCTGGAGGAGCCTGCGGCTGCATCGCTGGCCGAGCCGGAGCCTGCCAGCGTGTAATAACGCGGTTCGGGCGAGGCGCAGCCGGCCAGCACGGCGGCGGCGAGCAGCAGTTCCGCACAGAGCACGGCGAGATTGGCGGATGGGATCATGGCTTCTCCGTATCCGCTTTCCCGCGCAGCAGCGCTTCGGGATGACGTTCCAGGTAATCAGTCAGGCTGCGCAGGGAGGCGGCGCTGCGCGTCAGTTCCTGCATCATGCGGCGCGTGTCCTGCTGCAAGGGGGCATTCGGGGCTAGCGTCTGGTTGGCCGCCTGCAGGGTCTGGCGTGCGTCTTGCAATGCGGCGGCGAATTGCGGTACGAGGTTGCCGTCAACCTGGGCCATCAGCTTGTCGGCGTTGTCCAGCATCTTGTCCAGCGCCGCCATCGAAGTACGCAGGTCGCGGCCGATCTGTTCGAACGGGACGTTGTCGATCTTGTTGACGATGGAGCCTAGCTTGGCTTGCAACTCGTCCAGCGTGCCGGGCGTGGTGGCCAGTTCCGGCATGGGGCCGTCGACGCTGACCTTGGCGGGCGCCGCCTTGGGGAAAAAGTCGAACGCCACGTAGAGCTGGCCGGTGAGCAGGTTGCCGTTGCGCAGCTGCGCACGCAGGCCGCGCCGGTTCATGGTTTCGGCGATATCGTTGGTTTTCTGCTTGTCATCCAGGTCGCGCGGGCTGAAGCCCATGCGGGACGGATACAGTTCCACAATCACGGGGAAGCGGAAGGTTTTTTTGTCGCGCTGGTATTCGATTCCGATCGAGCGCACCTGGCCCACCACGATGCCGCGAAAGTCCAGCGCTGCCCCTGGCGACAAGCCACGTACAGACTGGTCGAAATTGAGGACGGCAAGCGCCGGCTTCAGTTCATCGAGGGGTTTCATGGCTTCCGCCTGGTCGCTGGCCAGGATGAACCGCGTATCCTCGCCGGCTGCGGCAGCGGCCTTGGCATTGTCGGGATCCTGGAACGCCACGCCGCCAAGCAGCATGGTGGCGAGCGCCTGCGTATTCACCTTGAGGCCGCCGGCGTCGAGCTTGATGTCGATGCCGCTGGCATGCCAGAAACGGGTGTTGGCGGTGACCAGCTGGTCGTAAGGCTTGTCGACGAACACGCGCAGCGAGAGATCCTGGCCGTTGGGTTCGAGCTGGTAAGCCACCACCTGGCCTACCCGCACGCGCCGGTAATAGACAGGGGAACCGATGTCGAGCGAACCGAGGTCGGCGGCGCGCAAGACGAATTGTTTGCCGGAGGCGTCCGTGGATACCGCCGGCGGCACTTCCAGTCCGGCGAAACTATCGCTGCGTACGTCCGACTTGCCGGCGTCCACGCCGATATAAGCGCCGGACAAGAGCGTCTCCAGGCCCGAAATGCCGGAGACGGCAAAGCGCGGGCGCACTACCCAGAAACGGGTGTCCTTGGCCAGGAAGCTGTTGGCGTCGTTGCTCAGGGCGATGGTGGCGATCACGTGGGAACGATCGCGCGCCAGGCGCAGCGACTTGACCACGCCGATATCGACTGCCTTGTAGCGTACCGGCGTCTTGCCGGGCGCGAGTCCGTCCGCGGTGCGGAAAGTCACCGTGATTTCGGGGCCGCGCTCGGACAGGGTGTGGATCAGGAGCGACAATCCGATGATGGCGGCGACGATCGGGATCAGCCATACCAGCGAAGGCAGCCAGCGTGCGCGCCGGCGCAATTCGGGACGCGGCGGCGCGGGCGGCATCGGCGGATTGGAATCGGATTCAGTCATTGCGTGCATCCAGCGCATCCCACAGCAGGCGGGGATCGAAGCTCAGCGAAGCGAGCATGGTGAGTACCACGACAGCGGCGAAAGCCAAGGCCCCGGGACCCGGGACGATGGTGGCCAGCTTGCCGGCGCGCACCAGCGAGGCCAGCATGGCGACGACGAAGACGTCGAGCATCGACCAGCGGCCGACTGTCTCCAGCAGGCGGTACAGCTGGGTCTGCTGCCGGATGCGCCAGCTGCAGCGGAAATGCACCGAAAGCAGCAGCAGCGTCAACGCCATCATCTTTAGCAGCGGCACCGCCACGCTGGCGGCCAGCACCAGGATGGCCAATGCTTTCGCATCCGCAATCCACAAATAGGCGATGCCGGAGAGGATGGTGTCGCGCGAGGTCTCGAAAACGGATTGCGTGATTATCATCGGCAAAAGGTTGGCGGGGATGTAGAGGATCGCGGCGGCGATCAGGAAAGACCAGGTGCGCGCCAGCGAGTCTGGCTTGCGGCGGTGCACGGCGGCGCCGCAGCGCGGGCAGGGCCGGCCTTCGGGCGCACGTGGGATGAGCAGGTTGCAGGCGTGGCAGGACGCCAGTCCCATCGACGCGGTGGTCGGCGCCGCGGTCGGCGGCATGCTCATCGCGGCGGCTCCCTGTACTGCCACAGGTCGCGCGGATCGAACGACAGCATGACCGCCAGCACGATGACCAGCGCACTGAATGACCAGAGCGCCGGGCCAGGCAGGATATCGGCAACGCTGGAGAGCTTGACCAGCGTTACCACCACGCCGAGCAGGTAGACCTCGATCATGCCCCATGGCCGCGTGCGGCGGATGTAGCGCACGACGTACTCGAAACCTGCCGGCAAACGGCGCCGCGCCATCGGCGCCAGCAGGTGGAGCATCATCAGCATCTCTGCCAGCGGCAGCAGGATGGTGGCGGCAAACACCAGCAGGGCCACCAGCGCCATGTCGCGGTCGGCATACAGCGCCTGCACCGCGCCCCATAAGGTGGTTTGGGTGCGGATGCCCTTGAGGTCCATCTCGACAATCGGAAAGATGTTGGACACCACAAACAGGATCAGCGCGGTCACCACCAACGGCAGCAGCCGTTGATAGGCGCGCGTGCTCTCGCGGTACAGCGTGCCGCCGCAGCGCCGGCACTGCGCGCGTTCGCCTTCGGCAAGGCCGGCGCGCTGGTAGACGGCGTCGCAGTGCTCGCAGGCGACCAGGTGCTGGCTGTCGGTACCTGAAGCCGGCGCATTACGCGTAATGTCATGGTCGGTCATGGCGCGTTCATCTACGGATTCAGCCGCTTATTTCAGGGAAGCGACCAGCGCATCTGCGCCTTTTTCGATGCCGGTTTTGGCGGCATGGAGCGAACCGAAGGTCGCCACGATATTCATTGCATTGGGATACTGCTTTGTCACGAACGCCTTCAGGAGCTGGTTGCTTGCCGCGTCATAGATTTCGACTGAATAGCTGACTGAGCCCATGAACATCCCTTCTTTCCCACGGATCGATTGGACAACGTTGTAAGGCATTCCAGCCAGGTCAAAGCGGGTCACCGTCGATGCCACTGCAGTGTTTGTACCCACGCCGGCCAAGGTCAGCCTGAGCTTGAGAGTATTCGATCCGGGATTGGCGGTTACCTGGAATCGCTGGCTTAATGTTTTTCTGAAAGTGGTATCCATGTAGCGGGCGAGTTCCTGCTTGTCAGCCTCGGACAAATCTCCAAACTGATGATCCGGCCCGCTGTAGATTGCGACCGGATCGATGATGAGCGCGTTGTATTTCTGCCATTCCACGGGAGCCGAATAACTGTACGGGACACGTCCGGTATCGTCTTTCTGGTTAGGCGTCAGTTTTGGCGACGACGAGATTCCCGAGTACGCCACCGGCTGCGTGGTCCCGCATGCCGCCAGCGCCAGGCAGAACGCTGCGATCATGGCCAGCCGGCCGGTCTTGATGGATATGTGCATTTCAATTCCTCTTCAGTCTTCAGGTTTTTCCAAGGAATGACGGTCATCCCCTGGTACGGCGTGGTGGATGAGTCGGGCATGACCGTGATGGCGATCGCTGCCTGGCGCTATTGGACGGAGTGAAATGCAGCGTTCAACTGATGCATAAATCAGCCTTCCTGCCGCCCTTTCGCGCTAACTCAGGAAGCGAATATAGCACCGAATCCCGCATTTGCAAACCGCCTGGTCGGTTTTTGAAAAGAAAATATAAAACCCTCTCTGATGCCTTTGCCACGCAGGAAGAGGCGTCGTACCGGGCTTTCGGGGGAGGGACGGGGCCAGGCCCTTTTGGTATGGAATGTCTATATTGCAACATACGCCGTGCGACGGCGACCGGGGCGGCGTCGGCAACCGAGCCCTGGCAGGAGTCGGCCAGGGCGCATCATTGATGGCGCGTCTTCCTATGAGAAGGCGCGCAAGCCAGGCGTTGGTCCTAGGCTTTGCCGGGAACCAGCCATTGCTTGCTGTCGAGCAGGCGCTCAAACATGCGCTGGCGTTCTTCATCCGATAACGGACATAACCCGAACAGGGCATTCAGGAGCAAACCTTTGGCCGCATACCAGCGCAGCATCGCCAGCTCAGGATCGGCTGCCTCGGCCTTGATCGACGCGATCTTCTTGGCGTCGATCTCTTTAAAGGCAGACAGCAGCCCGGGCTCTTCGCTGATGGCGCCGAGGATGGCAAAGGCGACCGACTGCTGCGTAGTGACGGCTTCACGGGCTACCGCGATCTGTGTCGCCAGAAGGGGTTCGGGCGACGTCGCGCTGGCCTGCGCCATGTAGCCCTGGGAAAATTTCTCGAAATATTCAGCCTGGTATTCCAGCAACGCCTTCAACACCGCCTCCTTCGAGCGGAACTGATGCATCAGCCCGCCCTTGCTGATGCCGCTTTCGCGCGCAATCGCGTCCAGCGTCAGCCGGCGCGGACCGTCGCGCGCGATGATGGCGAGGGCTGCCTGGATGATGGCGTTGCGTGATCGTTCCGATCGCGTGGTGTTGTCCATTCTCTGTCTCCGCTGCGGGATGGGTAACCGTCAAACCCGTGACGATAGCTCGGAATGCCGATAAAAACAATCTCCGCGGTCTGTTTTTCCGGTTGTCCGATGGGCCCGGCCCTCTGCACCGGGACCCGGCAAGCGCCCGCAATCGACGTCATCGCTTCAGGAAACCAACCCTTAACCAGGCTAGGGTTGCGGTGCAATCGAATCCACGTCCCGGCGGGACAAATCGACGACGAAGGATTCGCGCATGCTTTCCACGTCGCGCAGCGGCGAACGTCCGAACAGCCGGCTGTACTCCCGGCTGAATTGCGATGGGCTCTGGTAGCCGACGCGATATCCGGTTGAGCCGACATCCAGCCGTTCGACCAGCATCAGGCGGCGCGCCTCGTACAGCCGCAGCTTCTTCTGGTACTGCATCGGCGTCATCGCCGTCACGGCACTGAAATGGTGGTGGAGCGAGGACACGCTCATGCCGACATGGCGGGCCAGGTCTTCCACGCGCAGCGGGCTTGCGAAATTCTGGCGCAGCCAGGCGGTGGCCTTGAAAATCCTGTTGCCGGGACTCTCGGCCTGGGCGATCCGCAGCAGCCGCGGGCCGTAAGGCGAGGTCAGCAGGCGGTACAGGATTTCCTCTTCGATCAACGGCGCCATTGCCGGTATGTCGCCTGGGCGGTCGAGCAATTTCAGCATTCTCAGCGTCGCATCCAGCAATTCCGGCGCGGCGGGGTTGACGGCTATACCGCGTATTGCGTCGGCGGCGCCCGCTCCCGCCGGCATGCCTATCCTGCCGATCAGGTGTTTGAGCCGCTCGCCATTGATCGCCATGGCCACACCTAGGTGCGGAACTTCCATGCTCGCTTGCGTAATGAGCGAGGCGACCGGAAGGTCCAGCGACACCACCAGGCAATCTCCGACGCCGTATTCAAACACCTCGGTTCCTAGCGTCAGGCGTTTCGCCCCTTGGACGACCAGCGCGAAGCACGGCCACTGCGTGGTGTTGAGCGCCTGGGATGGGGAAGAACGGCGGCCGATGAAAAAACCGTCGATGGCGGTCTCAAGCTCGCCATCGGTGTTGGCGAAACGGGCAATGATGGATGCCATTTCCCGATAAGGGCCTAAGCTTGTTTTCATGGGAAACACTTTGATTTCTAAGGATTGCAGCGGTATCCAGCTTACCTGATATTCCAGTTGGCGCATCAGGCAGGTTCAATCATTTGCAGGATCGTAGACGATTTATGGAGAATCCGGATAACGCGCGTGGTCCAGTCGATGACACCATGCAGTCATCCGATTTATCCAATCCATCGAAGAGGAGCCGACCATGGCAACCAATCCCATCCCGAACGCCGTCCCAAGAAAAGTGATACTCGTCACTGGCGCAAGCAGCGGCATCGGCGAGGCTACAGCCCGTCATCTAGCTGCCAGCGGCCACCAGGTGCTGCTTGGCGCCCGTCGCGTCGACCGTATCGCCGTCATCGCCAAGGAAATCCTGGACGCTGGTGGCGAGGCAAGTTTCCGGGAACTGGACGTGACCAGCCTCGACAGCGTACGCGCCTTCGCGAACACTGCCGCCAAGCGCTACGGCAGGATTGACGTGCTGGTCAACAATGCGGGCATCATGCCTCTGTCCATGCTCGACGAACTGCGGGTCAACGAGTGGGACCGGATGATCGACGTCAATCTGCGCGGCGTCCTGCACGGCATCGCGGCAGTGCTGCCGGTCATGAGAGAACAGAAAGCTGGACATATCGTCAATATCGCTTCCACCTCAGCCTATCGGGTCGATCCCACCGCTGCGGTCTATTGCGCGACCAAGTTTGCAGTGCGGGCAATTTCCGAGGGGCTGCGCCAGGAAAACACCGACATCCGCGTGACCGTGGTCAGTCCCGGCCTTACGCGCAGCGAACTGGTCGACGGCATTGCCAACCCACAGGTGCAGGCGGCGGTCCGCGAAATGATGGGCCTGGCGATTTCACCTGAAGCCATCGCGCAGGCGATCGGTTTCGCCATCAGCCAGCCGGCCGATGTCGACGTGAGTGAATTGATCATCCGCCCTACAGCGCAGCGATGAACACGTTTGACGAAGAGCTGCGCCCCGCAAATCAGCCACACAGGAGTTACAAGATGTCTACGGCCCTCGAGATCACGACTTTCAAGCTTGTCAAAGGACTTGGCGTGAACGATTTCATCGCCGCCAATGCCGACATCGATGCATGGCTGAAGCGCCAGGCCGGCTTTCAGTCCCGCCACATCGCGGAATTGGAAGACGGTTCTATCGTGGACATGCTGGTCTGGAGTTCCACGGCCGAAGGCGAGGATGCCGCGTCTCGCATCATGGGCGAGACGGCGGACTCGCCAGTGCATGCGGCCATCAACCAGCGGTCCGTCGTCTGGCGCATCGCGCAGGTGCGGCACCAAGTGTGCGTGTAGAAGCCCTCGGCGGCAGGCGTCTGTAATTAATAGCCGAGTTCCGCAATACCGCATCTTCGAGCGTAAGCTGCGCGACAGCATGATGATTTAGCATTGGGCATGGTTTCTGGTTATGATGAGTCTGGCTCAAGCGCAAACCTGGGTTTGACGGCGCGGCAACAGCAGGCACGGACCAATTCCCCGGATCGCAGAACAAGATTCCTATCCCTGATATCTGAGAAACTCCTCATGAAAAACACGACCGTAATCGCGAGTTTATTGTTTTCTATTTTTTGCGTCAGCGCCATGCCGACGGCGACCGCCGCCGGCGCCGCCACAGTCAAAGTCACTCCTTTAGGCAGCCACGACGGCGAATTCTGCGCGCAGGACCGTGCGCTGATCTTCGAGGACCCGGATGGAACACGGATTCTGTATGACGCCGGCCGTACGGTGCGCGGCGGCAGCGATCCGCGGCTGGGTAAAATCGATGGTGTATTGCTGAGCCATGTACACAGCGATCACCTGGGCGACATGCACCAGGCCGAGGCAAATGCCGGCACCTGCGCCGCCCCGGATTTTTCGGTAAAGAGCGCGCCGTCTTCGGTGACCGAAGAGGTGGTCCTGGCGAAGAAAGCCAAATTGTTCGTTGGCGGCGAAATGGGGGATTTTTTCTCGCGCAGGATCACGGCTGCCGGCGGTAGCGCCGACCAGGTGCTGCTGGTCCGCTTCGGAGGCCAGCGCAAAATCGGCGGCGTCAGCATTGCCAGCGTCCCGGCGGCGCATTCAAACGGGCTGGACGAAAAATTCCTGAGCGGCGCGCTTGCCGAAGGTCTTGTGGCCAACGGCGTGAAGGCCTATGTTGGTCCCGCAGGCGGTTTTGTGCTGACGTTTTCCAATGGGCTGGCCGTATACCTGTCTGGCGACACCGGCATCATTGCCGACCAGGACCTGGTGGTGCGACGCTTCTATAAACCCAAACTGGCCGTGCTGAACATCGGCGGCATTTTTTCCACCGGCCCGCAGGAAGCCGCGTATGTGATCAACGACCTGGTGCGCCCCAATGCCGTGATAGCTTCGCACGTGAATGAGGCGGCCACCAAGGATGGGAAATTCCTGCCTGGCAGCAAATTCCTGGAATTTAAAACCGCGGTGAAAGTCCCCGTATACGCTCCCCTCAGCGGCAAGACCATGGAATTCAACGTGGACGGGAAATGTGTTGCGGGCTGCTAGCCGCACTGCCATGGACTGATCATGGACTGATTCAATGCAATCCGATTCACGCAAGCAGACGGCAGCATGTTTAACCCTACCCCAATCCCGACCCAGCATTCCTTGAAGGAGCTTTTATGGACCGCCTCGAAGTTACCGAAAAAATCATTGCCGCCAAAGTGTCCTCGGGCATCAAGTGGTCGGAAGTCGCGGCCAAGGTCGGGCTTAGCAAGGAATGGGTCACCGCTGCGTGCCTGGGGCAAATGACGCTGAGCGCGGAACAGGCGGGCGTCCTCGCGGAAATTTTCAGCCTGACCGCGGAAGAGGCCAAGTGGCTGACCGTTACGCCGTACAAAGGCTCGTTGCCGACGTCAGTCCCGACCGATCCGCTGATCTATCGTTTCTACGAGCTGGTCAATGTGTACGGAAGTACATTCAAGGCGCTGATCCACGAAGAATTTGGCGACGGCATCATGAGCGCCATCGATTTCAAGATGGACCTGCAGCGCGAGAACGATCCTAACGGCGACCGCGTGCGCATCCTCATGAGTGGCAAATTCCTCCCTTACAAACAATACTGATTTCTCAACCTCATCTGCAGCGGAAGACGACGCCATGCACATCGCTATCCTTACCTTCGAAGGCTTCAACGAACTCGATTCCTTGATTGCACTCGGTGTCCTCAATCGCATCAAGAAGCCGGACTGGCGCGTGTCGATTGCCAGTCCTACGCCACGCGTCAAGTCGATGAATGGCGTGGTCATCGAATCACATGTCTCCCTTGGCGAGGCAAGCACTGCCGATGCGGTCATCGTCGGCAGCGGCATGTTGACACGGGAAATCGTCGCCGACGCGGCGTTGATGGCGCAGCTGCAGCTCGATCCGTCGCGGCAATTGCTGGCGGCGCAATGCTCCGGCACGCTGGTGCTGGCCAAGCTCGGTCTGCTGGATAGTGTCCCGGCCTGCACCGACCTGACGACCAGACCCTGGGTCCAGGAAGCCGGCGTCGAGGTGCTGAACCAGCCGTTCTTTGCGCGGGATAACGTCGCTACCGCAGGCGGATGCCTGGCGTCGCCTTATCTCGCCGCCTGGATAATTGCCCGGCTGGAAGGTGTCGAGGCGGCGGAAAGTGCGCTGCACTATGTCGCCCCGGTGGGAGAGAAAGAAGAGTATGTATCGCGTGCGATGCGGAATATTGCGCCGTACCTGAAACAGAAGCTGGCAGTTCCCTGCGATTGAACCCGGAATGCATGCCAGGCGCCTGGCATGCATTCCGGCGGCGTTATTTCAGCTCGGTCGTGTAGTTGACCGGGATCCACTGCCACGACTTGCCGGCCGCGCGCAAATGCCCAAGGCCCGGAAACGAGATGTGGGCCGCGCCGATCAGCGCCCCTTCTTTTGCCGCTGCAGTGAAGACCTTGGCGCGCGCCACGGCGGCGGTTTTCTTGTCCGTGTCGAATTCAATCGTGACCGCAGGGTCCGCGAACTGCACGGCGCCAACGTGGATCAGGTCGCCGGTCACGATCAGTTTTTGGCCCTTGCTTTCGACGACATAGCTGGTGTGGCCCGCAGTGTGGCCGTAGCTCGACCAAGCCTTGACGCCCGGCACAATCTCGCCGCTGCCATCGAACGGCTGGAATTTGCCTGCCGCGATGTACGGGTTGAGCGACGCCACTGCGCCCTGGAAGGAGCCCTTCGAGTCGGCGCTCGCTTGCTCCAGTTTTGCCTTGGACAGCCAGAAGTCGGCATCGCGCTTGTCGGCGTGGACAGTGGCGTTGGGGAACGCCAGCGCACCGTTTGCGACCAGGCCGCCGAGGTGGTCAGGATGCATGTGCGTGAGGAAGATGTCATCAACCTGTTCAGGCTTGTAGCCCGCCGCTTGCAGGCTTGCGGTCAGCTTACCCAGCGTCGGGCCGAACAGCGTGCCGGCGCCGGTATCGATCAGCACCAGTTTCGTGCCGGTGTTGATGAGAAAACCGTTGACCGAGGTCTCGGCGGGCACATCCAGGAAGGATTTGCGCAGCGCTGCCGTGGTCTTGGCGGCGGGTTCGTCCAGCAGCTTGTCGACCGGCAGGTCGACGGTGCCGTCGCTCAGTGCGGTGACCTCGAAATCGCCGAGCATCACGCGGTAGAAACCTGGGGCCTGGGTCTTGACCTGCGGCGCGGCAGCGAACACTGCGGTAGGGACGGCGCCGGCGCCCAGCGCCAGGGAGACGGCGAGTGCGGTGCTGGACAGCAGGTGGCGCAACGGGAATGAAGTGTGGTCCATTGATTGGCTTTCTTGTGAAGGTTGGATTGTGTCGGTTGCGAACTACGGAATGCCCTGTCGCTTGCAGGTCAAGGATGGGCAACAACCTTGCGCCCAATGTGGCTTTCCCTGCTTGCTGCAACACAAAATCCTAGCATTTTTCTTGTGAAGGCGTAGCCTGCCAGCAACTATGCAAAGCGGCCGCGGATCGCCTCAGGTAGAAGGCGATCCGCAACGCGATGGCCGGCCGCAGCCGGCAGAGTGAGGCAGCCGCCGCGGCGCCAGACCTGTTCGGGGAAGGAATTCCCTAAGGCTTGGCTTTTTTGGAGGGTTTCGACTTGCCGGCGCTGTTGAGGGCGATTGCCTGGCGGACGAGGGTCTTGAAGGCAGGCTCGTCGATTTCTTCTCCTTCGAGGATGTCGATCGCGCGCCGTGTGTTGCCGTCGAGGCTGGAATTGAAGAGACCGGCCGGATCGTCCAGGGACGCGCCCTTGGCGAAGGTAAGCTTGATTTTATCCTTGTAGGATTCGCCGGTGCAGATGATGCCGCCGTGCGACCAGACCGGCGTGCCCATCCACTTCCATTCCTCGACCACTTCCGGGTCTGTTTCCTTGACCAGCTTGCGCATCCGGCCGAGGATGTCCCCGCGCCAGTCTCCGAGTTCGGCGATTCTTTGCGAGATGAGCTCCGATGCCGACTGGCCTTGGCTCGCGTCCGGTTTTTTCATGTTCTCACCCTAGAAGTTCCAGATATATTGGATGTGCAAGACAGTATTGCGCTAGTCCAGCTTGGCGACAACCGACTCCAGGGCCGTAAAGAATTTCTGCCAGCCGTACTTGGCGCCCTGGTAAGCCTGCTCCTGGTCCGGCCGGAAGCCCGACTGCTCCATGCGCAGGCGGGTCCCGCCGCCGCTGGGAGTGAGAGTCCAGGTGACGACACTCTTGAGGCCAAGGGCTTCCCATGCGTAAGACAGCGTCTGGTTCAGCTCGACCGCCAGCACCTGGCAATCGACAACGCCCCAGTCGGCGCGCAGGTCGAAACGGTGGCCGACAACAGGCTTGAAGTCGTTTTTCATCAGCCATTCCTCGATCAAGGGGGCTTGCGTCAAAGCGCGCCAGATCTTCTCGGCAGGGTGCGGCAATTCACGCTCTACAACCAGGGTTTTGGTATCGTCAGCTTGCGTCATTGGTCCATCCTTTTCAATAGGGTTTCCAAACGGTCAAATCGGTTATTCCAAAAGGTCGAATAAAAACTGATCCAGTCGATCAGCGGCGCCAGCGCTTTCGGTTCGACGCTGTAATACGTCTCGCGTCCATCACGCCGGCCGCGCACCAGGCCGGCCAGCTTGAGCGCCCCGAGGTGCTTCGAAATGGCGGGTTGCGATACCCCCGACGGATCGGTCAAGGCATGCACCGTCATTTCACCTCCCATGCTCAGGCGCTCGAAAATTGCACGCCGGGTTGGATCGGACAAGGTTTTCAGGACGGCTGTCGGTTCGGCGTGCACTGCGATTCCTCTTCTATTGAATTGCATTTCTGTTTCCGCGAACACTGGCAGCTCGCATGAACTAATCATAACCAAACGGTTATGGATGTCAAGGGCTATCTTGGATGAACTTGATTCGACGCCTCCATGCGCTTGTGCCTGGAAAGACAACACGCGCATGCAGGAAGCGCCCGTCCAGGCAATCGTTATTTCACAGCGGTCACGACATAGCCTGCGTCCTGCTTGGCGAAGTCGATGGACACCTTCTTGTCGACGGCGAGCCGGTCGAAGAACGTCTTGTCCTTCACAACGAAGGTCATTGTCATGGCCGGCCAGTTCAAACTTTTGACGGGTCCGTGGGCCAGCGTCACAGTGCCTTTGGCGGTGTCGACGGCCTTCACCACGCCGGTGGCCTTGTGAGTGGCAGTCTTCGCCATGGCGCCGGAATTCATGCTGTCCATCGGCATGTCCTTCATGTCCATGTTTTTCATGTTGCCAGCCTGCGCGAAGACCGCTCCGGATGCGGACAGCGCCAGGACCAGGGACAGGGTTGCGATCGATTTCATGCTTGTTTCCTTTTCAAGTTGAGAGAATGATTTGAATTTGAAACAGATTGCGCCCATCCGTTTGCCAGACATTGGAGGGATGGGCGCCGCGCCTGCTTGCACACGCGTTTGCTGCGACTTCCTTGTGCTTCAATGGCGATTGCGATCTATGTCCTCGCCGGCCGCGCCTAGCCGGCCGCACCTAGCCGGCCGCACCTAGCCGGCCGCGCGCACCTGGCGTCGGCGCAGCAGCAGGTACACCGCCGGCACCACAAACATCGACAGCAGCGGCGCCGTGATCATGCCGCCGACCATCGGCGCCGCAATGCGCTGCATGACTTCCGATCCGGTGCCGGCGCCAAGCATGATCGGCACCAGGCCGGCGATAATCACCGCCACCGTCATCGCCTTCGGACGCACCCGCAGCACCGCGCCTTCGCGGATCGCGTCGAGCAGGTCGGCTTCGCTGTGCTTGCCGGCAGCCAGCCGTTCTTCCCAGGCATGCTTGAGATAGAGCAGCATGATCACGCCGAACTCCGCCGATACGCCCGCTAGCGCAATGAAACCGACGCCGCCGGCGACCGACAGGTGGTAATCGAGCAGCCACAGCAGCCAGATGCCTCCGGCCAGCGCAAACGGCAGCGTGCCCATGATCAATGCCGCCTCGTCGAAACGCTTGAAGGTCAGGTAAAGCAGGACGAAGATGATCAGCAAGGTGGCCGGCACCACGATCTTGAGCTTGGCGGTGGCGCGTTCCAGATACTCGAACTGCCCTGACCAGGCAATCGAATAACCCGCCGGCAATTTGACTTCCTTCGCCACGGCTTGCTGCATGTCGTGCACGGCCGAGCTCAGGTCGCGATCGCGGATATCGACATAGACCCAGCCCGACAGGCGCGCGTTTTCGCTCTTCAGCATCGGCGGGCCGTCGTTGATGCGGATCGCGGCGACATCGCCCAGCCGGATCTGGGCGCCGCGCTCGGTCAGCACCGGCAACTGGCGCAGCTTCTCGACCGAGTCGCGTACTTCGCGCGGGTAACGCACATTGATCGGGAAGCGCTGCAATCCCTCGACAGTTTCGCCAATGTTGTCGCCGCCGATGGCGGCCGACACCACGCTTTGCACGTCTGAGATATTCAAGCCGTAGCGGGCCGCCGCATCGCGGTCGATACGCACATCGATATAGCGGCCGCCATTCAAGCGCTCGGCCAAGGCCGACGAGACGCCGGGAACCTGCTTGACGGCACGTTCTATGTCGCCGGTAATGCGGTCGATTTCCTGCAAGCTGACGCCGGCCACCTTGACGCCGACCGGGCTTTTGATGCCGGTGGCCAGCATGTCGATCCGGTTGCGTATCGGCGGCACCCAGATGTTCGACAGCCCGGGCACCTTGACGATGCGATCCAGCTCTTGCACCAGCTTGTCCGGCGTCATGCCGGGCCGCCATTGGCCGCGCGGCTTGAACTGGATCATGGTTTCAAACATTTCCAGCGGCGCCGGATCGGTGGCGCTCTCGGCGCGGCCGGCCTTGCCGAACACGCTTTCCACCTCCGGCACGGTCTTGATCAGGCGATCGGTCTGCTGCAGCAATTGCGACACCTTGCCCGCCGATAAACCAGGCAGCGCCGACGGCATGTACAGCAGGTCGCCTTCGTCCAGCGGCGGCATGAATTCACCGCCAAGCCGGGCCATGGGCCAGGCCGTCAGCATCGCCACCAACGCTGCCGCCAGCAGGGTCATCCTGGGGAAGCGCAGCACGATATCAAGCAAGGGCCGGTACAGCGCGATCAGGAAGCGATTGAGCGGATTTCTCTGTTCATCGGGAATCCGCCCCCGGATCAGGTAGCCCATCAAGACCGGGATCAGCGTCACCGCCAGGCCGGCGGCGGCCGCCATGGCATAGGTCTTGGTGAAGGCGAGGGGAGCAAACAGGCGTCCCTCCTGGGCCTCCAGCGTGAACACTGGAATGAACGAGAGCACGATGATCAGCAGCGAGAAGAACAAGGCCGGACCTACTTCGGCTGCGGCGTTGCCGATGACGCGCCAATGGTCATCCCCTGCGAGTTTTTCGCCAGGATGGGCGTGGTTCCAGGCTTCGATATGCTTGTGGGCGTTCTCGATCATCACCACGGCGGCGTCGACCATGGCGCCAACAGCGATGGCAATCCCGCCCAGCGACATGATATTGGCATTGACTCCCTGGTAGTACATGACGATGAAGGCAACCAGGATGCCGATCGGCAGCGTGATGATGGCAACCAGCGCCGAGCGCAGGTGGAACAGGAAGAGCGCGCAGACCACGGCGACAACGATGAATTCCTCGACCAGCTTTTCTTTCAGGTTTGCGACGGCGCGCTTGATCAGGCTTGAACGGTCGTAAGTGGTGACGATTTCCACCCCCGGCGGCAGGCTCGCCTTCAGTTTCTCCAGCTTGACCTTCACCGCATCGATGGTCTCCAGCGCGTTTTTGCCGGACCGCATGATGATCACGCCGCCGGCAACTTCGCCTTCGCCATTCAATTCGGCGATGCCGCGCCGCATTTCCGGGCCGACCTGGATGCGGGCGACGTCGCCCAGCCGCACCGAGACCCCGGCGTCGGTCGTCATCAGCGGAATCTTGCGGAAATCGTCCAGCGATTTCAGGTAGCCCGAGGCGCGCACCATGTATTCGGCTTCGCCGAGCTCCAGCACCGAACCGCCGGTCTCCTGGTTGGCTTTCCGCACGGCGTCGATGATCCTGCCTTGCGGAATGTTGTAGGCGCGCATGTTGTCCGGATCGAGCACGATCTGGTACTGCCGCACCATGCCGCCGATGCTGGCCACTTCCGATACATTCGGCACCGCTTTCAGCTCGTACTTGAGGAACCAGTCCTGCAGGGCGCGCAGCTGCGACAAATCCATCTTGCCGCTGCGGTCGACCAGCGCATATTCGTAGACCCAGCCGACGCCGGTCGCGTCCGGACCGAGCGCGGTTTTCGCTTGCGGCGGCAGCCGCGATTGCACCTGGTTCAGGTATTCCAGCACCCGCGAGCGGGCCCAGTACGGATCGGTGCCGTCTTCAAACAGGATGTAGACGAAGGAATCGCCGAAAAACGAATAACCGCGCACTGTCTTTGCCCCCGGCACTGACAGCATGGTGGTGGTCAGCGGATAAGTGACCTGGTTTTCGACGATCTGCGGCGCCTGGCCGGGATAGCTGGTGCGGATGATGACTTGCACATCCGATAAATCCGGAATCGCATCCAGCGGCGTGCGCGCCAGCGACCAGATGCCCCAGGAGGTCACCATCAGCGTCGCCAGCAGCACCAGGAAGCGGTTGGCGACGGACCAGCGGATCAGCTTGGCGATCATTGCGCGGCTCCCTTCGCAGCGCCTGCCGCCGGCGCAATCGTGGAGATCTCGAACGCGCCATCCTTGACAGGATGAATCTCGAAGACGACGTTGCCGCCGACCGCAATGTTGCCTGGCAAGCCGGCGGCGGGCAGCTTGAAGCCCATCGTCATCGCCCCCCATTGCAGGCTGGGGATTGGTCCATGCGAGATGGTGATCTCGTCCCTGGTGATGCTTTCGACCCTGCCTTCGCCGCGGTGCGCCGGCCCGGCGGCCTTGTCGGGCGCCGGCGCGGCCATGCCCGCCATGCGTGTTTCCGTGCCCGTCAGGCTGGCTTCCGAATCGATCAGGAACTGGCCGGAGACGACCACCTTTTGTCCGGCATCCAGTCCTTTGCGGATTTCGGTCTGGCCGTTGGTTTCGCTGCCGGTTTCAACCTCGGCCGGGATGAACTTGCCGTTGCCTTGCGCCACCATGACGACACTGCGGGTGCCGGTCTGGATCACCGCTTCGGTCGGCACCAGCAAGACATCCTTGCGCGCCACCGACGAAAAATCAATCGTCGCAAACATGCCCGGCACCAGCCGGCCGGCCGGATTGGCCAGTTCGATGCGCGCCTTGAGCGTGCGGGTTGCGGGATCCACATCCGGCAGGATCGCGCTGACCCTGCCTTTGAATACCGTTCCTTGCAGCGCCGGCGTGCGCGCTTCGACCATGTTTCCGGGCCGTACCTGCGCCGCCAGGCTCTCCGGCACGTCGGCATTGACCCAGATCGTGCCGAGGCCGTTGATCTTGAACATTGGAGCGCCTGCCATCACGGTCATGCCTTCACGCACGGCCAGTTCCGAGACCACGCCGCCGATAGGCGCGAATATGGTCAGGCGCGCCTGCACCTTGCCGCTCGATTCCACCAGCCGGACCTGGTCGTCGGTCATGCCGGCCAGGCGCATGCGCTGGCGCGCGCCGCCAAGCAGGTTATCCATGCCGCTGCCCTGCATGCGCCGGACCGACAGGTACTCTTCCTGTGCCGCCACCCACTCCGGCACATACAGTTCGGCCAGCGGCTGTCCTTTGCGCACCGGATCGAGCGGCGCGCGTACATGCAGCCGCTCGACGAAGCCATTGCTGCGCGCCTGCACCAGGGCGACATCGCGTTCGTTGTATGCCACGCTGCCTACCGCTACGACTGCCGACGCCAGATTGCCCCTGATGACTTCGGCGGTACGGATGCCGAGATTCTGCTGTACGCGCGGGCTGATATTTACTTTGCCGTCGTCGCCGGCATCGCCGCCATCGTCGGCATATACCGGGACCAGCTGCATATCCATGAACGGCGATTTGCCAGGCTTGTCGAACTTCTGGCCCGGCGCCATCGGATCGTGCCAATACAGCACTTTCTTGCCGGAGCCGTCGGCTTTTGCTGCGCCGATTACCGGAGACGGCGTCTCGTTCGACATCGGCGCCGCCATTTTTTTACCCTGGTTCATGCCGGCCCAATACAGGCCATAACCGGTTCCCGCAAGGAGAACGGCAATAACGGCAGCGAGTAATGGTTTCTTGTTTTTCATTTGGTGTCCTTGTCCATCTCCGAATGCGCCATCTGCTCGCCGGTCGGAAACAGGAAATTGAGTTGTGCCCACAGGCGGTCGGTTTCGGTCGCCAGCTGCAGGGCCTGGATGCGGACGTCGATCACGTTGCGGCGTGCCGCCAGCACGTCGGCCAGGGTCGCCTTGCCGCCGCGATAAGCCGTGATCGCGGCCAGCGTGCGCTGATTGGCCAGCGGGATCAGTTCGTCCTGGTAGCGGGCATAACGCTCGCGGCCGTTTTGCCATTCATCGAGCATGCTGCGGGTTTCCGCAACATGGGCGCGCAGCATGTCCTCGCGCTCGGCCTTGACTTGCTCCACCATCGCCAGCTTGGAGGAAAGCTCACGATCCTGGCGATTCTTCCGGTCCCACTGCAGCGGGATCGACAGGCCGACCGACACCATGTTGGAGAACGCCGCACTGCGCTGCTGGAACGCCATTTCCACGGTCCAATCGGCTTTTTCATTGGCCTTCGCCAGTTTTGCGTCCGTCTCGGCCACCGCGACCTGCTTGCTCAGCACGGCAATTTGCGGATGATGGGCGATCGCGCTATCGAGCGTCGCCGGGTCCAGCCGGATGGTGTCGGTCGCAGGTTTTTCGGCCAGAGCGAGATCGGCTGCATTGCCGATCCAGCGCGCCAGCATGGTATTGGCGTTGCGCACGCGGCGCCGGATGTCGCTGGCGCGGTCGTCAAATGCCGCCAGCGCGCTTTGAGCGGCAAAAACATCCGCTTGGCTGCCGCGGCCGGCACGATAGGCGCCTTCGGCCGATTGCATTTCGAGCCTGGCTTGTTCACCCTGTTCGGCCACGACCGCCGCCATCGCGTCCGCGTAATAGCGGTCGAGCCAGGCCAGCGCGGTATCGCGTTCAATCGCGGCGGTTGCCATGGTCTTTTCGGCCAGGGTCTTTTGCGCTTCCAGCTCGAAGCGCTGGGAGCGCAGGCGGCGCTTGTCTGCGCTTGTGATTTCCTGCATGACGCCGACCCGGCGCATGGTCATGAAATCGTTGCTGAGGCTGCCGCGGTCGCGGCCGGTGACCGGCAGGTTATCGATACCGACCTTCAATACCGGATCGGGCAGCTGGCCGGCGGCAACCGCCATGTCGCGCGACGCGGCAACCGAGAAATCCTGTGCGGCGAGTTGGCGCGAGCGCTCTACGGCGCGGCGCTGGGCTTCGGCCAGCGTCAATGGCGGCTCGGCCGCGTAGACGTTGGCGACAAGTACAAGCGACCCGGCCAGCGCGGCAAAAACGGTTCTTACGGAAAACCGAAGAACCGCATTGCGCACCGGATGGCGGGCGGCAAATGCAGAAAATGCAGGGGATGACATGAAACCTCCAGATAGCAAGAGACAGCATCGGGCGTGCACGCGGCACGGCGATGGCGGACTAGGCGATCTGGGGGATTAAATGCGGAAACAGCAGTTGCGTATGGAGAGCGGCGGCGCGGTGGTCCGCGCCAGGAGAAGGGAGTTGGGCCGGGCATCGGCGGCATGGCCGGCAACCTCGATATGCCGGAATACCAGCGTCAATGCGGCAGCCATGAAAGGCTGCACATGCGGCATGGACGGCTTGTCCAGCGACTGGTTGCCGGCCTGGTCATTGGCGTGGCAGAGGCTGGGCTGGACCTTGTCGGCGCCGGCGCATCCGGCCATCGCCTGGTCGCCATCCATCGGCATCGATACCTGCTCGCCGGCCTGTCCGATGCTGAAACTCGGGCATGCGTATCCCGCTACGGCAAGCTGCATGAACAGCATGCTGGCCAGCACGATGAACGCGGCGATCAGGCGGGATGGGCGGGAGAGTTTCATTGTCCTCGGGTTTTTGCTTTATTTATAGTAAGCAGCGGCGATATTTGTTGTCAAGCAATGGCAATGTTCCAGCGCCTGGCCGGTAAATCAATCTCGATGGTGCATTCTCAGCGTTCCCCCTGTGGGAAAGTCAAGGGATATTTGGAAGCGTTCACAAATTTGCTATGCTAGCGTCTTTCCGCCGGCCGGCGCCACTGCCCGGGCCGGCAGTCTCATTTACGGAGCAGCACATATGGCCTCTTTGCAGGAGCAATTTTTGAAAGCCGGCCTGGTCGACAAGAATAAAGTCAAACTGGTCAACCAGGACAAGAACAAGCAGAAGAAGGCCGAGCGCCGGACCGGCACGGCCAGCGTCGATGAAACACGCCTGGCCGCAC
Source organism: Collimonas sp. OK412 (assembly GCF_900112135.1). Taxonomy (GTDB): domain Bacteria; phylum Pseudomonadota; class Gammaproteobacteria; order Burkholderiales; family Burkholderiaceae_D; genus Collimonas; species Collimonas rhizosphaerae. The sequence goes on from NZ_FOLC01000012.1 coordinate 69,884, forward strand.
TCGAAGCGCAACGCAAGAATGCCGAGCGGGCCCGCGAACTGAATGCCCAGCGCGACGCCGCCGCCGCCGAAAAGGCGATCGCTGCGCAAATCGTCCAGATGGTGCAGAAAAATCGCCAAAGCAAGGGCGCCGGCGACATCGCCTACAATTTCACCTACAACAACAAGATCGAACGGCTGTATGTGTCGGCCGCGGTCCAGGCGCACCTGGTGGCAGGGCGCCTGGTGATCATCTGCCAGGGCGACGCCAGGGAACTGGTGCCGAGGATAATCGCCGACAAGATCGCGGAGCGCGATGCTTCGCTCGTCGTGCGGGTGAACAAGGCCAGCACGGAAATCGACGCCGACGATCCGTATGCAGCCTTCCAGATCCCCGACGACTTGATGTGGTAAGCCTGGCGCTTGCACAAAAAACAGCGCGAGCCAGCCAGGCGACCGCTAATGACATCTAATCCTTATCGCCGGCATGCAGTGTCCCCAGGCAGTCCTGGACGGCTTCTTCAAACGAATGCGTGACGTGGTGCGCGCCCTCGATTTCATTGTCTTGCAGCTGAGGCGGTTCGAATGGGTTGGCAATCAGCAGCACCAGCTGCTTGACGTGCGGCAGACGGGTCGTCAGGTGCGCCAGGGCGGATTCGATCTGTGCCTGTTCCTTGGTGGGTTCGAGGCTGACCAGGCAAAATGCCGAAACGATTTCCGGATTGGCGCCGGGAGGAGGAGCCTCTCTCAGCAACTCGTCAAGTGTCAGGTGGCGGCCGTCCACGCCTTGTTTGCGCAGGATCCGGACCAGGATTTCGGCCGCCAGCTCATCGCCAAGCGAACCGGCGCCGATGCCCAGGACGACGGTGCCGGCCGGTACATCGAAGGAGCCTTGCGTGCTGCCGATCACCGCCTCGCGCCGGCGCCGCAGCTGATGGCCGATGTTGATGTCGTCCAGCATGGAGACGCGGGTATATTGCCGCCACCATTTCGGATTTTCGCCTAGCGCTTCGATGACGGCGGCGATAGCGCTGGCCACCTTCAGCTGCTCGCCTTTGCTGATGGCATCCGCATCCAGGTCGGCCCGCGCCAGGTGCAATGCAGGCACCAGCACGGAGTCGCAATAGGCGGCGAACGATTTTCTTTTCAGTATCCGGCGCGCGCTGGCGATGATTTCCTGGGTATCGCCCGACAGTGCGCGCTGGTAGAAATTCTGCGGCAGCGTGAGCGCCGGTATCTCTCCCAGCAAGATCTCGAACATGTTCAGCGTCCTGAAATAGCGGCCGGCGACCACCAGGCACAAGGTCAGCGGCGTCGACAGCACCAGCCCGACAGGCCCCCAGATCCAGCTCCAGAAAATGGCAGCGATCACGACCGACAGCGGCGACAGCCCGGTCGTGTGGCCGTACAGTTTCGGTTCCACCACCTGGGCGAACACCACCTCGATGACAAGAAACAGGATGAGCGTCATGACGGCCAGCGACCAGCCCGGCGAAATGGCCGCCGCCAGCAAAGTGGCGCAGAATGCGGCAATCCATACACCGACATAGGGAATGAAACGCAGGATGGCCGCCATGGCGCCCCACAGCAGCGCCTGGGACAGGCCAAGGATGCTCAGTCCCAGCCAGATCAGCACGCCCACGCCGATGTTGACGGCGAACTGCGACACAAAAAAGCGCGACAGACGCTCGCCGGCGTCGTTGACCGCGACCGTCGTGGCGCGCAAATCGTTGCCGCCGGCCAGGCGGATAAAGCGGTCGCGCAATGCCTCGTGTTCCAGCAGCACAAAAATCAGCACGACGAAGACAATGCCCGCCGTCTCCAGCGGCGGCCATACGGAAGAGGCGATCCGCGTCAGCAATTGCAGCGGCTGTTGTGGCGGCTCATGGATTTCGACGGCAATCGGCGACTTGCTGCTGCCCGGCGCCGCCGCGTCAGGACCGGCGCCTCGCTGCCGGTCGGACAGATGCTCGATCCAGCGCCCTGCCTCTCCGTTCAGTTCCCCCAGTTTGCCGAGGGTCAGCTGATCGAGCACGGCTACCTTGCTGCGTATCGTGTCGGCGTATTGCGGCAGGCTTGCCCCGATCCGCACGACCTGCGATCCAATCACCAGTCCGACCGCCCCCAGTGCAAGCGCCAGCATCACGACCGCAACGCAGACCGAAATGGTCGGTCCTATGCCGATCTGCCGCAGGCGATGGATAAACGGCGTGATGAGCAGGCTCAGGATGATGGCGAGCGTGATCGGGATGAGGACATCGCGCCCGAAGTACAGCAACGCGAGCACGATTGCCGTTCCCAGGATGCCTGTAATACGGTCAGGCTGCCTCTGTAGGTTTTGCAGTTTCGACAATGGACGCCTCTGAGGTGGTTAAACTTTACATGAGCGGATTGCGCGCCGTTCCTGACCGATGCTGCTTATCCTCACGCAATGCGGCAGGCAAGATCGTGTCTTGGGCGCGGGCCGGCTCCGCGTGCCGATTATGCGGCAAAGCGGGGCATTTCGGATTTCGGCATGGTGTCTGGCGATCATGCCGGTTTCTCTCTTCATCTTCTGCCTGCAAAATCGCCGCTGTTCCGTGCAGTTAAAGCCTCAGACAAATTTCGCCGGAAATTTCCAAAAAACGGCACTTTCCGGCAATGAAATGTCTGAGGCAATCCGCCCGGTCTTGCACATTCCTTTTGCAAAAATTTCCAATCCTTGACACCGGAAAGCGCGAACCTGCCGTCGCGCCGGCATGGTGCCTCTGCCCGCAATGCGGCTCGGCAAGCGGTTTTTCGGCTCTTCGACTTTTTATGCCGAGCCGAATTTCCTCGGAATCCGGGCAGGCCAGATGTCATGGTTTTCACGCGCGATGGATTTCTTGGCATGAAAAATGCTATTAAAAGACGCTGCTGTCAGGCACTTGTATTCAATAACTGCAATCGTTCCACAGGCGCGGCAACACCTGCGCGGAGAATATTTACATGTTTAGCGCTCGTTTGAATTTGCTAGGTACGCTCGAATTCTACAGCGCTGAAACCAGCCAGAAAATAAAACTGGCCTACACCAAGCTTGCCTTGCTGCTGGCATATCTTGCACTGGAACCCCGAGCCCATACGCGCGAATCACTTGCCGATTTGTTGTGGCCGGAATTGGGCGAGCATGATGCCAAGGCTAATCTGCGCCGGGCGCTGTTCAATCTGCAACAAGCGTTTGCGCGGGCCGGACTGGACAAATCGCTGCTCTATGCGGATCGCAGCATTGTCCGTCTTTCAACAGAGCGCTTTTGGATCGATGCGGACGAATTCGAGAATTGGGAAAGGATCGACTGCATAAAATTAACCGATCAGCAACTTGCGCTTTACAGGGGACCGTTGCTGGACGGGATTTTTCCTGCCGGCGAAAGGCTTGCCAACTGGTTGCAGCTCAGGCGGTCCCGGTGCGAACAAAAAAATGTTTCGCTGCTTGAGCACGCCGTCGTTTTGCATTCAAATGCAGGCGAATTCGATGTCATGGAACGGCGCTGCCGACAGCTCATCTCGGCAGATTTCTTGAATGAATTGGCGCACTCCCGCCTCATGCACATGCACCTTGAGATGGGCAACCAGGTTGCGGCGCGACATATATACGATGCCTATTGCAGCATGACCCAGCAGCACTTGGGGACTTCTCCTCCCAAGGAGATCAGCGCGCTCTTCGACAAACCGGCATCTCAACCGCCGGCAGCAATGCAGGCAGCAAGATCAAATCCTGTTTCGGGAAAATTTTCCGTACCCGGCGTCAGGCGAGAGTACCGATTGGTGTCCACCCTCTATGTTGAGCTGTTCCCCCTTGTCCACTGCGATCGGGAGGCATGGCTGCGCATGAGCACTGCAGCCATCGTGCGGCTGCGTGAATTGCTGTCGAAATATTGCGGCACCTTCCGGCAGCAATCGAATTCTGTCGTCATTGCCTATTTCGGTTATCCGGTTTCAAACGAATTCATAACCGAATGGTCCCTGGCCGCCGGGCTGTCCATCCGCCGATGCATCGCGGAAGAGTTCCATCATGTCGGGATCCGAAGCGCGGTCCATGCCGACATCATGATGACAGGCCCGGGATATACCTTGCCTGACATACTGGGGGAATGCACCACGATTGCGCGCAACCTGGCGGAGTCGGCGCCGGTGGGGGTGCTGATTGCATCAGAGGAGACCCGGCATGGAATTGCGTCGCTGTTTGACTTGAAATCCCTTGATGGCGCTCCGCATAAGGTAGTCGAGGTGCATGCGCTGCGCGAGCCTTGCAACGAAATGCGCGATGTCGCGTCATCGCATCACTGTACTTTCGTGGGACGCGTGGACGAACTCAAGGCGCTGGACCTGGCGTGGACAAAGGCTACCGTCGACGGCGGGATATGTGTGCAGCTGAGCGGCGAAGCGGGAGTTGGCAAGTCTCGTTTGATATGGGAATTCCTTGCTGCAAAAAGAATACAGTTCGCAAATGTGCATTGCGCTTGTTTTCATATCGAAAACCTGCTGTCGCCGTTACATCCCATCCTTGCATTGGTCCGCTCGCTTGGGGGAGCCTTGGGAAACACCGGGTCCGGCGAGAGTATCGGGCAGGCATCGGCCAATGTGCTTCCGGGGGCCGTCTCCGTGGATGACAATGGATCAAGCCTGCTATCCAATCTCCTGAATGCGCATGAAAACAATATTCACGGATACCCGGTCTTTGAACGGGAAAAGCTGTTTTCTTCGCTCGTCGGCAGCCTGAAAAAAAATCACGAAGGGTCTCTTGCCGTACTGGTGTTTGAAGATATCCAATGGGCGGATAAAGTTTCGCTCGACTTCATCGCCTGGCTCAGGGAGAGGGAAAGGTCGCTGGGCATATTCCTGGTGGTTACGTGCAGGAAGCATCCCAAAATACCTGGGCCAGTCCTGAGACCCGGCATCCTGATGGAGATACAGCCGCTTGGCATGGCCGAGGCGACCAGCATGGCGCTGCAGTTTCCCCAGTTTCTCGAAGCCTCGCCGACATGGCAGTCGCACCTGCTTAAAATGGCCGACGGCATTCCGCTATTCCTTGAAAAGCTGCTGCAGAACGCCAATCCTGAATTTCACTTCACATGTCCCAAGTCGTTGCGCAACCTCTTGATGGAGAGGATAGACATGCTTGGGGAGATGCGCCAGGTGCTGTGCCATGCTGCGTGCATCGGTTTCCAGTTCGGGCTGAATGTCTTGGCCGACATCGAATCGGTCAGTATCCGCAAATGCCAGCAATTGATCCAGACGCTGGTCGCTTCAGGCTTGGTTGAGAAGAAGCCGGAATCGGGCCATTTCCAGTTTCGCTACAGGCTTGTACGAGAGGTAGCGTATAGCATGTTAACGTTTGAAGAACGGCAACAGATACTTGCAAAGATCGCTCAGCCAAATGCGTTGCAAGCCGCGGCTGGCTATCGATGACGGCTTGCGTCATGTACGCGTCATATACGTCTCAATTAATCCCTCCTGGTGAAAAACCGATAGCAGCTGCAAAAAACGGCCACGCTGTTATCGATGAAAAATAGAGTTTCCATCAAGCTCATCCTGCATGACCCTCGTTCAAATGTTGTTTCCTGGCTGCAATTGCGACACAAATTGTTAAGCATTGTTAAAAATATTAAAACGCCATCTGAATTTCCGTATTTTTCTCGGGTTATGGACGTTTTATGGATGATGGGTGGAGACACTGAAGGTAACAATTCGCAACAACTAAAACATTTCGGTTTCGTCCGGCGGCAGCGTTAAAACATCATCGTCAGTGAAATTCTTGCAACCCGATTGACGTATCGAAATCGGGATAACTAGGAGGGAACGATCAATGTATTTCTTTAATCACTGTTTCAAAAAAACGCATTCTTTTGCGTTTAATCGCTGCTCTGACGACAGATTTTTCTCCCCACCAGGCGCTGGTTGAATCGCCCTCGCGTGGTTCTAAGCCGCTTATCTCATCGTCGCAGCGATAGCTAGCCGGCCCCATTTTCAGACAGATTGTTCAGTTTTTCCGTGAGCCCCTGCTGGTTTTCAGCAGAGGAAGGGGACGGCTGTCGAAAAAAAAACATCGGTGCTTCACCACGATAAGCAAGCCGATGCAAGACAAGTTTTTGTAAAAAATGTGCTCAATATACCGATCTCCGCGCCCAGAGCTTTTGCGCGCCAGCATGTCGAGCCCGTTGCTATTTCCCATATTCCCTAAACCAAGGAGATGTTATGAACAAGATTCACAGCAAGGTCTGGAGTCCCGCGCGGAACCAGTTCGTGGTCGCTTCGGAGATTGCCGCTTGCCCTCGTGGCGGCGCACCGGGACAAGGCGGCCGTCGCGCATTGTTGCGCAGCCGGAGCCCGGCAGTGTTCGCCGCGCTGGTGGCGTCCGGCTGGCTCGGATGGGCTTCGCTGGCACAGGCGCAAGCGGTGGATTGCTCCGTGGCGCCTTACAACGTCTATAACAGCACCGCGTCGTGCATGGGTTTTCAGTCCGCGGCCAGCGGTACTGGAGCCACCGCGCTGGGATCGCTTGCGCACGCCAACGTGCTGGGCGCGCTGGCCGTGGGCTACAACTCTCTTTCCACCGGCCAGAACGGCATAGCCATGGGTTTCCAAGCCTATACCAACTCTATCAATGCCATTTATCTGGGGGCGCGTAGCGCTGCCGGCACCGGTGCGACCGCGGGTGGCGCGATTGGCATTGGCACCGATGTCACGGCTTCCGGTGCCAATGCCCTTGCCATGGGATCTCTTTCGGTCAGTGCCAGCACCAATAGCGTTGCTTTTGCCAACAGCAGCTCGGTGGATGCGAACTCGGTCAACAGCATCGCCATGGGTTATGTGACCAAGGTCGTCAACTCCAACAATGCCGTTGCTCTCGGCTCGGGCTCGCTTGTGAGTGGAGGAACCCACGGGACGGCCGTCGGCTGGCAAGCCTATGCGTCGGCCCTCAACGCAGTCTACCTGGGCGCCCGCACTGCCGGGACTGGTGCGTCGGCCGAGTCGGCCGTCGGCATCGGTACGGACGTAAGCGCATCGGGCATCTATTCCATCGGCATGGGTTTGGGAGCCAATGCGTCGGCTGCCGACGCCATAGCGATCGGTCGTGCATCGAAGGCGCAAGCGGCTTCTACCATCGCCTTTGGCAGCAGTACCGTCGCCGCAGCAGCCGGCACAGGCTCCATCGCCGGCGGCCATAATTCGCAGGTAACCGGCGGCACCGGCGCGGTAGCGTTGGGTGAAGGGCAGGTCGCCAATGGCAATGGCGCAGTGGCAATCGGCGATCCGAATGTGTCTTTTGGTACGGGCGCCGTCACGATGGGAGCGAACAACATCGCGGCAGGCAATGCGGCCGGGACTGTTGCGGCCAATGGCGCCGTCGCGATCGGCAACAGCAACAGCGCGATTGGACAGGGTTCTGTCGCCTTGGGCAACGCATCGACCGCCGCGGTTGCCGGCGGCATTGCACTCGGAGATACGGCGAATGCGGTGCTGGGCAACGGCGTGGCAGTCGGCGCCAATTCAAAAGCTAACAACGCCAATGATGTGGCGCTCGGTGCGGGTTCGACTACTGCGGCGCCGCACACGGGCGTCACCGCCCGGTTTGGCGGTGCGGCAGCAGGCATTGCCAATGCCGCCAGTGGCGTGGTGTCGGTCGGTGCTGCGGGTACCGAGCGTCAAATCCAGAACGTCGCGGCAGGCGTGATTTCAGCAACCAGCACCGATGCGATTAACGGTTCGCAGTTGAATACGGTCGTCACCGGCATCAATAACTTGGGGGCGACCACAGCCAGCACCCTGGGCGGCGGGGCTGCCTATAATCCGGCAACCGGCAATATTGCCGGCTTCAGCCAGCCGATCAATAGTGTTAGCGCTACCGGTGCAATCACCGGGCCGACGGCACAGACCACGGTCGCAGGGGCGTTGACGGCATTGAACACCAATGTCGACAACACGGCCAATATCGCGGTCAAGTACGATGCAGTGGGCGGCACCAAGATTACCCTGGGTGCGACCGGCGGCGCCGGCGCCGGTGCGCCGGTAACCATCACCAACCTGGCGCCGGCGGCGTTGAACGCGACCAGCACGGATGCGGTGAACGGTTCGCAACTGTTCGGCACCAACCAGAATGTAGCGAACATCACCAACGGCAAGGCTGGCCCGTTCGTCTCGGACAACAGCGTGACAGCGGTGCAGCCGGTATCGAGCGGCGCCAACGCCAGCGCCGGCGGCTTCGGAGCGACGGCGACGGGGGCGGCATCGACGGTGCTGGGCAACCAGGCCACCGATAACGGCAACGCCAATGCGACGGTATTGGGCCAGGGCGCCAGTATTGCTGCCGGCACCACCGGCAGCAATGTCGCGCTAGGCCAGGGCAGCACGGTGGCGACTGCAGCGGTGCCGACCACCGGTGCGACCATCGGCGGCACAGCCTATACCTTTGCCGGCGGAGCGCCGGCAGGCGTGGTATCGGTAGGCAGCGCAGGCAACGACCGTCAGATCACCAACGTGGCGGCCGGTCAGTTGAGCGGCACCAGTACGGATGCGGTGAACGGCAGCCAGCTGTTTGCGACCGACCAGCAGGTGACGGCGAACAGCACGGCGATCACCAACATCAACAACGGTGGCGGCATCAAGTATTTCCATGCCAATTCGACGTTGGTCGACAGTAACGCAGTTGGCACCGACAGCATTGCCGTCGGGCCGGTCGCGAACGCCTACGGCAACAGTTCGATAGCGCAAGGCTTGAACGCGGTAGCTGGCGTGAGCGGTACGCCAGCGACGGCGAACGACATTGCCTTGGGCAACGCCGCCAAGGCGACGGGCGGCAACTCTATCGCCCAGGGTACAGGAGCGACTGCCAATTCAGCGGGGGCGATCGCCATTGGGCAAACGGCTACGGCAACCGGCGGCAAGGCGGTATCGATTGGCGTTGGCAATACCGCCAGCGGCGACGGTGCAGTGGCGATTGGCGACCCGAATTCGGCCATCGGCACCGGTGCGATAGCGATGGGCGCCAACAATACCTCCAACGGTCAAGGCGCTGTGGCGCTCGGCAACTCCAATACGGCAACCGGCCAGGGTTCGGTAGCGTTGGGCAATGCCAGCAATGCGGCGGCGGCAGGTACAGTGGCGCTGGGCGATACCGCTGTAGCCAACAACACCAACGATGTCGCCTTGGGTTCGCATTCGACTACCGCGGCGCCGCACACAGGCACCACAGCGCAATTTGGCGGTACCGCCGCCGGTGTAGAAGCGGCAGCTTCGACCAACGGCGTTGTTTCTGTGGGTGCCGTAGGTACTGAGCGTCAGATCCAGAACGTGGCGGCAGGCGTGATTTCAGCAACCAGCACCGATGCGATTAACGGTTCCCAGCTGAATTCGGTCGTCACCGGCGTCAATAACTTGGGCACGACCACGGCGAGCACCCTGGGCGGCGGCGCTGTCTATGATCCGGCGACCGGCAACATCGCCGGCTTCAGCCAGCCGATCAGCGCTGTTAGCGCTACCGGTGCAGTGACCGGGCCGACGGCGCAGACCACGGTCGCGGGGGCGTTGACGGCGCTCAATACCAATGTCGACAACACGGCCAATATCGCGGTCAAGTACGATGCAGTGGGCGGCACCAAGATTACCCTGGGTGCGACCGGCGGCGCCGGCGCCGGTGCTCCGGTAACCATCACCAACCTGGCGCCGGCGGCATTGAATGCCACCAGCACCGATGCCGTCAACGGCTCGCAGCTATACGCTCTTACCAGCGGCAAGACCGGTCCATTCGTGTCAGACAACAGCGTGACAGCGGTGCAACCGGTATCGAGCGGCGCTAACGCCAGCGCCGGCGGTTTCGGAGCGACGGCGACAGGCGCTGCCTCGACGGTGCTGGGCAACCAAGCCACCGATAACGGCAACGCCAATGCGACGGTATTGGGCCAGGGCGCCAGCATTGCAGCCGGCACCACCGGCAGCAACGTGGCGCTGGGCCAGGGCAGCACGGTGACGACGGCAGCAGTGCCGACCACTGGTGCGACAATCGGCGGCACGGCTTATACCTTCGCCGGTGGCGCGCCGGCGGGCGTGGTATCGGTAGGCAGCGCTGGCAACGAACGTCAGATCACCAATGTGGCGGCTGGTCAACTGAGCGGCGCAAGCACGGATGCGGTGAACGGCTCGCAGCTGTTCGCGACCAACCAGCAAGTGACGGCCAACACCACCGCGATCACCAATATCAACAATGGCGGCGGCATCAAGTATTTCCACGCTAACTCCACCTTGGCCGATTCGGCGGCGAACGGCACCGACAGTGTAGCGATCGGTCCGGTGTCCACCGCGGGCACCACCAATGCCGTGTCGATCGGCAACGGCGCTACCGCCGGCGCGAACGCGGGCGATGTGGCGTTGGGCGCGGGCAGCACGACGGCAGTGGCAGTGGGCACGCCCAGTACGACTATCGCCGGCACCACCTACAACTTTGTCGGTACCACACCGACCAGCACGGTGAGCGTGGGCGCGGCGGGTGCCGAGCGCACCATCACCAATGTGGCGGCGGGCCGCATCAGTGGCAGCAGCACGGATGCGATCAACGGCTCGCAGTTGTTCGCCACCAACCAGGCAGTGGACAACCTCAGCAGCACGGTCACCGCCAACGCGACGCACTACTACAGTGTGAACGACAACGGCACACACGGCGGCAACTACACCAACAACGGAGCTACCGGCATCAACGCGCTGGCGGCGGGCGTGGGTGCTGTAGCGTCGGCGGACAACAGCACGTCGCTTGGTCTGAACACGAACGTCTCGATACTGGGCGGCGTGGCGCTAGGTTCTGGCGCAGTGTCCGATCGCGCGATTGCGCCGTCCTCGGGTTCGATCCTCGTCGGTACCAATGTCATTCCGTACAACACCACCGATCGCATTCTGCGCGGTGCGGTATCTGTGGGCAACGCCACCGACTTCCGCCAGATCACCAATATGGCGGACGGCACGACGGATCAGGACGCGGTGACATTGCGTCAGTTGAAGGGGGCGATGAGTTCGTTCTCGGTCACGCCGATCAAGTATTTCCACGCTAATTCCACCGCCACCGACTCGGCGGCGATTGGTGCGGAGTCCGTCGCCATCGGTCCCAAGACCACGGTAAACGGCGACAACGGCATCGGCATGGGCAATGGCGCGATCGTGCAGCAGACAGCGCCGGGCGGCACGGCGATCGGCCAGAACGCCACGGTGAATCTTGCCGATGGCGTGGCGCTTGGCACCAACGCCACGTCCAACGGCATCCAGGCGATGGCATTGGGTGCTGGGACGCAGGCAGCCTTTGCAGGCAGCGTGGCGCTAGGTGCGGGATCGAAGACGGACGCGGCAGTAGGCACGGCCAGCGCCATCATCGCCGGCACCACCTACAACTTCGCCGGCACGACACCGGGCTCAACCGTGAGCGTGGGCGCGACGGGTGCGGAACGCACCATTACCAATGTGGCGGCCGGACAGTTGAACGCGAACAGCACAGATGCGGTGAACGGCAGCCAGCTGAACGCAACCAACCTGGCGATTGCTGCGAACAAAAGCCACTACTACAGCGTCAACGACGGCGGCACCCAAGGCGGAAACTACGATAACAACGGCGCCACCGGAGTGGATGCCCTGGCGGCCGGCGTCGGGTCCTCGGCTTCGGCGGCGAGCGATGTCGCCATCGGTAATTCCGCCGCAGCCTCGGGTGGATCATCGATTGCTATCGGCCAGGGCGCGCAGGCATCCGGCGCCAACAGCATCAGCATAGGCACCGGCAATGTAGTCAGCGGCGCCAGCAGCGTGGCGATCGGCGATCCGACCATTATTACCGGGACCGGCAGCTTTTCCGTGGGCAATAACAATAACATCGCTTCCAACAATACCTTCGTGTTCGGCAGCAACGTGACAGTACCCGCGGGGCTGGACGGTTCCGTGGTGCTGGGTAACGGCAGTGCGGCAGCGGCTGCGAATCCCACTTCCAGCGCCACGGTCAACGGCACCACCTATGGCGGCTTTGCCGGGACCACGCCGACTTCCACCGTATCGGTGGGGGCGGTAGGAGCGGAACGCCAGATCACCAACGTCGCGGCGGGGCAGGTCACGGCAAGCTCAACCGACGCCATCAACGGCTCCCAGCTCTATTCGGTAGCAAACGGCCTGGGCACTGCAATCAATAACCTGACCACCGTTGTCAACGCCAACCAGTTCCCGATTGCTTCCAGCGAAGGCAAGGCGTTTACCGGTTCTATCGGCGCGGCCGGCAGCAATTCGCTGGGCATGGGCACCAATGCCGTGGCAACCGGCCAAAATTCGACCGCCGCCGGCCAAGGATCGGTGGCCAGCCAGGCTAACACCACCGCACTCGGCCAAGGCGCCCAGGCAACCGCCGCCAACAGCACCGCGCTGGGCCAGGGCGCGGTAGCCGGCACCGGCAACAGCGTGGCGATCGGCAGTGCTTCGGCCACCACCGCAGCCGTGGCAACGGCCGGCACCACCATCCGCGGAACCAGCTATTCCTTTGCCGGCGGCGCACCGGTGGGGACGGTGAGTGTCGGTTCGGCAGGAAACGAGCGGCAGATCCAGAACGTCGCGGCGGGACAGCTGAGCGCGACCAGTACTGACGCCATCAACGGCAGCCAGCTGTACGCGACCAACAGCGCCATCAACAACCTGTCTAACGTGGTGGCGTCTACCCAGACCAAGTATTACAGCGTCAATTCCAGTGGCGGCGGCAATGTCAACAATGACGGAGCGACCGGAGCCGATGCCATTGCCTCGGGCAAAAACACCACCGCCTCCGGCGCGAATGCAGTCGCCATGGGTGCGGGTGCGAGCGCAACGGCGAACAACGGCGTGGCAATCGGCGCCGGTTCGACGGCTGATCGCGCTGGCCTGGGCGGCGCCAAGGAGTCGTTCTCCAACACGGTGGTGTCGTCGACGCAAGGCGCGGTCTCGGTCGGCAGCGCCGGCAACGAACGCCAGATCACCAATGTCGCAGGCGGAACGCAGGCGACGGACGCTGTCAACGTGCGTCAATTGCAGGCCGTGCAGGCGGGGGGCGTGCATTACGACACCAACACCGACGGTTCAACCAACTACAGCAGCGTCACGATGGGCAACGGCGGCAGCGGACCGGTAGCGATACATAACGTCGAAGCCGGCACCGCCGCCACCGACGCGGTCAACGTTTCCCAGCTCAACACCGGCCTGCAGCAAGCCAACCAATACGCTAGCGGGCTGGCCATGCAGCTGCAGAACAATATCAACGACGTTGCCAAGAAGGCTTATGCAGGTGTCGCGGCGGCCATGTCGATGGAGAGTGCTCCGTATGTGGCGGGCAAGATCACCTACTCGGCAGGATATGGGTACTACCAGAACCAGAATGCGATTGGCGTGTCGTTGCGCCGTACTGCGGATAACGGCCGCTGGAGCCTTAGCGGCGGCGTCTCCGGTACGACCACTGGTGGCGTAGCTGCCCGGCTTGCCGTGTCTGGGGTTCTCAATTGAACGCCAGGGCACAAAGAAAATCCTCCGATTCACATCTTTTCCAGGACTAATGTATGCGACATTCTTCCAGCATCTTCCGTCGGGTTTTATGCATCAGCATGCTGTATTGCATGAGCTTTTCCGCCACCGCGGCCGACTCCGGCGAAGTACATTTTCCGGCGCTTGACAGTTCCTACCTGAAGACCGGGGATTTTGTCGGCCCGGACCATGTAAAACGCGTGACGCCGGGCCAGAACAAAGACCAGGTGCGCCGCGAGCTCGGCAACCCGCATTTCAGCGAAGGCATCTTCAACGTACGCGAGTGGGATTACGCGTTCAATTTTTATACCGGCAAAGGCAACGAGTATGTCACCTGCCAGTTCAAGGTGAAATTCGACTCGGACAACCGGGCTACGTCTACCCATTGGAAGGACCCGGACTGCGAAAAGTACATCAATCCGCCCTCAGCCAAAGATGCGCCGATGATAGAGAAAGTCTTGCCGCGCCGCGTGGAGCTGGGTGCAGACGGCCTGTTTGCATTTGGCAAATCGGACCTCGGCAACCTTGATCAGGCCGGGCGCGGCAAACTCGACGATCTGGCAAACCGTCTCAAACAGGACGGCGTCAAATTGTCGTCGGTAGTTGTGACCGGGCACACGGACCGGATTGGCTCTGAAGAGGCAAACCTCGCATTGTCGCAGGCAAGAGCCGATACGATCCGCGATTATTTGATACAGAAAGGTGTGGACGGCCGTCTGGTGCGGGCATATGGCGCCGGCAAAGCCAAGCCGGTGGTTCAATGCCCTGGCCAGAAACTGACGCCGCAGCTGGTGCAATGCCTGCAACCGAACCGGCGCATCGAGATCGAAATCGTCGGCGAGCAATAAGCCTGACCGGCCTACTCTTGCGGCGAGAGATGGTTTTTCTTGCAACAGGCGGACGCGATTTGCCTGCCTGTCTGCAAGGCGCCGGCAAAATCCGCGTCGGACATGTGCGTGCCGGCATTGCGCCTGAGCTGGTCTTCCGACAAGGCGCTGTTTCTCGCATCTGCTTCGGCGACCTTGTAGGCGAGCGATAATTTTGCATCGCGCGGCAGCAGTTCGCCGGCGTCATACACTTGCGCCAGCAATGCCAGGGCAAATGGCTCTCCCTGTCCGGCGGCGGATTTCAGTTCGGCGACGGCTTCGGTTTTCCACTGCTGTACGACCGGATCGTCCGCGTTTTTTGCCAGGTCGGTATCGTGGCCGTATGGCCCTTCCATGAAGTAATCGATTTGCGCCTCCACTTTTCCTGCGCGCGCGGCCAAGGCCAGGAAGGAGAGACGCTCCTGGAGCTGCGCCGGATTGACGCCTTCGCACAATGCCAGCAATTTCTTTCGTTGATCCAGGAAGCGGTCAAGCTCGGCGGCGCTGTTGTATGCGGGAGCAGGCTCGTCATTGCTGGCGCAAACCGCTGCCGCCTGGTAAACATTGTAGGCTGCGTCTTTGTCGCCGCTTCTTGCCAGGCTATTCCATTTGGCGATGTACTCCTGCGCGGTAAGCCCGCCCAGGTCGACCTGGCGGCCGTTTCGCGCATACACGGCGGTGGAGGGAGGAGGGGCCGTGGCGAAGCTGTTTTCCTGGTATGCCGTTCCTGGCGCAAACGGCGAAATCAGTTCGCGGCTGCGAGGAGACGGACTGGAAACAGGAGCCGGGCCTGCTTTTACGCTCAGCCTTTCTCCGGAACTCCCTGTCGTCGACAGATACATTCCAAGGCAGGCACCGGCCGCTGCGAGCAGCAGTGAATAACGGATAGTCAGGTTCACGGCATCGGGAAACCTAGCGAAATAACTGAGCAGGAACGACGGCGCTCAGTTCCACAAATAGCAATAAGTCTCGCTGGCTTCCAGGTTGGCGCCTTCGCTGCCATTCGCCAGCACTTTCTTGATGAATCCGTTTGGATGCGCCTGGTCCGGCGTGACGTTGCAGTTATCGTGGACCCAATGGATGCCATAGCCGCTGGTATACAGCTGGCCGCACATTTCCACCTTGTCGCCTATGCCGAACGCCGCCAGCGATTTCGGTATCGAAGTAGAATTTTTTTGATAATCCTTCGCGTAGACGTTGTCCATGGCAACGTCATACGTCCTGCCATCCTTGTCCGCCTTTACGCTGATATGCGTATGCGAGAGCTTGACGCCCTTGAGCGCCTTGCCATCCGCAAATGTCGGTTTGGCGTTGACGGTGCCCGTGAGATAACTGCCTGCAGCGGCGTCGCAATCGGTTTGGCCGTCGGCCATGGCGTACATTGCCTGGGTCATCAGGCAAAGGGAAACCAGGAATTTTTTCATTTACCTTTTCTCCTTCATGTTTCTATCAGGTCCATCGGTTTATAAAACAGGGGATGACTGTTGCTTTCACCGTCACGCGGCACGGACTTTCTCCGGCCTGCGCCATGCAAGCCAGGATATCGTCCTGGCAGCTTGCAAAAAATAACAGTTACTTATTACGCAATGATGACTTTAGGAAATATTATTCCGTTGCGCTGTGGAAATAATTAATATTGCCTGTTAATCAACCCGGAGTAAAGGACGCCGCCCAGGCTCCGCTGGCTATAAAAATGCCGAGAACCATGCAAAAGGCCGCTGGGTAGGTCATCTACCCAGCGGCCTGCACCTCATGCAAAACAATCCTTTAGCAACTACAGCGACTTGAGGAACGCCAGCAGGGCGTCGCGGTCCGTCGCGGACAACGCCTGGAAGCGCTGGCGCGCACGATCCGCCTCGCCGCCATGCCAGAGGATGGCCTCGGTCAGGTTACGGGCGCGGCCATCGTGCAAATAACCGACTTTGGCGCTGTTGCCCATGACCTTGTCGGTGTAGCCGATGCCCCACAAAGGCGCGGTACGCCACATGCTGCCTTTGGCCTGGCCCTCGACAAACTTGTCGGCAAGGTCCGCACCCATGTCATGCAGCAGCAAGTCGGTATAAGGATGGATCGTCTGGTTGCGCAATTCGGCAAACAGATGGCCCGGCCCGGTCTTCATCTCGACCGCGTGGCAGGCCGTGCATCGTATGCCCTGGAAGACCTTGGAACCGCTACTTACCTGTGCCGGATCGACGCGATGTTCATCCAGCGGCGCCACGCCTTTGGGGAAACCGCTGGCGATACTGCGCTGGGCCGGCACGCCTACCAGCGAAAGGTAGTTGGAGATCGATTGCAGGTCGGACTCCGAGATGCCCTTCTGGGCCCCGGCGGAAGCGCAGCCGGCAGGGTCGGTGTTGCAGGCGCGGTTGGGGTAGACGGGGGAGGTCACAGCCATGTCCAGCAGCAGCGCGGAAGCGGCCTGCTGGCGCAGCGTCGCCTTGGATGCCTTCCAGCCGAAGCGGCCCAGGCGGACGGCGCCTGTCTCAGGATCGAAGACGAAGTTAGGCAGTCCCTTGACGCCATCGGCGTCCGCTGTCGTGCGGGCGCGCGCAAGGATGTCCGCTTCCGGTACGGCTTCCAGCAAGCCGGCGCCAATCATGGGCTGGGCGGCGCGCAGCGAGACGGCATCCGGCACCGGCCCCTCGAACGCCAGCGTCGGCTTGCGCAATTCGACTGCGGTGCCGTCGGCAAGCTTCACCGAACGGGTCTCGAAGCCGCCGACACTGACGCTGTTGCCCCAGTTCTGCGAGGTTCCGGTGGTCGATGCGCCATTCATCTGGACTGCGGTGCCATACTGCGGATGCGGCAGCTGCTGCCCCGTGGCATCGATCATCGCCACCCGCACCGACATGCTGTCAAGCCGCTGGTTCAATCCGCCCGGCGCTATGCTGCGGCCGTTGTTGACGTGGCAGGCGATGCAGGCGGACTGGTTGAAGCGTTGACCCTGCAGCCCGACTGCCGGCGCGTAGCGGTCGTTGCCCGGTTCGTTGTGGTCGCCGGTGGTGAAGTTGGTATGCACCAGCCGCCGGCCTTCGACGAAGCGCTGGATGTTCTGCATGCCGACATTGTTTTGCGGCTGCTGGAACATGAACAAGCCATTGTCCGAGTAGTTGTAGGATACCGAGCCGACGCCGCCCGACAAGGTCTCGGCCGGCAGCGGCACAGAATTCAGGCGCGGCTGCACGCCGTACCAAGGCCTGAGGCCGGTTCCCACCACGTATATCCATTCGGAAGAGTAGTAGCGGATGCCGCCGTCGTCGCCTTTGGCGAGCATGGCGTCCTTGGTCGAGAAGAACGACGGCGAGACTTCGATGACATCGCCCACCACCAGCGGACGTCCGGGAACGTCTTTGCCGTTGGGGAAGCCGTCGGGGCCAAGGTCAGCATGTCCCGGGTAACCATTGACGGTCAGGCTGCAGCCGTTGTTGTACATGCCGGCGTTGGCCAGCTTGCCGTTCGGCGGGTACGGTACAGGAGGGCAGATGGCGAGGTTGCGATCCACCAGTTCGCCGGGGTTCATCCAGCCATATCCGGTAACGCCAGGCCGGTCGAAAGCGCGGAACCAGGCGACGCCGCCGGGCAGCTGGGCTTGCTGGAAGTACTCGTTGACTTTCAGCGTCGGCTTGGTCACGCCTGCCACGCGGCTATTGTCGATGACCTCGAAACCCCAGGTGCGGTTCTTGAAGTACTGCGGCACGAACGTCAGGTAATTGCCTGGCCCTTTGTCCACCGGCAAGCCGGTGGCCTGGTCGACGGTATCGTTCGGGCCATAACCGATCTCATTCCATTCCTCGCCGCGCTCGCGGCCGTGGCGCGCCAGGCCGCGCGCACCGAAGCGGGTGACCAGCGTGCCGTCGGGCAGCGTGAACTGCAGCGTTTCCAGCGGTTCGGCCGATGTCGGCAATGGCGTCCAGCCGTTGCCGCTGGCGGGGAATTTCAGGGCCGACGTGGTGTTGTTGGGCAGCGTGTTGTCGCTGCCCGGTGTCTTGAACTGCGCCTCGAATAGCGAGTAGCCATACTGCGTGGCTCGGGCTATGCCTTGCAACCGGATGTAGCGGGCATTGACGCCGAGATTGAAAAATTCCTCGGTGCCGCCCTGGCCATTGCTCACGTAGCGCAGCTGCGACCAGGTCTGGCCGTCATCCGACACGCGCAACGCGTATTGCTTGCCGTAGGAGTTTTCCCAAAGCAGTTTCATATAGCCGACCTGCGTCTTGGCGCCAAAGTCGAATTGAATCCAGGCGCCGTCCTCGGACGCGCTGGACCAGCGCGTAGTCATCTTGCCGTCGATTGCCATGGCTGCCGACAAGCCCGGGTTTTCCAGGGCTGACGAGGTTGCCGCGACCGGCGTGATGGTCACGCCCGGCTTGCTGGTATCGACCGGCACAGGCACCGGATTAGATACGGGCGGCGCAACCGGGGTGCCTGAGAAGGCCTGGATCTCGAAGATCGAATAGCCGTACTGCGTCGAGCGTTTGATGCCCTTCATGCGCAGATAGCGGCCCTGGCCTGAGAGCCCGGTCCAGTCCTCGGAGCCGCCCTGGCTATTGTCCACGGTCTTGATCGTGGTCCAGTTGGCGTTGTCGTCGGAGACCTGCAGCAGGTATTGGAGAGCGTGCGCGTTTTCCCAGTCGATGTGTACGCGATTGATGACTTGGGATGTGCCGAAATCCAGCGTCAGGTATTCATCGTCGGAGAAACCGCTGCCCCAGCGCGTGCTCTCGTTGTGGTCGATGGCGGCAGCGGCAGACAGGTCGCCGCGTTCCGCCGAACTGGCGCTGGCGCTCACGGGCGTCAGTACGGTTTCCGCAGCCGCGCTTGCCGCCGCCAGGGCCTTGGAGGATTTGGCCGCGGCATCCTGGGCTGCCGGATCGTCGCTGCCTCCGCCGCCGCAGGCGGCAAGCAGCAATGCCAAGGCGAGAGGCAGTACTTGTGTCGACAGATGGCGCAATGGGTCCAATTTCAGCCGACGTCGATATGGCACTTTATTCATGGTGCGTTCCTTTGTTTTTGTTATTGCGTTCAGGTCAAAAAAAGTTGGTTCGGTTGGTTTATAAGCGGTCAAAATAAGCGGTCAAAACGTTGCCATGCGTTGTTTCCATGTGAGGCATTGGAACGTTGAATCCGGTGTTCATGTGAAGCTTGCTTGCTGATTCTGGCCAGGCTCGATGCCTGTGCAAATTATTTGCATTTGCCAATTCGTGTGTTGCGGCATGCGCCCAATGCTGCATCCCGTGGACTACGGGTTCGTATGAAATGTTCGATGACTGAATCGCCCGCGTGAGCTGTGCGGGAACTTGCTTAGGAGCAAGTGTTGTACCAGCAGGATTGTGGGTATTTTTTTTGACGTTTAGCGGCAATGAAGAATTTATTGCCCGTCATTTGTCAGAGACTGACATTTTTTGTCGGCGGGACTGATGCCTGCGGCGAGCAGGTGCCCTGCTTGTTTAGCGTGCCTGCAATTTGTTTAGTGCATCTTCGGTGTCGGCATTGTCTCGGACACGCAAAGAAGATATCGGGCCGCGCAGGAATGCGCCGCTCCTGCCGATCATCGAGGCCTTGTTTTTGCCGCCGCCCAAGAGTGGCATGTCATGCTTTGCTTATGCAGCAGCGGCATCCGGATCATCCAATCGCATCTTGGTCCCGAACTTCGAGCAATTCATCGCAACGTATAAGTCAACGTGCCATAGCCGAGTTGATCGAAGCCACCACTGTTTGGACCGTAGTTGCCCCCACCGCCTTCGGGACGCACTTTCTCTGCGAACGCCTTTGTATACGGTGCGTCCTGTCCCTTGAGAACCACGTAGTGGTTGTAGAACAATTCCCAGACCGGACGGCTATCACCGCGACCGGCGCTGGAAATGACTTCCTGGGTCACATCGCTGTTGCGGTACGGTGTGTAAGGGACATCCTGTCCCAGATTGTATTTGGCGATGTATTCGACCCCCTTCAGGACGCGATTGTCGTCATAACCGAACATGTCGTCGTGCTGGTTCCACGCCATCTGGCAAAACGCACCAAGCAATGCAACGTTCAGCGTATTGTGGCCTTGGTCGCGCCCGCTCTCCTGCGTCTGCCCTAGTCCGTCCGGATATATTTTCCATACCAGGTGATTGATAGCGCCATTGCCCCCGCCATGCTTGAAGTATTCGATCGCCTCGTCATAGATGTCTCGACGGTCAGCGAGTATGCCGATAGCAATCAAGGAATCTATGTTGGCGAGGTCCCAGTTGGCCCAGTAGTGGTCTATTTTTGCGCCGTTATGCCGCGTCAGGAAATCATGGTTCATCGGATAGAAAACGTTGAGCATCATCGTTTTGAAGCGATTGAAATTACCCTCAGGCCATTTCTTGTATGTGCGCAGGATCTCTGCCGCATTGGCGAGCTGATAACCATAGATTCCGGACGCCAGGAATTTATCCGAACTCCCGCTTATCCCGGTCAGCGTTGCCGACCAGGCGTCCAGGATGGAAGCAGCCTTGTCGGCATAGGCATCGTCGCCACTTATCTTCCAGCGCAAGGCAAGCGCATAGGCTGCCGCAGCATCGTTGAACAGCGCGCTGTAATTCTCTGGATGACCGGCACCGTCTTTGCCCCGGTAAACCACAACAACGGGACGCGGCGCCCAGTTCAACGATGCATGAGGATTCTTGACAAGAATATTCCATCCATCAAGCCAAGGCTGTGCACTTTGCGCGACTTTGGTTTTCATCCGCTCCAGGTCGGCTTGGGTATGCAAGGCGCCAGGATGTGTAAAGGAATCTGCCCTTGCGGACGCAGCACCCAACGTGGTTATCATGGCTGCACAAACAAGGCTACATATTCTGCGTAATGAAAAAGTCATTTCTTCCAACTCCGTGAGAGTAAATCGGCTTACCAACTCCACCGCATGCCGGCATCCACCATCGCCATGCGCTGTTGCGCTCCGCCGAGGTTGGTCGTGTAAGTTGCGGTCACAAACGCACTGGCCGACTTGTTGATCGTGGCAACCAGACCCGCGTTCAGCTGGCCCGCTGTCTGATTCGTACCACTGGAAATCACGGTAGTACCGTCAAAAGTGGTGGTGTCATGGGAGCCGGAACTGCGCAGCAGGTTCAGCCGCAGATATGGCTGCCAGATCGCGGCAGCTGTGTCAAAACGGCTTTGCAACCGTACTCCGAGGCGAGCGAGGAAGGTATTGCCGTTGTTGAAGCTCACAGTCGAGACACCGTCATTCAAGTTATTGAAGGATTGATTCTGCCAGATCACTTGCGCCTGAGGTTCGATGGTCACATCCGCGCCGAGTGGAATGGGAAGGCCGCCCTCGATCGATCCGATGAGTGCGCTGCCGTGGGTATGCGCGCCCACGCCATCATGTGAACGCGGATCCGCCGACAGTGAACTTCCCATCAGGACTGCATCCGTGTACCAGCCGCTTGGGCCGACGTGAGTCCAGTAGCCGCCAAGACTATATGCGTCGATAGCAAGATTGCCGACATCAAGATTCTGCACGGCCATCGCAAAACCGTTGACGTTGCCGGTGGCATGCGCATAGCCAAGAAACAGACCGTAATGATTACGTCGGCCACTGGCGCTAGTGTCGGCGTAGATGTCGTGACCGACCTGCATTCCCGTCATTGAGCCATCGAACTGGGGCGAGACAGTACCATCCTGACGTTGCTTGGTATGGCTGCCCCAGACACGCCCCCAAGCCGCCGGCAGTTCGCCGTTCTCGGTCAACAGCGATTGCTCTCCTTGCCTATCATGGAAATTATCGAGTTGCTGGATATTGACCTGCCGAGCGATGCTGGCAACTTCCGCATAGATAGGTACTTCAGGGCGATACAGCGGGATTGCTACGGAGCTTGTCGATGGCGTAGCTGGAGGTGCACCTAAGGTCGTGGTTGGAGGCACAACTACGGGCGGTGCTGGAGTTTGCGTCACGGTGTTGCGCAGATACCAGTTTTCAGATGTGCCGCTGGTCACCCCGCCTTTGGCAAGGTAGTAGGCATAAGCGCCGGCCTTGACCGGTGCCGCAAGTGCAAATGCACTTGCGGTAGTCGTCGCGCCATTCACGCTCTGCACCACCTCAATGCCATCGGCGACGATGGCCGCCCCAGGGCCGCCTACATTCGTGATGCGTAAGCTGGACGATCCGCTAGCGGTGCCACCGCTGATCACTAACCGGTCCGACGCCGCGCCGTCACCTGCGAGGTAGGTGTTCAGGGCGATGCTGCCATTTTGGCCAACATAGTTGCCGACAACATTGAGCCGGTTGCCAACTCCTTGACCGCCGATTTGCACCACGCCGGCATTCACCAATGTGCCGTTGATCGTAAAGGCGCCGTTGCCCGAATTGGCAAACGCGGACAAGGCATTGGCTACCGCGACGGTGCCGCCGTTGGTCACCGGTCCCGTGACGCTGCCATAGCCGGCTAACGTGGCGCCGGATGAGATGACCGTGCTGCCGCCGCCGGACAATGCTGCATTCGCGTGGGAGGCGTCGCCCACCGCGAGTATTCCGGCGGCGATGATCGTGCCGCCGGAATAGGTATTGCCGCCAGCAGCTGCCGGCGCCAGCACTAACGTGCCGCCCAGGGTCTTTTCGAGCGCACCGGCGCCGGAAATGAAACCGGTATAGGTTCCGTTGTCGGGCTGCGCGAAGCGCACCAGACCATTGTTCACAACGGCAAGCGGCAGGGTTTGTGCGCGTGCTTCAAGCGTGCCGGCCGCATCGACGGTCATCTTTCCGGCATACGCGCTGTTGTTAGCCGTCAATGCCAGCGTGCCTTGCTGAACTTCGGCAATCCTGACTCCGGTGATAGGGGTGGTCAGCGTCCAGGTTCCCGCATCGTTTTTGATGAATGACGAGAAATTGATCATATCGCCGGAAAGGGATGCGCTTCCGGTCCCACTCAGGAAAAGGGTGTTATTGCCTTTGCCGCCATCGAATTTTCCCGTAATGACCGATCCCGTATAGAGTCGCAGTGTGTCATCGCCCCCGGAAAAAACCAGGTCGCCGATGATCCGTCCCTTGTTGGTAAAGTCGACCGCACCGTTGCCGGATGCGCCGATCACGTTGCCTGGCGCCTGGATGACGCCTGTTTCATTGTTGATAATCGTGTTCAGTCCGCTCGTATTCTGAAACCAGACGGCAACGGCATGATCTGCCCTGATCGTGCCATTGTTGATAATGAAGTTGCCGCTGCCCTGCGGATTGACAGCTTCGGCAGTGATTTCGGTGCCGGTCGCCAGGACCTGGCCTCCTTGATCGACAGTCAATGTGCTGTTATTGCGAAACTCGATCGTATTGGCGCCGTTCTTATATAGTCCAGCATTGCGGACCCCGTTGGCGCTTACCGTGCCGCCGTTCTGGAGCGTTATGTCTGCATTGTCGCGCAGGCTGATGGCATTCGTATCGCCGACCGCGATCCGGCTTCCCGCGCCGACCGTGACTGTCCTGCCGTCTTCGGCAGCCAGATTGCCTCTGCCAACCGATGTTGTCCAGGGATTCGCCGCGCTGGCATCGCAGATTGTTGATTGTCCAGAGGTGCTGCAGGCGGCATAGGCAGTCCCGGGTTTCATGCTCAGCACGGGTATCAGCAAAAGGGATGATGCGGCAGAAAGTGCAAAGCGATAGCGGACGGGATGGGACATGGTTGTTTTAATTTATGCCTTCAGTGTGCTCCAAGACTAGTCAGCGGAAAGGAAGCGAGGTATCAGGAAGCCTTGATTCTTCTACGGGATTCAGGCATTTCATCGTAGGGATTTCCCTAGGGCCTGTTAACACTTAATTTGGGAGATGCGTTCAAGCCAAAACGTGTGGTGGCAAGGCGCGTGGCGCAGCTGGGGCTGGTGCCCCAGCAAGCCATGCAACGCCGCCAGCGCACGTTTTGGCTTGAACCCTCCGGGAACGGCTGCAGGCGTCGCATGCCGTTGTTGCGGCTCCTTGCCGTAGCACCGCTACGTCGCGTCGCCGCGCCTAGGCCTGCAACGCCTGCCGCGCGTTCGCACTCCCAAATTAAGTGTTAACAGGCCCTAAGAGGCGAGCTGCGCTGACGGCAGCCCGCGTCTTTCTTCATTGCGCCATCATTGCACCGTCACGTAGTAACTCGTAGCGTCCTGCCCGCCTACCAAAGAAACGCCGTTGCCGCTGACGCTGGTGAACGCGCCGCTGACGCCGCCCGCAGCTTGCACTACCACGAACCTGCTCCCCGGCGCCGGCGCCGAGGCGAAGTTGAGGACCAGGCTGCCGGCCAGAAGCGCCTGTCCGCCGGCCTTGAGCTGATCGGACACGCTGCCGATCGATAATGCAAGACTGCCGCCCGCTGTCTGTGTGTAGTTGCCGCTGACGTTGATCGCATGCTGGCTGCCAGCGGTTGCCAAGGTCGCGCTGTTGATGGTGCTGCCGCTACCCAATGCGGTGTCGCTAGCCACGCTCAGCGTGCCGCCGCTGATCGTGGTGCCGCCACTGTAGCTGCTGGCGCCCGACAGGGTCGTGGTTGCGGCTCCGGCCTGCTTGATCGTACCGCTGCCGCTGATGTTGGACAGGGTGATGGCGGTCGATGTGTTGGCGATAATCAGCGTGCCGTTGTCGACGATGGCATTGCTGAGGCTGCCGTTGGCCGATTCGGCTGTAAGCAGGCTGCTGTCTCCGGTGTAGGTAGCCACGGTGGTCTGGCGTGTGATAGCGCCATACGGCGCAGCCGCGGTCGGCGCACCCACCGTCGCCTGCACCGCGCGGACCGGCGCGCCGTTGCCGATCTGCAGCGTGGCGCCGGCGCCGATGGTGGTGATGCCGTTGTAGTTTTGCGGCATGGTCAGTATCGCGTAGTTGCCGGCGGTGGCGGCGATGGTGAGATTGCCGGTTCCGGTCGAACCGTCGGCATCCGGTCCGCCGCCGCCCCCTGTAATGCCTACGTTGCAGCTGTACTTGCCGTTGTAGTCGAACACCAGGGTCGCGCCTCTGTGCAGATTGATATAGGCATTTTTAACCGCGGAATTAGGCGCAGCGGGCGACGGCGCCGAAGGCAGGAAGAACTGATTGGTTGTGCCATCGCCCCACTGGGTCGTGCCGCCTTCGATGTTGATGCCGCGGAAGCTGGAGTGATCGCCGCCGGTGAGGCTGCCGGAGACATTTTGCACCAGCATGGTATTCAAGCTGGGATCGCTTAAGGCCGGCTTAAGCTGGTCGCCGCTGTTGCTATAGCTGTAGATGCCCGAAAAAATCACCAGGCCGGAGTTGGTGTTGATATCGTCGCCGTAATGGCTTTCCCAAATGGTTTTCGGATACTTCAGCTGGTGGAGTGCGGTATCGCCGAACAAGCCTTCCGGGGCCGCCGTGATGAAAGACTCGTTGCTGAAAATGGTCGCATTCGGCATCGAAAAAATGACATGGTCGACGCCGAAATAACCACCGTAGAGCTGAGAGTAGACACCGCTGAATGGATTGTCGCCGACGAAACGGACGGTGCCGCCGGTAGTGCCGATGGGCGGACGCCGGATGACGCCGCTGCCGCTCAGGATGCCCATGTTGAGTGGCGGACCGGATTCCAGGACCAGGGTGCCGTCGATCTGGAAATTGTCGAGATTGATCGTGGTGCCGGCCGTGTTGGGAATATAACTGCCAATGCTGCCGCCGGTGGATGAAGGCGTGCCCAGCTGCAATGTGGCGTCTGCATTGACGATCACCGCCGGCGGATTGGGATTGTGGATGACCCAGTAATGCACATGGTTGGGATCGGTGGGGCTCTTGGTCTGCGTGGCGGTCTCGGTTTGTTGCGAGGCCGGCAGCGTGAAGTTGCTGTCGGCGGTGAGCACCAGGGTGCCCGACCCGCTCGGCGCGCGGACCGTGAGCGTACCGCTTCCGGAAATGATTCCGCCGTAAGTTGTCGTCCCGGAGGGGACATCGACGACGGAATCGCCATTGAGGACGACGTTCTGGTTTGCCAGGATCGCGGCGCTGATGTCGATCAGCGCCACCGTTGTCGCTGGCGTGGTAGTCGATCCGGTGGTCGTGGTATTGGTGCTGGTGCTGCCAGTGGCAGTCGTTGAGCTGTTGCCGTTTACGGTACCGGTCGTGGCCGGCGTCGCCGGACTGGCGGTGTTCGCAGCGCTGTTGCTGGCGCCGTCACCGCCCCCGCAGGCGGCGAGCGTCGAGAGCAAGGCAGCGACGATGGCCAGCGGAACGTGGTTTTTTATTCTCATGACTTAGAGTGGGAAAGTAAACAATACCTCGCTCTAAGCATGGATTGTGCCTGACAAAAAATGACATGCATCCCGATGAGCGCCATTGCCGTTCAAATGCGGGTTGCAACGTCATGCTGCCGTAGCATTTGGCAACTATCATCCCTTCGTTTTGTTTCCGATAAATGAAGGCATAGAAAATGCGACTACGACAATCCTTCCTGCGCCGCCCGCTGGCGCTCGCCATCAGTGCATCCATGGCATTGACAGCTTGCGGTGGAGGATCAGATCAACTTGAGACTCCGCAATCGACGCCATCAGCATTGGTCATTCCGCCGGCGCCGGCGGATCCGGGCTATGTCGACACCGCGCCAGTTGCCGCATCGATCCCTGCTTTTGTCGATAATGTGGCGAGCAACCAGCGCGGTGATGCACGCTATGCGACTCTGGAAACGAATGCTGGCGTACGTGTTTTAGCGGGCTTCAAGGAAATATGGCAACCGCTCACCGATATTGTCGACGCTGGCGTCACCGCGCCTGCCGTCGGCAATTTCCCCGCCATTTCTCCGTCGGCCTGGACAGGTATTCCGAACGATGGCACCCCGGGCGGCACGATACTCAACGCAGCCGTGCACAACGCGAACATCCAGTATGTCGTCGCAGCGACGTCCAATCGCACTTCAGCTCAGGCAGCGGCCGCTTATCTGGACGATCGTCGCGGCAAAGGATATAGCGTCACTGATGGCATGGGTCCGCTGACGGCCGCATGGCGCCAAGCGGCGCAACAGGCTACCAGCATTACGACGGTCCCGGCCGACGCCACCACTGTTTTATACAATGACAGCGGTAACAATACCGGTGTCGGCGGCAGCGCCAATCCGGCATTTGGTGGAGTGGTCGATTTTATCAACGCCATGGGCAACAACGGATCAACAGAACCAGCCAAACGTTTTTACAAGTATGCTCGGCCATTTCGCTGGAGCAGCAGCGTGGTTGTGGTGCCTGCCCTGGTGCCGGCGAAGAGCCCGACACCCGCAACGGATGGCGGTTTTACCAGCGGTCATTCGGCGGAGGCTACCCGCGACGCAGTGGCGATGGCCTATGCCGTTCCTGAACGGTTCCAAGAGATTATCAGCCGCGGCCTGGAATTGGGAGAAAACCGGATTTTGGCTGGCATGCACTCGCCATTGGATGTGATGAGCGGACGCGTACTTGGTCAAGCCGTGGTTGCCGCCAATCTGGCCGATCCGGCTAATGCGGCTGCAAAAGCTGCTGCTGTTGCACAGGCCCATGCCGCGCTTATGGCGCAAACCAATACAACTCCCGACACCTTTAATGCTTTTTCTCACTCTGCTAACGCTACCACAGACCGGTTTGCAGATTATGCGAGCAACAAGGCAAATTATTCGCGCCGCACGACTTATGGTTTTGCACAAATAGGCGCAACTGCCGCGCCCGCCAACGTACCCAAAGGCGCCGAGGTGCTATTGGAGACACGCTTGCCTTACCTCAGCGATGTCCAGCGCCGGGTAGTGTTGAAAACCACGGCGATTGCCTCCGGATATCCGGTTCTGGATGACGCCGAAGGCTGGGGACGCCTCAATCTTTTCGCCGCGGCAGACGGATATGCGGCCTTCAATGGCAATGTCGTGGTATCGATGGACGCCAGCAAGGGAGGCTTTTACGCCGTTGATAACTGGCGTAACGATATATCAGGTGCGGGGAAGTTAACCAAGCAGGGTAGCGGTGTCCTCAAGTTAAGTGGCAACAATACCTGGAGCGGCGGCGCGCAGCTGGAGGCGGGGACGCTGGAAGGGGATTCCGTGTCAGCCTTTGGTGCGAGCGATGTGTACGTCAGCGGCGGTACGCTGGCAAGCAATGCACCTGGCGCACTGACAATTCAGGGGAAATATACGCAACTGGCGAACAGCACATTGGAACTGAATTTAGGGACCGGTCAGCAGGGAACACTTGCCGTCGCAGGAAACATGACCATTGCCGGCGGCACTCTTCATATCAAGTTCCAGGGAGGCTATAAACCTGCCGTTGGCGACACGATCAGCATCATTGCCGCGACGAGTCTTAAAGGGAAATTCGACACGATTTCCGTGGACGGTTTTTCTGCGACGCCGTTATACAGCAATACGGGATTGCAATTGCGTATTGGCGCCTAAAGTGCTCTTATTGATTTCGGATGCGCATTGCTTGGTTCCTCTCTCTGTCCCGTTCCGCAAAGGAGGTCTTCGTCGGTGTCAAAGAAAGAAGAAAACATCTGGATCAAGCTTTTTCTTTCTTGCATCGTCATTTTCCAATTCGTGAAGCTCAAAAATTGCACGAGCAATTCAGGAAATACGCGCTGCAAGAGCTGATGGCGATATGCACGGCGTGGTCTTTCTCATCGACACAATGATTGCAGCAAGGATCCGCACTGCTGTCTCCATCTGCTCGTTGCTGTATCCGCCCAAACCCAGGACGAGCCCTGGGCGGCCATTGCCCTCCGAATACATTGGGGACACTGCACGCACGGCGACTCCAGCCTCAACGGCGCGCGACGCCAGCAGGACGTCATCGATGCCGCGCGCTAGCCAGAGTACCAGGTGCATGCCCTGATCGCTTGGCTGCAGCCATCCATGATCCTTCGGAATCCATCGCTCGAGCATGCCTGCCAGCTGGCTTCGGCGCTCAGCGTATACGCCGCGGATGCGTCGGATATGCCGGTCCAGATGACCTTCGGTGATGAACGCGGCGAGGACGTGCTGGTCGGCGCTTGGCGTATGCCGGTCCATCAGCACACGCGCACCGCAGAAGGCGGGCACCAAAGCTTCGGGAACGATGGCGTAGCCAAGGCGCAGCGACGGAAACAGGATCTTGCTGAAGGTGCCCAGGTAGACGACGCGATCCGGCGCAAGCCCCTGCAGTGACGGAAACGGATGGCCGGCATAGCGCAGTTCACTGTCGTAGTCGTCCTCTACGATCCACGCGCCGCTCTTCCTTGCCCAAGCCAGCAATGCATTCCTGCGCCCCATGCTCATCGGCATTCCCAGCGGATATTGGTGCGAAGGGGTGACGAATGCAGCACGCGCATCCTTTGCCATTGCCATGCCGGCGTCAACGTCGATGCCGGCATCGTCAACTGGAACGCGCACCATGCGATCCTGCCGCCCTGTGCTTTCGAGAATTCCCGTAATGCCCCGATAGGCGGGGTCTTCCACCCACGCGATGTCGGTGGCGCCCAGCAGCACCTGGCAGGCAAGGTACAACCCTTGCTGGGTTCCCGCCGTGATGATGACTTGTTCAGCACGGCACTGTACCGAGCGCGACCTCCGCACATACTCTGCCACGGCTTCCCGCAGGGCCTTGACACCCTGAGGATCGTCATAGCCTGAGGGCGCGCCTGGTCCTTGGGCGCGGATGCGGTTGCCGAGCCGTCGCCACGCTGCATCGGGTGCTGCCGGGCCGATGGGAACGGAAACGGCAAAGGGCACCGGCGGGAGCGGCTTAAATTGCTCCGCGACTTTGGCGAAGGCGGCTGCAGGCGCCGGAAGTGAAGTGGGCGTCGTGCTTGCCGCCGGCTTTTGCGAACCGCTGGCAGCTGGCCGCGATTGGGCCAGCGCGGAAGCGACTCGCGTGCCCGCCCTTGGTTGTGCATCGAGAAATCCCTCGGCGATCAGTTGTTCATACGCTTCCATGACGGTGCCGCGAGCAATATCGAGCGCGGCGGCTAGCTGGCGGGTCGAAGGAAGAAGATCGCCAGGTTTCAAGTTGCCGGTGCGTATTGCCTCGCGCAGAGCGTGCGTCAATTGGCGGCCAAGATGGCCGCTTGTCCGGTCCAAGCCGCTGATGGGCGGCAAATCAACAGCTTGGGGACGTCGCGGCATACGATTCTGGCCTGCTGGAATTGATCAATTGTGGATCTATATAGTAATCCAGAAAATAGCCATAATCCAGGTTGGATAACCAGCCATTACTGCCTGCAAAGGCATGAGCGTTTCAATCAGGGTTAAAACCGGGAGAACTGACATGTATGTACCCACCCATTTCGATGAGCCTCGCATAGAAGTGCTGCATGACCTCATCAAGCAACATCCCTTTGGAATACTGTTCACGCATGGCGCGAGTGGACTGGATGCCAACCATATTCCTTTTGAACTCGATCCCCAGCGGGGCGGTATGGGCGTATTGAATGCCCATGTGGCGCGCGCCAATCCGGTATGGAAGGACGTATCCGACGGCGACGAGGTACTGGTGGTGTTTCGGGTCGCCGATGCGTATGTTTCGCCCACTTGGTATCCGTCCAAACATGAGTTCCACAAGCAGGTACCCACCTGGAATTACGTGGTGGCCCATGCCTACGGACGCATCACCATCCGCGACGATGAGCGCTTCGTGCGCGGCCTGGTTGCCCGCCTGACCCGAACCCATGAAGCGTCACAGCCGGCGCCGTGGAAGATGACGGACAGCCCCCAGGAGTACATTGACACGATGCTCAAGGCCATCGTGGGCCTGGAGATTGAAATCACGCGTCTTGTCGGCAAGTCAAAACTGAGCCAGAACAAGGAAGTGCGTGACATCCGCGGCGCCGGCGAGACGCTCAAGGCCCAAGGTGATCGCATGATTGGCGACGCCATGCTGGCTTGTGCTGACGCCAAGCCGGCATGAATTTTCTACCTGTTTGTAATTAGTGCTCACGGTTCGGTCGACGCCGGCTCTCACCTGAAAGACATCAATGCCATGTCATTCCTTGAAAACGAGGACTCGAAGGAATTCGTCGTACTGGTCATAGTCAGTGATACGTCAATCCGGCGCCATGACAGAAAATGCATTGTCTCGAATGGCGTCTACTGGGCCGATACCATTTATCTTTCGATATTTTGCGGCCCCGGATTGTCCGGATTGGGCCCATTGAGCGTAATAGGCAATAAGCGTTTTCGTTTGACCGTGATAAATCTTTAAACGTTTTTTAACCGTATCTTCTCTATCGTCCTCGCGCAGAATCAGGTCCTCGCCGGTGATATCGTCCGTTCCTTCGACCTTTGGCGGATTGAATTTCACATGATAGGTGCGACCGGATGGCGAGTGAACCCGGCGCCCGCTCATGCGTTCCAGAATGACCTCATCCGGCACATCGATCTCCAGCACGAAATCAATTGCGATGCCGGCTTCCTTCATCATCTCCGCCTGTGGAAGCGTGCGCGGAAAACCATCGAACAGATAACCGTTGGCGCAATCGGCTTGCTTCAAGCGATCTTTAACAAGACGAATAATGATTTCATCGGATACCAGGCCGCCCGCATCCATTATCTTTTTCACTTCCGTCCCCAGAGGCGTCTTGTCTTTTACTGCAGCCCGCAGCATGTCTCCGGTGGAGATATGCGGGATATTGAAACGTTCCTTAATAAAATTGGCTTGTGTGCCTTTTCCGGCGCCGGGTGGTCCTAAGAGTATGAGACGCATGATATTTCCGTAAAGTGAGATTCAATTCTCGGGCGATGACAATTCCCTGCTGCTTCCATGCAGGGCATGTCTTCATTTCATTGATTAAACCGGCTGCTTGAGCTGTTCCAGGATCGCCGGATTTTCCAAAGTGGAAACATCCTGGGTGATTTCCTCGCCTTTTGCCAGCACCCGCAGCAAACGCCGCATGATCTTGCCGGAACGGGTTTTCGGCAGATTGTCGCCGAAGCGGATTTCGCGCGGCTTGGCGATCGGGCCGATTTCCTTGGCGACCCAGTCGCGCAGTTCCTTGGCGATCTGCTTGGCTTCTTCTCCGGTCGGACGGCTACGTTTGAGGACCACAAAAGCGCAGATCGCTTCGCCGGTGGTTTCATCCGGCTTGCCCACCACGGCGGCTTCGGCCACCATCGGATTGGCCACCAGCGCCGATTCGATTTCCATGGTGCCCATGCGGTGGCCGGAGACGTTCAGCACGTCGTCGATGCGGCCGGTGATGGTGAAATAGCCGGTGTCCTTGTTGCGGATCGCGCCGTCGCCGGCGAGGTAGAGCTTGCCGCCGAACTCAGGCGGGAAGTAGGCGCTCTTGAAACGCTCGGGATTGTTCCAGATGGCGCGGATCATCGACGGCCACGGGCGCTTGACGACCAGGATGCCGCCGTTGCCGTCCGGCAGTTCATGCCCGGCTTCGTCGACGATCACCGCCTGGATGCCCGGCAGCGGCAAGGTGCAGGAACCCGGCACCAGCGGCGTGGCGCCCGGCAGCGGCGAGATCATGTGGCCGCCGGTTTCGGTTTGCCAGAAGGTATCGACAATCGGGCAGCGCTCGCGGCCGATGTTCTTGTGGTACCACATCCAGGCTTCCGGATTGATCGGCTCGCCGACCGTGCCCAGCAGGCGCAGCGACGACAGGTCGTATCTGGAAGGATGGATGTTCGGGTCGGCGTCGGCGGCCTTGATCAAGGAACGGATCGCCGTCGGCGCAGTGTAGAAAATGGTGGCCTTGTGCCTTTGCACCATATCCCAGAAACGGCCGGCGTTGGGGAAGGTCGGCACGCCTTCGAAAATGATCTGGGTGGCGCCGACCGCGGTCGGGCCGTAGGCGATGTAGGTGTGGCCGGTGATCCAGCCGATGTCGGCGGTGCACCAGTAGACATCGTCCGGCTTGATGTCGAACACCCATTTCATGGTCAGCGCCGCCCACAGCAGGTAGCCGCCGGATGCGTGCTGCACGCCCTTCGGCGTGCCGGTGGAGCCGGAGGTGTACAAGATGAACAGCGGATGCTCGGCATCGACCCATTCCGGTTCGCAGGTGTCGGCCTGCGCCGCGACCAGTTCATGCAGCCAGAGATCGCGGCCCGCCACGAAATTGATGTCGCCGCCGGTGCGCTTGTAGACCACCACGTTCTTGATGCTGTCGCAGCCGCCCAGCGCCAGCGCTTCGTCGACGATGGACTTGAGCGGCAGGCGCTTGCCGCCGCGCGCTTGCTCATCGGCGGTCAGCACGGCGACGGCGCCGGCGTCGATGATGCGTTCCTGCAGCGACTTGGCGGAAAAGCCGCCGAACACCACCGAATGGGTGGCGCCGATACGGGCGCAAGCCTGCATCGCGACCACGCCTTCAACCGACATCGGCATATAGATGACGACGCGGTCGCCCTTCTTGATGCCCAGCGATTTCAAGCCATTGGCGAACTGGCAGACTTTCTTGTGCAGCTCGCGGTAGGTGATCTTGCTGACATCGCCGCTGTCGGTTTCAAAGATGACCGCGACCTTGTCGGCATTGCCATTCTGCAAATGCACGTCGAGGCAGTTGTAGGAGACGTTCAGCTTGCCGTCGTCGAACCATTTGTAGAACGGCGCATCGGATTCGTCCAGCACCTTGGTGAAGGGCTTGTGCCATTGCAGGTTCTCGCGGGCCAGGCGGCCCCAGAATCCTTCGTAATCCTGTTCGGCTTCGGCAACCAGGGCGCGGTAGGCGTCCATGCCGGAAATCGCTGCCGTCTTCACGAAGCTGGCCGCCGGCTCGAAAATCCGGTCTTCTTGCTTGAAGGTCTCTATGTCTGCCATGGTTTTGTATTCCAATATGA
The DNA here is from genome assembly GCF_900112135.1 of Collimonas sp. OK412. Taxonomy (GTDB): domain Bacteria; phylum Pseudomonadota; class Gammaproteobacteria; order Burkholderiales; family Burkholderiaceae_D; genus Collimonas; species Collimonas rhizosphaerae. The sequence goes on from NZ_FOLC01000012.1 coordinate 103,955, forward strand.
TGTGATTAATGATTTGTTGAGATTTTCATAAAACATGACAATGCCCTTGCCCGGACGCGCTTAACAAACGCAGCTAACTGGGGTCAGAGTGAACTTTCTGCGCGCTTTTTGCAGAAACTTCACTCTGACCCCACTTAGCGGGCCACGGAGTAGCTGCCTCATCGCTAACAAGAACAAAACCACCTGGTGCGCCCTGTCTTTCTCCGAATCCGTCATGTGGGGTCAGAGTCAAGTTTCGCGATGAAGCTCTGCGAAAGTTGACTCTGACCCCACATGACTCCGACCCCAGGTGACTCCTACTCCACATGACTCTGTCTTTCTCCGAATCTGTGGCGATGTCATGAATTACGAAACTCTCATAGTTGCGCCTGCTCGCGTGATAGCAAAGCGAGCAGCGTATCGATTCGGTTGTTGTCGCAGCAGAGCGCCTGGCCATCGGTGAATATCGACGCTGTCAGATTGGTCAATACCGAACCGCTCGGCATTTCCAGCGCCAGGCGTGCACCGCGTTCCCAGGCAAGACGAGCGGTATCAAACCAATGCACCTGTCGCGCCATATTATTGGCGAGGTCATCGCGAATGCTCCTCGGTTCGAAAACAGCGCGTGCGATGCTGCTGCTCAGGTAAGTCAACTGCGGACGCTGTATTGCCACTCTCGAAAAAGCCGCTCTCATTTCCACTGCCGCCGCATCGAACAGTTCGCAATGGGACGGCACGCCGACAGCCAGGCGTTCCACCTTGACCGCGCCATGTCCAAGCGCGAGTCGCATGACCAGGAGCATCGCGTCGTCAGCCCCGGCAATCACCAGTTGCCTGTCCGCGTTCAAGTTGGCCAGGTAGACCGGTGCGGCAGGAGTATGAATGCGTGCTATCAGCGGTTCCAGCTGATAGCGGTCGAGGCCGACTATAGCTGTCATGCCGTAACCGCGCGGATACGCACTCTCCATCAGTTTCCCTCGCTGCGCCACCAGCCGTACCGCATCGGAATACCCAAGGGCGCCGGCGATCACCGCGGCCGGGTAGGCTCCTATGGACAGGCCTGCAACCATATGCGGGCCGGCATTGTGTGCCAGGAAGAACCTGGCCATGGCGACGCCAGCTATCAGCAGGCACAGTTGCACGGCAACAGTGGATTCCAGTGCTTTGGCGGTATCCAGAGTGAAAGGGTCATCGTGGAGTGCGTCGCAGGTCTGCTCGAGCGTACGCGTAACCGCGGGATGGTCCGGAAGCGAGTGCAGCATGCCTGGCCGCTGCGCGCCTTGGCCTGGAAAGGTAAACAGGATCATGGCGCCTTCACGCTTTCTGCGTTTTGCCAGTTGTTCTGGCGCCACGGATCGGCAGTCAAAACCGGGCCGGCGTCAGTTTTTAGCAGCACTCGCCCGTTTTGGCGGTTGGCCCATTGCGCATTGATGCTGGCCCATTCGGAAAATGAAAATGCACCATTGCCGGTGTCTATCTGCATATCAATACGGCATATTCGAGATGACGATATCATCCTGAGCGCCAGCATCTGCGCAGCACTGAGAGGTGCGCGCGCGCGCAGCAGGATATCGAGATCGCTGTCTTCACGGACCACCGGCAGCCGCGATGCGAGCTGAAACCCGACGCCGCCGGTTGGCCCCCAGGCCAAGCCGGTTGCATCAAGCGACGGCGCCAGGACCGCAAGTGCTTCGAAAGCCGGCAGCCGGCCTCGATGCTCTTCGATGTAAGCCGATGCGCAGCCAGTCAGCATCTCCGGTTTGATGCAACGCGCCACTGCAGCGCGCTCCAGGTAACCGGCACAGCGCTCGCTCCGCGTCTCGCCGCGCAGACCAACGGGGACCAAACAGGGATCGCCTACTTTCTCGCGCCGCACGACGACCGGGGCGCGCAAGAATTGCCCAGCGCCCGCCCAAGGCGGAAGCGGCGTGACCGTCGTCAGTGCTCTGGTGTCTTTGATCCAGAGCAAGTCGTGCGGGCAAAGAATGCCTGCGCCGGCGCTCTCAGGCGTGGATGTGCCCAGGGTTTCGTCCTCTGGTGTCTTGAGCGATACGGCTTCCATGATCAACCCACGATTGCTTTCGTGGCAAAGAAGAGCAGGGATGGCCCTAGCAGGCAACCGATACCGGTATGGAATGTCGCCACCAATGCGCCGTACGGCACCAGTTTGCGGTCGGTCGCGGCGAGGCCGGCCGAAACGCCGCTGACGGTGCCCGCGAGACCACCGAACACCATTGCGGAGCGAGGTGTTTTCAGGCCGAGAAAGCGCGCCGCGATGGGAGTGCCGACCATGACGATAATCGCCTTTACCAGGCCGGTGGCGATGCTCAGCGCCATCACATCGGAGCTGGCGCCAATCGCTGCGCCGGTGACCGGGCCGACGATATAGGTGATCGCGCCGGCGCCGATGGTGGTCATGCTGACCGCATCGGAATAGCCAAAGGCCCGGGCGATGCTGGCGCCGACAATGAACGGCAATACCGTCCCCAGCAGCAACGATACGACGCCGATCAGTCCAGCTTTGCGCGCCTCGGTCGCTTGCACCTCGAAAGCAGTGGCGACGATGGCAAAATCGCGCAGCATGGCGCCACCCATCAGGCCAATCCCGCTGAACAGCGAAACGTCGGCCAGTCCCTTGGTCCCGCCGCTCACTATGCCGCCCCAATATGCCAGCGCCAGGCCGATCACGATGGCGATTGCGGAGCCATGGACGCGGCCGAAGGTGAGTTTGCGCGAGATGACTCCCGACAGCAAGATAATGATCCCGATCACAGCAAAGGCGGTGACAAGTCCATTCTGATGAACCGCTTTTTGAAATATTTCTGACATGATGTCTCCTACTCGGCCAAAGGCGCAAGATCGGCCACGGCTGCGTCAATCTCAGCCTGGCTTTCCGTGCGATTGATCAACGCGATGCAGCAGGCGCAGACGGCAACCGCCCCCAATGCCGACAGCAACGCCACAGGTCCGCCGCGCAGCGCCGCAACCACGTCCTGCTGGGCCGCCATGGCAACCACCACCGGGATATACATCGCAGCCCAGAAGCCGACGCCTGCTTCGGTCGGTTTGGGCAAGAATCCTCTCGGCTGCATGTACAGGCGGGCGAAAATCAATAGCAGCATGGCGATGCCGACACCGCCGACGTTGGTCTTGACGCCGATCAGCTGGCCGAGAAGGTCGCCAAGGAAAATCCCTAGCAGGTGGCAGCAGGCGAGTAAGGCGGTTCCGTAAATAATCATGGTTTTGTCTCCTATATTGATGACATCAGCGGCTTGTCAGATTTTGTTTTTATGCACTACAGAAAAATAATGACTGCTCCTTCCTGGGTTAGGGTTGGCTGGCGCTCCATTGGACGCGCAGCATGTCCCGTACCCTGCTTGACGCGCGACGGTGTTCTGCCCCCAGCCGATTACCCAGGCCGCGGCTGCTGTCTGCCAGGATGTCTGCGAGCGCGGCTTGCAGGCTGCTTTCTACGGTATCGATGTCGGCGGCGGATGGCGCATCCGGGTGCGCCACTTGCAGGCATCGCCATAACAGGCCCAGCGATGCATAACTTTCAATGTCGTAGGCCATCGGCGGCACAGTCGAAGCAAGGGATTCCAGCGCCTCGACCGAACGCATCGTGATACGCGCCGCGGACGCCTTTCCCATTGCATGCACCATGACCCCAGGATCGCTGATTGCTATCAGGCGGTTGGCCTGGTAGCCGTGGGCAAGGAAAGCGCCGGACATGGCTTTGCCGACGATCAGCCCGATCACGGGATGGCCCGCCAGCCGCGCCTCTGCATAGGCGCCGGCGGCGCCGGCCAGCGCCAGGTGGATGCCAAAACCTTCCTCGCGCCGGCCATAAGCCTGGCTGGTGACATCGATCACCGCGACGATCGGCGTCTTGGTTTTGCTGTCGCGGTCGGCGGCCACCAGCTCTTGTACCGCGCGCGCAAGCTGCCAGCCTTCTACCAGGCCGACCTCGCCGTTGCGGACGCGCGGGAAGCGGTTGCCTGGATCCGGCGCCACTGCAATGTAGCGCGCCATTTTTCCGGCAAGGTCGGCGTCGGCTACCAGCACCGAAGCGGGATATCCGGCAGCCGGCGCGGCTCCACCGGTCAGCCTGGAGAACCAGGCCGCGCCACGGCTTTGCTGATCAGCTGAATTCATGGTTATGCTCATGATGCGAATCCTTTCTGATAAATCGCGCGAACCAGTTCAGGCGTTGCCTGTACGCTGGCGTCCACTTCGGCCAGGCGCTCCAGAAAACCCTGGGCCATATCGCTGCGGTGCTGTCCAGGCAAGCCGCGCTGGAGCAGGTCGCGGACCACGCTTCTGATCTGAGCGGCGTCGTCCTCGACGTAAGCATCAGCCAGTCCGCAGCGGTAACGCTGCTCGCCGCCGGTAAAGCTCCAGATGAACGGCTTGTCGCGCGAATCGTATTCGGCGATGCCGGCTTCCTGTTCAATCACCGCCGGACCGTTCAAGCCGAGCCGCGCTTCGCGGGTCACGATCAGATAGCTGCACAGGGCCGCCGCGATCGACATCCCGCCAAAACAGCCCACAGTGCCGGCGATAATGCCGATCACCGGCTGGTAGCGGCGCAGGTCGACGATGGCAGAATGGATCTCGGCAATCGCAGCTAATCCTAGATTGGCTTCCTGCAGCCGCACGCCGCCGGTTTCAAACAAGATGATCGCCCGGGTTGGAATGCCGTTGCGATTGTCTTGCGCCGCCAGCTCCAGCGCGCCGGCAATCTTGGCGCCGCCGACCTCTCCCAGGCTGCCGCCTTGAAATGCGCCTTCGATGGCAAGGATCACGGCCGGCTGGCCGTCGCATGTGCCCTTGGCGACGACCACGCCGTCGTCCGATTGCGTGATCACGCCCTGCTGCGCCAGCCAGGGTGATGTCACGCGGTCGAAGGGGCCGATCAGTTCGCGCATGGACCCGGCGTCGAGCAAGGCACCGGCCCGGCTGCGCGCATTGAGTTCGATAAAGCTGTCGCGTTGCAGCAGTTGTTCGGTATTCATGGCTTCCTTACTTTGTGCTTGCATACTGCAATTCTTCGAACGCCTGCTCGATCCGCATGCGCACCACGCCCGGCGTTGCGCCGAAATCATTGATCTCGATTTTTGCGGCCGGCAGCGACGGCGCGGCAAAGATGCGCGTCAACAGCGCTTCCCACACGTGGCGCATGCCATCGACCGAGGTGTTGATGGCGATGCTGGTGACGCCGGCGGCATGCGGCTCAAGCAATACTTCCAGATCGCCGGAGCCGACCACGCCGGTCAACACGCGTGCTTTGGCAGGCGAACCCGCCGGATATTCATAGAAAATCTTTTCCATGGTTTCCCTCCTTCGATTCAAGTCTTGATCCTGTCCAGGAACAACGCCGCAGCCAGCAGATCCGCGGCGCCGCCCGGTGAGACGTGCAGCGCCAGCAGCTCCTGTTCGAATTGTTGCAATGCGCTCCTGCCATGGCTGCTAGCGGCACCGCCGGCGATGAGCACTCGCAGTGCGCCGGATTGCACAGCCGTCAATGCCGCCTGGCCGCCTCGCGACAGGACGCAGGTGTCATCGAGATTGGCGATCACCGCAAGCAGCGCGTTGAGCCGCGCGTCATTTTCATCGTCGCCGCGGGTGCGGCAGTATTCCAGCCAAGGGAGCGCGACCCAGATTACATGCGGGAATCCAGCTCGCGCCTGTGCCCGTGCTCCGCCGACGCTGTATTGCTGGCAGGCGAGCTCGCCTTTGTTGCCGGTCATGGCTGGCGCAAGGCGGTCGTGACGGCATGCCAGTGCGGCGGCGCGCGCAGCCACCGCTGCCGGAGTCGATGCGTTGCGGTCTTGCGCTGCAGCCGTGACCAGCAAACCGAGCGCCCAGATCGCGCCGCGGTGGGTGTTGATGCCGCCGGTGGCGGCCATCATGGCGGCTTCACCCTGGCGGCCGATGAGTCCGATCTGTTCGCGCAATTGCTGCGGATCGGCGATGTGTTGCCCGGCAACCGCCATGGCATGGAAAGTCGGATGCAAGGCCCAGGCCGAATGACACATCAAATCCCAGCTCAAATCCCGATGAGCGCCGCGACCGCGCATATCGACCAGGCCCGGCTTGGGCGTCAGCGTGACCTCATCGATCAGTGCTGCCACGACGACATCGGCCAGATAGCCGGCGAATGCGGCGGACGCAAGCGGTTGGCGTTGCTCAAGAACGGCTGCCATCACCAGCTCCGGAACTTGGCAGGCGGCTCATACAGGCCATCGGACCAGGTCACCAGGTCGGCGACACTCTTGGCTGCCAGCAGCGAACGGGTCGCTTCGCTGCGATTGACGCCCATGTCCTCGGGCAGTGCAATCAGGCCTTCTTGCCGCAAGTGCGCGGTGTTCACCGGATCATGGGTCATGCCGATTGGCGTGACGCCCGCGACGGCAGCCAGCATGGCTTTGCGCTCCTCCAACGAGCGCGCTTTGTAGAGATAGGCAATGCCTTCCTCGGTAAGGACATGCGTCACGTCATCGCCATAAATCATCACCGGAGCGATGGGCATGCCGGATTCGCGCCCGACCTCCACTGCGTCGAGGGTTTCGACGATGGTCGGCTGGCCACCGCCTTGAAAGGTTTCCACCATCTGCACCACCAGTTTTTTGCCGCGCGCCAGCGGATCGTCGGTCTCGATCAAGTCAAGCCAGGCTGGACTGGCGTGACGGCGTCCGCGCGGATCGTGTCCCATATTGGGCGCGCCGCCAAAACCTGCCAGGCGCCCGCGCGTCACCGTGGATGAATTGCCGAGCCCGTCCATTTGCAACGTGGATCCGATGAACAGGTCAACCGCGTACTGCCCCGCCAATTGGCAAAAAGCGCGATTGGAACGCATGGAGCCGTCTTTGCCGGTGAAGAACACATCGGGGCGTGCGGCAACGTAATTCTCCATACCCAGTTCGCCGCCGAAACAGTGGACGCTTTCGACCCAGCCGGTCTCGATTGCCGGAATCAATGTCGGATGCGGATTGAGCGTCCAGTTCTTGCAGATCTTGCCCTTGAGCCCCAGCTTTTCGCCATAGGTCGGCAGGATAAGTTCTATCGCCGCGGTATTGAAGCCGATGCCGTGATTGAGCGACTGCACCTGATGGCGTTCGTACACGCCACGGATCGCCATCATCGCCATCAGCACATGTACCGGCTTGATCAGCCGTGGATCGCGGGTAAACAGCGGTTCAAGGAAAAACGGCTTGTCGGCCTGCACCACAAAGTCGATCCACGAGCCGGGAATGTCTACCCGCGGCAGATCGGCCGGATCGTCAACGATCTCATTGACCTGGGCAATCACGATACCGTCGCGGAAAGCCGCAGCCTCCACCAGCGCCGGCGTATCTTCGGTGCTGGAGCCGGTATACAGGTTACCTTGGCGATCTGCCTTGAAACCGGCCACCAGCACCACGTTCGGCGTCAGGTCGACGTAAAGCCGGGCATACAGTTCGATGTAGGTGTGAATCGCACCGACTTCCAGCAGGCCGTCTTTCAGAAACTGGGAAATACGCAGGCTTTGGGCGCCGGCATACGCAAAATCGAGCTTGCGGGCGATGCCGCGCTCAAACAGGTCGAGATGCTCAGGCCGGCTGACGCTCGGCATGATCAGGTGCAGCTGGTTCACCTTGGCAGGATTGACCTGCGCCAGCGAACGGGACAGAAAATCGGCCTGCTTCTGGTTATTGCCTTCAAGTACGACACGGTCGCCAGGCGCGATCAGCGCTTCCAGCACGGCGACGATATCACCGGTAGGCAGTACCGCGCCATGGGCCATGTGGCGGACAAGATCCAGGCGGCGGTTTTTTTCCGTCCGGCGTTTGCTCCATTGCGCGTCAAGTTGAGGTCTGGCTTGCATCGTTACTCCGGAAATCGATCGTCACGGAGCCACAATAGAATTTTAAAAAACCATCTTCAATCAACCTTATGCATAGTTCATTACTGTAAGGTTAATGAATTTGGCGTAATACGCTACGAATCGCCGCCGGTTCCCTTGACGCCTGCCGGCTGTTGACGATGCCGCCAAAGATGCCGTGTCGGGTACGGATCCGGATACAGGGCATGCCGGCGCCACACGCGATTTGGGCCGGCCGGTGCAAACTGCCTTTGCAAATGATCCGGCGCATGGATCGAAACCGGTCCGCTGTATGCGCGGCTGGGGATGGCGGGGATATCCACTGCATGCTTTATGCTGATGCGTTTGTGGCAGACTACTACGTGAATTGCAATTTTGTATTCGAATGATTTTCCGGAGGTAAAGTGGCAATTGACGATGCAATCACGTTGAAAAAAATGGAAGTCTTTCTGGCCTTCATGACGCTTAACAATATGGCGCGGGTATCGGAAAGCCTTGGGCAAAGCACGGTGAGCGTACACCGTTCCTTGCATTCGCTTGAAGAGGCGCTGGGCTGTCCGCTTTTCAAGCACGAAGGACGCAACCTGATTCCTCTCCAGACAGCCTATACGTTCGCCGAATACGCGAAGCGGGTAATCAATGAGTGCGAGGAAGGTGTGCGCAAGGTACGTGATGCAGGCGGATTTAATGCCCCCAGGCTCAAGATAGGCACTCTCTATTCCTTAACGTTGAGGTGCATCCCGCAACTGGTGATCGGGCTGAAGTTACGCAAGCCTGAACTCGATATCGACCTGACCATGGGCTCAAATCGGGAGTTGCTGAAAAGCCTGGTGGATGGGCAGCTTGACGCCATTGTCATCGGCCTGCATGGAGACAATGAAAATACCGGACTGATTTCTGTGCCGCTATTTTATGACGATATTTTTTTGGCGGCCCCGACCGGTTCTCCATATGCCGGCAACAAGCACATTGACCTCCAGGATTTTCGCGCAGAAAAATTTGTCACGCTGAGTGACGGCTTTGCAACTACCAAAGACTTTCAGCATTGCTTTGAACTAGCGGGTTTTCTTCCGGATATTGCCATGCGGGTGCAAGACATTTTTTCGTTGATTAACCTGATTAGCGGAGGAATCGGATACAGCCTGCTGCCTGGACGTGTCGGCGAATTCAGTCCTCGCATTGAGTTAATGCCGCTTCAAGAAAAATATGCGTCTCGACAACAGATTACTCTGCTGCTGCCGAAGAACCGGGAACGAGATCCTAACCTGTTGGCGCTGGCTGCAGAATGCCGGATGTATGGCCGGCGCGATTACAGACATGAACCCGTCCGGTAGGAAACCGTTGTTACTATGCATATCGATATTTTCAACTGAAAGCGAACAATAAAGTCTGTCGGGGCAACCTCGATTTTTAAATTGTCAGTCAGAACGGACAACATAGTCTGTCGAGTCCTTTGTAGGCGCGGCATTGCTAGGGTAAGCCGGCGAGGTGACAAGACAGGTGCCTCCCTGCGTTTCACTCCTGGCCGGCAAAAATTCTCTATGCTGGGGGGAGCAGGCAAGCATATCTGGCAAAAAAATCATGGACACGGATCAGAGCATGATCCATGTCCCTTCGTATTTGCGGGCCCGCGTTGAACAGGTCCGTAGTCCGGTTGCGCAGTTGTCAGGCGTGTTTCCCCTGCGGCCCCAAGGCTTGCCTGCCCGCCGCGCTGTCGAGACTGACCGGGCCGGCGCCGAAGTAGGCGATGTTGAGCAAGCCTCCCACCAGCATGATGTTCTTGAGGAAGTGGATCATCTGGTTCTGATCCGCAAAATTGTGGTGGAAGAAAATCGCTGTCGCCAGCGTGAACAAGGCCATCAAGGGGGCAACCAGGCGCGTGCGGTATCCCAGCAGGAGCAGGGCGCCGCCGCCGGCTTCCATCAGCACCGCGATGGCCGCACCCAATCCTGCCAGCGGCAAGCCGACGCTGGCGATGTAGCCGACGGTAGCGCCATAGGAAGTCAGTTTTCCGAGGCCGCTCATGATGAAGGGGGCGCCGATGAGGATACGGCCAATCAAAGGCAGGTATTTGTTAGGTGTGGACACGATGTGCTCCTTGAAGAAAATTAAAAATAAAAAATGGAAAAATCAAGCTGCATCGACAAGAACAACTTCCGCATCGTCGATTGCTGCGACGACGATCTTTGAAACATCCTTGGCCGCGATGCCGTCGCGTGCATCGAGGCGCAATCCGTTGACCGAAACCGCGCCGCGCGCGACCACCAGGTAGCCGTAGCGGGAAGCGCCGATTTCATACCCGATGGACTGGCCGCGTGTGAGCGTCGCGCCAAGCACGCGTGCGTCCGCTTCGATAGCAATCGCGTCCTTGTCGCCGGGCAGGCCGCTCGCCAGCACTACCCAGCGATTGGCCCGTTCGGCCTTGGGAAACGGTTTGGTCGACCAGCGCGGCGCGATGCCGAGGCGGCGCGGACGCAGCCAGATCTGGAAAAGCTTCAGCGGCCCGCTGCCGGGATTGGTTTCCGAGTGGCGGATGCCGCTGCCCGCGGAAAATGCCTGGACATTGCCCGCGGCAATCTGGCCGCGTCCGCCGGTCGTGTCTGTGTGTTCGAGCAGACCCTCCCTGACATAGGTCACGATTTCCATGTCGCGATGGCCATGCATGGGAAATCCTGTGCCGGGCGCGACTTCGTCGTCGTTCAAGACCACCAGGCTCCCCAACGGCTCGTGAGCCGCATTGTCGTACCCGTGCAGCGCGAAATGGTGTTTGGCCTTCAGCCAGGTGAAGTCGCTGCCGGCGAGTGAATCCAGATTTCGAATTTGCAGCATGTTGCTCTCCAAGAATCGCCAAGTAGGTGTGCTCTTATTGCCAAGTGCCGTTGCACCTTGCCTTGCGAGTTGATGAAGCCATCATAGTCCAGCAACAAACCGGGATTAATGGGTTGAAATAGAATGGATATTTGTCGAAAATAGAAAAATAAATGGCATCAACCAATGGGGTGGGTATGACACCGATCAATGACCTGAATAACCTTGTCTTTTTCGCTAAAGTCGTCGATGCCGGCAGCTATTCCGCCGCAGCCGAGGCGCTCGGCATGCAGACCTCCAAGCTGAGCCGGCGCGTCAGCGCGCTGGAAGCGGAGCTGGGGGTGCGCTTGCTCAACCGCACCACGCGCAAGCTTTCCCTGACCGAGATCGGCAAGACTTTTTATGGCCATTGCGTAGCCTTGATCGCGGAAGCGCAGTCGGCAAAAGACGCCGTGCACCAGACGCTATCGTCGCCGCAGGGATTAATACGCATGAGCTGCCCGGTCGGCTTGCTTCAGGGCGGCCTGGCCGACATCCTCGCCAAGTTCCTGGCTGCCGAACCGCAGGTACGCATCGCGCTCGACGCCACCAATCGCCGCGTCGATGTCGTCGACGAAGGAATCGACATCGCCATTCGTGTCAGGGTGCCGCCGCTGGAAGATTCGGAGCTCGCCATGCGCGCCTTCGGCCCATCGAAAATGATCCTGGTCGCCAGCCCCAAGCTGGTGCTCCGGTATGGCATGCCTGCGCAACTGGCGGACCTGGCAAAAATGCCTATCGTCGCCATGGGCTATGCCGGCGACAAGGTCACCTGGCGTTCTCAAGACAAGGATGGCAATTCCGAAGAACTCGTGCATACGCCGCGCCTGCATACCGACGACCTGCTCACGCTACGCGCCGCTGCATTGCAAGGCATAGGCGTCGCCTATATGCCTGCGCTAGCGGTGATGGAAGAAATGGAAACCGGTACGCTGATCAGGCTGCTGCCGCAATTAAGCGCGCGCTCGGGCATCATCCACGCCGTATTTCCGTCACGGCGCGGGATGATTCCAGCTGTCAGGACCTTGCTCGATTTCCTTGCTGCGGAGCTGGCGGAGGATTCCTGGCATCCTTTGGCGCGGGAGGGCAAGGAAACGTAATGTGAATTGATAGTCGCTGCCGTGGGGGCTGGCTCGATCCGCGCAACGGCTCGGATTGGTACCCGATCGAGCGCCTGTTTCACAATGCTTAAACGCTTCTTGAGCGCAGCTCCTTCTTTAGAATGAAAGCTGCCTAGCCGTCCTATCCTGCTGTTCAACCCGACTGATCTCAAATCGGCTACATACAATCCACTGCTGGAAGTCCGACGCGGCGCGCACGAAGTGTGCGACGTGCAGAACTTCGCTGATATCCTGGTCGATCCCGAAGGCGTGCTGGAGCGGCGCAACCACTGGGAAAAGACTTCGCACGCTCTGTTGGTCGGCGCGATCTCGCATGCCCGCTCGAGGTAGCCGTCCTCGCTGGAGGGCTCCTATTGGATTGATGGTGATAGCCAAGCGACGAGGCAGATTCCGGACTATTTCAAGGGAGCAGATCAATCCCTACCTGTCAAAACTGTCAGTTCTTATTTCCCGAAACCGACATATAGTGAATTTGCTAGGTATTTGCTAAATATTTGTTGTCATCCCTCCATTAAAACTAAAGGAAGCAGCCATGACTAAATCAAATAGCAATCACGAGCAAGGATTGAAATTGCATCTTTCCGATGCACAACGCGAAGAATTGGTACGGTTCATTACTGAAAACGGTCACGCAAAACTGGACATTGATCTTTTATTTGAAGGCAATGTTTCGGCTAAAACAATTGCCCCAGTCGCTGTATTGGTAGGCAATGCCATCTAATTCCGTACCGGTTAGTCGAGGCGTGCCGGATGTGCGTATTCGACGAGAAGAATTCGGGTACGTATTAGCATTTGGCACAGGAGAAATCGGTTTTTATAATGACGAAGTCGCCTCTCGCTTGCTGCGCGGCGCGGCGCGGGAAGAGCTTGAACCCTATAGATTGCATTCCATTCCGGTACGTGACGAATTTCACTTGAGCGCCCCGTTGATCGTATGGTTCGAAATCACCCGTTCGTGCAACTTGTCATGCCGGCACTGTTATATTGAAGCTGGGAAGCCCAGGAAAAATGAGTTATCGACGCCTCAGATTTTCAATGCGTTGGATCAGTTAAAAGCAGCAGGTGTCTTTGCATTGGTGCTGGTCGGCGGTGAGCCGATGCAACACCCTGATTTTTTACAAATACTCAATTACGCGCATGCGCTGGGTTTTGTCATCTCGATAGCGACAAATGGCGCCTATATCACCCAAGAATTAATCGATGTTCTGCCGCGAGAAGAATGTGTGGTCAGCGTCAGCATCGACGGCACGGCATTTCACAAGGAAATGCGCATTCGCTCTACCTGGGAAGATTTGCGCGAACGCATACTTTTGCTTCGCAAGAACAATATTCCAACCGCCATCATGTCGACGCAAGCGGATCGCAATGTCGAGGAATTGCACTCGATTTTAGCGTTTGCGCGTGAGAACCTGTGTTTCTTCGGATCGACACCATTTAGTCCAATTGGACGCGGACGATTCTTTGCCGAATACCAGCCAAAACCCGATATCGTCGAGCAAGCCGCCCAGCTTTATATCGCCGACAAGCGTCACGACCAAATCATGAACGATACCGTGGGATTGTGCGTAGCCAAGTTCCTCGACGAATGCCACCGCATCGCGCAAGCGACCGGGCGTGAATTTTGCGGCGTCGCGATGGCATATCTGTTAAGCGATGGCTCGCTTTATCCATGCTCGATTTGCGCCTCGAATGAAAAATTCGGCGCCGGCAACATACGCGATAAATCATTCAAACATATTTGGGAAAACTCGTTCGGCGGAATTCGTCAATTTACCTACGACAAATTCAAGGAATGTCCGAATTGCGAACTGTCCCGCGACCCATACTATTGCACCTCGCGCTGCCCTGTGATGGCAGAAGTGCATACTGGCGATGAATTGGGTTGCGGCGCCACGCCATTTATCAAAGCAAGCTTAAAGAGACGAACGCAGTTATTGCAAACAGAGTTTCCGGAACCAGCTGGCGATTAGCGCCGATAGCATGAGTCGAACGATACCCGTCATTTCCAGCATCGGCACTGGACAGACTGAGTTGTCCGCATACGATGACGCCTTGTGGAAGGCGGGGATTGGCAACTGCAACCTGATCCCGCTCTCCAGCGTCATCCCACCGGCGTGGGCGCCGCAAAGCAATGCCCGACTCGATTTTATTCCTCGCTGGGGCAACCGTTTATATGTAGTGCAAGCAATGTGCACAGCGGGCGACAATGCACGTATTGGGCTTGCCGCCGGCATCGGGTGGGCAATATTCGATCATGGAGGCGGAGTATTCGTGGAACATCACGCGGTTGCGTCCGATGCAGATCATGCGTTACGGGATATCGAACGACAAATTGGGCTTTCAATCGATGATCTTTGCCATCGGCGCGATGCGCTTCCTGTGATTCAGGGACAAATGACCACATCGACCACTGCGCACGTTCCTAGCTGCGCATTGGTGGTCGCCGTGTTCAAGGAAGAGGATTGGTGAGAAATCCGATCATGGATATTCGCAATAAGATCGACACAATAGGCAACGAACCCATTTCCTATGACGAACATGGCGACATCCCGTTCGAGGTGCCATTCCGCCAAATCGAAGCAAAAGATATTAGCCTTTATCTACAACTTGATACCACAGTCGGCAAGAAAACCTGCCGGCAAGCGTGCGCCCATTGCTTCTACATCAACCAACCCGAAGCAGCCAATCGCTCAATTGACTTGCTAGAAGGAAGACGCATCATGGACGACCTTGGCAATCAAGGTTATCGCGTCTTTCCCATGATCTCGGACAGTTTCAGTGCCAACGGTGCATTTTTGCGACTATTCGGTAATACGCATAACCGCGACTTTCATCAAGAGCACGATTGCAAACCGACTAAAACCATGCAGAGGGGCGATATGTGGACCAGTGGCGCCCCGCTGCTGGACGCTAACTGGAAAGATTATTTGTGGACCGGCATCGAAAACGGCTTTGGCAATGTCACCATCACCTTTCATGGCGTCCTGGATGAAAATTTGACGCTCATGCCGGCCCACACTTATCCAATCAAAGGGGTATTTCACGGACAGGATTGCGAACGGGTCATGTCGCGCATCCACGAATTCAACGCCGAACTGGATGCCGCCAGTCAGCAACCGCTAAACATCAATCTTGGCGTAACAATCGGCAAGCATAATCACGGCCGCGAGCACTTGATCCGATATGTGAAATATTTTTCAAAGTGGCGCATTTCAGTATTGCGCTTTAATACATTCCACGATCATGGATGGCGATTGCCGCATCTGCCGCTAACGAGAGATGAAATTGTGCAGTGGTATCGAGATTTGAAGTGGGTACATGAGAATCTGCCTCTCGATTTCCAACTTGGCGTCGACGAGGATTTCGGCAGCAATGGCATTGGCGTGATGGATTTTCCTCCGCATGTCGGCTGGTGCCGCGCCGGACGGCAGCTATTCGCCATCGTTCCCGACACGCCGGAGGAAATTGGCGTGAGCGAATTCAATCGCAAAGAAAAGATCGGATCGATAGCGGCATGCGTCGATGCATTCAAACCAATCGTCGGCAAGTTGGTGCGCGAAACGCCATTGCGATTTGGCGCACCCCGCTATCATCTGGAGTTTTTTTATGACGTCATTGACGAACTGACCTGCAAACGACTGAATGGAAGCTACCGCGATGGCTGTTTTGCGGCGGAAATGCTCCAGGAACAAAAGGACAAGCTGTAAATGGTGCTATTCGCCAGGGCCAGTTAATATTTGAAAAAAAGTGTTTGCATCTGATCACGGACATCATTTCAATTTTCTTAGAGCCAGTTCGATTCGCGGCAACTTCTTCCCAAAGCAAAGCTTTGTCTCCAAGTTCAGCAGCAAGATTGCGCAGGCCGATCTTGTGCTTGACGACATTCCGAGGAACACCACGCATGGGGTTACTCCTTGGCGCTTAGGCGCTGGTTTAATAAAGATTCGCACCTCTATCAAACCGGGTAACCCCACCGTTTGGCAAGCAGTGACCGAGCATGTACCGGATCTCCTTGGTCATCTCTGACTTCGCCGAGAGCTTGCCCAAGGATCTGTGCCACCAGGCATACAGTGGTTGCTCAGAACAAAGATGCTAACTGCCCCTTAGCATCCACGCTGGTTCGCAAGCCATATTCCTTCTCACCCGCACCTCCTAAAGATGCTAGGTACTGCTGACAACGCTCCCGAATCGCCTATCCGCGCTTGCAAGTTATTGACCGTAGTAGTTTCTTACGCTACGGGCATAACTGCCGTCGGCCTTAGCCTGCCGCAGTTCTTGAATCACTTCGGCACGCGTCTTGTTTGACGCTACTAGTACGGAAGGATATTTTTCCCCTTCCGTCGCAACAAAGCTGCCATCAGCTTCGGCCTGAGTCAGTTCAGAGATGACCTCTGCACGCGCTTTGGTCGACGCGAATTTGGGGAAGTCGTCCGTATTGCTCGTCGCATCAGCAAAAGCAGAACCAGCGGCAACCAATGCAATAACAGTGGCAATCATATGTTTCACGTTCATTTTCATTCTCCAGATTAAGTTGAGGGTAACGCCGTGGCAAAAGTCCGGACACAATGTCCGTCCGCCTGGAAGCGCCGTCGATGAAGGGTGTTGCCAAGGTTGTTCGCTCATCGACGAAACAAAGTTTATCGATCATGACGACACAGAAAAATAGGGATGTGCGTAATGCACAATTCGCGATTCGTGGACAATGGATTGCCTTGAGGTTCGACGTCAATTGGGCGTCAATACATATGTGTACGAAAATCTGCGTAGAACTAATTACACAAAAAAAATTTCAGTCGCGCGCCCGCGCCGCGGGATACCACGCTGACAGCGTGCCGGCGAAATGGAAGCATCGGGCTGAGTATGAGTATGAGTACGATGCAGAAACCGCTGAACCGGCAATCGGTGGCGCGGGGCATGTACAAGACTGCGACGCAATTAATTTACTTCAGATTGCTGCGGAAAAACTCGGTCAACTTGTCGCTCTTGTAAAAGTTATCGGCACCATTTGACATGTCAGCTCCTATTGATGAGAGAGAGGTAATAAGCAATCTTAGGGCAAGCAAAATTCTTTTCATTTGATATCCTTTTCTGTTGAGCAATTGGTCGCAGGCATCCTTGACTTTCGGACGCTTAGCCAGCCAGCGTGGCGTTGTCGATCACGAAGCGATACTTGACATCACCCTTAAGCATGCGCTCGTAGGATTCGTTGATCTGGTCGGCGCGAACCATCTCAATGTCGGCTACGATGCCGTGCTGTGCGCAGAAATCCAGCATCTCCTGTGTCTCAGGAATGCCACCGATCATCGAGCCTGCGAGGGAGCGACGCTTCATGATCAAATTGAATACGTTAGGCGACGGATGCGGGGTCGCGGGGGCACCTACCAAGGTCATCGTGCCGTCGCGCTTGAGCAGTACGAGGAACGCATCAAGATCGTGCGGGGCTGCGACCGTGTTCAGGATGAAGTCAAAGCTCTTAGCGTGCGCGACCATTTCCTCTGCATTACGCGATACCACGACTTCATCGGCCCCCAACTCCTTTGCCGCTTCGCGTTTGGACTCGGAGGTAGTGAATGCCACGACATGAGCGCCCATCGCATGGGCCAGCTTGATGCCCATGTGACCAAGGCCACCGATGCCAACAACACCAACTTTCTTGCCCGGTCCAGCATTCCAATGACGCAGTGGCGAATAAGTTGTGATGCCCGCGCATAGCAGGGGAGCGACAGAAGCCAATTGCTCCACTGGATGACGGATTCGCAGCACATAGCGCTCGTGCACAGTAATTGTTTGCGAGTAACCACCCAGCGTCCAACCAGGTTCATCAGGTGTTGGGAAGTTGTAGGTTCCTACCATTCCGTCGCAGTAATTTTCCATGCCAACGTCGCAGTCATCGCAGTGCTTGCAGCTATCAACGATGCAGCCGATCCCGACCAGATCACCAACACTGAAACTCGACACATGTGCGCCTAGCGCCGATATCCGACCGACGATTTCATGGCCAGGGACACAGGGAAATTGCGTGCCTGCCCACTCCCCGCGGACTTGATGCAAGTCCGAGTGGCAAATACCGCAGAAGGCGATGTCGATCTGAATGTCGTGCGCTCCAGTCTCGCGACGATTTATTTGCAGTGGTTCAAGGGGTTGATCACCCGCGTGAGCACCATAGGCTTGTACAAGCATGTGAAACCTCCTTTGTACGTTACGTTGAATATGCATTTTCCGGCTTCACTCGATGATTTGGTAGAGCATTCCACTGCATTTCTTGCCCAATCCTATGAGTGTTTATGGTTTTTGTAGAAAAATTGGGGGGGGGCGGGTAGAGTTCTGTACGAAGCCTAGGAGTAAACATGGCACTCAGACATAACACTGCAACTCTGGACGGATCGCCGCAGGAGGCGCTAGCACGAACTATCTGCGGACGGACCACAGGAACAGGCGACTTTGAAACCCCAATAGCCGGCCTCAGCTTCTTTCGACGAGAGGGCCTTGCGCCTCCTGCAGTGTGTGTGGTCGAACCGAGCATTGTCCTCGTCGCGCAGGGCGCAAAACAATTGTGGGTTGGTGGCGAGGCTTATCGGTATGACACCTCACGGTTTCTCGTCACGTCGCTTGACCTGCCGGCCAATTCGGAGGTGATGGCGGCGAGCCCGGAACGCCCCTGTGTTGGTCTAACGCTGAAACTCGAGCCGATTTCTACCCATTGGCGATCAAGGTGCTTGGCCGCATCTCGCAAATCGTCGTCAAATTTCACCGGCACTGTCCCTGGTCATAGAGGCGTTGCGACATCGCTCCTAAGCGCGGATTCAGGACGCATTCAGGCTACCAGGAGTCATTAGACAGCCACTTTCGTGGGCTTGTAGCAATCAGTCCTGCGGCATATCGAAAACGTTTTTCTGGAAATTTGTGAGTGGTACATCAGCGGTGATTGGCGCTTTTCGTCATGCGAAACGCCCAAGCTAGCAACTATTAAAGCTTTGATCTCGACGAAAGGAGCTTACGAAACTGTAAGCCTCTTTCGATGATTCATTAGCTCATCTTATATCCCTAATAAGCATTAATCAGCTAATCAGCCTAGGCGCGATGCGAGATCATATTTCACATGAAAAAGTCGATATCACTCGCGTTCCCTCCGGCTGCAGCGAAGCGCCATAACCTTGTCTTTTCCTGCCGATTCGGTCTGACAATTTGCGGCCACACTGTTTCGATGCCGCCCTTTTAAATAAAGTTTTATCAATTGCTCCGCGCGGAGTGTCGGCACGCAGGCGACAAGGCGATATGGAACCGTGGTGCCTCAAGGGGCGGCGTAACATTTCAATACGGAGAGGCCGGTCCGACACATCCAGCTGACCGCTCCAGATCTGCACAATCGCTTGGGATCTCAGCGTAATCGACGCGATAGTAATTTTCGATATGTCTCTTGGTAACCAACAGCAGGCAAATCTCAAACAAGTGGCTTGAGAACAATGAAACTTCAAATTAACGACAAGGCCTATGAGGTTCAGGCAGATGCCGATACTCCTCTTTTGTGGGTAATCCGCGATGAACTCGGCCTGACGGGCACTAAATATGGCTGTGGCTTGGCACAGTGCGGAGCCTGCTCTGTCATGGTGGATGGCGCAGTGGTGCGCTCCTGCGTCACGCCCATCGAAGGGATGGCCGGACGCAAGATCACTACAATTGAGGCGATCACGGAAGATGACGTCGGTAAGAAGGTAGTCGATGCCTGGGTCAAGCATCAGGTCCCCCAGTGTGGCTATTGCCAGTCCGGCCAGGTCATGGCAGCGACAGCGCTACTTAAGCAAGTCAAGCAGCCCACAAACGAACAGATTGCGGCCGCTATGGTGAACCTTTGCCGCTGCGGAACATATAACGCAATCAGCGCCGCAGTTCATGACTTGGCAGGCATCGCCGTGGCCCACTCTAGTGCCGTGGCAAGTCAAACTGTAAAGCCTACGGAGCATACGCTGAACAAGACGGTCGCAGCCGCTACTGTGGCTGTCGCTGGTATTGGTACCGTGGCCGCTATCCACTGGAAAAAATCGCAGAAGTCGAAAGCCGAGGGAGATGAATCGTGACGAGGATCATCGACAAATCTAACGATACCGATAACTTTCCGACCGGCGAGCCGACCAATATTTCGAGACGCCGCTTTTTACTGGCTTCGACCGGCGCTGCAGCGGGGGCGCTCGTGCTTGGATTTGGTCTCCCGTTGGGCGCGGCACGAGCACAGGCGATGAATGCGAATACTCCAGGAACGCGGGTTCCTGCCTTCCTCGAAATTCGCCCAGATAACAGCATTCGTCTGCAAAGCCCCTTCATGGAAGGCGGACAAGGTATCTTTACTGCAATGGCGCAGATCGTTGGTGAAGAACTTGATGCCGACCCGGCAAGCTTCACGGTGCAAAACGCCCCAGCCGGTGCCGAGTACAAGGTCATGGATAGCGGTATGCGCATCACCGGCGGTAGCCAATCCGTACGCACGAGTTATTCTACGATGCGACGTCTCGGTGCTTTAGCGCGACAAATGTTGCTACAGGCTGCATCGAACCAGCTCAGTGTGCCAATCAATACCCTTATTACAGAGCCCGGCCGTGTTGTTCATGTGGCGTCCGGTCGCTCGCTGACCTATGGACAGCTCGCGCCTGAGGCATTGGATCTGGCAGTGCCAGCGGTAGATAGCGTGAAGCTCAAAGATCCATCCCAGTTCCGCTGGATCGGCAAGCCGCTTCCCCGCCTGGACGTCTACGAGAAATCCACCGGTAAGGCAATGTACGCCATTGATAGTAAGGTAGAAGGAATGCTGCAGGCGGCCGTACAACATCCGCCCAGGTTAGGACTGTCGGTGGGGAATATCCGTAACGAAGAACAAGTTAAAAAGATGAAGGGGGTGCACTCGATTCATCGCTTACCGGGAGCCATCGCGGTAGTCGCCGAGCGTTGGTGGGACGCCAAGCGCGCCGCTGAGGCTATCCAAGTCGATTGGCAAGATTTTGGCCCCGACTCCAATCCACGCTACATCCCTGCGGATTTCTCGACCGTGGCCTTCGCTGAGCAGCTGGCCAGGGGGCAAAGCGCCATCGAAGATGCAGAAGTCTCGGGTAATGTAGCCGATGTTTTATCGAAATCGAAAACGGTTGTCAGTGCGACCTATCACAGCCAGTATCTCAAGCACGCTCAGTTGGAGCCGCCTTCGGCGCTTGCCAGGTTTAACTCCGATGGCTCACTTGAACTCTGGATCCCTAACCAGGCGCCAGAACTGTTTCAGGCCTCCATTGCGAAGCTGACCGGCTTGTCCGCTGAGAAGATCATTATTCATTCTCCGCTACTGGGTGGCTTCTTCGGGCGTCATTTTCTGTACGAAACGGCGGTTGTGTATCCGCAAGCGATCCAGTTGGCCAAGGAGCTAGGCCGTCCGGTCAAGGTTATCTGGAGCCGAGAGGAAGAGTTCTTGCGCGACACGCTGCGTCCGATGGCCGCAGTCCGGTTCCGCGCTGGGCTCGACGATAAGGGCTTGCCTATCGCGTTCGAAGCAGTAAGTGCAACAGAAGGTCCCACCGAATCAATCAGCAACAAACGCGGCGAAAAACTTGACCCCACGGCACTTGAAGGGCTGACCAACAAAGCCTATGCAATTGCGGACCGCCGCATCGCCCAGCGTTTCGTCAAGAGCCCGCTTGCGCTCGGCTATTGGCGTTCGGTCGGTAATTCCATGAACGACTTCTTCTACGAAGCCTTCCTTGATGAAGTGGCGGATAAGGGAGAGCAAGATCCGTTCGAATTACGGATGCGGCTGCTTGCCGGAAATCAGCGGCTGGCCAACTTGCTGCATGCGGTCGCTGACTTATCAGGCGGCTGGAAACGTGGACCGTTCACCGCGGCGGACGGTACGCGGCGTGCACGCGGCGTGGCGATGGCAAATGCGTTTGGTACCGAAACCGCTGCCATCGCTGAAGTATCGATCGAAAATGGTCTGGTCAGGGTGTACGATATCTGGGAGGCCATTGATCCCGGGAGCATCGTCAATCCTGCTATCGTCGAGGCACAAGTTAACGGCGCCGTTGCGCTCGGGCTGTCGCAAGTGTTGGTCGAAGAGGCCGTCTACCAGAACGGTATGCCGACTGCACGTAACTATGACATGTACCAGATTTTGCCACCTAGCCGCATGGCACGGGTGCACGTCAAGATCATTGAGAGCGGCGCGAAGATGGGTGGTATCGGCGAGCCCCCGCTACCAGCTGTCCCGCCTGCCGTGGCAAATGCCGTGTCGCATCTGACAGGCCAACGTATCCGTAGCATGCCGCTTTCTCACTACAAATTTGATACCTAACCAAGCCGCTACTAAAAGGGATACTAACAACAAATGACGATATTTCGGTCCAAGAGAATCCTTGCCGTTCTGCTACCCTGTTTGATCGCAGCGGCCGGCGTGGCATTCTTCGTCAAACGAACTCCTCCGTCGTCCTTCGATAGTCCCATCACCGGTGAGGTGCCGTCGGCTGAGTTGATCCGTCGTGGTGAATATGTCGCAGGGCTCAGTGACTGCGTGGCATGTCACAGCACACCCAACAGCAAGCCCTTTGCCGGCGGCCTCGAGATGGCAACCCCGTTGGGCTCGATCTTCGCCACCAACATCACACCTGACAAGGAAACAGGTATCGGCAACTATAGCCTGGCCGACTTCGATCGAGCACTGCGTCGCGGTGTAGCGCCCGACGGCCATCGACTCTATCCGGCGATGCCTTATCCATCTTATGCCAAGCTCAATGATGAAGACGTGCGAGCGCTGTATGCCTATTTCTTGCACGAGGTTCGTCCCGTCAGGCAGGCAAACAAGCAGAGCGAGATGATTCCGTGGCCGTTGAATATGCGCTGGCCGCTGGCTCTGTGGAATGCCGCGTTCACGAGCTCAAAGCCATATCAGACGCAGCAATCTCAGGATGCTCTATGGAATCGGGGTGCTTATATCGTCCAGGGAGCCGGCCACTGTGGCAGTTGTCACACTCCGCGCGGGCTGGCGATGAATGAAAAAGGACTCGATGGCGGCAACCCTCTCTATCTTTCCGGCGCGCTGTTGGATGGGTGGTATGCGCCCAGTCTGCGTGGGGACGCGAATACAGGCATAGGCCGCTGGAATGAGGAAGATGTGGTGCAGTTCCTCAAGACTGGTCGCAACAAGCATGCCGTCGTCTTTGGCTCAATGGCCGAAGCCTTTAACAACTCGACGCAGTTCATGACGGACGACGATTTGAAGGCGGTTGGCCACTATCTGAAGTCTCTACCTGGGGATCCCAATCCAAATAGAGAGCCATGGCAATACGACGCTAGCACAAATGCGGCCTTGGCACTCGCCCAGCGATTGAAAGTACCCGGTGCGCAAACCTTCATGGCCAAGTGCAGCGCGTGCCACGGCGCCGATGGTCGAGGACAAGGGCAATGGATACCGCCGCTGGCAGGATCAGCATCTTCGATGTCCAAAGAAAATGCGTCATCGATAAATGTGACATTGAACGGCTCGGCACGCGTCGTGGCAAATGGAGTTCCTGACGCCTATCGCATGCCTCCGTTTCGGAACCAGCTTTCCGACGCCGAAATCGCTGAGGCGCTCAGCTTTATCCGCACTTCTTGGGGTAACCAGGGCGGAACAGTGAAAGTCGAAGACGTGAAAAGACTTCGCGATCGGACTAATCCGGCTAGCAGCAACGCTATCATCCTTCAGATGCGTTAAGAGGCGAAAAATTGTAGATCAGGGTCGGCATACCTAGTGGATTGCCGACCTTTTTATTGCAAGATGACGATTTGAATAGTACGAGGTGCTTGGGAAGCCCTGCAAAAATGCGTCTGCACGTAAAGAGGCTTCGATTTGATAAGGAGCGCGAAAAAACGAGATAACTAAGAGAGCAGATCAGGAGACTTCATCGCCGCAACCGAAAACTCTCGTGGCAGAGGAGGAGCGTCGTTTTTCACAGCCAAAATCTCCGCCATCACGCTTACAGCGATCTCCGATGGTGTCTTGCTGCCAATGAAAATACCGATTGGCCCTCTTAAGTGCGCCAGCGACTCTTCGCTCTCATTGAAATGAGCGATCATCCGGGATTTTCTATTCGCGCTATTGCGTCGGGACCCTATGGCACCTACATAAAACGCGCCGCTATGCAGCGCCTCTAACAGAGCGAGATCATCTAGCTTGGGATCATGAGAGAGAGCCACCACGCATGTACGTTGATCTGGCTCAAATGCGATGACTGCGTCATCAGGCATTTCGGTCACAATGCGAACCCCTTCGAGAGACCAGGAGCCAAGACGCTCGGCTCGTGGATCGCATATGGTTACTGCGAATCCGTTGAACAGGGCCATTGTCGCGAGATATTCCGATAGCATCCCAGCGCCGATGATCAACATGCGATAATCAGGACCAAGCGTATGCCGCAGTATTTTCCCGTCGAATGAAAGTTCAGCCGGCGTGTTAGTGATTTCGAGGGTTTCAGCGCCGTCTACACAAACCACTGTGCGGCAGATAAGCTTTCCTCCTTCGATCGTTCTGACCAGATTCTCCAAGCCGTCGCTATTTGGATCGAATTCCAGCAGAAGTTCCAACGTTCCTCCACAAGGCAATCCAAATTTATAGGCGTCGTCTGAATTAATGCCGTAGCGCACTACTTGGGGTGATGTCGACATACCCCATTCCCGAGGTCGTGCCGTCAAATATTTGAAGAGAAGGTCGTCTTCTATACATCCACCAGAGACTGAACCGATCAAGCGTCCATCATCCCTGATCGCTAATTGAGATCCTGCCGGCCTCGGTGACGAGCCCCACGTTCTGACAACGGTTGCGAGCATGGCTCCATGGCCATTGCTGCGCCAATCTCGTAGCGCTCGCATTACTTTTAAGTCGGTATGTTCCATCATTGGCAATATTCTTCAGTACGTCGATGCCGCAATCGCGACCGTCCGTCTATAGGAAGACAACAGATCCACGTTCTGATCTGCAACTGCGAATAGTGCCATCACAACATGGCAAAGATTGATTAGCTTGGCTAATAGAGGAGGTAAGGCTATGCCATCTAATCTTATTTGCATTCATCGACCAGAATAGAGACCAGCCAATCACTCGTAGCGAATTTGGTCGGCAGCCTTCCATTGTTGGCTTCCAGCGAGTCTTCTGGAAAGGTCGTGATTGACAGCCAAGTTCCGTAGCTCGCAAATGGATAACTTCAACCAGATTCTTTGCAGTCTTTTCTGTCGTGACTGTTTGCTCACCCAATAACAACCTAGGTGACGCTCACATACACCAATCATTTATTATCTAGAGAGAATTAAAAATGTACATTACGAAAAAAATTGCAGCCACTGTCGTGTTTGCGTGTACTGCCATTGTTACTGTTTCTGCCTTTGCCGAACCGTCGACAGATACGTCCGTTTCTTCAGGTAAGACGCGAGCCGAAGTGATTGCAGAGATGGAACAGGCGGGCGGCAACCTGGGACGCAAGAACTATGAAGCAACTTTCAATCCTTCGCCGGTCCGAGCCTCGACGAAGACGCGCGCCGAGGTCAAAGCTGAACTTAGCGAAAATCGCGGCGATGTAGCACGCAATAACTATCTGAATACAACTTCACGCTGAGTTCACAGGATGTCGATTTAATGAGGCCGTCCACCACTGTTTGACGGCCTCATTCAGCTCCTTCAGTTTGACCTAGACTCATTGCATGAAAGAGCGTTTTACTGCCTGAGCTGCCGGCACAGCGAGTCCCCAACCGCAATAAAAAGCAATTTGTGCCAATGACTCTCCGATTTCTTCCTGCGTTATACCGTGGTGGATGCGCGTGACGGTCGATTATCTTCTCAAGCAGTTCTCTGAACTAGAGGAACTGAACATCCCGCTTCCATCGTTGCGAAAATATACTGTCTGATCGCCCGCAGTGGTTCATCTACGTGAGGGGATTACTCCCGTTCTATCAAGGCTTTCTGAGGCAGAGCGGGTTTCAATATGCTGAGATCTCCCTGTATGCGGCCGAGTTTGATGAGGCCTTTCGAATAGCCAAATCCCTTGTGGAAAATCGCCAGGTTTCCCCACGGCGCATAGTAGGCTATGTCCCCCGCAGCAGGAGTGAACCCTTCAGGCGCGTCTGTCGTTACCAGGCTTTTAGATATCTGGGCGATCTTCTCAGTGCGGTTGTAGTCGGTCAGCTCCAGCGTCAACGGAAGCATAGCCGCAAACTCAGTTGCCGTTGCATTGGCGAGCAGATCAGCGGAGAGAATTTTGTCGTTGACTGTGATACGAATCCGCATGGTTGTCTGCTTTATGTTCCCAAATTTGTTGGTTGCCTCTGTCGATGAATCCGCGGCTTTACCGATGGACAAGACACTTATCGCCGCCAAAAAAATGACTACGAAAAACGGAAGAATTCTGTTTCTCATAACCGTTCTTCGCTCGTTCCCAATGTTCATGGATCAGTCACTTTATATCGCTCAAGGATTTCAGGCCATTTTTTCAGCAATTATTGAACTGGAATAGTAGCAACTGCCTAATTGCTCCTATTAGCGGGACTAATAAAACCGCCTGAATCCATTCGAAGAATATGTCACTTCGCTTCGTGATCGGCAATTCAACGCCTGCTGCCCTCATAGCGCAGGGCATTGACTACCAGCGAGAATGCCGGTGAAGGTTGGCGCCGGCTGGGATAGTACAGGTGATAGCCTGCAAATTTGGGGCACCAGTCTTCCAATACCTTCACCAATCGACCGGATTCGATATGCAACATAAGTTCATCCTCGGGTAACAAGACTACGCCTAGGCCAGCCAATGCCGCATCAATTTGCGGTGGTGCCGTGTTGAAGATGAGGGAGCCATTCACGCGCACGTTAAGCTTTTCGCCTTTCCGCTCGAAATCCCAGACATAAAGCCCGCCAGAAGTCGGCATGCGCTGGTTGATGCAATTATGTTCAGTCAATTCATGCGGATTTTGGGGTGTCGGATGAGTAGAGAAATACTCAGGGGAAGCCGCCACTGTCATATGTAATGGTGGCCCAATCGGAACAGCGATCATGTCCTTATCGATCGTTTTTCCCCAGCGGACCCCAGCATCAAAACGTTCAGCGACAATATCGCGGAAGGCATAGCTCATATCAAACTCGATCTTGATATCCGGATACTCGCGCAGTAGCGGGCCTAATTTTGGCAATAAAGTATTTTGGATGACGCTATCGCCGGAGGTGATGCGAACGGTTCCGCCTGGTTTGTCGCGTAGCGCCGTCAAGGCCTCCAGCTCCGCTTCGATTTCGTCAAAACGGTTGCCGATGGACTGGATCAATCGCTCTCCAGCAGTAGTTAGGGAAATACTGCGCGTAGTACGCGTTAACAGCCGGATCCGCAAACGCTCTTCCAGCCCTCGAATTGCCTGGCTCAGCGCCGATTGCGTTACACCCAACGTCGCCGCCGCGCGCGTGAAGCTGCCTTCCCTGGCTAAGGTAACAAATCCCAAGAGGTCATTGAGGTTACGTTTCATCATGCTGTATTCCCGGGGCTGATTAATTAGTCGTGCTAATAGGGTAGTTAAGAATTCATTACCTAGTCAAGCCCGCTCGCATTTGCGACACTTGCTGCAAGTTGAAAAGGCACACCGCGATGCTGCATGAACATGCCCAAGCGGTGTGCCGACCACTATCCAATCAATACCCTATATCCACACTATGTCTACATTAACCCCAGACGTCCTGAGCAGGGATGTGTCTCGTACTATGGAAAGCGCGCAAAAATCGCATGAGTCACGGGAATTTCGTGATTCCCGCGCCCATTGGAGCGGTATCTTCGCCATGACGCTATGCGCATTTGCCCTCGTCGCGTCTGAATTCATGCCGGTCAGCTTGCTGACCCCCATTGCCGCGGATCTGAAGATCAGTGAGGGGCTAGCTGGCCAGGCTATCTCGGTTTCGGGTGCCTTTGCTGTCATCACGAGCCTGAGCATCTCTGCCTTTGCTGGCAACATGAGTCGCAAGACGTTGCTGCTCTGGCTAACTGGGCTCATGTTTTTGTCTAGTCCCATCATTGCCTTGGCGCCGAATTACCTAATTTACATGGCTGGCCGTATTCTGATCGGTGTCGCCATCGGCGGCTTCTGGTCGATGTCTGCTGCTGCGGCAATACGCTTGGTGCCGCTTTCAAAGGTGGCCAAGGCGCTTGCCATTCTCAACGGGGGGAACGCATTGGCGACAGTCATCGCGGCGCCATTGGGAAGCTATCTCGGCGCGATTATTGGCTGGCGTGGCGCCTTTTTCTGCTTGGCGCCAGTGGCGCTTCTCGCTTTTGTCTGGCAATGGATAAGTTTGCCGACCATGAAGGTCGAACAAAGTGCGAGCGGCGATAGGAATGTTCTCAAACTATTAAAAAATCCACTCATTGCATTTGGGATGGCTGGTGCCAGTTTCTTTTTCATGGGGCAATTTGCGTTGTTCACCTATCTCCGCCCATTCTTGGAGACTGTGACGCAAGTCGACGTTAAGACGCTGTCCATCATTCTCTTGGCGATGGGGGTTGCCGGCTTCATTGGCACGATGCTAATCGGAAGACTTCTCAATCGAGGGCTTTACCGAACATTGATCGTTATACCTCTACTCATGGCTACTATCGCCATCACCCTTGTTGTATCGGGACACCAAGTTCTTCCGGTGAGCCTGCTATTGGGGGCGTGGGGATTGATCGCGACGGCAGCACCAGTGGGCTGGTGGTCTTGGGTTGCGAAGATGATGCCGCATAACGCGGAGGCAGGAGGCGGTCTGATGGTGGCGCTGATTCAGTTGGCGATCGGGTTGGGTTCTACGGTTGGGGGCTTGCTATTCGACATGAGCGGCTATCAAAGTCTCTTCATTGTCAGTGCGGTGTTTTTGGTCGTTGCTGCTCTGTTGGTTGGTTACACGGCACGCACCCATCGTGTCCAGCATGATTCATGCTGAATTTCAAAAGCCGCACCAAAGCTCTTAGGGTTCAAATCAGCGTATCAATATTTACTCGAAGGAAGTTCAATGAAAAGATTTATTTCCATGCTGGGAATGTTTCTCAGCTCGTTTTCACTTATGGCGGCAGACATGACCAATGGTGCAGATAATTTCTACAAAAGCGACAAAGTGACTCTTCAAAAGGTCAGTTTTAACAATCAGTACAAAATGAAAGTGGTGGGCAACTTATTTGTGCCAAAGAATCTTGATCGGAGCTCGTCTTATCCAGCGATCATTGTCGGTCATCCAATGGGCGCCGTGAAAGAACAGAGCTCGAATCTGTATGCGCAGAAATTGGCTGAGCAAGGCTTTGTAACCTTGGCAATCGATCAGTCGTTCTGGGGAGAAAGCGAAGGGCAGCCGCGTAATGCTGTTGCTCCGGATATCTATGCCGAAGCTTTTAGCGCTGCAGTAGACTATTTAGGTACCCAGTCATTCGTGAACCGGGAGCGCATCGGTGTGCTTGGCATCTGCGGTAGCGGAAGTTTCGTTATTAGTGCTGCCAAGATTGATCCACGTATGAAGGCCATAGCGACTGTCAGTATGTACGACATGGGTGCGGCGAACCGTAACGCGTTGAATCACTCGCTGACTCTCGATCAACGCAAGCAGATCATTGTTGAAGCCACAGAACAACGCTACGTAGAGTTCACAGGTGGTGCAACGAAGTACACGAGTGGTACCGATCACAAGTTGGATGAAAGCACTCATCCCATTCAGCGTGAATTTTATGACTTTTATCGTACTTCCAGAGGCGATTTCACTCCTGCAGGCTCGTCGCCGCAGCTGACAACGCATCCAACTTTGACTAGCAATGTCAAGTTCATGAATTTCTATCCGTTCAACGATATCGAGACGATTTCTCCGCGTCCCATGCTGTTCATCACGGGCGATCAGGCTCACTCAAAGGAATTTAGCGAAGAGGCATATCGACTCGCCGGACAGCCGAAGGAGCTATACTGGGTCAAGGGCGCCGGGCACGTGGATCTCTACGATCGCACTGACCTAATTCCTTTCGAAAAACTGACTTCGTTCTTCCGTACCAATCTGAAGTAAGTAACCGCTTTGACGTTTGATTAACGGCGATGGATGGCTGCGCAAGCCATCCATCCTTACTTCGGCATCAAGAATATATTTGTCGACATCCGCCGCAGTAGTTAGCATCTTTGTTCTGAAGGACCAGGCGCTATTCCGACCTATTAAAGTCGAAAACAGGACCATAGCATCCATGCGGATTCCAGACCATGCGAATCGAGTTACATATTGTCCAGAGTCGAAAACACATCAGCGCAAGCTCGGGGACTCGGCGTTCGTTCAACAAATAAAGTCGAAAACTAACCGTTTCGATACGTCGGGACGCAGTCACAACCTTGGCCCAGCCCGAGGGGTTCATATATGGACGCCTTCAATTTGCAAGTAGTAACCCGATTTGGCTGCGGAAGTGTTCGTTTGCTTGCTGAGTTGGCCCGCCCGCCAACCGAGCCGAAAAAAAATCATCGTACAGCGGCGAGCCGAGTGAATTCCGCGAAAATTCGAAAGGCCGAGTGCCGGGACCAAAGAAGCCATGGATTTGGGTGCATCAGGTGGCGCCCCACGTCAATATGGTAATGACGCCACGCTTACCGATGAATTAAATTCAAATAAAACTGGCACACTCGCTCATCCAAATAAAAGGGGGGCATTTCAACGGCTGCCTCTGGCCTGGTCGAATGCAGACATGTCCCAAGTGCCAGATGAGTTCATTCACGTGCTGTCCTGGCCGGACCGGTTGATGCGCGTTCTATTAATTCGGGCGTTGCTGTGATACGCATTGCAGCCGATTGGCCGGGCTTGCTGATCAGGTCCAGCAGCAGCGTGATGGCCATCTCGGCTGCGCTGACTGTCGGCACGGCCACCGTCGTCAGGGCCGGACGGGAAAGGCGCGCCCATTGAATGTCGGTGATGCCGATAATCGAAATATCCTGAGGCACCTTCAATCCCAGATCGGCCGCGGCGTTCAAAGCGCCAAGCGCCGGCAGATCATTGCTGGCAAAAATGGCGGTCAGCTGCGGATGCGCCTCGAGCAAGGCTTTCGCGCTTTCATAGCCGGCCTCTACCGAGTCTTCGATGTAGCGCGTGCGGTTCTGAGGATGTTTTTGTCCGACTGCGGCGCAGGCGGACAGATATCCTTTGTAGCGTTCGGCGTGTATGCCGTTGACCTTGCTGCCAACCAGCGCACCAATATGCCGGTGGCCCAGGGCGATGAGATGGCGTCCTGCGATCGCGCCTGCTTCAAAAAAATCAACGGCGATGCAGGGCAGTTCAGGTGGCGCATCCAATTTTTCCCACATGCAGAGTACCACCGGAGCGCCACGCTGCTCAGTTCTCTTCAGGTCGTCGATGGACAGGTTGGCGTTCATTACCAGCACGCCTTCGGACAAGGTGCCTGCGATCTGGTCGAGATAGGCGCGCCCCGTTGCCGGGTCGTCATTGGTGTTGCAGACAATCAGAAATCGTCCGTTGGCATGCGCTGCGCGTTCAGCGGCCAGTGCAAATTCGGGATAGAAAGGATTGGCAATGCTGGATACCATCAGGGCCAGTGTTGGCGCACATCCTTCTGCCAGCGCGCGAGCGGTGAGATGCGGACGATATCCTAACTGTTCGACTGCCGCGAGAACGCGCAAGCGGGTCTGCTCGCCGACCTTGCCGCGTTTGCGCAGGACGTTGGAAACTGTCGCGGACGTCACGCCGGCCAAGTGGGCTACTTCAGAAAGGGTGGGCATGGAGTGGAGGAAAATTTGAGCTCTCGTATTCAACCGCCTATCACCGATATTGTCAACGTGGCATATCGCACGGACTGAACCGCCAAGCCGATGGCAGCGCTCGGGGGCTGGAAAATGTTGTTGCAAACGCAGCGTTGAACTGTGCCGCAATTTCGATTGCACAGAAAAAAGAAGGTTGGTATTATCAAACGAAACGATCGGCACCAACGGCGTCATTCTCAGAATAACAACGTGGAGACAATATCAATGAAGTTCAAAAAAAGCAGCAGCATTTTTTTTGCAGCAGCAGGTTAAGCGCTTAACCTATTAACCTTTTCCCCCATTCAAACCAGGCGGCATGTCACTCCATCAGCTGGTTCCAACTGATTGAACGGCTGGGATCGCGGGGTCGACTGAAGCTGCTTGTTTGGGCAATTTCATAGTCTAGTTTTGTCAACTTCCGCAAGGAAAGGGACCTATGGCCAGCATTTCTTTGCGTTCGCTGCAAAAATCCTATGGCAGCACCGCTTCCATCATTCGCAATGTCGACCTCGAGATCGGCGAGCATGAATTCTGTGTATTTCTGGGCCCGTCCGGCTGCGGCAAATCCACCTTGCTGCGCATTATTGCGGGCCTCGAAGATCCAAGCGACGGCGAGCTGCTGATCGACGGCCAGCCAATGAACGATGTGCCTTCGGCGCAGCGCTCGGTCGCCATGGTGTTTCAGAGTTATGCGCTGTTTCCGCACATGACGGTATTCGAAAACATGAGTTTCGGTTTGACCCTGGCCAAATTGCCCAAGGCCGAAATCGAACAGAAGGTGAGGGAGGCCGCGCGTGTCTTGCAGCTTGAAGAACTGCTGCAGCGAAAACCCAAGGAATTGTCTGGCGGCCAGCGTCAACGGGTGGCGATCGGCCGCGCCATCGTCCGCCGGCCGGGCGTGTTCCTGTTCGACGAGCCGCTGTCCAACCTCGATGCTACCTTGCGCAGCCAGACTCGCATCGAGATCGCGCGCTTGCATCGGCAATTCGAGCGCGCCAGCGTGATTTATGTGACGCATGACCAGGTCGAAGCGATGACGCTAGCCGACCGTATCGTTCTGCTGCATGCCGGCGCCGATACCGCGGCTTTCGGCAGCGTTGCACAAGTGGGTACGCCGATGGAGCTGTATCACCATCCGAAGAATCGTTTTGTCGCCGGCTTTATCGGCTCGCCGCGGATGAACTTCATACCGGCGGTGGTGACCCGTATCGATCCCGGCGAGGTGACTGTGCGGCTGTCCGATACAGGCGAAACAGTGCAGGTGCATGCGTTCGATCAGTCGTTGCAGCAAGGACAAGCGGTGACGCTGGGCATTCGCCCCGAACATCTCGACAGCAGCGACACGGCATCTGCCGGTTTGACCCGGGAAGTGATCCTGGTCGAGCGCCTGGGGGAGCAGACCTACGTCCATCTGGAACAGCCAGGCGGCCAGCCGCTGGTCGCCAAGGCGCCGGGAAACACCCCGATACAGCGCGGCGAGCGCTTGCGTTTCGGCATACCCGCCGCCTGCGCTTATTTGTTCGATGCCAGCGGCGTCGCCTTTGCCAAGCCTGCCACTGTGGCAATGGCTGCCTGATAGGCATCGCAACAACGATACAACAACGACCACAGTAACGATCACAACCACGGAGTGAGATTCATGTCGATACGATTAGGGGTGTGCTACTACCCTGAACACTGGTCCGAAGAGATCTGGCGCAGCGATGCGCAACGCATGACGGCGCTGGGTATCAAGCAAGTGCGCATCGGCGAATTCGCCTGGAGCCGGATCGAACCGTCGCCCGGAGAATACCAATGGGACTGGCTGGACCGTGCGATTCAGGTGCTGGCCGATGCCAACCTGGAAGTCGTCATGTGCACGCCGACGGCGACGCCGCCGAAGTGGCTGATTGACCAGCACGCGGATATCCTGCCGGTGGATGCCAACGGCAGGGCGCGGGGCTTCGGTTCGCGCCGCCATTACGACTTTTCTTCGCCGTCGTATTTCAAGGAATCGCAACGCATCGTCACTCTCCTGGCCGAACGTTATGGCCCGCATCCGGCAATTACCGCTTGGCAGGTGGATAACGAATACGGTTGCCATCATACCGTGGTGAGTTATTCGGCCGCGGCACAACAAGGATTTCGCCGTTGGCTGCAGCAGCGCTATCACACCATAGACGCGCTTAACCAGGCTTGGGGCACCGTGTTCTGGAGCGCCGAGTACCGCAGTTTCGACGAAATCGATGCGCCGGTCGGCACCGTGACGGAAGCGCATCCTTCACATCGCCTGGATTACCGCCGCTTTGCGTCCGATGAAGTGCTGCGCTATAACCGCATGCAAGTCGATATCCTGAGAGCGCACGCGCCAGGACGTCTGATGGTGCACAATTTCATGCAAATGTTTACCGAATTCGACCACTACCCGGTAGCGGCGGATCTCGACGTCGCCAGCTGGGACAGTTATCCACTCGGCGCCCTGGAAGAGCTGTGGTTCGCGCCGGAAATCAAAGCCCGCTGGCTGCGCACCGGCCATCCTGACTTCGCTTCCTTTAATCACGATTTGTACCGGGGCATGTCGGCGCAACCGTTCTGGGTAATGGAGCAGCAGCCGGGCCCGGTGAACTGGGCGCAATGGAATCCGAATCCTCTGCCGGGCATGGTGCGCCTGTGGAGTTGGGAAGCCTTTGCACACGGCGCCGGCTGCGTCTCCTACTTCCGCTGGCGGCAAGTGCCGTTTGCCCAGGAACAAATGCATGCGGGCTTGAATACGCCCGATAATCGCCTCGATATCGGCGGCCATGAAGCGCAGCGCGTGGCCGAGGAAATACAGCAGGTCGAGCTGGCGGCGGGAGGGCTGCAGCAACCGCGCGGCAAGGTCGCGCTGCTGTTCGATTACGCCGCCAAGTGGCTGTTCGAGATCCATCCGCAGGGGGCGGATTTTCATTATCCGCAGATCGCCTTCGAATATTATTCTGCCTTGCGTTCGCTTGGCCTGGATGTGGATATTGTTCCGCTCAGCGCAAAGCTTGATGGCTACGCCATGATCGTGGTGCCGCCGTTGCCGGTGCTGCCGGCCGACCTGGCCGCCCGCCTGAGGGCGAGCGGGGCGCAGGTATTGCTCGGACCGCGTAGCGGCTCCAAGACCGAGTCCTTGCAAATACCGGCGAATCTGCCGCCGGGGCCTCTGCAGGAAATACTGCCGATACGCGTATGGCGGGTCGAATCGATGCGACCTGGTATAACGGAACCGGTCGAGTGCGGCGGACGGCATGGCAAGGCGTATCACTGGCGCGACCTGATCGAGGCCGGGGACAATGTAAAGGTCGTCGCCGCGTTCGGCGACGGCCATCCTGCGATAGTGCAACATGAGTGCTTGCACTATCTGGCCGGCGTGTTCGATGCCGATTTCACCTGCGACTACTTCGAGCGGACTGCGCTTGCTGCCGGCCTGGCGCCGGAGCGTTTGCCGGAAACTTTGCGCATCAGCCATCGGGGCGGACTGACGTTCGCCTTCAATTACGGTAATCAGTCATGCGTTGTGCCGCATGGCGAGCATGCTGAATTCATTGTCGGCGCCAGCCCGCTTGCAGCACAGGGAGTCGCCATTTATCGCCGGCGGAATTGAAAATTTGGTAAGGTCGTTTTATAAGCCACAATAACTAGGAGACAAGTATGAAAAAGCTGTTTTGCATAGGTTTACTGGCAGCCTTGCTGGTTTCAGCGTTGGGTTCGGCCGCAGCCGGAACCCTGGCCGTCAATATCGCCTACAAAGGCGCGAGCCAACGCGCGGTATGGCAATCGACACTGGACGAATTCAAGAAGGCCAACCCGGATGTAGATATCAAAGCGGCATTCGTCGAGGAGGAGGCTTACAAGGTGCAACTGCCGGGCTGGCTGTCAACCCAGGCGCCGGACGTCATCAATTGGCATAACGGCGAACGTATGGCGTTCTACGCCAGCCGCGGCTTGCTGGAAGACCTCAGCGACGACTGGAAGAAAAACAAATGGGATGAGATCTATGCCTCCACTAAGGACGCCTCGTCGTACAAGGGCAAACAATACGCACTGCCGACTGTGTATTATTCCTGGGGTTTGTTTTATCGCAAGGACGTGTTCAAGACCGCCGGCATTGCCGGAGAACCGAAAACCTGGGAAGAGTTTCTCGACGCCTGCAACAAATTGAAGGCGGCCGGCGTTACCCCGTTCGCGGTCGGTGGCCGCGATTCCTGGACCTTGGCAGGCTGGTTTGATTATCTGGATTTACGCCTGAACGGCAACGCTTTCCATCAGCAGCTGATGGCCGGTGAAATCCCTTACACCGATGCGCGCGTTAAAAAAGTCTACAGCGCCTGGAAAACCCTGATCGACAACAAATACTTCATCGATAATTCGCTGTCTTACGATCTCGACGGCGCCCAGCCGTTCCTGTTCCAGGGCAAGGCGGCCATGATGCTGATGGGGACTTTCATTGCAAAGGGATTCCCGCCAAAACTGGCTGCCAACATGGGATATTTCCAGTTCCCGATCATCGACGCCAAGATTCCTACCGCCGAGGACGGTCCGGCAGAATCGATCCATATCCCCAGCAAGGCGCGCAACAAGGTTGACGCCCATCGTTTCCTCGCCTTTGTCGGCACGCCGGCGATCAGCGCCAAGCTTGCCGAGGGGCTGGGATCGTTGCCGGCGAATAGCAAAGCACCGGAACCGACCGAATCGATTTCACGCATCGGCTTCCAGATTCTGTCGAACACCAAGGGCGGCATCGCGCAATTCTATGATCGCGACATGACCAAGGAAATGGCGGACGAAGGCATGAAGGGCATGCAGAAGTTCATCAGCGATCCGGGCAAGCTCGATGAAGTCCTCAATGAACTTGAACAAAGCCGCAAGCGCATCTACAAGAAAACGTGAGCTGCCTGCTAACGGATGTTCATCAGTACCCGCGAGGGGGCAACCGCTGCATTACTGTGCGGTTGCGCTTTCGCGCAACATTTTTTTGCTGTAGACGGTTCAACGGGAGTTGATTGCCATGCCCGCCCAAACACCTGCCATTATTCCAGCAAGGCCGCAGCCTTCCGATCTTGCGGCAGCCAGTAAGCCGCGCCGTCGCAGCACTGCCTCCAGACGGAACCGCG
Organism: Collimonas sp. OK412; assembly: GCF_900112135.1. Taxonomy (GTDB): domain Bacteria; phylum Pseudomonadota; class Gammaproteobacteria; order Burkholderiales; family Burkholderiaceae_D; genus Collimonas; species Collimonas rhizosphaerae. Next base: position 140,656 of record NZ_FOLC01000012.1, read on the forward strand.
CCGCAATCTGGTTCCTTGCGCCTGCCTGCCTGATGACGGCCGTGTATGTGCTGTACCCGATATTTTACACAATCTATCTCAGTTTCTTTAATTGGGATGGCATGATGAAACCCGAGTTCATCGGGTTTGCGAATTATATCGAGATGTTGCACGCACCGACATTTCATGTCGCGTTGAAAAACAACCTGACCTGGCTGCTGCTGTTTTTGCTGGCGCCGCCGGCCGGCCTGATCGCGGCGCTCTACCTGAATCAGAAGGTGCGCGGCATACGCTTGATCAAGGCATTGTTTTTTGCGCCCTTTGTTTTGTCGGGGGTCGTGGTCGGGCTGATCTTCAGCTGGTTTTATGATCCGACGTTTGGCTTGCTGACGCTCTTGCTGGGACATGGCGTACCCGTATTGGGAGACCCGCGCTATGTCACGTTCGGCATCATCTTTGCCGCCCTTTGGCCGCAGACCGCGTATTGCATGATTCTGTTTCTCACCGGCCTGACCTCAATTAACATCGATCAGGTAGAGGCGGCGCGCATGGAGGGAGCCAAAGGCTGGAGCATGCTGCGCTATGTCATTCTTCCGCAACTCAGATCGACAACCTTCATGGCATTTGTGGTGACTATCATCGGCGCTCTGCGCAGTTTCGATCTTATTTCCGTCATGAGCAGCGGCGGTCCATTCGAAAGCTCGACCGTGCTGGCTTATTACACCTATGACCAAGCCATCAAATACTATCGCCAGGGCTATTCGGCGGCGATTGCCGTCACCTTGTTCGCCATCATGCTGATCTACATCGTTTATCAATTGCGCCGCCTGCTGCGCGATGAACGCTAAGGGAGTTGCCATGTTTCCCATGCCCATAGAAAAATGGAAGGCGTCCAATCGCATCCTGTACAAACTGTCGTTGCCGGTCGCCTTGCTGATATGGCTGCTGCCGATATTGGCAGTGCTGGTGACTTCGGTACGCTCTACCGACGAACTGATGGAAGGCAATTATTGGGGCTGGCCTAAAGATTTCGCCATGCTGGATAATTATCGCGAAGCGCTCACCGCGTCGCCGATGTTGCATTACTTCTGGAACAGCTGCCTGATCACCATACCGTCGGTGATCGGCGCCATTGCATTGGCCGCCATGGCCGGTTATGCGCTGTCGACCTACAAATTCCGGGGTAATGCGTTGTTGTTCGCCACGTTTGTGGCGTGCAATTTTGTGCCGCAACAGATCCTCATGATTCCCGTGCGCGAGATCTCCGTGTCGTTGGGCTTGTTTAATACGGTGAGCGGCCTGATCCTTTTTCACATCGCCATGCAAACCGGTTTTTGCACACTATTCCTGCGCAATTTTATCAAGCAATTACCTTACGAAATGATTGAAGCGGCGCGCATCGAGGGAGCTGGGGAATGGACGGTTTTTTATCGTATCGTGCTGCCGCTGATCCGGCCAGCACTGGCGGCCCTGGCCGTCCTGGTCTTCACGTTTGTCTGGAACGACTATTTCTGGGCGCTGTGCCTGACCCAGGGCGACGATGTGGCTCCGATTACAGTTGGCGTGGCAGCGCTTAAGGGACAATGGACCACCGCTTGGAATCTGGTCTCGGCCGGATCGATTCTAGCTGCGATACCGTCCGTACTCTTGTTTTTTCTGATGCAAAAGCAATTTGTCGTTGGTCTTACATTCGGGGCCAGTAAGGGCTGAGTCGCTATTAGTGCCGCTTACAACTGGACCTGCCCCAGCACGCCCGGTTGATGCCAGCTTGCCCAGTCAGGCGTGTACTGGCAATCTCAACGTCTATTGCCGAACGGCTTTCTATGAGCGCTGTACGTCGCCATGACTGAAACCGGCACAGAAACTGAAAATCACTGGTCACGGTGGGCAGGGATTCCCTCGCCATAAGGCGCGAGTCGCCTTATGGTGGTGTTCGGCACCTTGTACGGAACAGTACGTCCCCGCTCTATCCAACGCTGCCGGCGCTAAGCGAGTCCTTCTGCGCTCAGCGTCTTGGTCACCGAAGGCAAGCCCTTCATCCGGGTCAGATGATCGCTGAGCCGCTGAGGTAGCACGATGCCCATCATGGCGGCCCACGACAGCATGACAAACAGATAGCAGTCGGCAATCGTCATCTGCTCGCCCACCAAAAACGCTTTGTTACCCAACTGCTCGCTGATAGTGCCGAAGCGCACAAGCAGTGTCTGCGCGGCCTTCTCCTTTTCCTGCGCGGTTCCATTACGGAAAAAAGGCATAAAGTTGCGATGGATCTCGGTGGTCATGAAAGTCGTCGCTTCCAGAGCGCGCCAGCGCTCCACACCGCCTTTAGCCAGAAGCTTGCCCGACTTCTCCGCGATGTAGACGAGAATGGCCAGGTTCTCAGTCAGGATCGTACCGTCGCCCAGATCGAGCGCCGGGGTATAACCCTTGGAGTTAATAAGATTGAAGTCCGCGCCGTCGTTGGTGCGCCGGTCGCGTCCAACTTTGACGAGCCGGTGGGATATTTCCGCCTCGATCAGGGCGATGTGTGAGGCTTGGCTGCAGGCGCCGGGAGCGTAGTAGAGAATCATGGATGTCCTTTGTATTAAGTCAGGAATGTTGACCAGGACTTAGTATGAGACTATCTGAGCTTCGACAAAAACGCATATTTTTGAGGCCAAGTCATATGAGTGTGACCACACTGCCGACTCCCCGTCACTGTCGCCAGGTGAGCGAAGTGCTCAACCGGGTCGGCGACAAATGGAGCATGCAGGTCATCGTGGTGCTGCGCGACCAGCCGCGCCGCTTTAACGATCTGCGGCGTCAGGTCAACGGGATCTCGCAACAGATGCTGACACGCACGCTAAAGGTGCTCGAGCGCGACGGCTTGGTCGAACGCACGGTGCGCGCCACCTCGCCACCGCAGGTCGACTATGCTCTGACGCCATTCGGACATTCACTGTCCGAACCAGTGCGGGAACTGGCCAAATGGGCGCTCGCGAACTTGGATACACTGTACGACAATCGCCTGCGCTACGACGCAAACAACGAAACGAATGACGACACAAGCCAAGCATAAAGCCAGTGCTGCCTTGAGTCTGGCGGCATCGAATTGCCAGGCGATGGCATCACACCGATGATAAGCGGCGTGTTTTTTCAAGCAGGGGAAAGCTGCGCGACGCAGTTCCAGGGCAGGAAGTTGTCGACTCAATTGACGGGATGGTCAGCAATGTTACCGAGCACATGACGCAGACAAGCTTCGGGGGGGAGGCTAAGCCAATTTCTGGAAAACTGAATTATTCACGGCCGATCAATCATTTTCAATTAAAGCCGTCGCCGTAGTTTGCATCTTTGTTCTACGAATCGACGTGTAGTTAGCAACTTTATTGGCCAGTTAGCATCTTTGTTCTGAAGGACCAAGATTTATTCCGGCCTATTAAAGTCGAAAACATGCCCATAGTATCCATGCGGGTCCCCGACCATACAAATCCAGTTACATTTTATCCAAAGTCGAAAACACATTGGTTCGAGCTCGTGGTCCCGGCGTTCCCCCAACAAATAAAGTCGAAAACTAACTGTTTCGATATGTTGCGATGCAGCCACAAATCAGGTTAGGCGAGTTCTTTTTTGGATGGGCACCCCCAAAAGAATGCCTTCACAATCGACCTTGCTGCTCTCCTTTATTCCGGCAGCCCCGCTCTGCGTAGACCGTCCACAAATGTGGCGAGATTCTCCGGCCGGCGGATCGGTAGCCAATCTGCAATATTGGAGAGACGCAACGTAGAGTCGAGCTGGCGCAAATGATCCATCGCACGCTGCGCTTCGGCCATCCGTCCGGCAAGCGCATGGCTCGCCGCGAGGATGGCGACCGCCGGCAGAAAACTCGGCAAATCCCGTAACGCTTTCTCTGCCCATGACGACGAAGCGTCGAATCGCTCCATGAAAAGATGCGCGAGCGCCATTCCGGTTTGCATTCTGTACAGTTCCGGGTCGAGGGGACTCAAACGCATGGCGCATGCAAGCTGCTCGATGGCTGTATCGGTTTCGCCGTGCAAGATTCTGAGGTACGCGCCGAGGAACCAGGCTCCTGCGAGGTTCGGATTGAGCACGAGTGCCTTGTCCAGCAATGCAATGCCGCCCGAGAGGTCGCCGGCAAGATGGCCAAGCGCATGGCCGCTTCTGGTGATCGCCACTGCATCGCTCTTGTCCAACTCCACGGCGCGGCGAGCCAGTCGGACGCCCTCCGCCATTTCCCGTGGGCGATCGGTCATCCAGCGATTGATCTTCCGCATGCAGTGACACCATGCCGCCATCGCATAGGCCGACGCAAAATCCGGATCGATCTCCATTGCCTTGTGGAAGAGCGGCAGCGCCTGGTCGATGGTCTCCCTGGTGCCCTGATGCAACTTGGCCATTCCGCGCAGATAGTAATCGTAGGCGTCGAGGTTTTCGGTTGGCTTATGCCTCGCACGTTCGATCTCCGCCCGCTCGACCTCAGGAGCGATCGCGCCGACCACGCTCGTGGCAATCTGGTCCTGCAGTTCGAAAATGTCTCCAAGCACGCCTTCGAAACGGCCCGCCCAGTGATGTGCCCCGGTTGTCGCATCGATCAGCTGAACCGTGATGCGCACACGATTTTTTGCCTTGCGCCAACTGCCCTCCAGCACATAACGAACACCCAGCTCACGGCCGACCTGTTTCACGTCCACTATTCGGGCCTTATAGGTAAAGCTCGAATTACGCGCGACGACGAACAGCCAGCGATACTGCGATAACGCCGCGATGATGTCTTCTACCACGCCGTCAGCCAAGTAGTCTTGCTCCTGGTCTCCGCTCAAGTTCACGAAAGGCAAGACAGCAATGGACGGTTTGGCAGGCAGGGCCGGCGCAGATGCAGAGACTTGAACCGATGCGGCCGACTCGGTGCCAGAAAGGTCAACGTCATCCAATGACTTGACTTTCCTGATATCGGCGACGAACCGGAATCCTTTGCGGGCGACCGTTCGAATCACGCTCTGCTGCTGACCGCTGTCGCCGACCGCCTTGCGCACTGCGTTAATGTGGCTGGCCAAGGTCGACTCCGAGACGATGCGGCCGGCCCATATCGTATTGATCAGGTCGTCTCTGCTGACGACGCGCTCGCGGCTCTCCGCCAGGTAGGCCAGCAGGTCGAATACTTGAGGCGCGGTCGCAATGACCCGGGACGCCCGCAGAAGTTCCCGCCGGTCCAGGTCGAGCACGCAGTCGTCAAACACTAATAGCATTCAGAGTTCCTTGTCCCGTGCTCATGCGCCGGGAACGTGGTCAGAGTGTGTCCGCGATTTTGTGTCATCGGGAAATCGTTTAATGCCGCGGCATATGTTCATCGAAGCGGATGGTGAACCGGTTCAGCACCGCCTTCCTGTTCTGAATCGGCATCGCCCGGCATCACCCATATCTTGCCGATGTTGCGCAATCCTAAATAATACAGCTTGAGCAACGCCTCGTCATTTGGAAATGCGCACGGCTCTTGGAAATGGTGCGCAGATCAGCCGAAACGACACCGGCTCGTGGACAAATTTCCAGGCAAAATTCAATGAAAATCCAAGGTATTGGCAAAGCATTCCGCCCAGTTGGCGCGCAGACTGAATCCATCGATCCCCGCAATGAAGATGATCGACACTAAACCGAGGAGCGAAACATGAAAATAGTCGTTATTGGCGGTAGCGGCCTTATCGGGTCGAACATTGTAAACAGACTACGTCTCAATGGCCATGAGGTTGTGGCGGCATCGCCTCGCACGGGCGTAAACACCATCACCGGGAAGGGGCTGGCTGAAGCGCTTGCGGGCGCTCAGGTCGTTGTCGACGTGGCAAACTCGCCCTCATTTGAGGACCAGGCCGTATTGGAATTCTTCGAAACCTCCGGTCGAAATCTTCTTGCTGCTGAAGCTGACGCCGGCGTGGAGCACCACGTCGCGCTCTCTATCGTTGGCACCGATCGCCTTCCGGAATGCGGTTTCTTTCGGGCAAAAGTCGCCCAGGAAGAGCTGATCAAAGCGTCGAAGATTCCCTACACCATCCTGCGTTCGACGCAGTTCTTCGAGTTTGTCGAAGGCATAGTTAACGCCGGCGCCGACGGCAACACGATTCGCCTGTCGCCCGCCCTCATTCAGCCCATCGCAGCGGATGACGCCTCGGCTGTGCTGGCCGATCTCGCGGTCGGGGTACCGGTGAATGGCATCGTCGAGGTGGCCGGACCTGATTGCTTCCCTCTCGACGAACTTGGGCGCAAGTTTCTTGCCGCGCGCAACGACAAGAGGCCGGTAATCGCCGACGTGCATGCGCGCTATTTCGGCAGCGAGTTGAATGATCGATCTCTGGTCGCGGGCGACAACCCGCATATCGGCCCGACACGTTTCCACAACTGGCTCAGCCGCTCATTGGCGCAAGGATGAGCAAGCGAATCATTAACCTACGTTCTTATCACATTGAGGAGCCATCATGACCCAACGCATCGATTACCAGAAGCAATCCCCCGAGCTATTCAAGAAGTTCGTCGAGTTCAGCCTTGCCTTCAAGAATTCCGCGATCGAGGAGTCGGTCCGTGATCTCGTGGATATCAGGGCATCGCAGATCAACGGCTGCGCCTTCTGCGTGGACATGCACGTCAAGGAAGCCACGATACATGGCGAGCGGCCGCTCAGGCTGCATCATGTCGCCACCTGGCGCGAGTCAACGCTGTTCAATCCGCGCGAACGCGCTGCCTTGGCGTGGACCGAAATCCTGACCCAGATTCCCGCCCAGGGCGTGCCTGATGATGTCTATGAGCATGTTCGCGCGCAATTATCCGAGAAGGAATTGTCCGATCTGACCTTCCTGGTGATGTCGATCAATGCCTGGAATCGCGTCAACATAGGCTTCCGGCTCGTGCCCGGCACATACGACAAAGCATTCGGCGTAGACAAGTCCGGCCTGTCCTGACCAGGCATCGACGCAGCCGCGTAAGGGCGCTGCGCCGAACCTGCCTGCCGGTAGCCAACAAACGGAGAAACGCCATGCTTAATATTAAGAAACTAATCGCTGTGGTTTGCACCATGGCAAGTGTGGTCGCTACTCAGCACGCGACCGCTGCTGGGGATGCTGTAGTTACACCGCTGCTCGAGAAGTCATTCAATAACATCCCCGGCAAAGAGGGGCTCTTGATTCTGGTTGAATACCCGCCGGATAATGTCGACCCGGTCCATCGCCACGATGCGCATGGCTTCATCTACGTTTTGGAGGGCTCCGTCGTGATGGGAGTAAAAGGAGGGAAGGAACAGACGCTTACGTCTGGCCAGACGTTCTACGAAGGCCCTGAGGACATTCATACGGTAGGTCGGAACGCGAGCGCCACCGCGCCTGCAAAGCTTCTGGTTTTCCTTGTCAAAGAAAAGAAAAAGCCGGTATTGATACCGGTGAAGTAAAAACAGCCGGGCGTCTGGTGGGAGGGCGCTGGCGCCTGATGTCGGTTTAAAACTTCGTCGGCGCCTAACGAATTGTGGAAAACAAAGAACATGCTGTCACGATAATGGTGAAGCGCTCCGTGAATCTATTTAGAACAATCTCGAAGCCATCGATTTTTTAGGGCTCTCTGTAGGAACGTAACCCTACAGAGAGAAACCATCACACAGATTTACGGACTAGAAACTCCAGCGCAGGCCGACGCCCAATTCATTCATATTGTTGTGTCCATGGGTACTCGCCAACTTGTAGCCATCACTGATCTGTACTTGATCAGCGACTGCATAGATATCGGTCTGAGCGTCAAATTTGTAGAAAGCAGCGGTATAAAAGGTCTGTCTTTTACCGTTGGCTGCGGAGGTAACAGCGCTAGTGTCCGCCGTTACGCCGAGCGTATTGCCAGTGGCGCCGTACCCTGCATTTTTTACCTTGATGTTGTGATATCCCAGTACATATCGCATCTTCCCGGCAGGGGTGAACACAAGCGATGTCGAGAAGACATTGTCTGTGCGGCCGCCAACCGCTGCCTGGTCGACGGAGGCGTAGGCCACACCGGCCTTCCATTGAATGAGCGGACCGAACTGATAGTTGCCGCCGAAGGCAAAGATATTGTGCGCCAGATTGGACACGACCATGTGCGTGTAGGTCCCATCCAGATTAAACGCACCACCGTTGTAGGCAAGCGCTATGCCTGTCGTGCTGCCGTTACCGAACTGGCCGGGGGAATTGCCTGGCCCATTTCCGTTTTCAACGTACCCGAATGCGTAGGTGGCTCCCACGACCCACGGCCCCATTTCCTTCTTCCATACTATGCTGCCGTCGTTACGCGTCCCGTCGGCACCGCCGCCGTAGAAAATCAGCTGTTGGATATTACTGTTGTTGCACCATCCGGCTTCGCTCGTATCGACCTTGGAGGTTCCGAAAGCATCACCCCAGGTCTGTATGAAATCGCGGGCCAGTGTATTCTGGCGGCCGAATGTGAGTTTCCCAATGCGCTCGCTTTCGATCCCGATCCACGCATCGCGATTAAACAACACGCCAGGGGTATCCATGTTCCCGGTCGGCGACTCAAATTCGCTTTCAAGCGTGCCGATGACTTTGGTGCCGCTATCCTTGTCGATGATATGGTATCCATGGATACCAAATCGATTACCGCTCATCCATGACACCAACATACCGGTCTGCCGATTACCCTTGGTGTCGGCGTTCGATCTGCTGCCTACTGTCACATCGATCTTGCCATATAGCGAGACGCTGGTATCGATACCCTGAATGAGATTCCAACCCGGGGCCTGCGCAATCGTGACAGGGGTTGCGCCGGTTGCCGTCGGCGTTGCCTGCGCTTCCTTTTGGGCTGTTTCTATGTGGGCTAAGCGATCGTTCAACAACTGGATTTGCGCTCTGAGATCGGACACATCATCTGCGTGGGCGGGCAACGACACGAGAACACCTATCGCGAAGGCGATGGGAGTTAATTTGGCTAACATTGAATCTCCTTTATAAGTTATTTTTTTGAATGGACTGAGTTTGTGCCGGCAATAATCAAGAAAATATTTTTGTCCCTGAACGGAAATTTGATTTCACTTGAAACTGCAATCACCTGTTCAGCCGCCAACTTTGCATCGAAAATTGGTTACGCAAAGATGCCATCATTTTTTTTATTTGGACATTGAGGTTTTCCACATTGGTACAACACACAATGTGGAAAGCCACAATATCGGCACGCAGGAAATTGATGTAGATAGCTACTGAAAATTAGGCAGCACAATCTGACCTTGCACTATGTGGAAGAAAGGTGCGCAGCGGTCGACTTGCCACATCTCGATCGAATCGAACGAGTGATTGAAATTTAACGCAGATGCAAAGATGGGGAGGATATGCGGAAATACTTAAGCATCGAGTCAGCAATCTGCGACCTTAGGCCCGCCAGATTTTTGAATGAACAAAAATCATGAAGTTTCAAATAGGAAATCACCTGATGGGGGAACGAAATTATTCGTGACCTAACGTGCTTTTAGAAATTGATGTTGTTCGAGGAAATTTGAAGAAGAGTGGCTAGTTCCATTGCCGTCTTTACTTTCATCTTTTCGAAGATGTGAGCGCGATGAACTTCAACTGTACGTGTACTGATGAAAAGTTTGTCAGCGATGACTTTGTTTATGTTCCCGGCCAAAATAAGGTCCAATACTTCACGTTCCCGCGGAGAAAGCGTTGCCAGGCGTATCTGCGGTACGGCCGCATTAACGGCTTTCAGTGAAGCGGCAAGTGCTTCTTGCACTCGGTCCATGAGTTTATTGTCGTCAAATGGCTTTTCAAAGAAATCAAAAGCACCGCGCTTTATGGCATCGACAGCCATTGGCACGTCGCCATGACCTGTCATAAAAATCACCGGTGTCCGATATATTAGATCACGCGCCTTTAGCGTGTCGAACAGAGCAATGCCGCTGATGCTCGGCATCCGTACATCAAGCAGCACGCATTCGCCCGACGGTTCGACATGCGAGATGCCTTCGAGAGCGGCAAGAAATGCCTCGCCGCTTCCATGAGTCACCGCTGCAATGTTGCGGGACGACGCTAGCCATAGAAGCGAGTCCCGAATTTCTTCTTCATCGTCAACAATGTGAAGCATGAATGCTCCTCAGAATAAGTATGAGATGAGGCATTTGGAAGGCATTTTTTTTACTTGTCATGAGCAATCACCTTGGCAGTCTAATCTTTTGGCAAAGCGGGTAACGAAAAACGGAAAACAGCACCGCCTCCTGGATTATCTGCATGCGTCAATGCTCCACCGTGGAATTCAACAGCAGTGCGGCAAATATTCAACCCCATCCCCATACCTTCCGCCTTGGTCGAAAAGAAAGGTGAAAACAATCGTTCGACAACTTCCCGTGGAATGCCATGACCTTGATCAATTACCGAGACCGTCACGTGCGGGACAGGAATAGTGGAATCCAGCGCGGCAACGATGCGCAACACGCGTCGCTCGGGCGCGCAATCCTGCATCGCTTCGATCGCATTGCGCGTGAGATTGAGCAATACCTGTTCGAGCAGGGTGCGGTCTGCCAGCACGGCCGGCAAATCGGCAGCGATGCTGTAATGGGTGACGACCGAAAATTGCTGTGCCTGCAATTCCACCAGCGGCATTGCGCTGTCGAGCAATTCCTGGACAGTCACGGGTTCGCGCGAAGGCTCACGCTGTTTCACAAAGGCATGCACGCTGCGAATGATCTGGCCGGCTCGCTGCGCTTGCGCGCTAGCCTTTTCCAAGGCCGTTTTAAGGATCTCCGGATTGATGCCGCCAGTTTCCGCCACGCTGTTCTTGAGCAAGTTCAATGCGCCGGTCGTGTAGCTCGAGATAGCCGTCAGCGGCTGATTCAGTTCGTGCGCCAATGTCGAGGCGATTTCCCCCATGCTGGCCATGCGGGCGCTGAATTGCAACTTCTCGTGCTGTTGGCGGTTAATCTCTTCAATCGCCTTACGTTCGGAAATATCGAGCACCGATCCCATCCAGCCTGTCTGTTTGCCGCTCTCATTTACAAGCGGCGACTCGAATATCAGCACTGGGAAACGCGTGCCGTCCGCGCGCTGGAAGATGGTCTCAAAACCTTGCGGCGTGATATTCCCGGCAAGTCTTTGGGCGAGTCGCTGCTGATACTCAGACATGGCCTCCGGCGCCCAATACGGCATAGGCGGCAATTTTCCCACAAGGTCTTGCGGAGAGTAGCCTACCATCTGGCTGAATGCCGGATTGACGTAAGTGACGCGTCCATCAAGGTCGCGGGCACGCAGGCCGGTCACCAACGAATTTTCCATTGCGGTACGAAACGACACCTGTTGCAGCAGCGCTTCTTCCGTAGCCAGTCTCCGATTGATATCACGTCTCAAGGCCCACAGGCTCCAGAGCAGGCCCAGCGACAGAACGATGACCGAAATCACCAACAGATTCGACAATATTTTTGGGGCGCCTTTGACACTATTGGTACGCAATATAAGACTGGTTCCAGGCAATTCCAGCACCCGGCTGTAGGTATATACATTACGTCCGGGCCCGCCAGCTATGCGCTTGTCGATGATGTTTTCATTACTGTCGGTTAAAACGATTTCATTCTCTTGTGCAAACCACCAGGGGACCATCTCTTCCAGAATGCCTGAGGTCTGGTAGGTAGCGATCAAGCTGCCTAAATAATGGTTGCCTGCATAGAGAGGCAGATGGTAATCCAGCGTCATCACCCCTGGCTGACCAAGTGGTGCTTCCGGCTGGCCGTACTGAGGTTTTTTTAAGATGCGGGCGCGTTGCGCAGCTAGGCGCGATGCGCCCGGAAAGTCTGTTAATGCAACTGCCGCATCACTGGTCGAGGCTATTTGCCTGTCATCTGCGCCGAGCCAGACAATACGGCTTAGCTCGCGGTTACTGCGAAGGAGGGTGCCTACTCTATCCCGCAGCTTTTTTTCCGGTAAAGAACCGTTGATAATTTCTTCACTGATCGTATGGAGATTTTCTTCGTTGCGGCTGAGTTGAAAATGGATGGCTTGCTCCACCCATAGGGTATCGGCAATCAATTGTTTCTGGCGGTCGTTAGCCTCCATGTGTTGCGCTTGCCATGGCAGCCATAGCAGCACCGATAAAAACAGCAATACTAGAAAAACAGATGGCATCCAGTGCGAGATCCTCATTTTTCCGGAGGAAACTCCCAGTTCGGTTGGCTTCGAGCGACGTATCATATCCATCAGTATGATAGAAATCCGGCTGCTTTGCGGCAATAAATCTGTTGTGGTTAACCACAATTGCGGTATTTCGGGTTGCTAATGATAATGCATGGCACAAATGGATTTATACCATGCATTATTTCTAATAATCAGGAGACATCGTGAAACTAAAATTTTTGCTTTCAATGCTATCTGCCGCTGTTGTCGTGAGTACAAGCGCATTTGCCCAATCTCCCATAGTGATCAAGTTCAGTCACGTTGTCGCGAATGACACCCCTAAAGGTAAAGCGGCGTTGCGCTTCAAGGAACTGGCGGAAAAAGCAACCAATGGCCGCGTCAAGATCGAGGTCTATCCCAACAGTACGCTATACAAAGACAAAGAAGAAATGGAAGCGCTGCAACTCGGCGCGGTACAGATGCTGGCTCCCTCGCTCGCCAAATTCGGTCCTTTGGGCGTAAAAGAATTCGAGTTATTCGATTTACCGTATATTTTCCCGGGCAGAGACGTGCTCGATGATGTGACCCAGGGCGCGATCGGCAAAGAACTTTTCAAGAAACTGGAGCCTAAAGGAATCACCGGTTTGGCCTACTGGGATAATGGCTTCAAAGTCATGTCGGCAAATAAGCCCTTGCATTTACCAGCCGATTTTAAAGGTTTGAAGATGCGCATCCAATCTTCTAAAGTATTGGATGCGCAAATGCGTATTTTAGGTGCGAATCCGCAAGTGCTCGCGTTTTCCGAGGTATACCAGGCCTTGCAGACAGGTGTGGTCGATGGCACAGAAAATCCGCCCTCTAATCTCTACACGCAAAAAATGTATGAGGTACAGAAGTATGTAGCCATGTCGAACCACGGTTATTTAGGCTACGCCGTCATCGTTAACAAGAAATTCTGGGACGGCCTGCCAGCAGATATCCGCAGCGAGCTCGACGGCGCAATGAAAGAGACTACCAGGTACGCCAATACGATCGCACAGCAAGAGAACGATAGTGCGATGGAGGCTATCCGCAAATCCGGCAAGACCGTGGTCTACAACTTGACCGACCAGGAAAAAACCGAGTGGCGCAAAGCGCTGCTGCCGGTGCAGAAGCAAATGGAAAATCGCATCGGCAAGGATTTGATCACGGCAGTCAATCAGGAATCCGCAAAGCTGGGATACAAATAAATAATCAAGGCACGCAATAGAAGTGCGGCAGGCAGCCTGCAATTATTCGCCTGAGCGCATAGCGATTCAAGATTATTTTGTGAGAGGCCCCGGCTCCTCTTGCCTCTGAACTTTACGGATATTCCATGAAATTTCTCGACCATTTGGAAGAGTGGCTAATTGCGTCCTTGATGGCAATGGCAACTGTTCTTATTTTTCTTGCAGTGGTACATCGCTATGCCTCGGGGATGCCAATTCCCTGGGTGCAGGATGAACTCATCAAAATCAACTCCAGCTGGGCCCAAGAGCTGTGCATCTACATGTTTGTGTGGATGGCGAAATTCGGCGCTGCCTATGGCGTGCGTGTTGGCATCCATGTCGGCGTCGATGTATTGATCAATAAATTGAGCGCGCCATGGCGCAATAAATTCATTATTTTCGGCTTGCTGGCCGGAGCGCTCTTTACCGGCGTCATAGGTACCTTGGGAACCAAATTCGTGTGGGAAATTGCCCATACGGATACGGTGTCCGCCGACCTGGAAATCCCGATGTGGATCGTCTATCTGGCAGTGCCGCTCGGATCGTATCTAATGTCGTTCCGGTTCTTGCAAGTGACATGGCAATTCTTCAAGAATGGCGAACTTCCAAAGCATGATCACACACACATCGACGGTGTCGAAGACGCCGTTGATGTAGAACACGTGGGGTTCAAAGCATGAATGCCCTGATTATATTCGTGCTGTTATTTGCATTGATGCTGACCGGTATGCCGATCTCGATATCGCTCGGCTTGACCGTGTTGACCTTCCTGTTCACGATGACTAACGTGCCGATTGAGTCGGTGGCGTTGAAACTGTTCACTGGCATCGAGAATTTCGAGATCATGGCGATCCCGTTTTTCCTTCTGGCGGGCACCTTCTTGACGCATGGCGGGGTGGCAAAGCGCATGATCAAATTTGCGACAACGCTGGTTGGTCATTGGCATGGTGGTATCGGCCTGGCTGGGGTCATCGGTTGCGCATTGTTCGCCTCGGTATGCGGCTCAAGCGTAGCAACGGTGGCTGCAATCGGCTCCGTAGTTCTGCCAGAAATGGTCAAGCAGGGGTTTCCAAAGAAATTTGGCGCCGGCGTGATTGCAACTTCTGGAGCGCTCGGCATTTTGATGCTGCCATCGGTAATCAAAGTGATTTATGCCGTATCCACCAATACTTCAATCGGAGCTCTTTTTATCGCCGGCCTGATTCCGGGAATTATTCTCACCGGGATGCTTTGCCTGACGACCTGGAATATTGCCCGCAAAAATAGCTATCCACGCTTGCCTAAAGCTAGCTGGCGTGAGCGCTGGGACGCATTTCGCGATAGTGCGTGGGGATTATTCTTGGTGGTAATCGTTATCGGCGGTATTTTCAGCGGCATATTTACGGCAACGGAAGCAGCTGCGATGAGTGCTGTGTACGCCTTTCTGGTATCTATTTTTGTCTACAAAGACATGACTATCAAGAATGTGCCGAAGGTATTGCTCGATTCGGCGGCGATGTCCGCCATGTTGCTCTACATCATCACGAATGCAACCTTGTTTTCCTTCCTCATGACGTCAGAGAATGTTCCTCAAGCCCTGACTGAAATCATTCTGCATATGGGACTGGGTAAAGTGGGTTTCCTGCTGGTCGTTAATTTACTTCTATTGTTGGCGGGGAATGTGATGGAAGCGTCCTCAATCATTCTGATCATGGCGCCGATTCTGTTCCCGGTTGCGGTCAAGCTGGGTATCAATCCCATCCATTTCGGCATCATGATGATCGTCAACATGGAGGTCGGAATGTGCCACCCACCTGTCGGCTTAAATTTGTATGTCGCATCGAGCATCACCAAAATGGGAATCACGGAATTGACCAAGGCCGTCATGCCATGGTTGCTTACCATGATTATTTTCCTGATTTTGATCACTTATGCACCGCAAATGACAATGTTCCTGCCCAATCTTGTTTACAAATAAATCGTCTTGAAATCATGTGCACAAAGCCGCCATATGTCGTTAGCGATGATGGCGGCGATGCGTCTTTTCCCTGACCGATTTAATTTGACAGTCAGCCTAAAACATCTGGCTGCGTAACCGCCGTTCCATTCTCAAACCACAATATTGTCGCACCGCTTCTGTCACCCGTTGCATCGTGTAAAAAAATAATTTTAGGCTTACCTAAATGGGGAGATACCATGTTCAAAAGCTTGGGAAAAACTATCGCTGCTATTGTGCTCGCAGGTGCAACCTTGGTTGCGCTTGCTGAGGATGGCGTTACTGACAGTACGATATTGATCGGCCAGACAATTGGCGTTACCGGAACTGTGGCAGGACCGGTCAAGGAAATGCTGGAGGGAGCCAACGCCTACTTCACGTCGGTCAACGCGAATGGCGGCGTCAATGGGAGAAAAATAAAACTGATCACATTGGATGACAAATTCGATCCTGCACTTGCAGCGTCCAATGCGGCAAAACTCATCAAGAATGAGCATGTCTTCGCCCTGTTTCAAAGCCGTGGTACCCCTCATACCCAAGCAATCATGCCTGTTCTGGAGGCAAATCATGTGCCATTGATAGCGCCATCGACAGGGGCGTCCGTTTTTCACAATCCGGTAAATCCATTGATATTCAATGTTCGCGCGAAGTATCAAACGGAAATCGGCAAAGCAGTCGAATATTTTATTTTCGCGGGGGTCAAGAGCATCGGCCTTCTACATGTCGACGATACTTTCGGACAAGATGGCCTTGCGGGATTTAACAGTGCGATGAAGGCGCATTCGCTTCCTTCCGCAGTTATTATCTCATTTGCCAGAGACAATCCTGACTACAAGACAACAGCTGCAAACGTCATCAAGGCCAAGCCGGCGGCATTGATCATTGTCAGCTCGTCCAAAAACACCATTGACGTAATCAAGGAAATCCGTGCGCAAGGAAGTAAGTTGCAGATCATGACCCTTTCAAACAATTCTTCAGAATCCTTTATCAGAGAACTCGGCAGCGCAAGATCCGGCATTATTCTCGGCCAGATTACACCGCCGCCGGATCTCGTTTCCACTCGGCTGGGACAAGAATTCGAAGCCGCCGCCAAGAAAACGCACGCGACCGCTTCTTACGCGGCGATGGAGGGATTCGTCTCTGCCAAAGTGCTGGTAGAGGGATTGCGCAGAGCCGGCAGCAATTTGACCCGGGATCGATTCTTACATGCGTTGGAGTCGATCCGGCACGAAGATCTGGGAGGGTTGATGATTACTTACACTGCGCAAAATCACACAGGCAGCGAATTCGTCGAATTCACGATGATAGGGAAAGACGGACGCTACGTCCGATGATAGCAACTTTATTGGCCAGTTAGCATCTTTGTCCTAATGGGCCAGCTTTTTCACCATGGACAATAGTTTCGGATACAGCGCGTCAATATTGGCTTTTCAGCTTATTTAGGCCATGTGTACCCGAAACTATTTGGCCATGTGCATCCGAAACTAATTGATGTTCCCATCACCTGGTTGCTCAGAACAAAGATGCTAACTGACCCTTAGCATCCACGGCGTTCCGTAAGCCATATTCTTTTTCAGCTACACCCTCTAAAGATGCTAACTGCAGCGATTTCTTTCCACTAATTCAGTCTCTCTTAACAACAAACTTGCTAACCGGTACGCGGTGGGCCGATTTCCATGTCAGTTATCTGCGTTTTATGGCTGCCAGTTCGCAAAGACGCTGACGCAGCCCCTCATCGTCAGGACGACGGGATTCGTAGTGATACAAGGAGCGGGAAATGCCTATCAGCCCGCAGGCACGGGTTACGCCTAGACCGTGGACATGCATGATGTGCGTCACGGCGCTGCGCCTGTCCTGCGGGCTCACCACTTTCGGCCGAGCACATCCTTCAGTGCAGCGTTGGCCAGCAGGCTTTCTGCCAGTAGCTTCTTGAGCCTTGCATTTTCCGCTTCCAGCGCCTTGAGCCGTTGGGCTTCGGATACCGTCATCCCGCTGAACTTAGATTTCCAGTTGTAGTACGTCGCGTCGCTGATGCCGTGCTTCCGGCGCACCTCCGCCACCTTCATACCGGCTTCAGCTTCCTTGAGTACGCCAAAAATTTGTTCTTCGGTAAATCGTTTCTTCATGCTGCCTCCGTATGGGGCAGACTCTAGATCGGTGCCGTACTAATCTCGGGGAGCAGGTCACCGCTACGCTAGGAAAAATAGGAAATCGTCATGTCCGCAGCGCCCCTCAGAGCGTCATCGGTGCCAAGATTCTAAGAACTGTGAGAAATGGGGCGACCTGCCAGCCACAAGAACGAGGTGCTATGCGTCAAACCAAAAGCAGCTGATCTCTAGACAGCGCGGCATCCCCGCCAAAGGATGCCGCGCGCCCTACCCGCGCCTCATCGCGTGTCATCCATAGTGATGGCGCAATAGCGTGAGCATCGATTGTTGGTGACTGGCAATTTTCTCATCATTCCACGTCTTATCATCCCCGGAAATGAGATTGAAAATATGGGCCAGCTTTAGCGACTCATATCTTGGGCGATCATTAAATTCTGATCTTTTCACCTCAACACTTTTATTTCCAAAAGAGCTGTTTTCCCCAGGACTCAGCAAAGCAAGATTACCGAACATATCTAGGTTCTCTACGGTACGTCCACGCCGCTCATTTTGGGCATGGACGTGCTCGACAGAATTTTTCGATGTAATTCGATACTTCCGTAATTTCTCTTTGTCGTACCAACTCACCTTCTTTCGATTGCGCCACAAAATGTATTCGATCTTTTGGAACCAATAATGCTCAAATGCGGTACCTAGCGGCTGAGAAAGTTTGGTACAAACGTCTTCAATGTCATCCGCATCGACATTGCCTTTTCCAAGCAACGCAAAGCTTGCTTCTTTTTGGGTCAACGTCGTCAGCGATAGCTGGTTATCGATACCCTCTAATAGATGCTCAACCTCCGCCAGTGTCCAAGATGGGCGTTCAAGCAATCGTCCCAAGAAAGACGTCAGCCAGTATTGCGCACTTCTTTCGCCGCTAAAATAACGAACACTCTGAAGCTGGCTAAGATTTGAAGTCTCATTTAACGTGCGCTTGAGCCTATAACCACCCGCCTCTCGGCCCCACGAAACTGCCGACAGGCGTAAATGTTCTTCTTCCTCTTCGCTTTCCCGCACCCATTTCACGATCCATTGATCGAACTGGTAACGCACTTCCCACAGACACTCAATAAAATCAATAACCTCGTCCTCACTAGCCTCATGCGCAAACGCCAAGAAGCTTTTGCTCAGCTGAGTCTCAATGACTCGCGTGGCAATATCTGGCTTATTGCTACGATGAAGGAAAATGCGCAGCGCGTGCACGAGAAGTAAGGAGAAACTGATCGTTGAGCGGCAATACACATTAACCTCTTCGTCATCCGATACCGCCTCGGTGTCTGCGAGTATTGCACTGCGTTCGGCCAGCTCCGAAATTGACAATCCCTCATGTACCTGATGATCTTGCTTCTCTAAGCTAAATTTTCTTTTTGAAAAAGCTGCGAGATCTGTGTTTCCCAGCGAATCCCACTTTGCCTGGGAAAAGATCTTCCGCACATTTCGCTCAAAGTAATTCCCCATGTTCTCGCATGCCTGCCAGATGGCGTCATAACGATGCCTATCTTGCGATATCTTCTTGAGCAATAGCGATTTCAAGATGTCGCTCTGCTCTAGCTGTATCCCGCCAGTGTTCATGGTCGTAAAGAGGCGATTGACGTCCATATCCCGGGGCATCACGTTATTGACCCATTGGACCTGGTCAACGATGTACTGCTCGATGTCTTCGAGGAATGAATCCCCTCTATCGTGAGCAAGACTTCTCAGGCGATTTTCTAATGCGACCAAAGCAGCGTAGATCGATTTTGTATATTCGCCGCTGGCAATCTCATCGTCATTGGCTGCAATCTTGTCTCTAATCCCTGTCCAGAGTTCGAACAAACTCTGGACATTGTCCCTAATGGCAAATTTTAACCGCGGCACACTGTCGATCAACGCAAAACGCCCCAGCTTCCCCCCAGGGCGGACATGTGCGAATGCCACGGACAGCAATATCAGCGTTGTCATTCGCTGCTGCCCATCAATCAATTCAAGCTCAGCCCGACGAAAAGAGGGACTACGCGATAAGGAGGAGGAAACGATCGTTCCGATGTAGTAATGCGGCTCCTTCGCCTCTGACGCTGCGACGATGTCATTGAGCAATTTAATGACATCATCTTCGGACCAAACGTATGGTCTCTGATAGCTTGGAATTAACAACGATATCCGGGCACTTTGAAGATAGCCAATATTCTGTATAAATGTCTTAACGCCGCCGTTCATTATTGGCCCCCTTTATGCTGCAAAACCCGCCGATTAATCGCTGCAAGCAACGCCATGTCGTATCGCGCGGCCCCCTTCGCCGAGTCCTCCTCGTCTTCAATCGAGAAGTACTTTTTGACATGACGATAAAACTTACCTTTCACGCCATTTTCCTTGAGATTGTTCGTGTCCACTTTATACTCAAACTCTGTACAGAATTTCATCAGTTCGGCATGCGAATAACTTGATCCAATCCAGTCCATCACGGGTGTCGCATACGCGTGACTCTGCGCAGTACTTTCTCTAATGACGCGTTGGTTTTCTAAACGCTTGGAGAAGATCACTCGGAATAGATGTAATCCTGCTTCCACCAGATGTGTCACGCCAAACCGACTGACGTAGAGCAAAATGGCGGCCCGGTAAAAACGCTCTAAATGAATGCTGCCTTTGGACTCAATCACCAAGCCACAGTAAAGGGCATGAAATTGCCCAATATCGCTCGTCTCGTCGGCGATATGGCTGGACTTTTTGTGGAAGATTGCGTGCTGAAGAGAATGCAAATACGTCAAATAGTGAATTGAATTGACGCCAGCCGAAATAGGTTGACGAACGTCATACCCCGTTCTCGGCCCTTTGTACGTTCTGCGATCAGCCGAATAATCAACAGCAATTTGTTGATATCCCATGTCTCCGGCTAAGTGAGTCGTATCTTCGGCAAGCTCAAAAACGATTTGATCACGTACCTTCACCGGATCACGTTCGCTTGCCAGCTCACGCCAACGAAGGCTATTCCAAAGCCGAACTCTCATCACAGAGTCGATAACGGCTTGAATTTCCGTTAGATTCTCCCAAGACTTAGCATAAGCATCGCGTTCGCGAGCGCTCACGGCACGCAAATGAAATGCTTTGATAATATCTCGGCCGCCAAGTCGTTTCCCCCCAGTATTCTGGGTCTCGAAGAACCGATAGGCATCATCCTCGGACGACGTCACAACTAGCGTGACGTTAATTTTTGCGAGATCAATTTCCGGCAACGGCTGGTGTTCATACCGACTCCGAAACCAAGCAAGGTTCTTAATAATTCGATTCTGACTCTCCGGCGCAGAGAATTTCAGATCGGAAGTCCATTTGTGTTGATTCAACACAGATGCCAACAAAGCGATAGTTGTCAGACGCTGCTGCCCATCGATGATGTCTAAATACCGCTTGAATGGCTCCTTTTGCACTCGCTGATGCAAAACGACACTTCCCAAATAAAAGACATTGGGAGTTGATCGCTTATTCGCAGCCGAAAAAAAGACCTCCAGATCACTGACCAGACGTTTAAGCTGCGCCTCGTCCCAGCGATAAGGGCGCTGATATTCAGGGATATGTAAATGTCCCTGAATATCATTCCTATCGTCAGAGAAAATTCGCCCGCCTTTGAACAAATCCGCGAGCGAAACACTTGCAACAACAATTTCCCGGGTGCGCCCCCGCCCACCTCTAGCACTTTGTCCCAATGCATTACTCTCTAAAGTATTGGAGGATTACCCATGCACATTCCCCCTTATTGACACATACGTGGGATGAATACGATCAAACGCAATGATCATTCCCCCCCACGCGTATAAACATTAGATCTGAGATTCCCCTCGCCAGACAGCCTTCTCTTGGCGCTTGTCAAATTTCATCCGGCCCACGATGGTCACGCCTTTTTTAAGCAAAATCTCTTGTATCACCGGAACAGGCGAAACGTCGCAGTGTTGACGGATTAACTCTTGCTGCCCTTTAGCCTGCGCAAAGATGGCTTGATAACCAAACCGGCAAATCGTCTCATTAAACTGCCGGACCACGTCCGCGTCAGTGAGATCCATATGTGTGAGGCCATTGCGCGCATAGTCAGCAGATAGTGCAGTCGCACCATAAAGCAACATCGAAGGCGTTAGCGGGAAAATGAACTCGATCGGGCCATCCGATGGTGACACATAAGGTTCGCGCTGTTCGGGTTTCACACTGACGTCATACCAACAAACCGGGTTATCACTGGTCAGAAAAGGAAGTCCTGAACCATTATGAATAACCGCAAAACCCATTCTTTTCGTCAGCTCACCCACGGCTATCAACATCCCTGGCATGGCATGGATGGAGCGATGTGGATCAATGGAGATTTTTAGCTCATCCCATAGATTCGGCACATTAAGAAGAGGCACAGGCTTAGCCGGAAACAATCCCTGTGCATCCATGGAGCGCCCAGCCGCTCTCACATGTGCGGCTAACGTAGCTTCTGCCACATCTCTGGCCGCAGGCACCCGCACACGTTGAAGACCGACAAATCCCATCAAAGGCTCAATGACCGAGTTAGCATCCACTCGCCCTTTTAAGACAGATAAGACATCTGGCCACCTAGATTCCACCTCAGAAAATAAATTCTCTAATCGTTCATCATCAACACCGCCCTCAGGCGTTGGCTGGGAATAATAGAACTTATGAAAAGCTACGTTTTTAGGTGCGAGGCGAATCTCTTTGTCCGGATCATCTTTTCGGTACACCTGCACCATTCCTTGAGCGTCGACAAAACTACGCAAATACACTTGCGGAATGTAATGATGATTTTTCTTTCGCATAGATGGATGGCCAAAACTAAATCGGCTCATCATAAATCAAGTACGCCACATACGGCCCCTTGCAATGAGCATTTTTTGAAAGCTTAAAACTCGAACTATTTGGCTTTAGCACTTAGCACCGCTGCACCACCCTCTCTTTTAATTTCGCTTATTATATTCGCGGGGTGCATTGTCTTTAGGCGATGCTAATAGCTGTCCATTAGGGGAAAACATGGATAAGAAAAGCGCCGAAATGAAAACGTTGTCTCCGCTGGCAAGGCTCATTATTGATCGTGCCATCGACAATACAAATAGAAAGCTGATCGCAGGCTTTCGCAATAAGCGAAACTCGCAGGCGGGTCAAAAAAAGACTGACCTTAAAAACACCGTCGAAGATACCCTGGGTGCCACGTCCGCAAAGAGCGTGCAAGACGTTGCCAATCGTGGCGTTGCGTGGCGAGAAATGATTCAAAAAAGCCTCAGCCATGGCATCACATCACTTAACACCTTAAAGTTCGACGGCGAATTCTCCATTAAGAATGGCATTCCCGAAGACTTACAGCATGTACCCAATACACCTGGGGTATACGTGGTCTATGACCAACACAACACGCCTGTGTATGTTGGAGATAGTGGCAAGCTGCGCCAGCGCTGGCACGCCGGTCATCTCAATGAATTCAAACAAGGGGAAACCTCTGGCAAGCCTTATAAGCTGGCCGAGCAGTTCTCGGAAGGCTGTACCGTCAAATTCATCAACATGGAGTCCGCCACCACTGCTGCAGCACTAGAGGCCCATTTGATTCGGGAACATGTCCCCAAAATCAATCAGAAAGAGGAGCTCCTCAACGAACAGGGTACGCGCTCAAATATTGAAGCCAAGAAGATGAAGGACTCAGCCCAGCGCACAGCGACTTTGGTGGGAGGCGCGGCGCTAGAGGGCCTAAAAAACAGTGCGGCAGTGCTGCTCGAAGAATTAAGCGCAGTCATGATCAAGGCACTCAAAGACGAGATTGTTGATGTCTTTTTGGGCGGAACCGCCAAGCTTGCTGTCAGGCTTGAGCGATTTATGAAAAAGATCTGGGCTGTATTGGAGCGCTTAATTTCAAATTCATTCCAAGCTTTCAAGGGACTATTTGAGTTTGTCGTCAATGCAATCTCAAAGACTTTCCAGCAAATCTGCATGTTGGCACGAAATATCTTTGATCTTGCCAATTCAGCTTGGAATTTGTATCAAGGCGCGCAAACTTTGAGTACCGAAGAATTGGTCAAGAAGATCAGCGAAACGGTCATCATCAGCGGCACCATGATTCTCTTTGACGCATTAGATCCGGTCATTGAGGCGCAACTCGTGCCTCTCGTCGGACCAGTTGCTCCGTACTTGTCGGCGGTCCTGTCGGCCATCGGCTTTGGATTGTCTAGCCATTACCTGCAGCGCTTCGTTCCACAGGCCATCGAGTTTCTGATTAAAGTCAAACGCGGCTTCCAAGAATCCATTGAAGCCCAGCGTCAGGCCTTTGAGGCATTGGTATCTGTCCACGAGACCGAGTTCCAGATGCTGGCCTCTCTAGAAACCTATATCGTTTCGCACAACGACTTTAAAAACGATACGATTGAGAAGACCAAAAAATTGTCAGAGCATCGCCCTAAAACCAAACTCGATATCAACGCTCTTCTCAATAAGTAATCGCTGACATGACTTCCGCAAACAACTATGCAATCAGCACGATCACGAGAAATCCGCTGACCGTCAATCAACTTAAGACCGAATTAGACCTGTGCCTCGATGATCTTAAAGTCGCAATCGCTAATGCTGGCGAGGTCAACATCGCCGCCTCAGATTTTGCCAATAAAGGCACCTTCTCGGCGATTTTGTCTAGCATTTCTGGAACAAGTGACAAAAATCTCGCCAAATTGATTGAGAAAACTGCAGCCAGCTTAAAGGTCAGTCAAAGGGTGCTAGAAACTATTCTGAAAACTCAGACACAGAAGAACCAATTTCTCCGTGAATTTCATGACGCCTTAGTCAAGAAAATTGAACTGCTTCAGACTGACACCGACACGATGGATGAGAGCCAACGTGAAGCGGCGATCGCGATTGTGGAGGCGCTAAGTGACCACGTTGCGGCACAGATGGCATCTCAGGACATGGTCGAGCAGCACCAAAAGTGGCTACAAGATCTCGGCGAAGAACTACACAATGTGTATCCGAAACTTCGCACCTTAGAAGAGGATCGCCAAAAGCACATTGATATGCTGGGACGAATTGGAGAGGGATTAGACGCCGTCATCAAGGAGAACGACAATCTGACTGCGACGACTCAAGCGGCCAACGAGCATATTGAAGTGTTATCCAATACGCTGGCGCACCAGGCCAAGGAGATCACAACACTTCGCACCGCGCAAGAACAGATGATGCAACGTTACCAATCACTGGCCGACGATGCCGCTCGCCAGAACGCGCTGCCCGCGTTCTTCAAGCGCAACGCCATCTCAATCGGTGCATTCATCATGGGCGCAACTAGCCTAGCTTATCTTTATCGATAAAACGCTGCTGGACAACCAGTGCAGACTTAAAGTCTCAGAGAGACTGTAGACAAGGGCGCCATCTTATCTGGCGCCCTTGTCGTTTTTGGCGGCAACAATAAGATTTCTTCTTAGAACGAGGCCGACACCACCTAGGCCTCTCTCTATGTGGTGCACTAAGAGGACTAAGTGTTCCTCTGCTCGCTAAATTGACCCTCTCTAACTGATCCCAGTTTCCACCGCCTGGAAAACGCTGCGACACGGTCGTACGACCCTTCATATCCCAAGGCGCAAAGATCTACGTGCATCTGTTTCAGACTGCGTTTTTGTTTTCGAGATTTGGTCGATTCTGTTCTAAGCCAAGTAGATAGCTTGAACGCATACTTATCAAGAGCGCTTGGTGATTTTCTGTCCGCATAGACGGGCTCGATGGTTTCAGAGCGTATGTACCGTCTAACGGTATTTCTTGAAAGTAAGCGTCTTCCCAGTAACGTCTGTACTGCCTGATCCGATGTCCGCATGATTGAATTGGGTGCGAAATGAATTGTGCCCACAAATTCAATTAT
>NZ_FOLC01000035.1:0-29351 GCF_900112135.1 Collimonas sp. OK412
GCGGATTTCCTGGTACGCCGCCTGCGTGCCTTTACCCAGCACGAAACCCGGCAGCAAGTCTTCCGTCATGGTCAAGGCTTGCGCCGCCAGCAGCATCTCGACGCCGATGATGTATTGCGTATTGGCCACCACCGTGGCCGCCTTGCGCGCGCACCAGGTCGAGTTCGAGACGTGGTCTTCGCTGTTGCCCTTGGCCGGGATGCTGTCGACGCTGCCCGGCATGCACAGGGTGCGGTTTTCCATCACCAGCGAACTGAGCGAACATTGCACCACCGGATAACCGGTGTTGACGCCGCGCACGCCGCTCATCAGGTTGCGCGGCAAGCCCCACGACAGGGTCGGGTCGATCAGGCGCGCCACGCGCCGTTCACAGATGCTGCCGAGGTCGGTGACCGCCATCGCCAGCAGGTCCATCGCCTGCGCCAGGTACTGGCCGTGGAAATTGCCGCCCGAGATGATTTCGAAGCCGCCGCCTTCCGCTTCTTCCTTGCTGAAAATCAGCGGATTGTCGGTGGCCGAGTTGATTTCCTTGTCGACGATGTTGTCGATGTAATCGAGCGCATCGAACACCGGGCCGTAGACCTGCGGCGAGCAGCGCAGCGAATAGACGTCCTGGATGCGGGCGGTGTAGGGAATGTCGGTGCGGCGCAGTTCTTCAGGGAACTGCACGGCGCGCGCCTCATGCGTGGTGCGGGTCGAACCCGACAGCAGCTTGCGGATGATGGCGGCGGTCTTGATCTGGCCGGCGTGCGGACGGGCTTGCTGGATGCGGTGGTCGAACGCCGCCATCTCGGCGCGCATCGCTTCCAGGGTCAGGCCCAGCGACAGGCAGGCGTCGCTCAGCAGGTTGCGGGCGTCATGCGCCACCAGCACGGCCACCGCCAGCGACGCGGTGCAACCGTTGATCAGCGCCGAGGCGTCCTTGGCCTTGAGGTCGAACTTGACCGGGCCGACGCCGGACTTGGTGATCGCCTCAGGCGCGCTCATGCGCTGGCCCTGGTACATCACTTCGGCTTCGTCGAAACCGGCAATCGCAGCGGCAAGATAGGACAACGGCGCGAGATCGCCGGAAGCGCCGACCGAACCCTTTTGCGGCATGACCGGATGGATGCCGGCGTTCAGGAAAGCCAGCAGCCGATCCACCACTTCCACCCGCGGCGCCGAATAGTTGCTGGCGAAGGCGTTGGCGCGCAACAGCATGGTGGCGCGGCTGACTTCTTCCGAAAACGGTTCGCCGATGCCGGCGCAGTGGGCCTTGATCAGCTGGGTCTGGAACAGTGCGATATGCTCGACCTTGATCCGGGTATCTTTCAGCAGGCCGACGCCGGTGTTGAAGCTGTACATCATCGGCGCTTCGTCGTGCATCCAGGTCGATTCGATGTAGTCGCGGCTTTCTTTCAGGGCAGCGCGGGAAGAGTCGGCCAACGTGACCGGCAGGTGCGGCGCGCGGGCGACGTTGACCACTTGCTGGGCGGTCAGGTTGAAGCCGTCGATGGTGATGGTTTGGGACATGGAAACTCCAAATATTTCTTAAATGAGGTCGAGCGCGGAAGCCGATCGAGCGTGGTAAAACTGCTCAACCGGCTTCCGGCTTTCAGGATGGCATGAAGCGCGCGCCCGGCTTACTTGGCGCCGGAGGTATACCAGGTGCCGATCAGGGCCCGCTCTTCGTCGGTGATGTGGGTCAGGTTAGCCAGCGGCATCGCCTTCAGCTGCACGGCTTGCTGGTAGACCTTGTCGGCGTGTTGCCGGATCTGGTCCGCCGTCTGCAGCATCACGCCGGCCGGCGCGGTGGCAAAACCCGGCTGGGTCGGCTGCGCCGAGTGGCAGGTAGCGCAGCGCTGGCCGATGATTTCCTGGATATGCGCCATGTCGGCGGCCGGTGCCGCCGCCGCTGTTGCCGCTGCGGGAACAGCGGCAGTGCCGACTGCAGCGGCATCCGCCTTGGCCACAGGCGCTACAGGTTGTACCGGACGCGGCGCAATCGCCACCGCCACCGCCAGCAGCAAGGCAACCCCTGCGATCGGATAACCGAACGAAACGCGGCCGGCATGACGCAGGTTGAAGAAGTGGCGGATCAGGGCGCCGGCGGCAATGATCGCCGCCAGGATCAGCCAGTTGTATGGATGGCTGTATGTCATGCCGTAGTGGTTGCTGATCATGATGAACAGCACCGGCAGCGTGAAGTAGTTGTTATGCACGCTGCGCTGCTTGGCTTTCTTGCCGTAGATAGGGTCCGGCGATTTGCCGACACGCATCGCTTCCACCAGCTTGCGCTGGCCAGGGATGATCACCATCAGCACATTGCCCACCATCATGGTGCCTATCATGGCGCCGACATGGATGTACGCGGCGCGGCCGCTCAGCAGGTGCGACAGCACATAGGCGGCGGCAACGATGAACAGGTACATGACGATGCCCAGCAAGCCATCGCGCTTGCCCAGCGGCGAACGGCACAGCAGGTCGTACACGGTCCAGCCGACCACCAGCGTGCCGAGGCCGACGCCGATCGCCTGCCAGGTGCTGAGGTCGGCCACGTCCTTGTTGATCATCATGGCCGAGGCATTGAAGTAATAGACGATGAACAGCATGGCGAAGCCCGACAGCCAGGTGGCGTAGGCTTCCCATTTGAACCAGTGCAGGTCTTCCGGCAGTTCAGCCGGCGCCACCAGGTATTTTTGCGGGTTGTAGAAACCGCCGCCGTGGACTGCCCACAATTCTCCCGACACGCCCTTCTTGGCCAGGTCGGAGCCGGCTTTCGGCGGCCGGATCGAATTGTCCAGCCAGACGAAATAGAACGACGCGCCGATCCAGGCGATGCCCGTGATCAGGTGCAGCCAGCGGACCAGCAGGTTGAGCCATTCGACTCCGTACGAAACTAACAATGCATCCATGTCTTCCCCAACGATTATTACTCGTCTGCCACCGCGGGCTCTGCAAACGATAGAGGTTATTCCGCTTTATATTTGAAACGATAACTGCGTTGCTTCGCCTTGCCGTGCTACAGCACTGTCTACGGCTTTGCGCCTTGTTCTCGCTTCAAATAAAAACCGGAATATTTACCCCAACACGGCCGCGAACTTTTATAAAAAACCATCTCAGCTCCGCTACGACCAACATGATCGGATAAGCAAGATACCTGCCTGCCCAGCCTTCATTTTTTCCCTGCCTGCGCTCTCATGACAAAAGCGTGCCAGATTCACGCAAGATAAACGTATTGGGCCATCAAAACATTGATTATCAGATATATTTGACATACGCATATCCATATAACAAAATGACTCGCACCATACCTATAAAAACGGAGACAACATGGCCAAGCTGCCAGACCACCTGGACATCCACCTGATACGCATCCTGTACCTGCTGCTGTGCGAAAAGAACGTCTCGCGCGTCGCCCTCAAGCTCAACCAGCCGCAACCGTCAATCTCGGCTTCGCTGCGCAAGCTGCGCGAACTGACCGGCGATCCCTTGCTGGTGCGCGGCGCACGCGGCATGGTGCCGACCCAGCATGGCGAAAGCCTGCTGAAGCCGGCCAAGCGCATCCTGGAAGAAACCGAGCGGTTGTTCGTGCAAAAGACCGCTTTCGTGCCCCAGGCTGAAGCACGCACCTTCCATATCGCCGCGCCGGATTACATGAATACGCCGTTCTTCCTGGAAGTGGTGGCGCGCCTGCGCCGCGAGTCGCCCAAGAGCCGCATCGTGATCCACGCCCTGGGGCCGGAAACCGACTATGTCCGCCTGCTGTCCGACGGCGACCTCGACCTGGTCATCGCCAACTGGGACGAGCCGCCGCCGCACCTGCACCTGTCCAAGCTGTTCGACGACCCCATCGTCTGCCTGATGCGCGCCGACAGCGCCTACGCCAAGCGCACCGCGGCGGACGGGATGACGGTGGAAGACTACCTGTCGCTGCCGCACGTGGCGCCATGGCAGGTGCTGCCCGGCTACCACGGCATCATCGACTCCTTCCTCGACAGCCAGAACCTGAACCGCAACGTGGTGGTCGAATCGGCCTACTTCGGCATGCTGCCCTACATGGTGGCGCAAACCGACCTGGTGCTGACCACCGGCCGCCAGTTCGCGCTGTTCTACGAAAAGACCCTGGCGCTGAAAAGCTTCACCTTGCCGATCAAGTTCCCGCCCATGCGTTTTTACCAACTATGGCATGAACGCGTGCACCAGGCGACCGAACATAAATGGCTGCGCGAACAGATCGGGATTGCCGCCAAGTCAATGTTGGCCAGGTAACTTCGTCATATATCCAAATACATAAATCAACTATCAGTCAGTATATATATCGTGGAGGGCTGGGCAAAGTAGTATCGGACAGCACAAGCCCTGTCCATGCGGCAGGAGACTTGTGAGGCTGTTGCGCACTGGTCCGGCCGGGCAGGAAATAAAAAGGCCGGATCGATGTCGCCGCAAGCACTAAAATAACCCCCAGGAGACACACGATGACCAGCAGCACAGATCCGGTAGATGAAAAACTCCCCGTAGGCAAACTCGCTGCGCTCGGCATGCAGCACGTGCTGGTGATGTACGCCGGCGCAATAGCGGTGCCGCTGATTGTCGGCGGCGCCCTCAACCTGGCCAAAAGCGACATCGCTTTCCTGATCAGCGCCGACCTGTTCTGCTGCGGCCTGGTGACCCTGATCCAGAGCCTGGGCTTCTGGAAATTCGGCATCAAGATGCCGGTCATGATGGGCGTCACTTTCGCCGCCGTCGGTCCGATGGTGGCGATGGCCGGCAACCCGCAGCTGACGATCGTCCATATCTACGGCGCGGTAATCGCCTCCGGCATATTCTGCGTGTTTGCCGCCCCTTACATGAGCCGCCTGATGCGCTTCTTCCCGCCGGTAGTGACCGGCACCGTGATCAGCGTCATCGGCATTTCACTGATGGGCGTCGGCATCAACTGGGCAGCCGGCGGCCAGCCGGTGATCGGCACCCTGGTCGATGGCGTCTTCACCAGGATCCCCAATCCCGACTACGGTTCTCCGACCAGCCTCGGCATCGCCCTGGTCGTGCTGATCTCGATCCTGCTGATCACCAAGTACGTCAAGGGTTTTATCGCCAACATCTCGGTGCTGAGCGGCATGGTCATCGGTTTCGTCATCGCCATGTCGATGGGCAAGATCAGTTTCTACGGCCTCGGCGACGCCGAATGGTTCGCCTTCATCCGGCCCTTCCATTACGGTTGGCCGAAATTCGACATCGGTTCGATCCTCAGCATGTGCCTGGTCATGATCGTAACCATGATCGAATCGACCGGGATGTTCATCGCCCTGGGTGAAATCGTCGGCAAGAAAATCGACGACAAGACCCTGGCCCGCGGTTTGCGCGTCGACGGCCTGGGCAGCGTGATCGGCGGCATATTCAATACTTTCCCCTATACCTCGTTCTCGCAGAATGTCGGCCTGGTCGGCGTCACCGGCGTGCGCAGCCGCTATGTCTGCGCCGCGGCCGGCGTGATCCTGATGCTGTTCGGCCTGTTCCCGAAAATGGCGCACGTGGCAGCCTCGATCCCGCAGTTCGTGCTGGGCGGCGCCGGCATCGTCATGTTCGGCATGGTGGCGGCGACCGGCATCAAGATCCTGTCGAAAGTCGATTTCCAGCACAACCGCAATAACCTGTTCATCGTCGCCGTCAGCTTCGGCGCCGGCATGATCCCTATCGTGGCGCCGACCTTTTTCGACAAGATGCCGATGTTCCTGTCGACCATCCTGCACAGCGGCATCTTGCTGGCGTCCAGCATGGCGGTCTTGCTGAACCTGTTTTTCAACGGCAAGGGTTCCAGCGAAGACAGCCGCTCGCATGCGCTGGCGGCGGCGCAAAGCTCGGATCACTAAATTGTTTTTGCAGTAAATTGAAGTAATGTGGGTCCAACCCGTAATTGACATGGCAGTGATTTAACCTAGGAAGAAGCGGGCCGGACCCGCCGACGATACAAATGACAACTCTAGAACAACTGAACAACAGCGACGTAACAGCATTCACAGCGACGCTGCACGGCATCTACGAACACTCGCCGTGGATCCCCGAACGCGCTGCCGCGCAACGGCCGTTCGCCAACATCACCGCCTTGAAACTGGCGATGCAGGCAGTCGTCAGCTCGGCAGCCAGGGAAGAACAGCTGGGCCTGATCCGCGCCCACCCGGAGCTGGCCGGCAAGGCAGCCATATCCGGCGAACTGACCGCCGAATCGACCGGCGAGCAAGCCAAGGCCGGCCTCAACAATTGCAGCCCGGAAGAATTCGCTACGCTGCAAAAGCTCAACGCCGACTACAACAAGAAATTCGGTTTTCCTTTCATCCTCGCGGTCAAGGGCGCGGACGGCCAAGGCCTGTCGCGCCAGGCGATCATCGCAACCTTCAGCCGGCGCCTGAAAAACCAGTTCGACGATGAACTGGCAGAGGCGCTGCGCCAGATCGGCCGCATCGCCGAAATGCGCACCAACGACCTGCTCGGCTACGTTCCGCAACTCGGCCAGAGCATCATGCAATGGGCCGAGCAGATCGGCGCCTGGAGCGACGACGAAAGCGGCCTTACCTGCGCCTACATGACCGACGCCCACCGCCGCACCGCCGCGCAGATTGCCGGCTGGATGCGCGAAGCCGGCATGCAGGCCGAGACCGATGCGGTCGGCAACGTGGTCGGCCGCTACCTGTCGGACAATCCCGCCGCCAAGACATTGATGACCGGTTCGCACTACGACACCGTGCGCAACGGCGGCAAATACGATGGCCGCGAAGGCATCCTGCTGCCGATCGCCATCGTCAAGCACTTGCATGAGCGCGGTGAAAAACTGCCCTTCCATTTCGAGATCGTCGCTTTCTCGGAAGAAGAAGGCGTGCGCTTCAAGAGCACTTTCCTCGGCAGCAACGCCATCATCGGCCAGTTCAACCTGGAACTGCTGAACGCGCTCGACCGCGATGGCGTCAGCATGCGCGACGCCTTGCTGCAAGCCGGGCACGATCCGGCGGCGATCCCCGCCATCGCGCGCAATCCGGCCGACTTGCTGGGTTACGTCGAAGTGCACATCGAACAAGGCCCGGTGCTGCTGCAGCGCGGCCTGCCGGTCGGCATCGTCACGTCGATCGCCGGCAGCTGCCGCTACATGGTGCAGCTGAAAGGCGTCGCCAGCCACTCCGGCACCACGCCGATGTCGATGCGCAAGGACGCCGCCGCCGCCGCCGCTGAAATCCTGCTGCATGTGGAACAGCGCTGCGCCCAGGACCAGCAGGCATCGCTGGTGGGCACCGTCGGCCAGCTGCAGGTGCCTAACGGCTCCACCAACGTGATTCCCGGCGCCTGCGTGTTCTCGCTGGATATCCGCGCCGCCGACGACGCTGTCCGCGACGCCGCGGTAGAAGATGTGCTGCGCCATATCGAGACGGTGTGCGAGCGGCGCTGCATCGAAGCCAATGTCGAAAAGATGGTGTCGGCGCCGGCCGCGCCTTGCGCCCCATGGCTGATGGAGCAGCTGTCAGCCGCCGCCGGACGGGCCGGGGTACAGCCGTTCAAGCTCGCTTCCGGCGCCGGCCATGACGCCATGACCATCGCAAAAATCACCGACGTCGCCATGCTGTTTACGCGTTGCGGCAACGGCGGCATCAGCCACAATCCATTGGAAACAATGACTGCGGACGATGCCGAAGTATCGGCGCAAATCTTGCTGGATTTCCTACGCCGCTTTACACCAAAGCCTTGAACCAGCGTCTTTGGATCTCATTGGATCAAACGCAATGTCTACAACTTTATTGATAAAAAATGCGCGTGTCGTCGTTACCATGGATGACACGCGCCGTGAAATTGCCGGTGGCGCAGTCTTCATCCGCGACAATGTGATTGAACAGGTAGGCAACAGCGCCGACCTGCCGCCAAGCGCCGACGAAGTCATCGATGCCGGCAACCACGTCGTTATCCCGGGCCTGGTGAATACCCATCACCACATGTACCAGAGCCTGACGCGCGTGATTCCGGCAGCGCAGAACGGCGAGCTGTTCAACTGGCTGACCAACCTGTATCCGATCTGGGCCAACCTGACGCCGGAGATGATCCAGGTCTCGACCCTGACCGCGATGGCGGAGCTGATCATGTCCGGCTGCACCACCAGCAGCGATCACTTGTACATCTATCCCAACGGCTGCAAGCTCGACCACAGCATCGAAGCGGCGCAGCAGATCGGCATGCGCTTCCATGCGGCGCGCGGCGCGATGAGCGTAGGCCAGTCGAAAGGCGGCTTGCCGCCGGACCGCGTGGTAGAGGACGAAAAAGCCATCCTGCAGGATACGCAGCGCCTGATCGAGACTTACCACGACAGCAGCCGCCACGCGATGCAGCGCATCGTGGTGGCGCCCTGCTCGCCGTTCTCGGTATCGCGCGACCTGATGCGCGAATCGGCTGCGATGGCGCGCCATCATGGCGTCTCGCTGCACACCCACCTGGCGGAGAACGTCAACGACATTGCCTACAGCCGCGAGAAATTCAACATGACGCCGGCCGAATACGCGGAAGACTGCGGCTGGGTCGGCCATGACGTCTGGCATGCCCACTGCGTCCAGCTCGACGACGACGGCATCTACATGTTCGCCCGCACCGGCACCGGCATCGCCCACTGCCCGTGCTCCAACATGCGGCTGGCTTCCGGCATCGCGCCGATCCGCAAGATGGTCGACGCCGGCGTGGCGGTCGGCATCGGCGTCGACGGTTCGGCTTCCAACGACGGCGCCCACATGCTGGGTGAAGTGCGGCAGGCGATGCTGCTGCAGCGGGTCGGTTTCGGCCCGGACGCCATGACCGCGCGCCAGGCGCTGGAACTGGCGACGCTGGGCGGCGCCAAGGTGCTCAACCGCGACGATATCGGCGCCTTGAAGCCGGGCATGTCGGCCGACCTGGCGCTGTTCGACCTGAACAAGGTCGGGTTCGCCGGCGGCTGGCACGATCCGGTGGCGGCGCTGGTATTCTGCACGCCGGCGGATGTCGCTTACAGCATCATCAACGGCCGGGTAGTGGTGCGCAACGGCCAGTTCACCACGGTCGACCTCGGCAATGTGCTTGAGCGCCACAACAGGCTGGCGTTGTCGCTGGCTGAAGCCGCGCGCTGATAGGCGTTTCCGGGAACAAAAAAATGGCCGCCGGCGAAATCCGAGCGGCCATTTTTTATTCGAGGCAGCGGGTCAGGCGCCAACCAGGCCCTGGCCGCAGACGCGGATGGTGTCGCCGCTGATACCGCAGGCACCGGGAGTGCACAGGAAGGTCACCAGCTCCGCCACGTCGCGCGGCTGGCCGCCCTGCTTTACGGAGTTCAGGCGGCGGCCGATTTCGCGCGCCATGAATGGCATCTTCTGCGTCATCGCGGTTTCGATAAAACCGGGAGCAACGGCGTTGATGCAGATACCGCGGGCGGCAAGCAGCGGCGCCTGCGCCGCGACGTAGCCGATCAGGGCCGCTTTCGTCAGCGCATAGTTGGTCTGGCCGAAATTGCCCGATACGCCGCTGATGGACGACAGGTAGACCAGCCGGGCCTCGTCGCGCAGGATATTTTCCGCCAGCAGTACCTGGTCGATCGCCATCACGGCGGATAAATTGATGTCCACTACCTGGTCCCAGGATTGTTCCTGCATGTTGGCGAGTGTCTTGTCGCGCGTGATGCCGGCGTTATGCACCAGGATGTTCAGGCGGCCAAACCGCTCTTTGATGAAATCGGCCAGTTGCCGCGGCGCCTCGGGGCCGGTTATGTCCAGCAACAGCGGTATCGCGCCGATCTCCCGGCAGGTCCGGTGCAAGGCCTCGCTTGCCGCCGGAACATCGACGCAAATCACTTGCACCGCTTCCTGCGCCAGCCGCTGCGCGGTAGCCCGGCCGATGCCGCGTGCGCTTCCTGTCACCAGCGCCACCTTGGCTTTGAGCGCCCCGTGCTGCGCCAGCGACGCCGGCGCAGCCACCCGCGAGGTGACATGTACTGCTTGCCCGGTCACATACGTGGTCTGCACGCCGCAGAAAAAATGCACGGCGCCCGCCAGGCGGTCGACGGCATCTTTGGCGACATAGGCAAGGTTGACCGTGGCGCCGCGCGGCCCCAGTTCCTTGGCCAGCGAGCGGCTGAATCCTTCGATGCCGCGCGCTGCCGCCGCGGCCACAGGATCGCGGCTTTCAGCAGGCAACGCAGCAACGATCAGCACCCTGGCGTTGCGCGCTATCGCACGCATCTGCGGATGGAAGAAATCGTAGAGCGCGCGATAGTCGGACGGGCTGGCGCAGCCGGTCGCATCCATGACCAGGATGTCGGGCTTGACGCCGGTGGTTTCCAGCGGCAAGGCGCCGGCATCGCGCGCGATCTGCCACAGGCGGTCTATGGCATAGCCGTTCTGCGAGCGGCCCAGCAGGATATTTTTTCCGGCCAGCGGCTGTTCTGCATAAGGCCCCGCGCTGCGCGCCAGTTCGACCGGCGCCGGCATTCCCAGCAGCTTGACGACGCCGGCGCCGAAACGGCTGCCGGACAATTTGATTAACAAGTCGGACATGGATACTGCTTTCTCTACTTTCCCAATATTGCGGTAACGCCTTGCCCGCCTGCCGCGCGAACGAGATCCGGTCGGCGCCGAGGCCGGTCCTTCATGGCGTCTTATTTCTCATAGGCTGGCAGGCGTTTCTGTTCAATGGCGTCAAACATCCTGTTTCTCAATTCGGCGACAGCATCGGCACTGGCGAGCTTACTACGTTCCGCCAGGTAAGCGGCAATCCGGCTTTTCCAGGCCGCTTCGCCCTGGTCGACTTCCGCCATGCGCGCCGCGGCTTCCGGCGACAAGGCTGCGGCCCGCATACGATAGATGTCGTCTTCGCTGGCGCCCTGCTGCCGCATCTTGGCCGCGCTATCCTCCAGCTTGACGATTTTCAGGGGCGCTGCCCGCGCTTCCCGCAACGACGCTGGCATGGTCGCGTCCAGTGCGGCCAGCTTTTCCTGCTTCTGGGCCTCGCTCAGCGATTTGTCCTGGCCGATTTCCATCCTTGCCAGCGTATCCATGTCCGCGGCATCGCCGGCGCCAAACATGCCCTTGTTTTCCGCCGGGCTGAAAAACCGGGTGCGCATTTCCTGCATCTTTTCCATGCGGCGCCGGATTGCGGCCAGGCCGTTGCCGCCCAGCTGCGGATCCTTGTCCAGCGCTACCAGCGCGGTCTTGTATGCGATGTAGTTGCCCAGCAGGCGCTTGGCTTCGCTGGCGGCGTTCGGCGCCAGGCGCCGCTCGAGCTCCTGTTCGATCTCTTTGCGGATGGCGTCCAGCGGTTTTTCGCCGACCGCGCTGAGGTAATAGTCGAACAAGTCCACCAGCTGCGCGTCGGCCACCAGCACGTCGCCGGCGGCAACCTTGATGTCGCCGTCGGGGCGGGTTCCTTGCAGCGATTTCACGAATGGGAACAGGTCGGCTTGCGCGGCGGCTGTCGGCGCGGGCGGTTCCTCATGCGTCATCAGCAGCGGGACGGCAATGGCGGCAGCCAAAGCCGCCGCCCCGATCCAGGCAAATGGATATCGGATTTGCATGTTTACAGTCCCAGGCCTTTCAGGCGGTTAGCCTGCTGGCGGTAGACCGTCTTCGGATTGGTTTCGAAGATATTCACCAACCCCAGCACCTGGTTCACTTCGTCCAGGTGGTTCATGCCGTAGTTGTCGCGGATCACGCGGCCCAGATGGCTGCCGCAGCTGCTCACCAGGCCATCGCTCTTGGCGCCGCCATATGCCAGCGAAAGCAAGCCCATGCTGCCATCGCTCGGATCGAGCACATTGGTCAAAGGCTGGCCGCCGCTCCATGAAAAATAATATACGCCGCCGACCTGGTAATCGCCTTCGCCGCAAGCGGTGGCAGGCACGCCTTCAGGATGGGCCAGGTTGAATTTTGCCATGCCTGCCGTGGTGAGCGAATCCAGCGCCGCTACCGAGTTCTGCGGATTGCCGCCGCCCGACAGCACGTCGATCAGCGTGGTGAAGCCGTTGACCACCGAGCCCAGCACCGCCTGGCTGAAAGAACCCGGAGCTACCACGCCGCGGACGATGTCAGCCACTGCCGCCCCTTTGTTCGGGCCGGCCACGCTGGACACTGAAGCCACCAGTTGCGGCGCCACCGAAGCGACGTAGCGGATGGTTGGTCCGCCATGGCTGTGTCCGATCAGGTTGACCTTGGCGGCGCCGGTAGCCGCCAGCACCTGCTTGACATACGTCAGCAGCTGTTCGCCGCGCACTTCCGTGCTGTTGGCAGCCGATACTTCCGCCACATAGACCTGGGCGCCGTCAGCGCTCAGCGCTTCGGGAATCCCGTAAAAATATTCGACCGGGCCGATCTTGTCGAAACCGAACAAGCCGTGCACCAGGATGATCGGATATTTGGTCTGGGTGTAGCCGGTAGCAGCCCAGGACGGCGCCGGCAGGACGGCCATGGCGACCAGGGCGGCGCCAAGCCATTGCAAGAATTGCTTTTTCATTTTATGCATCTCCGAAAATTTTATGAAATCGTTACGAGTGAAACCACGTTCTGGATTACCTGATGGATTTCTCCTTTCTGTTGCCAGCATCCTCGGTTTCCTGCCACTTCAACGAAGCGCCGCTCTGCGGCGGCGTCCCATTTTCCTGCTGAAAATATCAATCCGACATCGTAGGCCGTTGCGTGCCTGAAGCACTCTAACATAGGCAACCCTATTTAAACATAGGGTTACCTATTTTTATTGTGCTGCGCCTGCCAGGCAGATGCGGGACGGCCGCAGGTTGCCGTCCGGCCGGCGATTATTCGTGGGAAGCATGAACTATAATGAACGGCCGTCGACCGCCATGCGCGGGCGCCCGGCTTGTAAAACGTGCAGTATCAGGGGAGAAACTGGAGTGTCGTCCGAGGAAACAATGCCTGAATCGCCGCGCCGCGCGAAAACAAAAAAAATCCTGTCCCCGGATGACTGGATCGATGCGGCAACCGACCTGCTGATCAGCAAAAGCATCGACGCCGTGCGGGTTGAATCGCTGGCGCGGGAGCTGGGAATCACAGTGGGAAGTTTCTACTACCACTTCAAGGACAGGAACGACTTGCTGTCCAAGCTGCTGAAGAGGTGGCACGAAAGAACCACGACGCAGGTGCTGCGCACATTCGAGGGCCGGGTATTTTCTGCGGAGGAAGTCCTGGACGAAGTGCTGGCCCTGCCCTTCCACGGCCTCACGGCACGCCGCGCAGCCATGATCGAATTCGCCATCCGTGCCTGGTCACGGCGCGACGACATGGCACGGCAGGCGGTGCGCGAGGTCGACCAGCAGCGGCTGACCTACTATACCCAGGGATTCCTGGACATGGGCTTCGGCAAGACCGAGGCCAACAACCGAGCGTTTACCCTGTACAGCTTCCAGCTGGCGCAATCGCTGCTGTGGGACCTGAACGACGACAAGGCCCGAAAAAAACAGCTGAACTTCACCAAGGAACTGTTGCTGGCTCCGCGCCAGAAATAACTGGCGGCCTGCTCCGTTGCCATTTCACGCAATCCCGCCCCATAAATAAAAAAAGCCATGCTTCGGCATGGCTTTTTCATTTCATAAGCAGTCAGCTTTACTGCGGCCAAATCTCCGCCAGGCGCAGCAGGTTGGTGCTGCCCGACTCGCCGAACGGCATGCCGGCGGTGATAGCGATCTGGTCGCCGGCCTTGGCGAAACCTTCCTTGACTGCGGTCTGGCAAGCCGCGGTCACCATTTCGCTCTCGTTGTGCACCTGGTCGCTGATGGTCGAATGCACGCCCCACACCAGCGCCAGCCGGCGCGCGGTCGACAGCTTGGGCGTGATGCTCAGGATCGGCGCCATCGGCCGCTCGCGCGCCGCGCGCAAGCTGGTGTGCCCCGAATTGGTATAAGTCACGGTGGCTTTGGCGCCGATGATGCGGGTAACATCGCGCAAGGCCGCGCAGATGGCGTCACCGCGGGTCGGCAATGGCGATTCGTGCTGCGCGTCCAGCATGTTCTGGTACAGCGGGTCGCGTTCGACTTCGGTGATGATGCGGTCCATCATCGCCACCGCCGGCAGCGGATAAGCGCCGCTGGCCGATTCGGCCGACAGCATCACGGCATCGGCGCCGTCGTAGATGGCGCTGGCGACATCGGAGGTTTCAGCCCGGGTCGGCACCGGCGAAGTGATCATCGATTCCAGCATCTGGGTGGCGATCACGATCGGCTTGCCGTGCTGGCGGCAGACGCGCAGGATGCGTTTCTGCACGCCAGGCACACGTTCCGGCGGCAGCTCCACGCCGAGGTCGCCGCGCGCCACCATGATGGCGTCGGACACTTGGACAATCGCGTCCAGCTGGTCCAGCGCCGCCGGTTTTTCCAGTTTCGACAGGATGCTGGCGCGGTCGCCGATCAGGGCGCGCGCTTCCAGCACATCTTCCGGCCGCTGCACAAAAGACAGCGCAATCCAGTCAACGCCCAGTTCCAGTGCGAATTTCAGGTCGCGCTTGTCTTTTTCAGTCAGCGCCGGAATCGGCAAAACCGCATCCGGCACATTGACGCCCTTGCGGTCCGACAAGGTGCCGCTATTGATCACCAGGGTGCGGATGGACTGGCCGTCGCATTGCAAAACCTGCAGCCGCACCTTGCCGTCGTCCAGCAGCAAGGACTGGCCGCCGGCAATCACCTCGAACAGCTCGGGATGCGGCAGGCAGACGCGCTGGCAGCTGCCGGGCGTGGTGTCGCGGTCGAGCGTGAATTCCTGGCCGGCCTGCAGCGCTATCTTGCCGTCGGCAAAGGTGCCGATGCGCAGCTTCGGTCCTTGCAGGTCGGCCAGGATGGCGATCGGGCGGCCGACGGTTTTCTCGACGGCGCGCACGATGTCGTAACGTTCCTGGTGATCGGCGTGGCTGCCGTGGCTGAAGTTGAAGCGGAAGACGTCGGCGCCGGCCTCGAACAAAGCCTGGATGGTGTTCTGGTCCGCGCTGGCGGGACCGAGCGTGGCGACGATTTTTGCTTTACGTTGGCGGCGCATGATGAACTTTCTGTAGAAGATCGACCGGTTGAATGGCAGGAATGCCTGCGCCGGCCGGGAACCATGGCTGACGCAGTTTTTTCATGATTGGAGAAGTCAGGTCCGGCGCAATCAGAGGATCAGGATGGCGCGGAAATCATTGACGTTGGTGCGGGTTGGGCCGCTGACAACGAGGTCGCCCAGCGCGCTGAAAAAACCGTAGCCGTCGTTGTTGTCGAGCATGGCGCGCGGACGCAGTCCCAGCTCCGCCGCCTTGCGCATGGAATCCGGCTGGTAGATGGCGCCGGCGTTGTCTTCGGAGCCGTCGATGCCGTCGGTGTCGCAGGCGATCGCGTGGATATCCGGGAACCCGTCCAGCGCCGTCGCCAGGCTCAGCAGGAATTCAGCATTGCGGCCGCCGCGGCCCTTGCCGCGCACGGTCACTGTGGTTTCACCGCCGGAGATGACCACGCACGGCTTGCTGAACGGCTGCCCGCGCCGTGCGATCTGGCGCGCCAATGCCGCGTGCGCCAGGCCGATGTCGCGCGCTTCGCCTTCCATTTCATCGGACAGGATATACGGCGTCAGGCCGGCCGCGACAACGGTAGCCGCCGCGGCTTCCAGGGCGTCTTGCGCGGTAGCGATCACATAGTGCTGGTTGCGCTCCAGGCGCGGATCGCCGGGCTTGGCGGTTTCGCCGGCGCCGGATTCGAGGTGCCTGAGGATCGCTTCGGGTGTTTCGATATTGTATTTGCGCAGCACCGCCAGGGCGTCGGCGCAAGTGGTCGGATCGGCCAGGGTCGGACCGCTGGCGATGATGCCGGGATCGTCGCCCGGGATATCGGAAATCATCAGCGTCACTACCCGCGCCGGGGCGCAAGCCAGCGCCAGCCGGCCGCCCTTGATGGCCGACAGGTGCTTGCGCACGCAGTTCATTTCAAAAATATTGGCGCCGCTCCGCAGCAGGGCCTTGTTGATCGCTTGCTTCTGTTCCAGCGAAATGCCCGCCGCCGGCAACGCCAGCAAGGCCGAGCCGCCGCCGGAGATCAGGCACAGCACCAGGTCGTCGGCGGTCAAGCCCTGCACCAGCTCCAGCATGCGCGCTGCCGCCTTGCGGCCGGCTTCGTCCGGCACCGGATGCGACGCTTCCACCACTTCGATCCGCTTGCAGTCGGCGCCGTGGGCGTACCGCGTCACGACCAGGCCGGAGATTTCGCCCTGCCAATGGTCTTCCACCGCCTTGGCCATCGCCGCCGCGCCTTTGCCGGCGCCGATCACCAGGGTGCGGCCGTTGCCGCTGGGTGCCGGAATCCTGGCCAGGTATTCCGGCAGGCATCTGGCGGCGCTGACGGCGTCGACCGCGGCCTGGTACATATCGAGGAGGAGCTGGCGAGGTTTGATGCTGTCCGCGGTAGTCATGCTGTTGTACCTTGATCTATGAAGCGAGTGTCTCTGGAAATTCTTGTATTTATTCTAGGTGCGTCTAGGTGCGGCTTTTGTAAAACGATAACAGATATTGCGGGCCGAAGTGCGGCGCACTGCGGCCCGCCGTGCTGCTCAAGACGCCATGCCTCGGGCAGATATCTTATGCCTTGGCGATTTCATGGTTGGACATGATTTCGATCGCGCGGCACAGCGCCGAGTGGTCGAGGCCGCTCAAGCCGTTGGCTGCGCAGGAATTCATCAGCTCTTGCGCCACCGCGGTGTTCGGCAGCGACACGCCCAGCGCCTTGGCGCCTTGCAGCGCCAGGTTCAAATCCTTCTGGTGCAGTTCGATGCGGAAGCCTGGATTGAAAGTACGCTTGACCATGCGCTCGCCATGCACTTCCAGAATGCGCGATGCAGCG
The DNA here is from genome assembly GCF_900112135.1 of Collimonas sp. OK412. Lineage (GTDB taxonomy): Bacteria > Pseudomonadota > Gammaproteobacteria > Burkholderiales > Burkholderiaceae_D > Collimonas > Collimonas rhizosphaerae. The sequence goes on from NZ_FOLC01000035.1 coordinate 16,832, forward strand.
AAACCGCCCATCAGCGCCTGCCGTACGCGCGCCGGATCGGCGCCTGCCTTGGAAGCGAACAGCAAGGCTTCCGCCACCGCCTGGATGTTCAGCGCGACGATGATCTGGTTGGCTACCTTGGTAGTCTGGCCGTCGCCGTTGCCGCCCACCAGGGTGATGTTCTTGCCCATCAGTTCGAACAAAGGCTTGGCGTCGTTGAAGGCGCCTTCGGAGCCGCCCACCATGATGGTCAGCGATGCCGCCTTGGCGCCGACCTCGCCGCCGGACACCGGCGCGTCCAGGTATTCGCAGCCGAGCGCGTTGATCTTCTTGGCGAAGCCCTTGGTGGCGATCGGTGAAATCGAGCTCATGTCGATCACGGTCTTGCCGGCGGTCAGGCCTTCGGCCACACCCTTTTCCGCGAACAGCACGGCTTCCACATGCGGCGTGTCCGGCACCATGATGATGATGACGTCGGCGCGCTTGGCGACTTCAGCGCCCGAAGTACAGACCGTGGCGCCGCCGTCGATCAGCGCTGCCGGCGGATTCTTCTGGTCGTGCAGGTACAGTTTGTGGCCGCCGCGCTGCAGGTTTTCCGCCATTGGCGCGCCCATGATGCCGAGTCCGATAAAGCCGATTTTTGCCATGATATTTCTCCGTAATTTAAAAATGCCTGCTGCTGTCAGAGGCCGTGCTTAGAGACCGTGCGCAGCGCGCCAGCCCAAGCCTTCGACGGTTCCTGCCTTCGGCTTGTATTCGCAGCCGATCCAGCCGTCATAGCCGATCTCGTCGAGGAACTTGAACAGATAGTGATAATTGATTTCGCCGGTGCCCGGTTCGAACCGGCCCGGATTGTCCGCCAGCTGCACATGCTTGATCTGCGCCAGGTTAGCCTTGATGGTGCCGGCCAGTTCGCCTTCCATGCGCTGCATGTGATAGATGTCGTACTGCACGAACAGGTTGCCGGATCCGGTTGCCTTGATCAGCTCCAGCGCCTGCCTGGTGCCGGTCAGGAAGAAACCCGGGATGTCGAAGCTGTTGATCGGTTCGATCAGCAAGCGGATGCCTGCAGCCTGCAATTTGTCAGCAGCGAATTTCAAATTGCTGACCACGGTGGCGCGCGCCAGTTCGGGGCTGACGCCGGCCGGCACGATGCCGACCAGGCAGTTCAACTGCTTGGCACTCAACTTGCCCAGCACCTTGGCGTAGCGGATCGCATCGTCGACGCCTTGCTGGAATTCGCTGACCCGGTCCGGGTGGCAGGCGATGCCGCGCTCGCCGGCTTCCCAGTTACCCGCGGGCAGGTTGTGCAGCACCAGCTCAAGGCCGTTGGTGGCCAGCTTGTCGGCGATCTGTTCGGCCCGGAATGCATACGGGAACAGGAATTCCACACCCTTGAACCCAGCCTTGGCTGCCGCATCGAAGCGCTCCATGAAGGGCAGCTCGGTGAACAGCATGGTCAGGTTGGCGGCTAGTTTTGTCATGTCGTTTCTCCTGAAAAAATCAATCCAGCAAGGACACGGAAGTCGGCGCGTGGCTGCGGTGCGTCGCCAATTCCTCGAACTCGTTGATGTTGTCGATCTCGGTGCCCATGGAAACGTTGGTGACGCGCTCCAGGATGATTTCCACCACGACCGGCACGCGGAATTCCTTCATCCAGCGCTTGGCCTGGGCAAATGCATCCTGGATGGCGTTCGGGTCGGTGACGCGGATCGCCTTGCAGCCCAAGCCTTCCACGACTGCGATGTGGTCGACGCCATAACCGTTGAGTTCCGGCGCGTTGATGTTTTCAAACGCCAGCTGCACGCAATAATCCATCTCGAAACCGCGCTGCGCCTGGCGGATCAGGCCGAGGTAGGAATTGTTCACCACCACGTGCAGGTAAGGCAGGTTGAACTGGGCGCCGACCGCCAGCTCTTCGATCATGAACTGGAAGTCGTAGTCGCCCGAAATCGCCACCACCTCACGCTTCGGATCCGCCACGCAGACACCCAGCGCAGCCGGGATGGTCCAGCCCAGCGGGCCGGCCTGGCCGCAGTTGATCCAGTGGCGGGCGTGATACACATGCAGGAACTGCGCGGCGGCGATCTGCGACAAGCCGATGGTGCTGACGTAGCAGGTATCGCGGCCGAAAGCGCGGTTCATTTCTTCGTACACGCGCTGCGGCTTGACCGGCACGTTGTCGAAATGGGTGCGGCGCTGCATGGTGCGCTTGCGCTCCTGGCACTCGCCCAGCCAGGCGGAACGGTCAGGCAGCTTGCCCGCTGCTTTCAATTCTTTCGCGACTTCGACAAACAGGGTCAGCGCGGCCTTCGCATCCGAGACGATGCCGTAGTCCGGACCGAACACGCGGCCGATCTGGGTCGGTTCGATGTCGACGTGGACGAACTTGCGGCCCTTGGTGAAGACTTCGATCGAACCGGTATGGCGGTTGGCCCAGCGGTTGCCGATGCCGAGCACGAAGTCGGACGCCAGCATGGTGGCGTTGCCGTAGCGGTGGCTGGTCTGCAAACCGACCATGCCCGCCATTTGCGGATGGTCGTCGGGAATCGCGCCCCAGGCCATCAAGGTCGGGATCACAGGCACGCCGGTCAGTTCAGCGAATTCAACCGCGAGGTCCGCCGCATCGGCATTGATCACGCCGCCGCCGATAGTCAGCAACGGCCGCTCGGCTTCACTCAGCATGGTCAAGGCCTTTTCGATCTGCGCCCGCGACGCCTTCGGCTTGTACACCGACAATGGTTCGTAGGTGTCCGGATCGAATTCGATTTCCGCCATTTGCACGTCGAACGGCATGTCGATCAGGACCGGGCCTGGACGGCCGGAACGCATGATGTGGAAAGCCTGCTGGAAGACGCGCGGCAGCAAGGCCGGTTCGCGCACGGTGACCGCCCATTTGGTGACCGGCTTGGCGATCGATTCGATATCGACCGCCTGGAAATCTTCCTTGTACAGGCGAGCGCGCGGCGCCTGGCCGGTAATGCACAAGATCGGGATCGAATCGGCCTGGGCCGAATACAGGCCGGTGATCATGTCGGTGCCGGCCGGGCCGGAGGTGCCGATGCAGATGCCGATATTGCCTGGATTGGCGCGGGTGTAGCCCTCTGCCATGTGGGAGGCGCCTTCAACGTGGCGCGCCAGCGTGTGCTGGATGCCGCCATGCCGTTTCATCGCCGAGTAGAACGGGTTGATCGCCGCGCCTGGCACGCCAAAGGCTTGCGAACAGCCCTCTTTCGCCAATACGTGCATTACTGCGTCCACTGCCTTCATCTTTGCCATGTTGCCTCCGGATTGCTATATGTGAATATTGCCAATGAGTCATTGCCACTGCCTGCGGCGCGTCCTTGCCCTGCTTCGCTCTCCGCGCCAAGCGCTGCGGATCGCGGGATGGACTGAAGACTGCCGAGTGGATGAAGCACATGCTATAACCAAACATATTGTTTGATAAGAACACAAACAATCGCTTTATTCGATACACCAAGTATGGAATACTAGAAAAAAAACGAAATATGGAAGAGACATGGACAAACTCAAGCAGATTGAAGCTTTCGTCAGCGTGGTCGAGAAAGGCAGCCTGGCGAGCGCGGCGCTGGAGCAGAACATCACGCCGGTGATGCTGGGCCGGCGCATAGACGCCCTGGAGAAACGGCTGGGCACCAAGCTGATGCACCGCACTACCCGCCACCTGACCTTGACCGAGCAAGGCACGGTGTTCCTCGACCATTGCCGCAAGCTGCTGACCGAACTGGATATTGCCGAGAAGATCATCTCGGAAGGCCGGCACAAGGCTACCGGCCACCTGGTGGTGTCAGCGCCGGCGGCATTCGGCCGCAAGCATGTGGCGCCGCATGCGCCGGCTTTCATCGCCACCAATCCGGAAGTGCAGATCTCCTTCAACCTGACCGACCGCGTGGTCGACCTGGTGCGCGAAGGCTACGACATCAGCATCCGCATCGGCGGCACCATCGATCCGAATTTCGTCGCGGTCAAGCTGGCCAGCAACCGCCGCGTGGTGTGCGGCACGCCGGAGTACTTTCATCGCAACGGCATTCCCAAGACGCTGGAAGACATCGCTGACCACAACTGCCTGTCGTTCAACCTGCAGGGCGGCCAGCAGCGCGGCTGGTATTTCCAGCAGGGCGGCAAGCCGGTGATCATCAAGACCGCCGGCAACCTCGACTGCAACGACGGCGAACTGCTGCACCGCTGGGTCAGCGAAGGGCTGGGACTGGGCTGGCGCTCAACCTGGGAAATTGAATCGCAGCTGGCCTCGGGCGAGCTGCTGACGGTGCTGGACGAGTTTGCGCTGCCGCACTACGACATCATGGCGGTCTATCCGCAGCAGCGCCACCTGCCGGCCAAGGTGCGCTTCTTCATCGATCGCCTGAAATCGATTTATGCGCAGCCGGACTACTGGAGCAAGGGTTGAAAGTTCGTGCCGGAAAACAAGACTGATTGCCGAAATGTAAGTTTCGTAACAATCTCGCCCGCCTGCCGCGAACCGGTCAACCGAGCCGATCGCTGTATCGTTTTAGTGTAGTCAACCGCACATATGCAACTACTGCGAAGTACTACACTGAATACACCAACCAACACAATGAGGCAGCTATGACAATCCGCAAAACAACTCAACAAGCCATGCTGGCAGCAGCCATCGGGGGCACGCTCCTGCTCGGCGGCTGCGCGGCGCCTTATGGCGGACAAGGTTACGGCAGCCAGGGCTACGGCAACCAGGGTTACAGCAATCCGCCGCCGCAGACCTACCCTGCTTATCAGCAAAACCAGGGCTACCAGCAAAACTACCGGGACAACCTGGGCGTGGTCGACGCCATCGATGTAGTCAACACTCCTAGCCAAGGCATAGGCGGCGCGGTCGTGGGCGGCGTGCTGGGCGGCGTGGTCGGCCACCAGGTCGGCCACGGCAATGGCAATACCCTGGCGACTATCGCCGGCGTAGTCGGCGGTGCGGTAGTCGGCAACCAGCTTGAAGCACGCAACAGTCCCGGCTCCACCTCTTACAACGTGCGCATACGCATGAATAACAACGGCTATCAAACCATCAGCGTCAGCAATCCGGGCGACCTGCGGGTTGGCGACCGGGTGCGGGTCGATAACGGCCAGATTTCCCGTTACTGATAGCGCGCGGCGATTTGCGTGAGGCAGCCCGGCGGCCGCAGTTCTGCTTTTCCGGGCCATGCCTGGCTGGTGGTTGGCATCCGGCGCCTGCCGGATGCAAAAAAACAAGGAGGCATCATGAACATGCAACTTAAACCGCTGTGGCTGTCGCTCTTTATCGCCGCCAACGCCTTTGCGCTGCATGCCAACGCAGCTGAGGAAAACGTGCAATACAAAGACCCGCCGCGCTGGCGGGTGGAAGACCGGACGCCGCAAGCCCGTTTCCAGACCATGAAAAAGGAAAATACCAACGCCTATGCGCAAGCCGTCAACGATTGCCGCGCGCTGCGCGGGCGTGCAGCCGGCGATTGCCGCAAGGAAGCCCGCATGAATTTCGACCGCGACATGCAACGTGCGCGCGAAATGACCAGCCGCAGATAGAACTCACCAAGCGCGATCAAGGCAGTTTCGCGCAAGCAGGGGGACCGGAAAGGCCGCATATGCGGCCTTTCCGGTTTTTGGCGCTTGCCGGGAGCGTTGCGGGGCACAGGATTGCTGCGCCGCCGCCGCTTGCCGCAGTGGGCGACTCTCGATCTTTCAAGTAAGAAATTGTCAACAATTGTTATTTTTATAATTTTCAGATTGCCACTTCAAGGGTTGGGCGTTAATAATGCCGCTGCAATAATCAATTGATTTTTTAGCATCTCGACACGGCCTGAAATTCGATGTTATTGCGCGTTTGGTTTGCTACGCGGCCAAGGCGCCGCAAGCAGCATTTTTCTTAATCTTAAGGAGCGAATATGGCTATCCAGCAGTTGTCCATGAAAGAAATCGATGAAGTAAGCGGCGGTTGTTGCCTGTTCAATTGGTTCAGCAACTGTTTCAGCAATTTTTTCAAAAGCTGCCGCCCGGCGCCGTCAAAGAACTGCGGCCGTCCAACGCCACCGACGCCACCCACGCCGCCAGCCCCAATCGTCCCCTGAACGCAACTCCTGAAAAACACGGCAATCTTTCCTGCCGTGTTTTGCGAACGGGATCGATTCATTCCGCAATCCTAAAAATCACAATTCACCGCTTTCCATATTTTCGATCATTGGAAATTTCCCGGGCCCATTTTTTTCCGGCCTGGCCTGCTTGTTGCTGCGGCAGAATTTCTCACGGTGATCTCCCATCAGGGCACGCAACTCGCGGATGCTCAGATCGCTCACCTCGTGCATCCGGATCAGCAGCATTGCACCTACCGGGAAACGGCGATGGCGGATGTAGCTGAGGACCGGCGGCCCGACTTCGAGCAAGTACGCCAATGCCGCGTCATTTTTCAAATCAAGCTTTTCGATCAATGCATCAAGCAGACGATTCGGATCGTAAGTTGCCTGCTCGTTGAGTTTGATGCTGGTGCGCACATCTGGGACAGTGGTGCTGTTCATTATTAATTGTTTTCCCTGCTATAACAAAAACATCTTCGGCTGCGCCAGCGGAATCAGATAAAGACTCCCGCTCTCGTGTCTGTTCCGTACCAAGACGCCGTGCATCGGCCCGGGCAGCGCGGCAGAGCGTTCGAAAAGTTACCCTGGCAAACGCCGCGAAAATTTTCCACGGTTATCCATCGGCCTGGCTTTTCAAAAACGGAAAGCGCTTGATCGCAGTTGACAGTGGAATCCAAGAAGCTCGATGAAATAACAATGTTTAACTATTAAATACGCGACACGTCCCATTCCATGCATTACCGCCCTCAACCAGGTTGTCCGGCTTCAGGGAAATCGCGATTGTTACCTCACGATTTGCTTACGCCTGGCGCACACGTGCAATCACAATCGCCGCAATAGCGCCACGATCATCGTGTATCTGGATTTTTTAGAGCGGTCGATTATTTTCCTGCCGGCATCGCCGGCTTGTCTTGGGCGCCATCAGCTATCGCGGCACACGCTCCAGGCGGTAGCCGCCCCCATAGACCGAATGCAGCCGGTAACCGTTTTCCGGCCGCAGCTGCAACTTGCTGCGTATGCGTGAAACGTGCGTGTCGATGGTGCGGGACGGGGTATTGATATCGCGCGACCAGACTACTTCCAGAATCTGCGCGCGCGAAAGCAGGCAATCGATATTGTTGAAGAAGAATAGCGCCAGCTCGAATTCCTTTTGCGTCGCATCGATCGGCTTGCCGGCCAGTGTCAGGAGGCCGGAACGCATCTCGAATGCATAATCGCCGAATACCATATTCCGGCTTGTGCCTTGGGCAGGATACGCGCGCCGCAGCATGGCCTGCACGCGCGCCGTCAATTCGCCGGGACGGATCGGATTGACCATGTAGTCATCGGCGCCGGCGTCCAAGGCTTCAACGATGTCGTCTTCACCGGAACGGCTGGTGACGAACAGGACCGGCAGCGTCACGGAAAGCTTGTCCCGCACCCAGCGCAGCACTTCCAGCCCGCTCAGGTCCGGAACCTGCCAATCCAGGATCAGCATGTCGTAACGTTCCTTATCCAGCTGGACCAGGATCTCCTTGCCGTTCCTGAACGCGTGGCAAACGTGTCCGCAGGCGGTGAGTATTTCGCAAATTAAACCGGCCTGGCTGGGATCGTCGTCAAGGACTGCTATTTTCATATCGTTCTAATATCTCCGCGCCTATTGTCGGTGGATTGGCAGACGCTGGAAATACGAAAAAACAAAGTATTTGACGATGATGTTTAAACAGCGGCGATCAATGATCGATAAATGTCATGCGGAAGTGTTTTCGCGCCGGGTTGCATCACTCCAGAATTGGCGCCGGACTTCGCTGCGCCGCCAGCGCACGCAGGTCGCCGGCAACCTGGGCCAGCACCGGATCCCACTCGCCGTAGCGTTGTTGCCGGTACAGTCTGGTCGCCGGGTACCATGGACTGTCGGTCCTTTCCAGCAGCCACAGCCAGCCGGGATTGACATCGAGCAGCACCCAGGCCGGCACGCCAAGGCTGCCAGCGAGGTGCGCCACCGAAGTGCAGACGGTGACGACCAGGTCAAGATTGCACATCATTGCCGCGGTATCGTCGAACGAGATGAATTCAGCGCTATGGTCGACCAGTTCAAGGCCCATGCCCCTGGCCAGCGCGACTTCTTCCGGCGCTTCCAGCTGGAGATTGTAAAAATCGATTTCCGGCATCGCCCCGAATGCTTGCGCGCAGGACCGGACGTCGATCGCCCGCAGCGGATTGCGCTGATGCGTGCGGCTGCCGCTCCAGGCCAGCCCGACCCTGAGCTTGTCGTGCCCGCCGAGACGCTGCCGCCATTGCGCCGCCAGCGCCGCATCAGCCTTCAGGTAGGGTATGTCACGGCCCAGGTCTTCCAGGGTAATGCCAAGCGCCAACGGCAGGCTGCATAGCGGCAGGTGATAGTCAAACTGAGGCAAGGACTGGGTATCGTGCGGAACAATCTCCTCCGCATGCATGCCCATCGTCCGGCTGAACAGGGAAACCAGTTCAGCGAAGCAGCAATAAACCAGCCGGCCCCCGCCTTGCTTTACGCGCTCGGCGATCTGCGGCAGGAACCGTACGAACTGCATGGCATCGCCGAATCCTTGTTCGCCCCAGACGAAGAGCGTCTTGCCGGCCAGGTCCTGGCCCTGCCATTGCGGCTTGGCGATGCCATGCTTCAGATCGCGCATTTCCTGCGATCCGGCCCAGCGCGCTTCGTAATTGATCCAGCCTTGGCGATAGTCTCCGCGCAGCAGCTGGATCATGGCCAGCGACCAGGTGACCCCTGCATTCCCGGGGGCGCAATGGACGGCGCGTTCCGCCATTGCCTGGGCGTTGTCCCAGCATTGCAGCTCTTTCAGGACATTCGAATAAGCCTGCATCGCGACCGGATAATCCGGCGCCAGCGCACGCGCGCGTTCAGCCGCGATCAAGCTCGCATCCAGTTGCCGGTATCTCAGATAGACATCGGACAGGTTGGTCCAGGCTAGCGCATTGTCGGGCGCGTCGCGAATTGCATCGTCCAGCAGCCGCTTGGCTTCGTCGTAGTTTCCTGTCTCCATGCATATCGCCGCTGTGTTGTTACGCAGCATAGGCAAAGACGGATCCAGTTCGCCGGCATGGCGGTAAGCATCAAGTGCGGCCGCATAGTCGCGCCGGTTGTGCAGCACCAGGCCGAGCAAGAACCAGTTCATGCCAATTTCCGGCGCCCGCTCGCAAAGATACTGCGCGACTTCCCTGGCCTGTTCAATCCGTCCCAGCGCAAGCAGGACATTGACCCACTCTTCCCGCCAGCTCGCAGCTTCCGGCTGCGCCAGATGCGCGCGCTCATACCATATGCGGGCGTCTTCAGGACGGCCCAATTCTCCATTCAGCCGGGCCAGGTCGAGCATGGCGCCTGCAAATCCAGGCGCGCTCGCCAGCACGCCTTCCAGCGTGCTGGCCGCTTCGTCATGACGGCCGCGCAAGCGCAATACCTGGCTCAGGCGCAAACCCGCTTGCGGATCGCCAGGAGATATTGCCTGCCATTGCGCGATGGCCTGCGCCGCGGCGATCAGATCGCCGCACTCGAGAAATGCATCAACAAGGGCAGGAAAGGCAGCGGTATCGTTCATAAATCCGGGGGAACGGCTTATCGCAGGCTGGCAGGAAACGTTCAATGCCTACCCCGGCCGGCAATCCGCTTCGTGCTCATGAATCCGCCGGATCGCCACTCCGGTTTTTTGAAAATGTGAATCAAGGCGTGCCTGTTTTTGCAATATCTTCGCATTCCTGCCGATTCCAGTAAGTGCTGCGAAGCAGCTTGCCGTCGTCGTATTGCACCTGGTATTGACACGTGACGATCTCGCCGCCGCGCCGGAAATGGAAAATATAGTTCCAGGTCTTCACGCCAAAAACGCCTTCGCTGAAGTGCGGCGATCCCAGCAATTCACGCACCTGGTTTTTTGTCAGGCCGGGAGCGACATTGCGCAGGTTTTCAAGCGATACGAAACTGCCTTCCTGCAGATAGGCAGAGGCAGGATCCGGGAAACTGACGGCTTCATCTTGCGCCGATGCAGCGCAGGCGGCCGTCAACAGCGCGCCTGCGAATGCAGCTGTGCGCATGCCGCGCAGCGTGTTCGATTGTTGTTTCATCTTTTTCTTCCTGCAAACGCGTTGAACTGCTTGACGCCATGGCTTGTCCGATTCGGCGCAAGCCATGGCTTTCATCGTTACCACTGGAAGCCGGCGCCTACCACGGCTCCCGTCTTGCCGCGGCTATTCGATGTTGCGGCAGCCTTATAGACCCAGCGTCCATTTTCGGAAACCGTCGATATGCCCAGCGCCAGTCCGGTCTGCCCTTGATAAGTACTGCCCGCCAGCGACACCATGTTCTTCCCGGGCGAGGTTGGCTGCGGCAATCCGGCAACAGCCATCGCCGCGGCAGTGCCGCCGTCGGCGTCATGCCGATTGGAATCGACCGTATTCTGCAGGCCCTGGACACGGCTGTCGGTGTACTGGTTCGATTGCGTCACGGCATTGCCAATTCCTGCATTCATCTGCGAAACATTGACCGCGTCGGTAGGATTGACCCCCGCAGCGACATTCGTGACGCGGCGCTCGTTGCCGGCGGAACCTACCGACATCGTGTTGGCTTCGTTCGCTACCGAATTGGCGCCCACCGCAACCGAATTGCTTGCCGTCGCCTGCGCACCCGCGCCAACTGCCGTGGCGTTAGCCGCAGTTGCAGTAGCAGCCGCGCCCAGCGCGGTTGCGCCGGCAGCATTGGCCACCGAACCCTGGCCTGCCGCGGTCGAATTCTGGCCGGTAGCGACTGCGTTGGTGCCTACCGCCAGCGAATTGGACCCTGCTCCGCCGACAGCGCCGGCAAACACGTTGCCTTCACTGGAAGCAATCGGCGACCTGGCAGCCGCAATTGCGGTGGAAGCCGAGGTCGCCAGCGCTGTCACACCACTGTTGATAGTACTCAGCCCGGTTGACAGCGAAGTGATGCCGGTCGAAGTCGATGTCGACAACGATGTTACGTTGCTGTTGGCCGTGCTCAGGCCTGTTGAAGTCGAGGTCGACAGCGAAGCAATTCCGGTCGAGGTGGAGGTCGACAGCGATGTTACGTTGCTGTTGGTCGTGCTCAGACCGGTCGAAGTCGAGGTCGACAGCGAAGCAATTCCGGTCGACGTCGAAGTCGACAGCGATGTTACGTTGCTGTTGGTCGTACTCAGGCCGGTTGAAGTCGAAGTTGACAGCGAAGCAATTCCGGTCGAGGTGGAGGTCGACAGCGACGTTACGTTGCTGTTGGTCGTGCTCAGGCCGGTCGACGTCGAAGTTGACAGCGACGCCACGCTGCTATTGGTCGTGCTCAAACCGGTAGAGGCAGACGTTGACAGCGACGCTACATTGCTATTGGTTGTGCTGAGCCCCGTTGACGTCGAGGTCGACAAGGAATCCACATTGCTGTTGGTCGTACTCAATCCAGTCGAAGTCGAGGTCGACAGCGATGCCACGCTGCTGTTGGTCGTGCTGAGACCCGTTGACGTCGAGGTCGACAACGAATCCACGTTGCTGTTGGTTGTGCTCAGGCCGGTCGAGGTCGATGTAGACAGCGACGCCACACTGCTATTGGTTGTGCTGAGCCCCGTTGACGTCGAGGTCGACAGCGAATCCACGTTGCTGTTGGTCGTGCTCAAGCCGGTAGACGTAGACGTTGACAGCGACGCCACGCTGCTGTTGGTCGTGCTCAGTCCGGTCGAGGCCGATGTAGACAGCGACGCCACGCTGCTGGTGGTTGTACTGAGGCCGGTTGACGTCGAGGTCGACAAGGAGTCGACATTGCTGTTGGTCGTGCTCAAGCCAGTCGAAGTCGACGTTGACAGCGACGCCACGCTGCTGCTGGTTGTGCTGAGGCCCGTTGACGTTGAGGTCGACAGCGAATCCACGTTGCTGTTGGTTGTGCTCAAGCCGGTAGACGTAGACGTTGAGAGCGACGCCACGCTGCTGTTGGTTGTACTGAGACCGGTTGACGTCGAGGTCGACAAGGAATCTACATTGCTGTTGGTCGTACTCAATCCAGTCGAAGTCGAGGTCGACAGCGATGCCACACTGCTGTTTACCGTGCTCAGACCGGTCGACAGTGAATCGACATTGCTGCTTATCGTGCTCAAGCCCGTCGAGGTCGAGGTCGACAGCGATGCCACACTGCTGTTGGTTGTGCTGAGACCGGTTGACGTCGAGGTCGACAGCGAATCCACGTTGCTGTTGGTCGTGCTCAAGCCGGTAGACGTAGACGTTGAGAGCGACGCCACACTGCTGTTGGTTGTACTCAGGCCGGTTGACGTCGAGGTCGATAACGAATCGACATTGCTGTTGGTCGTGCTCAAACCGGTCGATGTCGAGGTTGACAGCGATGCCACACTGCTGGTGGTTGTGCTGAGACCGGTTGACGTTGAGGTCGACAAGGAGTCGACATTGCTATTGGTCGTGCT
>NZ_FOLC01000035.1:29841-31263 GCF_900112135.1 Collimonas sp. OK412
ACCGGTTGACGTCGAGGTCGACAGCGAATCCACATTACTGTTCGTCGTGCTCAAGCCCGTCGAAGTCGAGGTTGACAGCGACGCCACGCTGCTGGTGGTTGTGCTGAGACCCGTTGACGTCGAGGTAGACAGCGAATCCACATTGCTATTGGTCGTGCTCAAGCCCGTCGATGTCGATGTTGACAGCGACGCCACGCTGCTGTTGGTTGTACTCAAACCAGTCGAAGTTGAAGTCGACAACGAAGTCACGTTGCTGTTGGTCGTGCTAAGACCAGTCGAAGTCGAGGTAGAAAGCGAATCCACATTGCTGTTGGTCGTGCTCAAACCCGTCGATGTCGAAGTCGACAGCGATGCCACACTGCTGCTGGCCGTGCTCAAGCCGGTTGAAGTCGAGGTGGACAACGAATTGACATTGCTGTTGGTGGTGCTCAAGCCGGTCGACAGCGAACCAAGCTGCGAAGTGACCGAACCGACCGACGAAGACAGCGAAGTCAGCGCAGTATTGGTTGCGTAAAGCTGTGAGCCGTTGATGGCGTCGGTGCTGGTAGCGCTGATCTGGCCTGCAGCCACATTGGTAACTTGACGCTCCGATCCTGGCGCACCCACGCTTACCACGCTGGCAGGGTTGGCTCCGGCAAAATTGTAGGTCTGTCCGCCAATCACGGCACTCGCGGTTGGATTCGGCGCCGCGGTGACGGAATTCGCACCCAAAGCCACGGCATTGTTATCGACGGCGACGGCGCCGGTGCCAATGGCGACAGCGTCGGTACCGCTGGCTATCGAATCGACGCCGGTCGAATTGGCATGGAAGTATTTGATGCCTTGGCTGTTGATGCTATCGATCGCGGCGCCAACATTATTCACCGTGCTGGTAGTGCCATTGGCGTTGTACATGGTGTAAGACGGCGCACTGATCGCGCCGGTCGACGGATCGTAAGACGCGCCGCCGCCGAGCGCAGAGGCTGTACTGTTGCCCAAGGCATTTGTATTGGTCTGTATTGTGCTGATACCGGTCGATAACGATGTGATGCCAGACGATGTCGAGGTCGACAGCGACGCAACGCTGCTATTCGTTGTGCTCAAACCTGTCGAGGTTGAAGTCGACAACGAAGTCACGTTGCTGTTGGTCGTGCTCAAGCCCGTGGAGGTTGATGTCGACAATGAGCTCACGTTGCTGTTGGTGGTGCTCAGGCCGGTTGACAGCGATGTAATGCCGGTCGATGTCGAAGTCGACAGCGACGCCACACTGCTATTGGTCGTGCTCAGGCCAGTCGAGGTTGAAGTCGATAACGAAGTCACGTTGCTGTTGGTCGTGCTCAAGCCCGTGGAGGTTGATGTCGACAATGAGCTCACGTTGCTGTTGGTGGTGCTCAGCCCAGTCGACAACGATGTGATGCCGGTCGATGTCGAGGTAGACAGCGA
>NZ_FOLC01000035.1:31728-32760 GCF_900112135.1 Collimonas sp. OK412
CACTGCTGTTCGTCGTGCTCAAACCCGTCGAAGTCGAAGTGGACAACGAGGCCACGTTGCTGTTGGTTGTGCTCAGGCCAGTCGACAACGATGTAATGCCAGTCGAGGTCGAGGTAGACAACGATGCCACGCTGCTGTTAGTCGTACTCAAACCAGTCGAGGTTGAGGTCGACAACGAAGTCACGTTGCTGTTAGTCGTGCTCAAGCCTGTGGAGGTCGACGTCGACAACGATGCTACGTTGCTGTTAGTCGTGCTCAAACCCGTTGAAGTCGAAGTCGACAACGACGAAACACTACTGTTGGTTGTGCTCAGACCGGTTGAAGTCGACGTCGACAGCGATGAAATGCCGCTGTTGGCCGTGCTCAAGCCGGTTGAGGTCGAGGTCGACAACGAATTGACGCTGGTAGACAGGGACGATATGCCACTGACAGCAGTATCCAGCTTGCCTGCCACCGCATACAACTGGCTGCCATTGACGGCATCGGTGCTGGCCGCGGAGATCTGGCCGGCAGCGACATTGGTTACCTGGCGCTCAGCGCCGGCAGAGCCAACGCTGACGACGCCCACCGGCGCATTGCCGGCGAACGTGCCAAACGTGGTGCCGCCAACGGTGGCCGAACTGACCGGTACGGCAGCAGCGGTTGCCGAATTCGCACCCAGCGCCACCGAATTGTTCGTGGCGGCCACGGCATTGGGGCCAATGGCAACAGCGTCGGTTCCGGTCGCTTTCGAATCTGCTCCGGTCGAATTGGCATGGAAGTACTTGATGCCCCGGCTATTGATGTTGTCGATCGCCGAACCGACATTATTGGCGGTGGCGGTAGTGCCGTTTGCATTGTAGGTGGTATAGGACGGCGCGCTGACCGTGCCGGTCGCCGAATTATAGGTGGCGCCACCACCCAGGCCGGCTGCAGTGCTGGTCCCCAGCGCATCCACATTGGACTTCACTGTGCTGATGCCGGTTGACAAGGAAATGATCCCGGTCGAGGTTGAAGTCGACAGCGACGAAACGCTGCTGTTGGTCGTGCTCA
>NZ_FOLC01000035.1:33309-41694 GCF_900112135.1 Collimonas sp. OK412
GCCGGTCGAGGTTGATGTCGACAAGGAAGCCACATTACTGTTCGTGGTGCTCAGGCCGGTCGAAGTAGACGTCGACAGGCTGGCAATATTGGAACCCACCGTGCTTGCCACCGTATACAGCTGGCTGCCGTTAATGGCATCCGTGCTGCTGGCGCCTATCAGGCCGGCGGCAACGTTCTGGATCCGGCGCTCCGAACCGCTCGCTCCTACGCTCACTACGCCGGCGGCAGAACTTGCGCCGGCAAACGTTCCAAATGTCGTGCCGCCTATCGTGGCGTTGCTGACGCTGCCGGTGCCGCCGGTGACGGATGACGCGGTTCCGGTTGTGGTCGCTCCTTGGCCTAGCGCCACCGAACCCGCCACGCTGGCGTTGGCGGCATCGCCAAGCGCAATGCCGGAAGCAGCACCGACCGCGGCGCCGCGCCCGACAGCAATGCCGGACGTGGCCGTAGAAGCAACGGTGGACTGCCCGCCGATCGCAATGGCGTCGGCTGCGGCAGCTGACGCGCCGGCAGTGGTATTGGTGCCTAGCGCCGTTGCCCCAGCTCCGGTCGCACTTGTCGTGCGGCCGATGGCCGAGGAAAAATCGCCGGCCGCGTTGGCTCCGGAACCGACGGCGACGCTGCGATTTCCGCTGGCGGTGGAATTTGTACCGAGAGCCAGGGCATTTACCGCATTGACGCCGGTCGTCGCGGCATAGCCGAATGCAGCTGAAGTCGCACCCGATGCCGTCGCCAACGTGCCAAACGCCGTGGAGCCGCTACCGGTAGCTGCGGCGCTATTGCCGAATGCAACGGAAGGAGAGGTAGCGCCTCCCCCTGTGGCAATCGCATTCGTTCCTATAGCCATATCGTTTGCGAGGGAAGCCTTGGCATTTTGACCGATGGCGACTCCAGCGGCCCCGCCTGCGCTGGCAGAATCACCCAATGCAACGCCAAAAGAACTGCTGGCTGTGGCCGCCCGGCCGATGGCAATGCCGGAATTAGCGGCGCTCGCCACCGACGACTGGCCGCCTATGGCAATGGAATCGCTGCCGGCCGCGCGCGCACCCATGGCCGCATTCCCGCCCAACGCCGTGGCGCCTATGCCCGAAGCGACAACATAATTGCCGCTGGCGAAACTGTTGCCGCCGAGCGCGGTGGCGTAGTTTGCGGTCGCTTGGGAGGCGCTGCCCAGAGCGGTGGCGAACTGCCCGCTCGCTATCGTCGCCTGGCCAAACGCCGATGCGGCAGTGTTGGTCGCCTGGGACGAGGTGCCGAACGCCGTCGAGTTCACACCGCTAGCCGTGGTTGCCCCACTGGTTGAATTGCCGCCGATGGCAACTGCTCCGTTTTGCGTCGCGGTCGGGCTTTGGCCTGGGGTATTGGTGCCGGTTGGGTCCGAGCCGATAGCAATAGCGTTGGTGCCGGCCGTAGCATTGCCACCGCCAGCTTTATATTGCGCGTGAGCGGAATTCATTCCAGCTCCCGCCACCATGATCACGATCACTGCCGCACCGATTGCAGACGATTTACTCCGCTTGCCGCGGCCCGCCGTATTTTCGGAGACGGCGATCCAGGTCCCAAGCGCTTCGCTATAGACGGTGCGGTAAATTCTATTCATGGTTAGCTCTATATAAAAAATCGGTACGGCTTGTGTGATGAATCAGGCAGATCGTGCAGACGATGTCGAATACCTAAAATCGCATCAGGAAAAATCCGGATGAGATGCTCGTGTCGGCAGATTTTTTGGGGAATACGGAGGGGATACTACAAAAAAACAATAGTTAAAATTCGACCTGGAAACGTAAATTGACAATTCATGTCTATATGTGACATTCGTTGACAAATATTGTGATTAAATAACGACATTTATTTTCTTTACAGAAAATTTAATTAACCACCAGAATCTCTTTGTTCTCTATAGCAATACATAAAAGAACCTGGATTTAAATTTCCTCAAACCAAGTTAACATTTACTTTTTAAAACTTGATCATTAAAACCGCCCATGTTCCAGATGGCGCTTTTTCATTTTTAAATAAAATAATTAAGCTGAAAAAACCCGGCAATCATGAAATTTATTTGATTATTTTTATTCAATTAATCTATCCGGCAACTACGGCTGCCAAATTTTTCGCTTGCGGCTTTCAAAAAAACGTCATTAGAATGGCAGCGCCAAAACAATGCTTGAACCACAAGGAATCTTCCATGAAACGCATTTTCAATCTCATCCCGGGCTTGTTCATCTGCCTGCTGGCAAGCATGTCAAATGGCGCAATTGCGCAGGAAAGCACATCGGCTGACGCGCTGATCCAGAAAGGATTGGTAGTTTTGCAACAGATCGACGGCAACGCCACGGGCGACGTCTGGGAGAATGCGGCCAGCTTCGTGAAAATGCGGATTCTCAAGGAAACATTCGTCAAGAACATGAACCAGGCGCGATCCACCATAGGCGCCGTATCCGGGCGCCGATGGGCGTCGGTGGTACGGATCCGCTATGACGCCGATATCCAGAATACGCCGGCCGGGCTGTACGCCAATATCGACTATGCAACCGACCTCAAGGACGGCCATACGGTTTTCGAATTGATCAGTTTCCAGCTTGATCCGAACGGGGTATGGCGGATGACCGGATATGTTCCGCGCGACAAACAATAAGGTAAGCGCCAAAAAGAAAGCCGCCAGCCGATCATCCGGCGACGGCTGCATTCCTCGATATTAAGAACCCTTGCGTGCTGCACACGCTCGCTCTTTAAACCGGCTGAAGCGCTTTAATTAATTAAGTCAATTACTTAAGTCAATTACTTAAGTCATTCACAATGGCAGAGAGCTTGCCGAATATTTCCTCGTCGCAATATGCTCATTCGCATTTCCTTCCAATTGATTGTCAAAGCTATCGCTGCGCACCCCGATTTTATCCATTCACTTTCCCATTGGATAATTAAAAATTTCCAATGAGCATCATTAATTGCTTTGAATATCAAATCCACATAAACAGTTCGATGATTAAAAATGTCAACTATTGTTAATGTTGGCATTTCTTTATTGCCAGGACCAAAGTGCACGAACATAATATTTTTGCAATAATAAATTTGATTTATTATTCTAACAATTAAATATTATTGCGAAGTAATTTCAGCATGGGATAAAGAGGCCGCCATTATTGGCGGTTTTTATTAATCAAAGGGAATAAATATGGCCATTCAGCAATTATCAATGAAAGAAGTTGAACAAGTCAGCGGCGGTTGCTGCTTACTCGATCTTTTCGCTGCCTGCCTCGGCAGCCTCTTCGGTGCCTGCGCCCCGGTTAAACCGGTCTGCGGCACCCCAACGCCTCCTCCGGTAGTTGTTCCTCCGACAAACGGCGGCTCAACCTGAATTAAACTTTCCGGTTAAAAACACGGCACATCCTGCCGTGTTTTTTTCATTTCAAAAGCAATATGTCCCTATTCCGAGAACAGGCGCTTGCCGCCCAGCAGACCAAGTGGCTAGGCGACATCGTTCTGGTCCGCCCGCTTTCGTTCACCTTCCTGACTGCCTTCGCCGTAGTGCTGGCGGCTATCATCTGCGCCTTCCTGGCTTGGGGCAGCTACACCAGGCACAGCACCGTCAGCGGCCAGCTGATCCCGGATGCCGGCCTGATCAAGGTATATGCGCCGCAGAGCGGCATCGTCATCGAGCAGCACGTCAAGGAAGGCCAGCAGGTCAAGGCCGGCGAAGTGCTGTACGTGCTGTCCAGCGAGCGCCAAAGCAGCACCCTGGGTGCGACCCAGGCGGCCATCAGCAGCCAGGTTGAACAACGCCAGGCCAGCCTGCGCGATGAAATGCAAAAGACGCGGCAGCTGCAGCAGGAAGAGCGTGCCGGCCTGAACAATAAAATTGCCGCCCTCGGCAATGAACTGGCCAAGCTGGACAACCAGATCGCGGGTCAGCAGGACCGCGTCAAACTGGCGCAGGAAACCTTGCAGCGTTACCAGGGCTTGCTGCAGCAAGACTACATCTCGAAAGAACAATTCCAGCAAAAGCAGGAAGACCTGCTCGACCAGAAGAATCGCCAGCAGAGCCTGGAACGCGACCGCATCACTGTCGGCCGCGAACTGTCGGCGCAGCAAACCGAACTGAGCGGCCTGTCTTTGAAGCAGCAGAACCAGCTGGCGCAAATTGACCGTACGCTCACCAGCACCGGCCAGGAACTGACCGAAAGCGAAGCCAAGCGGCGCATCGCCGTCACTGCGCCGGAATCCGGCACTGCGACGACAGTGATTGCCGACGCCGGCCAGTCGGTCGACGGCAACCGGCCCCTGGTCAGCATCGTGCCGGCCGGCGCCGCCTTGCGCGCCGAACTGTACGCGCCGAGCCGGGCCATCGGTTTTGTGCGTCCCGGCGACCAGGTCTTGATTCGCTATCAAGCCTACCCGTACCAGAAATTCGGCCATCAGAAAGGCGTGGTGGAATCGGTGGCGAAGACGGCGCTGCCGAACAATGAATTGAACACCATCGGAACTCCCGCCGGCAGCAGCAACAGCGAACCCATGTATCGCATCAACGTCAGGCTGGCGTCGCAGCAAGTCACCGCCTACGGCAAGCAACAAACACTGCAAGCCGGCATGCTGCTGGAAGCCGACGTCCAGCAAGAAAAACTCCATCTCTACGAATGGGTGCTGGAACCCCTCTATAGCCTGACCGGCAAGCTTTGACCATGCTCAATCGACTCTCTTTCGGCCTGGCGCCGGCCTTGCCGCTGATGCTGCAGACCGAAGCAACGGAATGCGGCCTCGCCTGCGTGGGCATGGTGGCCGGCTACCATGGCTACCGCACCGACCTGGCCACGCTGCGGCGCCGCTTCCCGGTTTCGCTCAAGGGTTCCACCTTGCGCGACCTGATCGCGATCGCCGGCCAGCTGGAGCTTGCCACGCGCCCGCTCAAGCTTGATCTCGAGGACCTGGCGCAGCTCAAGCTGCCCTGCATCCTGCACTGGAACCTGAATCATTTCGTGGTGCTGCAGGAAGTCGGCCCGCGCTCGGCGACGGTCTACGATCCCGCCTTCGGCATCCGCAAGCTGCCGATGGAGGAAGTGGCCAAGTCCTTTACCGGCGTAGCGCTCGAACTGTGGCCGAATCCCGGCTTCAAGCAGGCGGAAGTGAAACAGACGGTGCGCTTGCGCGCCTTGCTGGGCCGCGTCACCGGCCTGTATCGCTCGTTCAGCCAGATCCTGCTGCTGTCGCTGGCGCTGGAAGTGTTTGCGGTGGTCAGCCCGTTCTTCCTGCAATGGGTGATCGACAATGTGCTGGTCTCCGCCGACCGTGATTTATTGACCACCCTGGCGCTCGGCTTCGGCCTGCTGATGCTGATGCAGCAGGCCGTCAACATCGCTCGCAGCTGGGTCCTGATGTACATGAGCACGACCCTCAATGTGCAATGGCAAGCCAATGTGCTTACCCATCTGCTGCGGCTGCCGGTGGCTTATTTTGAAAAACGCCACCTGGGCGACGTGGTCTCCCGCTTCGGCGCGGTCGGCGCCATCCAGCACACGCTGACGACTTCGTTCCTGGAAGCGATCCTGGATGGCGTGATGACCGTCGTCACGCTGGTGCTGATGTTCATCTACAGCCCGCTGCTGGTCTGGGTTGCGATCGGCGCCATGGCGTTGTACGGCCTGGGGCGCTGGGCCTGGTTTGCGCCGCTGCGCCACGCCACGGAAGAACAGATCATCCATGCGGCGAAACAGCAAAGCCATTTCCTGGAAACCATACGCGGCGTCAAGACCATCAAGCTGTTCCAGCGCCAGGACGAGCGCCGCGCCAGCTGGCTGAGCTTGCTGGTCGACCAGGTCAACGCCGACCTGCGCACCCAGAAACTGAACCTGCTCTACAAGTCGCTCAACGGCGTGCTGTTCGGCATTGAAAACATCCTGATCATCTGGCTCGGCGCCAGGATGGTCATGGACGGCAATTTCACGGTAGGCGTACTGATGGCCTTCAATGCCTACAAAGGCCAGTTCGACAGCCGGGTCAGCTCGCTGATCGACAAATTCGTCGAGGTCAAGATGCTGCAGCTGCAAGGCGAACGGCTGGCCGACATCGTGCTGCAGCAGCCGGAAACCGCGCATGGCCGTCTCGTCGGCGAGCAGGAGGCGCCGCTGACGCCGTCGCTGGAGGTGCGCGGCTTGCGCTTCCGCTACGCCGAGCAGGAGCCGTATGTACTGGACGGCGTCTCGTTCCGGATTGCCGCCGGCGAATCGGTCGCTATCGTCGGACCTTCCGGCGGCGGCAAGACGACATTGATCAATATCCTGCTGGGGATCCTGGCGCCGACCCAAGGCGAGGTGCTGATCGGCGGCCAGAGCGTCAGCCATGTCGGCCTGGACGCACTGCGCCGGATGATCGGCACCGTGCTGCAGGACGACGTGCTGTTCGCCGGCTCGCTGGCGGACAACATCAGCTTCTTCGATCCCCAGGCCGACCATGCCTGGATCGCGGAATGCGCCCGGCTGGCGGCGATCCACCACGATATCGCCGCCATGCCGATGGGCTACAACACGCTGGTCGGCGACATGGGCACCATCCTCTCCGGCGGCCAGAAACAGCGGGTGCTGCTGGCGCGCGCGCTTTACAAGCGGCCGCAGATCCTGTTCCTGGACGAGGCCACCAGCCATCTCGATATCGAGCGCGAGCACCTGGTCAATGCCGCCATCAAATCCATCAACATCACGCGCGTGATCGTCGCGCACCGGCCGGAAACCATCAACAGCGCCGACCGCGTGATCAACCTGGCGGGCGGCAAAGTGATCGACGACCTGCGCTTGCCGGCGCAGATGGAAGAAACACCGGCATGACAGCTTCGGTAAAACGCGCGTCGCGTCCGAGGTTATGGCCGCTGCTGGCGCTGGCTTTGCTGGTCTCTGCGCCGAGCCGCGCGGACTCGATCTGGGCCGATCCTTTGCGCACGGCGAATGCAGTGACGAACACGCCTGCCACGGCGCTCCTGGCCGGCAGCAACAGCTGCGGCTTCAGCCCGCAGCTGCCCAACCCGCTGACCCTGCTGGACGCCGTCGAGCGCGCGTTATGCCGCAATCCGCAAACCCGCCAAGCCTGGGCCAATGTCAAAACGCAGGCGGCAGCGCTAGGCGTGAGCCGTGCCGCCTATTTGCCGACCCTGACCATGGGCGGCAGCTGGAGCAAGACCGACAATCGCACTACTTATCCCGACTTTCCGCAAGCCGATTCCTCGCTCAAGACGCACAGCAGCGACATCAACCTGAATCTGAGCTGGGTGCTGTACGACTTCGGCCTGCGCGCCGCCAACCTGGAAAATGCGCGGCAGCTGCTGAATGCCGCCAACGCGGCCCAGGACGACACGCTGCAGACGGTGTTCCTGAATACCGTACAAAATTTTTACCAGGCGCAGGCGGCGCAAGCCATGCTGGCGGCAACCATGGATGCGGAACAGGCCGCCCAGCGCAGTTTCCAGGCCAGCGAAGCCAAGCATGCCGCCGGCGCCGGCACGCTGGCAGACAAATTGCAGGCCCAGACTTCCTACGCCCAGGCCAGCCTGAAACGGGCGCAAGCGGCAGGCGACCTGCAGAGCGCCATCGGCACCCTGGCCATTACCATGGGCTGGCGGCCGGACACGGCGCTGACGCTGGCCGACCTGGGCCGGCAAGCCGCCGACGCGCCGCTGTTGCAGCAAGCCGTCGGCGACCTGATCGCCGAAGCGGCGCGGACCCACCCGAAAATCCTGGCGGCGCGAGCGCAACTGAAATCGGCACAGGCCCAGGTCGACGCCGCCCGCGCCGACGGCCGGCCGACGCTGTCGCTGTTTGCCACCGGCGACCGCAACGACACGCCGATCAACCAGGTATCGTCCAGGCAGACCATCGCCAGCCGCAGCATCGGCCTGCAGATCAACATTCCCTTGCTCGACGGCTTCAGCCGCAAATACAAGGTACGCGGCGCGCAAGCCCAGGCCGAGAGCAAGCAGGCCGACCTCGATAATATCGAGCAGCAGGTGATGCTGGAAGTATGGAAAAGCGACCAGGCCTTGCGTACCGAAGCCGAAAACCTGAACACCACCGACATTCTTTTACGCAGCGCGAAACAGTCTTTCGATGTGGCACAGGGGCGCTATAAGGCGGGAGTGGGAAATATCCTTGAGCTGCTGAAAGCGCAAAGCGACCTGGCGTCGGCACAACAGCAACGCATCCAGGCACTGACCAACTGGCAAACCGCAAGACTGCGGCTGGCGGCAAGTCTGGGGCAATTACGAATGGATGGAATTTAGCGCCCCCGAAAACAAAAAAGCCCGCTTGCGCGGGCTCAGGTTGCTGACAAAGCCTTCCGAAATTGGAAGGCTTTTTCTATAATGGGGCATGCTAAAAATCCCTGCACCGTACCAGCACGAACTGGA
>NZ_FOLC01000037.1 GCF_900112135.1 Collimonas sp. OK412
CCCCATTTAACGGGCTACGGAGTGCGTGCGGTGGCATTCGACGGCCTTCGTTCGTCGTTACTTAAAACGTTTGCTACTCCGTGGATGCTAGCCGGGGGTAGCCCGGCAGCTAGTCACTTTTCTTGCTTCGCCAAGAAAAGTAACCAAAAGAAGGCGACCGCAAAGCCGTTGCCCTCCCTTCGGTCGGGTCCCCAAATGAGCCAGCAGTCAGCCGGGTGGGAAGACAAACTCGCTTCGCTCAAACATGTCTTCCCACAATTCCCGGCTGACCGCTGTCTCATTTGGCAACGTCCCAATGCGGAATTCAAAAGCAACGGCAACGTCAAAAGCAACTTCAACCCCAACCCCAACCCCAACCCCAACTTCAAAATCAACTGCAATGTCAAAAGCCACAGCCCTGCATTTTTCCAGCCGGATTTCATAATCTCGGGACGAAAAAAATCCCGCTCGCCGGAATTTTTCAGTGCGCAAGCGGGATTGGAGAAGACGTTGCTTTGTTTATGCTTCGGTCAGCGCCGGGTAGTCGGTGTAGCCGTGTTCGCCTACGCCGCCGTACAGCGGTGCGTCTTCGAACGGTACGTTCAGCGGCAGGTTGTGCTGCAGGCGATGCACCAGGTCTGGGTTGGTGATGAAGGCGCGGCCGAAGGCGACCAGGTCGGCGTGGCCGCTGGCGATGGCTTGGCGCGCCATCATGCGGTCGTAGCCGTTGTTCACCAGCCAGGCGCCGTCGAAGCGCTGGTGCAGTGCTTCGTAGTCGAACGGTGCGTTGTCGCGCGGGCCGCCGGTGTGGCCTTCTACTACGTGCAGGTAAGCCAGGCCGAACTGGTTGAGCTGTTCTACCACGTAATTGAACAGCGGCTGCGGCTGGCTTTCGCTGGAATCGTTGACCGGCGATACCGGCGAGAGGCGCACGCCGACCCGGCCGCCGCCGATTTCGGCAGTGGTTGCGGCCACCACTTCCAGCAGCAGGCGGCTGCGGTTTTCGATGCTGCCGCCGTAGATGTCGGTGCGGTGGTTGGAGCCGTCGCGCAGGAAGCTGTCGAGCAGGTAGCCGTGCGCGCCGTGGATTTCAATGCCGTCGAAACCGGCATCCATCGCGCGTCTTGCGGTCTGGCGGAAGTCGTCCACCACGCCCGGGATCTCTTCCAGCGTCAGTTCACGCGGCACCGAAGTATCGACAAAACCTTCGCCGACCACAAAGGTCTTGGCGTCGGCGCGGATCGCCGACGGCGCTACCGGCGCCAGGCGGCCAGGCTGGAAGGAGACATGCGACATGCGGCCCGTATGCCAGATCTGCACCACGATGCGGCCGCCTTTTTCATGCACGGCGTCGGTGATTTTTTTCCAGGCGGCGACCTGTTCCGGCGTATGCAGGCCAGGCGTGTTGGCGTAACCCTGGGCCTGGGCCGACACCTGGGTCGCTTCGGTGACGATCAGGCCGGCGCCTGCGCGCTGGGCATAGTATTTCAGGTTCAGCGCGTTCGGCACATTGCCTTCGCCGGCGCGGTTGCGGGTCAGCGGCGCCATCACGATGCGGTTGGCTACTTCGATGTCGCCGATGCGGGCGGGCTGGAACAGGCTGTCTTCGGTACGGGTTTCTGGGGTGCGGCTCATGGACATTCCTTCGTGAATAAATCGCTGTCAGGCGATTGGTGGTTTGACTTGCTGCTGAAAAAAACAAACTGCAATACAGGTTGATAAGTGACCGGTCGTCTTGGATTCGCTTAAAAAAATCGATGCAATTCCTTCTGTGGCGTTACGGCAGGAAAAAATGATCGAACATCAGGTTCACGCAGGCGCGCACCGGCGCCGTCGAACGTTCGATTTTCATGCGCAGCATGGCGCCTTCCCAGGCGTTCCAGAAAAAATCGGTGAGTTGTTCCGCGCTCAGGTCGGTGCGCACCGAACCATCGGCCTGGGCCTTGCGCAGGTAGCTGGCGAAGCGCTTGCGCCAGCCGGCCACTACTTCCTGCAGGGTAAGGCGGCAGAGCTCGCTGGACTCCGACATTTCAGCGGCAAAATTGCCCAGCAGGCAGCCGGCCTTCACTGTGCACTGTTCGTGGTAGCCGATGATGCGCTCGTAGGTATAGCGCAGCGCGGCCAGCGGCTGTTGCGGGCCCTCGGCAAAATAGCCGGACCATTTGTCGGCGAAGCCGTCGGCGTAGAAAGAGATGACCTCGGCGCCGAAGTCTTCCTTGCTCTTGAAATAGTTGTAGAACGAACCCTTGGGCACGCTGGCGGCATCGACGATTTCCTTGATGCCGGTGCCGTTGTAGCCTTGTTCCGCGAACAGCCTGAGCCCGGTTTCGAGCAGGGTGGCGTGGGTGTCGTTGAGGGCGTGGACTTTATTCATTCCGCTATTATATGACCAGTCGTCTCAAATTGCTTGGCGTTGAAAATAGATGCTTTATTGATAATTTTTCACATGATCGAAAGCAGCGGTAAAAAGACAGGAGAATAATCCCGCGCAGCATTCGTTTCACCTATGAACGCACGGCATATTTAATTTCCGGATATGGATAAAAGCGGACGGCATTACTGCTATCATTTGTTCAATGTTCCCATCAGGAACAATATGCACCGCGCTTACTTATCCAGTGTTGCCGCCTTCAAAGAGTTGCCATCATTTTTACTGCATTCCGTCTATTTTTCATGCGCAAGCTGTCGGCCGACCCGATGTTGCGCCATCACGACTTCCGCCGTTTCTGGCTGACCACGGTCCTCGCCAGCTTCGGCGAACAGATCAGCAGCCTGGCGATTCCGCTCACCGCGGTGCTGCTGCTGCAAGCCACCCCAGCCCAGATGGGCACGCTGATCGCACTGCAAACCTTGCCGTTCGCACTGTTCTCGCTGCCGGTCGGGGTCTGGCTGGACCGGCGCAGCAAATATCCGGTGCTGCTGTGGTCGGAATTCCTGTTCGGCGTCGTGCTGGCGGTGATCCCGCTGAGCTACTGGCTGGGTTTGCTGAACATGCATGTGCTGTACGCAGTGGGCTTCCTGATGGGGATCGGCTTTGTCATCGGCGGCAGCGCTTCCCAGGTGTTTCTGGCGCAACTGGTGGGGCGCGAGCACCTGCTGGATGCGCAAAGCAAATTCGCCGCAACCGATTCGATGGCGCGGCTGGTCGGTCCCGGCATCGCCGGCATGCTGGTGCAGCTGCTGACGGCGCCGGTGGCGGTGCTGGTCGACGCCCTCGGTTTTGTCGGCTCCTGGTGGAACCTGCGCTACCTGCGCAAGCGCGACGGCTATCCGGCGCCGTCCGACCGCCATCCCTTCCGCGAGATGGTGGACGGCATCAAGATGGTCTGGAACCACGAGGTGCTGTGGGCGCTGGCCTGGGGCACCGCCTTGTGGCAAGTGCTGTTCAATGGCTACCTGGCCTTGCAGATCCTGTTCGCCACCCATCAGCTCGGCATGTCGCCAGGCGTGCTGGGCGCGGCGCAAACCTTGGGCGGGCTGGGGGTGCTGGTCAGCTCCATGCTGCTCAAGCCCTTGTCGCGCAGGTTCGGCAGCGGCCGCACCATCCTGATCGGCCTCGGCGGCACCGGCGCGGCATGGCTGCTGCTGGCGATGATTCCAGCCAACCTGTTTGGTTCGCCGCTGCTGAGCGCGCTGGCGTATGGCGTGGTGGTGTTCATCTTCGATTGCAGCGCCATGCTGTATTTCATGCCTTACCTGGCGTTGCGGCTGAAGCTGACGCCGGATGCCTACCACGGCCGCATGGTGTCGACCATGCGTTTCATGACGGTGGCGGCGGCGCCGCTGGGCGCTTTGTCGGCCGGCTGGATTGCAGAACACCTGGGCGTGCGCAGCGGACTGATTGCCATCGCCGCGGGCGGCAGCCTGCTGACTTTCGGCTTGCTGAAGACTTCGCCCCTGCGCGATATCCGGGACTGAAGCCGGATCCAATCTTGGACGGCGAGGCCGGTGGAAAAAAAAGCCTGCGTCAGCGCGTCGAGTTCGACTTCGGCCGAGGCAGGCTGGAGAGAAGCTTCATGTGCTGGCATGGTGGGCAGCCAGGCAAACGTATCTTTGGAGATGGCGGTGCGGCGCGGGCAGCACCGCCATTTTTCTTTGCTACCTGGCCAATGCCAAGGCGCTGTTGCCGGCCGCGGTCGGCTCCCAGCCGCCGCCAAGCGCCCGGATCAGGCCGACCGAGGCCACCGCCCGCTGGCCCACGCTCTGGCTTTTCGCACGCTGCGCGGAGAGGCTCGAACGTTGCGCATCGATCACTTCAAAGTAGCTGGTAGAACCATTCCGGTAGCGTGAATCTGCGAGGCGGGCGGCGAGCTGCGCCGACTTCACCGCATCTTCCTGGAAGCGGATCTGGTTATCCAGGGTGCGCAGGGCGCTCAGGTTGTCTTCCACATCCTGGAAGCCGACCAGCACCTGCTGCCGGTAGTTGGCCACCACCGATTCATAACTGGCGTCGGCGCGCGCCAGGTTGGCCTTGTTGCGGCCGCCGTCCAGCAAAGGCAGGTTGAGCATGGTGCCGACCAGCGGCCCCAGCAGCCAGCTGCGGCTCGACCACTGGAACAGGTTGTGCAGCGCATCCGAGCCGTAGCCGCCGGATGCGGTTAGCACCAGGCTCGGAAAGAACGCCGCCTTGGCGACGCCGATGCGGGCGCTGGCGGCAGCCAGCTGGCGCTGCGCCTGGGCGATGTCGGGGCGGCGCTGCAGCAGGTCGGAAGGCAGGCCCGGCGGCACCGCGACCGTCACCGGCTGCAGCGGTTCAGGCGCCAGCGTGAACTGTGCCGGCGCCTTGCCGAGCAGGGTCGCCAGCGCATGGTCGCGCTGGGCGCGGCTGCGGCTGACGCCTTCCTGTTCTGCCTGGGTCACCGACAGTTCGGTATTGGCTTGCGCCACATCGAGCTCGCTGGTGTCGCCGGCATCGTAGCGATGCTGCACCAGGCGCAGGTTTTCCTGGCGCAGCTTGACGGTTTGCTGCAGCACGTCGAGTTCCGAGTCGAGCGAACGGATCGCAAAATACTGCTGGGCGACGTCGGCCTGCAAAGCCAGCAGCACCGAGCGATAGGCCGCTTCCTGTCCTTCCGCATCAAGGCGGGCGGCGCGGCTGCTGTCCGACAGGCGGCCGAACAGGTCGACTTCATAAGACGCATTCAGCTGCGCGCGCCACTGCGTCGAAGCGCCGGTGGCGTCGCCCTGGCGGGTCGGGCCGAAACCTGCGCCGAGCTGGAAGGCGCGATCGGCGTCGGCCAGGCCGGCGGTGGCGCGTGCATCCTTGACGCGCGCCATGGCCATCACCAGGGTCGGGCTGGATGCGGTGGCGTCGGTAATCAGCTTGCTGAGTTCGGCATCGCCGAACACCGACCACCAGGCGCCGCGGTCGGCGCCGTCGGCCGGCTGGGCGACTTGCCATTTGCCGTCCAGCGTCGCCGCTTCGCGGTACTGGCCGGGCAGGTCGACCGCGACCTGTTCCGGCGGCTTGGTGGTGGAGCAGCCGGCCAGCACCAGTGCGGCCACCAGCGTGCTGAGTTTGAGATTGAAAGTTTTCATGTTCAGATTCCTTCGATGTGCGCCACAGTGGCAAGCGCTGGCGCCGCCGGGCCCGCATGCTGTTCTGCTGCCGGCTTGGCGCTGGTAAAGCGCGATGCCAGGGTGCGCAGCAGTACATAAAAGATCGGCGTCAGGAACAGGCCGAATGCGGTCACGCCGATCATGCCGGAGAACACCGCAACCCCCATTGCATGGCGCATTTCAGCGCCCGCGCCGGTCGACAGGATCAGCGGGATGACGCCGGCGATGAAGGCGATCGAGGTCATCAGGATAGGGCGCAGGCGCAGGTGGGCGGCTTCGATCGCGGCGGCGTAGATGGAACGTCCCTGCAATTCCAGCTCATGCGCAAACTCCACGATCAGGATCGCGTTCTTGCACGCCAGCCCCACCAGCACGATCAGGCTGATCTGGGTAAAGATGTTGTCGTCGCCGCGGGTCAGCCAGACGCCGAAGATCGCCGACAGGATACCCATGGGCACGATCAGCAGCACCGCCAGCGGCAAGGTCAGGCTCTCGTATTGCGCCGCCAGTACGAAGAACACCAGCAGGATCGACAGCGGCAGGATGATGAACAGCGTATCGCCGGCGATCTTGTCCTGGTAAGTGATTTCGGTCCATTCGTAGCTGATGCCGCGCGGCAGGGTTTCGGCTGCAATGCGTTCGACCGCGGCCTGGGCCTGGCCTGTGCTGTAGCCGGGCGCCGGACCGCCGTTGACGTCGGCCGACGGGAAGGCGTTATAGCGTATCGCCTGGTCGGGGCCGTAGCTTTGCGTCATCTTCAGCAGGGACGACAGCGGCACCATCTCGCCGCGGTCATTGCGCGCTTTCAGCAAGCCGATGTCTTCGGCATGGGCGCGGAACGGCGCATCGGCCTGGACCCGTACCTGGAAGGTGCGGCCGAACTTGTTGAAATCATTCACGTAGAGCGAGCCGAGATAGATCTGCAAGGTGTCGAACACAGCAGGGATCGATACGCCCAGCTGCTGGGCGCGGACACGGTCGACGTCGGCGTACAGCTGCGGCACGTTGATCTGGAAGCTGGAGAACATGCCCGCCAGTTCCGGCGCCTTCTGCGCTTTCGCCATGAAAGCTTGCAAGCCGTCGTTCAAGGCCTGGTTGCCCAGCGCGGCGCGGTCTTCGATCTGCAGCTTGAAACCGCCGATGGTGCCCAGCCCTTGCACAGGCGGCGGCGGGAACACGGCAATGAATGCGCCCTGGATCGCGGCGAATTTCTGGTTCAGCTGCTGCGCGATCGCGATACCGCTCTGGTCGGCGCCACGGCGCTCGCTAAACGGCTTGAGCGTGGTGAACACGATGCCGGAGTTAGGGCTGTTGACGAAGCCGTTGATCGACAGGCCAGGGAAGGCCACGGCCGATTCCACGCCAGGCTGCTTCAGCGCGATTTCCGACATCTTGCGCATCACGTCTTCGGTGCGGTCCAGCGACGAAGCGTCAGGCAACTGCGCAAAACCTACCAGGTATTGCTTGTCCTGGGCCGGGATAAAGCCGTTCGGCACGGTATGGAACAGCAGCACGGTGATGCCGATCAGCACCGCATACACCGCCAGCGCCGCGCTCTTGCGTTTCAGGATGCCGGTCACGCCGCCGCTGTAAGAGTCGGAGGCGCGATGGAAGACCCGGTTGAACACAGTAAAAAAGCCGCCGAAGAAACGGTCGATCAGGCGCTGGAAAGCGTCCTTCTTGGCGCCGTGGCCCTTCAGCAGCAAAGCTGCCAGCGCTGGCGACAAGGTCAGCGAATTGAATGCCGAGATCACGGTGGAAATCGCGATGGTCAGGGCGAACTGCTTGAAGAACTGGCCGGTCAGGCCGCTGACGAAAGCCAGCGGGATGAACACCGCGCACAGGGTCAGGGCGATCGCAATGATCGGCCCGGACACTTCGCGCATGGCCTTGTAGGTGGCTTCCTTGGCCGACAGGCCGTTCTCGATGTTGCGTTCGACGTTCTCCACCACCACGATGGCGTCGTCGACCACGATCCCGATCGCCAGCACCAGCCCGAACAGGCTCAAGGCGTTGATCGAAAAACCCAAGCCGATCATCACCGCAAAGGTGCCGATCACCGATACCGGCACCGCCAGCAAGGGAATGATCGAAGCGCGCCAGGTTTGCAGGAAGATGATCACCACGATCACCACCAGCAGGATCGCTTCCAGCAGGGTATGGACCACCGCCTCGATGGAGGAGCGGACGAACTGGGTCGGGTCATAGACGATCTTGTAGTCGACGCCTTCCGGCATGTCCTGCTTCAGCTCGGCCATGGTGCGGCGGACGTTGTCGGAAATTTCCAGCGCGTTGGAGCCGGGCGCCTGGAAGATCGGGATTGCTACCGCCTGTTTGTTGTCGAGCAGCGAGCGCAGCGCATATTCGCTGGCGCCGAGTTCGATCCGGGCCACGTCTTTCAGGTAAGTGACGACGCCATCGGGCGAGGTGCGGATCACGATGTTGCCGAATTCTTCTTCATTGGCCAGGCGGCCGCGGGCATTCACCGAGATCTGGTAGTTGACGCCTGGGACCGACGGCGAAGCGCCGATCACGCCGGCGGCGACGTTGACGTTTTGCTGGCGGATGGCGTTGACCACATCGGAAGCGGCCAGGCCGCGTTCGGCCACCTTGCGCGGATCGAGCCAGACCCGCATCGAATAGTCGCCGGAACCGAACAGCTGCACCGAACCGATGCCAGGCAGGCGCGCCAGGCGGTCCTTGACGTTCAGCACGGCGTAGTTGCGCAGGTAGGCCATGTCGTAGCGGTCGTTAGGCGACAGCAAGTGCACCACCATGGTCAGGTTGGGCGAACTCTTGACCGTGGTCACGCCCAGCCGCTGGACTACGTCCGGCAAGCGCGGCAAGGCCTGGTTGACGCGGTTCTGCACCAGCTGCTGGGCCTGGTCCGGCGAAGTGCCCAGCTTGAAGGTGATGGTCAGGGTCATCAAGCCGTCCGACGTGGCTTGCGAAGACATGTACAGCATGTCTTCGACGCCGTTGATCTGTTCCTCGATCGGCGTCGCGACGGTTTCGGCGATGGTTTGCGGATTGGCGCCCGGATACTGCGCCTTGACGATGACCGACGGCGGAATCACTTCCGGATATTCGGAAATCGGCAGGCTGAGCATGGAAATCAGGCCGCCGATCAGGATGATCGCAGATAACACGCCCGCAAAGATCGGGCGGTCGATAAAGAATTTTGAAATATTCATGGTGTTGGGCTCTGCTGGGTTTTTGGCGTTGATGCGACAGTGAGGATCGTCATCGCCTTTGTTATTTAGCGCTGGCCACCGTCACCGCAGCCTTGGCGGGAGAACTGTTTTCTCCGTCCATGGTTACCGTGACCGGCGTGACCAGGTCATTCGGGCGTATCCGTTGCAAGCCGTTGACGACGATCCGTTCATCTTTCTTGAGGCCGGAACGGACCACGCGCAAGCCATCGACGATAGGGCCGAGCTTTACCGCGCGATAGGTGACCTTGTTGTCGGCGCCCAGCACCATGACGAATTTCTTGTCCTGGTCGTTGCCGACAGCCCTGTCGTCGATCAGCACCGCGGTTTCCGCCGCCGAGCCGCCGGTGCGCACCCGGGCGTACATGCCGGGGGTGAGGGCGCCGTTCTGGTTGTCGAACACGGCGCGTACGCGCATGGTGCCGGAGGCGGTGTCAAGCCGGTTGTCGAAAGCCTTGATCTGGCCCTGGTGCGGATAACCTTCTTCGCTCGCCAGGCCGATGGAAACCGGCAAGCGGCTCACGCCTGAATTGCCGACGGCGCCGTTGGCGGCGTAGCGGATATAGGTTTGCTCATCCACCTCGAAGCTGACATACACCGGCGACACCGATACCACGGTAGTCAATGCCGGCGAAGCAACGCCGGCGCCGACCAGGTTGCCCACCGTGATCTCGGCGCGCGACACGCGGCCGCTGACCGGCGCCGCAATCGATGTGTATTGCAGGTTCAGGCGCGCGGTCTGCACTGCTGCATCCGCCGCCTTGAGGCTGGCGTCGGCTTCCAGCAGGGCGTTGTTGCGCTGGTCCAGTTCGCGCTGGGCTACCGCATGTTCTTCAATCAGGCGGCCGGTGCGGGCCAGCTCGGTTTTTGCCAGCGCCAGCCCGGCCTGGGCGCCGGCCTGGGTTGCCACCGCGCGCGCCAGTTCAGCTTGATAAGGGCGGGGATCGATGGTGAACAGCAGGTCGCCTTTCTTGACCAGCTGGCCTTCCTGGAAATGCACGGCATCGATGGTGCCCGATACGCGCGGGCGGATTTCAACCCGTTCTATGGCTTCCACGCGGCCCGAAAAATCATCCCATTCGGTAACCGATTTTTCCAGGGCGGCGGCGACCGAGACCGATGCTGCAGGAGGCGGCGCGGCGACCGCCTTGGCCTGGCGGCTGGTCAGGGTGAAGGTGCCGGCGGCGGCGAGGACGAGGATGCCAACCGCAATCGCAATGGTTTTGCGAGAAAATAATGGTGTCGAAGTTTGCATGTGAGACCCCTGGATATATGTGTGGAAACGGAAATGGATAACTGCGTAATCAGAAATAATCGCGGAAACAATCGCTTGAGCGCAAGGCCGTCCGGGTGAGATTTCAGCTTGGTCTGGCGACCGACAACGGCGTTCTTGAGTGGCTCGGATTGCTTCAAATCATGATTAGCAATATATGACTGACTGCCTGCCAGCCGATAGCCGCTTACTGGACGCTTCTTGTCTGATCCTCCAAATGTGCTGGTTTTCCCTTTACCTGAAAGCAAAAAAACACGCTCGGAAAACATCAAATTTCATTCTGTGAGACACTGATGTTTCCATTTGGCCACATCCGGCGTCTTCGGGATTTCTATTTGCTAGCGATCACTACGATTTAGGGTTCGACTCTAGCGGGGTTGTTTTACGCTGTCAAGTAGTTTAATATCGATCACTATGGAAATGACACAAGACAAGCCGCGCAAGAAGGCCGGCCGTCCTTTATCGTTCGATAGGGAACTTGCGCTGGAGCGTGCGATGCTGGTTTTCTGGCGTTACGGGTATGAGGCGACTTCGCTCAATGACCTGACCGGCGCCATGGGAATCACGCCGCCCAGCCTGTATACGGCATTCGGCGACAAGGAACGCCTGTTCCTGGAAGCGGTGGAATATTACCTGGCGAAAAAACCATGTTTTTTCGAGTCGATCGTGGCCGAGCCGCTGACGGCGAAAGAAAGCATCCGCAGTTATCTCGAGGTCATCGCCATCTCGCAGACCGACCCCAACCAGCCGCCCGGCTGCATGGTCGTCACTTCAGCCACCAATTGCACCGCCGCCTCTTCGCATGTGCAGGAAGTGCTGGCGGATTATCGCGGACAGATGGAGGCCGGCATCAAGGATCGCCTGGACCGCGGCGTGCGCGAAGGCGAGCTGGCTGCGGATACCGATACGGCGGCGATGGCGAGTTTCTTCGTGACTGTCATCCATGGCATGTCGACCCAGGCACGTGACAACGCCGGCCGCGAGAAACTGCTGGCGATAGGCGCACAAGCGATGCGCGCCTGGCCGGATCCGCTTTAAGGCGGGTTGAGGGCCGAACATGGCCTTTCAATTTCAGACATTTCTTATGTTTTCTGACGACCCTCGTAGCTAGAATGTCAAGCCAGTACCTCGTTTCATTGTCATGAGCAACTGAAGCGGGTAGCGCAACGACATTCTTTCTGGAGGCCGTCACGATGAGTCAAGTGCATAAGCAGGAAATAAAGCTTCGGGATGAACAATGGCAAAAACTGGAGCCGCTCCTGACCGGCAAGCAGAGCGATCCCGGCGCCAATGCAAAAAACAACCGCCTGTTTATCGAGGGCGTGCTGTGGGTAGTCCTGAACAACAGTTTGTGGCGTCATCTGCCTCAGCAGTTCGGCAGTTCAAGCACGGCGTACATGCGTTTCCGGCGCTGGACCGAATGCGATTTCTGGCGCCAGCTGGCGCAAAGCCAGGGCGAGGACGCTGAATTGGCGCAGATGCTGGAACGCATAGTCGAGCACGCCGACTTGTATACCCGGCGCATCGAACAGCGCCTGCTGAGAAAAGCTCAGAAGGCCGTCTACCTGTCGGCCAAGGGCGTCGTCAAGGCCGCGCCGCCGTCCAGGCACCCCATTGTTGGGGTGGACGAATCAACCTTGCATTGGGTCGGTCTGGTCACGGCGTGACGATCCGCCGGCGCCTGCGCGAGGGCAGAAACAACGCCCCATATGCAAACTGATAGAAATTCTTACGAAGAGCTGGCAAAAATAATAAACAGCCGCTATAATTCGTCCCCTGTTGGGGCGTTAGCTCAGCTGGTAGAGCAGCGGACTCTTAATCCGTAGGTCGTGTGTTCGAATCACACACGCCCCACCAACAGATTCAAAGCCTCCCGAGCAATCGGGAGGCTTTTTTATTTCCGCCGGTGTGTCACGCATGCGGCAACATCCGATGTCCGCTCGCCTTTCTTTCAAGTGGAACCGCTTGGCTGCGAATCGATGCCGCTTGTCTATCGATGCCGGCATCAGGAAGTTTTACAACCGCTCTCTATCATCGACAGGGCAATTTCGCGCGCCTCTGCCTGCGCGACTTGTTCATTCGGGAATACGCAACCAAGCGCAACCCGCTGTGGCGGAAAAATGCCATTTCTGTGCACGGGATTGCAGGAAGCATAAATGGCGAGGATGGCGACCCAGTCTTCGCGCTCAGGCAGTTTGAATCCTGAATATTCGATTTCATATTTGCCAATGGTTTCTGATTTCATCGGTATCTCCAGCAATTTCCCCCTGTCCTGACAGTATAGGTCGCCAGTTACGGCATGTTCTGCGATTTTCTTTATCCAGTGCGCCGGCCGCAAGCCGACTTGGTACGCAAACGCACAGACCCCATGTCTTTTCCTGAATATTCTGGGTTGCAATCGCAGCGCACCAACAGCATGCAGGTCTTCGGACCAGGTTTGCAATTCGGCCGGTGCTGCGATCGTGCAGTAGCGATGGCCTGATCTGCCGGCGCTCATCATTGTCGCCAGAGACTGATCAAATCTGGGTGGCTGCTCACAATCTTGTGGGTAGTTCTGGTTAGTCAAACAAAGGAAATCATCATGAAGTACTTGATACAGTTTGCCGCAGCGTTGGCGACGCTCACACTGGCTGGTTGTTTTACCTTGCCTACGGGTCCTGCCGGGCCGCAAGGCGCGACCGGGTACACCGGCGCGACCGGCAGCACCGGCTACACGGGTGCGCCTGGCCGTGCCGGAGCCACTGGCGGCACCGGTGCGACCGGGGATACCGGCGCGACCGGAGGCACCGGAGCGACAGGTGATACAGGAGCAACCGGCTATACCGGTGCAACCGGCAGCACAGGTGCGCGAGGAAGTACAGGCGCCAAAGGAAGCACCGAGGCTGGAACTGTTGTCGTTATCCCGGCCCGTTAAAACGGCTGGTGGCGGACCCTTGCTGATGCTTGGGGGTTCGCCAAAAAATGCATGGATGTGTCTGCGGGCAAAAAGAATTCATACGTCCGCGATGTACATGACGAGGCTGTGCGGAAGATGCGGGGTCAAGAGATCCTGATGCGCTTGCCGTTGCAGCTGGCCCTGATCGCCTTGCTGCTCCAGTACAGCGATCTTTCCTGCTGCGGCTCGCAGCCGGTCAGCAAGCACATGGCCGTGACGCCCAGGATGTAGAACCTGAACCACCAGGCCATCTTGAATTCGATCACGCCGGCGGACATGGCGGTTTCCCGATAGTGATGGCGACGGGATCGCTGGCAGGAAAACTTTCGTCCAGTGCTTCATCGAGCGCACTTTCAACGCTGCTTTCCTTGTTTTCGATAGCGTCGCCTTCTTTGTGCGGCGGATCGGCGTCAGGATGGATATCTTGCCTGGGTTGCATTTTGTTCCTCTCGGCGTCTACGTGAATTTCCTGACGCTGATGCGGTTGATTACCTTGCCGACCCCGGCTACCCGCTTTACCACGGCTATGCTGCGGTCGATCTGGACTTGATCGTCGGCGAATCCGCGTAGCACGACTTCACCGTTTCTTATCTGGATTCTTATATCAAGATTTTCTAGGTCGCTACTTGCCAATAAAGCCGTTTTGATTTTGACGGTGAGCATGGAACCATCGGTTGCGGCCTTGGCCATGGCGGACGGCGCAACGGCGGGCATGCTGTGCGCATCGTTACAGCCAACCAGGAATGCGGGCAGCGCACATATCGCAATTGCGGCCAGGAATGTAAAAGGATTTGCGAGCGTAACCATGGTTTGCCAATGCAAAGAGGGGAAGTTCCAATGTATGTACTGGACTCTGCTCCTTTAAGCGCTGCCTTTCTGTTCGCTAGCGTACGTAGATAGTATTGTTGTTCCAATCCGGATGGTGCGGGAAATATCGCTTGCCCGCGAACGGCATTGCGGAAATTTTGTGCAATGTGGGATAGCGAACGGATCTGGCGATAAATAAGCTCTATAAGATCTTTCATTGAGTAAGCAATACAGAGCTCCTTCTCGTTGTATCCGTTGTTCCGCACTTATTCGATACGCGCAAAAAAAGGAGAGCCGCGATGGACAAATATATTCCGGGACGGATTCTTGGCGCGCCGATGATCCTGTTGATAGCGCTTTATTTTTTTGTGCATTAGCCGATTGCGTAGCTGGCGGTAAATTGTCTCCTGACAAAAAGGAAGCGACATGGGAATGGAATGGATGAGCGGCTGGGCGAGAAAATACGCTGCGACGCCGGAAAAACTGGCGGAAGGTGAATTGCGCGATGCGCGTCTCTCGCTGTTTCAGGCGGAACGGCAGTTGCTGGAGGCGGAAATGCGCGTCGACTACTATCGCAGCGTCCTGGTTTTCCTTGAAGCGATTGCCATTGACGGCGTGGAAAGTGTCGCTGACAGGCAAAGGCCGCACCAGCTGGCCTTGCCGCAACGTCCCATGGTGTTGCATCAGATATTGCAAGAAGAACCGGCAGACGCCAGAAGAGCTGTGTGAGCTTGAAAGAGGACCGGGGAAATCATGGTTGCGCTTCTGAAGCGTTTCGTCCGTCGGGGCGTTGTCGCTGCGTGCATCCTGCTTGTCTCGCTGCCAGGCTGCAACAAGACAAAAGACATGACTGGAAATCCGCCGCCTGTTGCCGTCGATACTGCAGTTGACGATGCTGTCATCACTGCCAAAGTCAAAGCCGCGTTATTGACGAGCGGCGATCTCAAAAGCCTGGGCTTGCAAGTCCAGGTCCAGAACCACGAAGTGACCTTGAGCGGCCTCGCCGACAGCAAGGCCCAGGTCGAGACCGGCATTGTGGTCGCCAAGGGAGTCGATAGGGTAACCAACGTGGTCAACCATATCAATATCAAGAAGTGAATGACCGGTTTGCGGGTCGATGCGAGCGTGAAGGGTTCTGCCATGGAATGCAACGTTGATTGGAGCCAGGCGCCGCAGGGCGCAAGGTGGTGGGTGATGGACGGCGACGGCCGGGCGCACTGGTTTGGCGAGCCCGAGGTCATCCTGCAGACCAGTTTCTGGTTCACGGATCCCGTGCCGGCTCCCGCTTTCGATTATGTGGGCGACTGGCGCGCAAGCCTGGTAGAACGGCCGGCCCACGGCTGGGATAGCGTCTTGCTGCGCCCAGGCAATGCGGCAGAAAATTTTCTGGGAGCGTGATAAACCGCCCGGATCAAAATCCGCGGTTTCATGTGCCGTGGATTGTCACTGCGTTTTCTGTCGTTCAGTTACCTGTACGTCGAGTTTCAGGCACGCCGGCTGCGCCGGCATGAACCTCGGGTTCACGGCCACTACCTGCACCGGCTTGCCGGCCAGCGCGTTGAGCGCCTGCTGCAGCTGCCAATCCTTGGCGGTGCCGAATTCCTTTTGCGGCAACGCTGCGCTGTTGGCCGGGTCCAGCTTGGCAAGTGCGCGCCGCTCGCGCAGGCGCTGGCGCTCCTTGCGCACATCGGCGAAGGGATCGGGCGCGGTTTTGCTGGCGTAGGCGGCGCGCGGAATGTCGACTTCGCGATAGCCGAGCAGGACGCCGTCCATGTCGGCGTCTTTGCGTGGCGGCACGATCCAGTCCGGCACCACGCCGTAACCTTCCATCGGGCAGCCGTTCGGCCGCAAGTTGCGCGCATTGCTCCAGGAAACCTGCGTGCCGTCGCGGATGTCGACCCCGGTTTGCGCCATGCCCTTGCCATAGGTCGGCGTGCCCAGCAGCCTGGCGCGGCCGAGGTCTTTCAGCGCCGCGGCGGTGGCTTCGGCGGCAGAGGCGCTTTGGCCGTCGACCAGCACGATGAGGGGCACGTTGCGCCACCAGTCGTCGCCTTGCAAGGGGGCGAGCGGGTCCTGGCCTTGCATTACCGGCAGGTCGTAATCCGGCCAATTGGTGCTGATGCGGTGCTGGATTTTATCGTCGCGCTGCAGCGTCACCATCGCCGTCTTGTCGCGGCCGGTGAACAGCGCCGTCATGCCGATCGCCGCGTTGAGCGCGCCGCCGCCGTTGATGCGCAGGTCGAGGATCACTGCCGCGGCCGGCGGCCCTTTCTTGCGCTCCGCTTGCACCACGTCTATATAGTCGCCGATGGTTGGCTCGGGGAAACTGGCCAGCCGGGTATACAGCACATTGCCGTCGAGCCGCTTGACGCTGGCCGGCCGCGGCTTGATGACGGCGCGCAGCGGGGCCAATTCCAGCCGCTGCTGCGATGGGCCGCGCAACAGCGTGAGCTTGAGCGGCGCACCGGCTTCGCCGTTGGCATATTTGGCAATCTCGGCATTGTCGATGCCGACCATGCTGTTGCCGTCCATCGCCACCACCAGGTCGCCGGTGCGCACGCCGGCTTGCGCGGCGGGCGCATCAGGCACCACATCGATGATATGCAAGCCGTCAGGCAAGGTCTCGAAAATGATGCCGATGCCAGGCGCGCCGTTGCGCGTGCGCTGGTCTTTTTTTATTAGTTCCTGCCGTTCCTGGGCATTGAAGAACCTGGCGTAGGGCAGCGTTTTGACGCCGAGGCGGATGGTTTCGTCGAGGAAGGCCGGGACGTCGATCTCGGTCAGGTGCTCTTTCTTGAGCACGTCCACCACCGCCTTCAGTTCGCAGATCTGGACTTCCCAGTCCGGCGGGCAGGGCGACGCTTCGGCTGCGCCGGCCGACGAGCAGAAGCTGGATGCCAGCAGCACGAGCGGCGCAAATAGTGCCGCGCGTACAGGGCGACGCCCGGTAGCGGGTTGGGGGCGAACGCCGTCGAGCATTGTCCTGGTTGCGGAATTCGATTCACCTCTGGTCGCGCTGTGCATTTTTCTTCCATCGGATAGGTGGGAAGCAGGGAGATTGAAGTCTACCAGCCATCGTCTGGAAAACGATTCGCGCCTGGATGGAAAAGCGTCAAAAAAAACTTGCGTCGAAGAAATCCGTGTTGCATACTTGGTCGCACGTACAGACTTTCGTGCGCATCCAGAATTTGTCCGATGGCAGATACTTGAGTAGATTCATTCGCGGCGTAGTCACTTTGCAGATAGCACTGGATTACGCGAATCTCCTCAAGTATCGGTCATTACCAAAGCTCGCTTCGGCGGGCTTTTTTCATATGGTTTGCGTGGCGGTGGCTGGCGTGGGCCAAGTCCCGTAACAGGGCAGGCCATTTCCAGCCGACTCCGATCAACCTTGCCGCTGCCCCCGATGCTGCCATTCATCCGCCCCTCTACCAGCACGCCGCATCGCAACAACGGCCTGGACACGCTGCGCGCCGCAGCGATCGCGCTGGTGTTCATGTACCACTACATGGCCTTCGTCAGCGGCACGCCGACATTCGGCTGGGCCAGCAGGGTGGGCTGGACCGGCGTCGACCTGTTCTTCGTGCTGAGCGGATACCTCATCAGCAACCAGATCTTTGCCGGCGTCGTCCGCGGACGGCAGCTGTCGCTCAAGCATTTCTACGCCAGGAGATTCCTGCGGACGCTGCCCAATTTCTACGTCGTGCTGGCGCTGTATTTTCTTTTTCCCCTGGCCATGGGTGGCAACGGGCTGCCGCCGCTGTGGCGTTTCCTCACCTTCACGCAGAACCTGTGGCTGCAGCCGGGAACCGCTTTTTCCCATGCCTGGTCGCTGTGCATAGAGGAACAGTTTTATCTGCTGCTGCCGGCCGTCGTCATTGTCGCTGCCCGGTATGGCAAGTCGATCCGGCTCGCGTGGGGCGCCCTGGGCCTGCTGATGCTGGCCGGGATCGCGCTGCGCAGCGTATTGTGGCTGCAGTATGGGCGGGAAGCGGGTGGTGCGGTCGGCGGCTATTACCCGAATATCTATTACTCAAGCTTTTGCCGCTTCGATGAATTCCTGCCTGGCATCGCCGTCGCCCTCCTGAAGAATTTTCACCGGGACCTATGGCAAAAGATCCTGCGCCGGGGCCATCTGTCGCTGCTTGCCGGCGGCCTGGCGGTGGCGCTGCTTTTCTGCCTGATCGTCAATTATTACTATATAGAAGACTACGGCTACGGATTCTTCATGAGCGGGTTCGGCTATTCGCTGGTTGCCGTCGCCTTCGCGCTGCTGGTGGTGGCCGCGCTCAGTCCGTGCAGCTGGCTTTACCGCTGGCGGATACCGGGCGCTGCCCAGCTGGCGGCACGGTCGTATGCGATCTACCTGGTGCACAAGCCGCTCGCCGTGATCGCGCACCGGGCCCTGAAAAGCGCGGAGATCAACTCCGCAGTTGAAGCGGGTTTGATTGCCATTGTCTGCATCGGCGGCGGTTACCTGCTGTACCGGCTGGTCGAAACGCCCTTCATGAAGTTGCGGGACGCGCGTTTTCCCAGCAACTTTGCAGCGGCCGGCGCCGAGCCGCCGCAAACGGAGTCCCCGGCCTATATCAGGTAAACGGCGCAGGTAACCGGCTTAAGCCGCTGCGCCGTTTCCGATCCGCTTGTAGAAGACGGTGGTGGCGCACAAGCGGCCATCCGGCCATAGCGCGTAGTCGGGAATCACCCCCGACACCTGCCATCCCAGCCGCTTGTACAGCTGTTCGGCCGGACTGCCGGTGACCGTATCCAATACCAGCAAGCGTTTGCCGGCGAGCGCCGCGGCATGTTCCGCCGCCGTCACCAGCGCCGCACCCAGGCCGGTCCGGCGCGCCTTGCGGTGGACCAGCAGTTTTGCCACATCGGCCCGATGCGGCTGGTTCTCGGGCTGCTTCAAGACTACCTGCACCGTGCCGACAATTTCACCATCGGGGGCCAGGGCCACCAGCAGCAGGCGTTCGCCGGCGGCGACGCCGGGAGCGACGTCATTCCAGAAATTGTCCGCCCGCGTGCGGGTCAGGGGATGCATGAAGCTGACCGAAGCGCCGCCATCGACGCAATCGACCAGGATCTCGCTCAGGGCGGCGAGCGCAGCCGGATCGAGCGATTCCAGGCGACGGATTTGTATGTGGTCTTGCATGTCCGGCTCCTTACGGGCGCGCGCTGTCCGTGCTGCTGATCACGGCGTAGCGCGCAGGTTTGCGATCAGGGTTGTGATAGGCGACCGGGCGGTCCAGCTGGAACGCCAGGCAGTCGCCGGCTTCGATCGAATATTGCGCATCGCCGACGGTGATATCCATCCTGCCTTCCAGGATCCATATCTGCTGGTAAACAAGCGCCTCGCGCGCCGAGGTTTCGTAAGTGACCCGGGCGCCGGCCGGAAACAGCACTTCCACGATCCGCAGCGGCGATTGCGGATGCGGCGGCGAAACATTGCGGCGCAGGTAGCCCGATTGCGGATCGCGCCATTGCGGCTGGTCGGCGTGGCGGATGAGCGGCGCGGCCTGCGGCTGCGGATCTTCAAACAAGGC
This sequence comes from Collimonas sp. OK412, assembly GCF_900112135.1. GTDB lineage: Bacteria > Pseudomonadota > Gammaproteobacteria > Burkholderiales > Burkholderiaceae_D > Collimonas > Collimonas rhizosphaerae. The sequence continues at coordinate 19,315 of NZ_FOLC01000037.1, forward strand.
GGGCAGCATCACGCCGAGCCCGGTCGCCAGTTTTTCCAGGACCACCGCGGTGGCGTTGCTCTGGCCTCGCTCGATCAGGGAAATCATGGAACGGCTGACGCTGCATTTGGTGGCCAGCGCATCCAGCGACAGGCCGCGCTCCTGGCGCAGGAAACTGACGCGGGCGGCAATGCGGGCATTGATATCCATGACGGGCAGGGTTCTCGGAATCTATAATAATGGAAATATTATCCATTATATTAGACGTGGAAGTCAACGCTGGAATCGAGGGCATAGGCCCTGCAGCATTATCGGTCCCGTTCCAGGGCGAATCGGCAGGGCCGTGATTCAATGTATTATTCTCGTGGTACAGGAAATGGACAGGCTATTAAAAAGCACTGCCAGGGACCACCTCGTTACGATGCCTACACGATGCCAATAAGCGCCACGATAGAAGATATTTACCGCAGCGAATCGCGACGCGTGTTCGCTACCCTGATTCGCCTGCTGGGCGACTTCGACCTGGCCGAAGAAGCCTTGCAGGATGCGTTCAAGGCTGCGATGGAACAATGGCCGCGCGACGGCATCCCCCACAAGCCGGTACCTTGGCTGGTGTCCGCCGGGCGTTTCAAGGCGATCGACGGCATACGGCGCGGCGCCAGGTTCACCGCCTATGACGAGGTGGCGGAGTCGATCGAAGCGATTGCCGACGACAGTCCTGGTCCGGACGACGACCGCGAGCACGTCGAGGACGACCGCCTGCGCCTCGTCTTTACCTGCTGCCATCCCTCGCTGGCGCCGGACGCGCAGATCGCGCTGACCTTGCGCGAAGTGTGCGGCCTGAGCACGGAAGAGATCGCCCATGCTTTCCTGACCCCGGCGCCGACGCTGGCGCAGCGTATCGTGCGCGCCAAGGCGAAGATCCGCGACGCCCGCATCCCTTACCAGGTTCCCGGCCGCGACGAATTGCCGGCGCGCCTGCACACGGTGCTGCGCGTCATCTACCTGGTGTTCAACGAAGGTTATTCCGCCTCCTCGGGCGCGACGCTGACGCGCCATGACCTGTCACAAGAAGCGATCCGCCTGGCCCGGCTCCTGCTGGAACTGCTGCCGGAACCGGAGGTGATGAGCTTGCTGGCGTTGATGCTGCTGCATGAATCGCGCCGCATCGCACGCAGCACCGCGGACGGCGACCTGATCCCGCTGGACGAGCAAGACCGCAGCTTGTGGAACGCAGAACATATTGCCGAAGGATCGGCGCTGGTGGAGCGCGCCCTGTCGGCCGGGAGTTTCGGCGCCTATGCGCTGCAGGCAGCGATTTCCGCGGTCCATGCCCATGCCCGCCATGCCGATGCGACTGACTGGGGGCAGATAGTTGGCCTGTATGACGCCTTGCTGCGCCTGGAGCCGACGCCGGTGGTCGAATTGAACCGTGCGGTGGCGGTCGCCATGCACCAGGGGCCGGATGCGGGACTGGTACTGGTCAACAACCTGATTGCCGGCGGCCAGTTGCAAAATTATCATCTGGCGCACGCGGCGCAAGCCGACCTGCACCGCCGCCTTGGCCACGTTGCGGAAGCGCAGGCCGCCTACGGGCGGGCGCTGGCGCTGACCCAGCAAGAGCCGGAGCGGCGCTTCCTGAACCGGCGGCTGGCTGGCCTGGCCGAACAATAAAAATATCTGGAGTACTGTCGATTCCGCTGCCCGCGGTTCGACTATCTAGTGCAGGTGCATATAAACCGACGCCGGCGGGGCCCTGCGCCACCGGCTGTCGCCGACCGTTCCTTGTCATTTACTGGAGACCATCATGAACTATCTGTGCCTTGTCTACCTTGCCCAGGACAAGCTGCATGCCTGTCCGGACAGCACCTGTTTCGCCTTCGCCGAGGAACTGCGCGGCAGCGGTCATTTTGTCGCCGGACAAGCGCTGCAGCCGATCGATACGGCTACTACCGTCCGGGTGCGCAACGGCCAGATGTCCTTGACCGACGGCCCGTTTGCCGAAACCAAGGAGCAGCTGGCGGGTTTCTACATGATCGAAGCCAAGGACCTCAACGAGGCGATCCACTGGGCCTCGAAAATCCCCCCTGCACGTTACGGCAGCATCGAGGTGCGCCCGGTGCGCGAACTCGATGTCAGCGATATCGCCGCGACGCAAGCAGCTGTCTGAAACCGATAAAACCATTCAAAAGGAACGATCATGCACAAGCAGATCTACATCAACCTGCCGGTCAAGGATTTGCCGAAATCAAAGGATTTCTTCAAAAGCCTCGGTTATGAGTTCAACCCGAAATTCACCAACGACCAGGGGGCCTGCATGATCCTTGGCGAGAACCTGTATGCCATGCTGCTCACTGAGGATTTTTTCCAGGGTTTTGCGAAACAGCCGGTGTGCGACGCCACCAAGCAGAGCGAGGTGCTGCTTTGTGTTTCATGCGACAGCCGCGCCCAGGTCGACCAGCTGGTAGCCGCCGGCCGCGCTGCCGGGGGGCGCACCACGGAAGAACCGCAAGACTACGGCTTCATGTACAGCCACGGTTTCCGCGACCTGGACGGCCACGCTTGGGAATTCGCGTATATGGTGCCGGCAGCCGGCGAGTAGCTTGCGGACAGGAGTCGCTATCTTTGGGCAGAAGCGGTTCTCCACGTTTCCTTTCGTATTTTCTTCCGCATTTTCTTCCGCATTTTCTTCACTTAGGAGCAGCAAAAATGCAGAAAATTTCTCCATTCCTGTGGTTCGACGGCAAGGCCGAAGAGGCGATGAATTTCTATACGTCGGTTTTCAAGGATGCAAAAATCGGCAACGTGTCGCGCTACGGCGATGCCGGGCCGGGTCCCAAGGGAGCGGTGATGTCGGCCACGTTCCAGCTGCATGGCCAGGATTTCATCGCCCTGAACGGCGGGCCCCAGTTCAGCTTCACGCCGGCGATTTCGTTTTTCGTGAATTGCGAAAACCAGGAAGAGGTCGATGAACTCTGGGCCAGGTTTTCCGAAGGCGGCGAGCCGCAGGGCTGCGGCTGGATCAAGGACAAGTTCGGCCTGTCGTGGCAAATCATCCCGAAGGTCCTGGGCGAGCTGCTGCAAGACAAGGATCCCCAGAAAGCCCAACGGGTCATGCAGGCGATGATGAAGATGGTCAAGATCGACATCAAGCTCTTGCAGCAGGCTTACGCACAGCAATAGGAAAGCGGCGTGCCGCCGCCCTGCGTCAGCGGGGCGGCGCGGCTATCGGAGCCTGCTTGGCATTGCCCGCCGGCGCAACGGTTTTCAGCTGCGCCTGCCATGTCTTCAGGTACTGGTCGATCGCGGCGGTGTGATATATCTGCGGTTCCGAATGCATTACGCCGCCGCCTTTGCCTGCGCTCTTGATGTCGTCGTTTTCCCAGGTGGCGACCAGGGCCTTGGCTTTGTCGAAGGCCGCGCTGAAGGACGCGCTGCCGGGCAGGGACTTCTGGAAGAACGCCCGGCCGAAGTAGGTGAAGTCATTGTCGTCGGCGCAGCCGAAAGAAGTGCGGTCAGGGCGAGCGGCGGCAATCACCATCGTGCGCTCGTCTTTTAATGGGGGGATGAAACCGCCCGCATAGCAGGCCGACACTACCACCACCTTCCAGCGTATGCCGGACTCCGCCAGCATTTTCCCCAGTTCCGCCGCCTTGAGATAGCGCAGCTCCAGGCCGTTCTGGGACAGCATCAGTTCATGGTCGCGCGAACCGTGGCTGGTCAGGTACAGGAACAGGATGTCGTTCTGCTTGTCCATTTTAGCGGCGATGGCGTTCAGGCTTTCGCGGATGCTGGTGACTGTCGCCATCGGCTCCTTGGTAATCGTGTTGCGGCTGTTGACCAGCACCACCGAGCGTCCCTGGGTGCCGAAATCGCGGTCGAACTGCTTACGCACAAAATCCGTTTCGCGGTGAAATACTTCCTGCGAACCGTCGCCGGCGACAGCCAGCAGGTACATGTTGACCTTGCCCGGCTCACGCGGCGCGACCGCCGCCAGGGTCTTGTCGAGCAGGGCGCGCTGCTGGTACAGCGCGGTTTCCAGGTTCAGCTTGGCTTGCGCTTCAGCCGTAGCATCTTCCAGGACGCCTTCGCTCCAGATGCCGCTGTCCTTGGTGCGGCCGTCTTTTTGCGGAGAAGCATAAGTCAGCGTGCCTTCGCCTTCATAGAAACCATACGAGAAATTTCCTGTATACCGGTCGCCTTTGGCATTCCGGAAAATCCCTTGCCCGTGGTATTTCCAGTTCTTGAATCCGCCCTGGTAGCTGCTGCCGTCCTTGCCGGCATAGCGTCCTTGCCCGACCAGGCGGCCATCGGCAAACATGCCTTCGTAGACGTTGCCGCGGATATCGGTCAGCCGGCCGCCGCCGTGCGGCAGCCATTTCTTGAAGGCGCCTGCATAACGCGAGCCGTCCTGCCTCTGGTAGATCCCATATCCGGCGAATTCTCCCTTGTCGAATTCGCCCTCGTAGAATTCTTCACCCTTTACCTCATACCGTCCCTTGCCCTGGAATTGGCCGTCGGCGAATTCACCTTTGTAGGTTCGCCCGTTGGTGTACTTGATTTCCCCTTTGCCGGCATAGGTTCCGTGCTTGAACTGCCCGGTATACTCGCCGTCCTTGGCCGTCAGCTTGCCGAAGCCGTCGAATTCGTTGTTGGCGAAATGTCCGGCGTACACCGAACCGCTGGGGTCGACCGCGCGGCCCTGGCCGGACCGCATGCCATCCTTGAACTCGCCTTCGTACAGGTAGCCGGGATCTATACGGTATTTTCCTTTTCCTGAAAATAGTCCTTTTTCAAAGCCGCCCTCGTAAACAGCGCCATTCGCCCATTCCATTTTTCCCTGGCCCTGCAGCTTGCCGTCTGCCAGCTGGCCATAATATTTGCCGCCGTCGGGAGTAATGGCGTCCGGGGCGGATGGTGCGGCTGCAACGCCGGCGGCCAGGAAGCCTGAAAAAAACACGCATATCGCAGCCGTGCTTGCTGCAGTCAGCATTCGGTTGCGATGGCCAATGATGACTTTGTTGTTATGCATATATTTCCCTGTTCCCGATGATTTTCAGACGCTGCAAGTTGCGGCATGGAAATTTACCACGAGATATTGTCTTTTTGCATAAAAATCCCGGCACTGCCGCAATCAGCAATGTTTTAGGCATCAGCGGCGCGCCGGCTTTGTGCACTAGCGTACACACCCGTCGGCCAGGCGACTATACTCAAAATTCCGGCAGCAGCGTTTCCGGCAGCATTTCCAGAGGTTAAATCCGCTTTGGAGTTTCATTATGGACAAGTCTCCAGACCCCAGAAAGAATCACCTGCTGGCCGCGCTTCCCGACGCAGAATGGCAACGCTGGCTGCCGCAGCTGGAACCGGTCGAGATGCCGCTCGGCCAGGTATTGTATGAATCGGGCAGTACGCTGAGTTATGTCTATTTCCCGACGACTTCCATCGTTTCGCTGCTGTACCTGCTGGAAAACGGCGCCTCGGCCGAGATCGCGGTGGTCGGGAACGAGGGCATTGTCGGCGTTTCCTTGTTCATGGGTGGTGAATCCACGCCCAGCAGGGCGGTGGTGCAAAGCGCCGGCCACGGTTTTCGGTTAAGGGCGCGCTCGATGATAGACGAGTTCAACCGCGCCGGTCCGGTATTGCACCTGCTGCTGCGCTATACCCAGGCGCTGATCACCCAGATGTCGCAGACGGCGGTATGCAACCGGCACCATACGCTCGACCAGCAGCTGTGCCGCTGGCTGCTGCTGAGCCTGGACCGGCTGCAAGGCAACGACCTGGTGATGACGCAGGAACTGATCGCCAACATGCTTGGCGTACGCCGGGAAGGCGTCACCGAAGCTGCCGGCAGCCTGCAGGCTGCCGGGCTGATCCGCTACGTGCGTGGCCACATCACGGTGCTGGACCGGCCGGGGCTGGAGAAACGTACTTGTGAATGTTATGCGGTGGTCAAGAAAGAATGCGACCGCTTGCTGCCTGACAAACTGGCGATCTGACATAGCATCGGCCGCAGCGCTGCCGCAGTTGCGCCTGCCTATTGCAGGGATGGCGCGTCGATTCAATCTCCGTTATGTGCGCTAGCAGACGGTCAGCCGCGGCTGCCTGCGGCACACTGCCAGTACTACCCCGACATCGTATTCGCCAATAACACGATCTTCATCTCGGCTCGTCAAGCTGATGGGCCGGCAATATACCGGAGAACCAGTTTGGGCACCGTCGAGAATCATCTGATCGAGCTGCTTCCGCGCAAGGATCGCCTGCATTTGCTGGGCGTCAGCGAACCGGTGGAGCTGGAGCTGGGCGAAGTGCTGTGCGAGCCCGGCCACGCTATCCGCCATGTGTATTTTCCTGTCGAAGCGTCGATTTCCCTGATTGCGCACATTGCGGGCAGTCCTGGGGTCGAGGTCGGCATGGTGGGGCGGGAAGGCATGCTGGGCGCGCAGATAGCGCTGGGCGTGGCGACCGCGCCGGTGCACGCCGTGGTGCAAAGCCCGGGGGCTGCGCGGCGTATCGGCGCCAATGATTTCCGCAGCGAACTGGCGCATAGTCCGGCTTTGCTGAAAGGCATGCATCAATACCTGTATGTCCGCATGGCGCAGATGGCCACTTCGGCCGCCTGCCTGCGTTTTCATCTGATCGGTCCGCGCCTGGCACGCTGGCTCCTGATGAGCCAGGACCGGGCCCATTCCGACAGTTTCCGGGTCACCCACGAATTCCTGGCCGCCATGCTCGGGGTGCGCCGCGAGGGCATCACCGCAGCGGCCAGCGCCTTGCAGCGCAGCGGGCTGATCGAATACCGGCGCGGCAACCTCAAGGTAATCGACAGGCTTGGACTGGAGGCGGCGGCATGCGGCTGTTATGCCGTTGAGCGGCAGGTTTATGCAGCGTTGCTGTGTTGAGGGCCTGAGGGCCAATAGCTATGACCCAAGCCGCGGCATGCCATTTTCATGGCAAGACGCAGGCAAGCCCGCTGCCAGCAAGCGTGCCGGGCCTGGCCGGTTATTTCCCGATTTCGTGACCGATCACGCCGCCGACTGCGGCGCCGCCAACCGTACCAAGGGCGCTGCCGTTGGTTAATACCGCACCGCCCACAGCGCCTACGCCTGCGCCGATTGCCGTGTTCTGTCCGCGACGCGACATGCCGTCGCATGCGCCCAGGCCAAGCAACATGACAACAGTGATTGCCGTGGCAGTAAGTTTTTGCATGGTTTTCATAGGAATACCTCTTTATCGATACGCGGTCGCAGGGAAATGCCCTGGCCTTGGAGTCAACAGTAGCGCTAAAACCGGCCATGGTCGGTGCGCTGGCGCACCTAAGCCGGGATTCTGGATTCAGGCTTCCAGTCTTGCATCCAGGGTAATCTTGGCGTTCAGCAGTTTTGAAACCGGGCAACCCGCCTTGGCCTTGTTCGCCGCTGCCTCGAAGCTTGCTTGGGTCGCCCCGGGAATCCGGGCGCTCAGGTCCAGGTGAACCGCGGTAATCGAGAAGCCGCCGTCGATTTTCTCCAGCGTCACCGCTGCGCTGGTCTTGATGCTTTCCGCTGTCATGCCGGCTTCACCCAGCTGCGCCGCCAGGGCCATGCTGAAACAGCCGGCGTGCGCCGCTCCGATCAATTCTTCCGGATTGGTGCCGGGACCGTCTTCGAAGCGGGTAGTGAAGCCATATTGCGCATCGGCCAGCACGCCGCTTTGCGTCGAGATACTGCCTTTGCCATCCTTGAGGCCGCCGGTCCAGGCAGCTGATGCTGTACGTTTCATAGCCATGTCTCCTTGGTGAAAAAAGGTCGTCCATTGAATGCCTTTGGCTACAGTCTCATGCCGTACCGGGAAACGTCAGTTCGATAGCCAACATAGCCATCCCGGAACCTGGCGCCGGCGGTTGCCATGCCGCTGCATTCGTGGCAGCATGGTCGCGAAGACTTTTTGCAGTCTGCAGTCATCACTGGGAGTAACCAGCAATGAATATCGACGAGCTGAAGTCGGTGGCTAGCGCCATCGTGACAGGGCAGAAAGGCATCTTGGCGGCGGACGAAAGCGGGCCGACCATCAAGAAACGGTTTGACGCCATCAAACTGGAATGCAGCGAGGAAAGCCGTCGCCGCTATCGTGAAATCCTGTTTACCACCGAGGGTGTCGAGCCCTATCTTGGCGGGGTCATCCTGTACGATGAAACGCTGCGCCAGAGCGGCGCCGACGGCACCCCGTTTGCCGAATTGCTGGCGCGCCGCGGCATCCTCCCCGGCATCAAGGTCGATAGCGGCGCCAAGCTGCTGGCCTTGCATGCCGGCGAGAAAATCACCGAAGGACTGGACGGCTTGCGCGAGCGCCTGCAGGAATACCAGCAGCTGGGAGCGAAGTTCGCCAAGTGGCGCGGCGTGATCGAGATCAGCGAGCAGGGCATTCCGACGCTCTCCGCGATACAGGCAAACGCCCACGCCCTGGCGCGTTATGCCGCACTGTGCCAGGAGGCCGGTATCGTGCCGATCGTCGAACCGGAAGTGCTGATGGATGGCTCGCACGATATCGCGCGTTGCGAGGCAGTGACTTCGCAGGTGCTGGAAATCGTGTTTGCCGAACTGGATAACCAGCGCGTTGTGTTCGAGGGCATGCTGCTCAAGCCGAACATGGTGATCGCCGGCATGAAATGCCCGCAGCAGGCCGGTGTGCAGCAGGTTGCCGAAGCCACCATGCGCTGCCTGGAGCGTCATGTGCCGCCGGCGGTGTCAGGCATCGTGTTCCTGTCAGGCGGCCAGAGTGCGCAAGACGCGACCGCGCACTTGAACGCCATGAACCAGCTTGGCGCGCATCCGTGGCCGGTCAGTTTCTCTTATGGACGAGCATTGCAGGCGCCGGTGCTGACAACCTGGAAGGGCCAGGAACAGAACGTGGCCGAAGCGCAAAAAACCTTCTTGCGCCGCTGCCGGCTGAACGGCCTGGCGCACCTCGGCCAGTACGACAGTTCGATGGAGAATGCACCCGCATGAGACGCCGCATCCCGCGCCTTGGCAAGGTGCGGGTCAGCCAGTCCTGTTCCGTATTTTTGCGACGGCCGGCGAACGCAGGCGGAAGCCGTCCGGCATGCCTGAGCCTAGCAGCGGCTGCAGGTACAGCCGGAAGGCGTCGGTGACATCGGTGCCGCTGGCGGCGATCAATTCATCCTCCATCACGCGCGTCTTGCCTGCCACCACATCCAGGTCCAGCAATTCATAGTTGACCGCATAAGCGCCGCTGCGCTTGATGGCGACGGTGCCGTTGCGGTTTTCATGAAGCGCGAACTGCAGCGCTTTTTCGCCGACCTCGCGCGCTTCGCGCTGGTCCACATCCGAGACGCAACCCATGAACGAGCGCTGCAGGTAGCCGAAGGTATCGCCGCGCACGCGCTTGATGTTCAGTTTCGACTTGATCTCTTCGCACAGCAGGTCAGCCAGCGCGCCGTTGCCGGACAACTGCACATTGCCATGGGCGTCGCGCTCGACCGTCTTCGCCAGCAGGCTGGCGATAGGCGTGCCGGATGCGTCGTGTATGCCTTCGGAAACGGCAATCACGCAGCGGCCGTGGCGCTGGTAGGCTTGCTTGACGTCGGCCAGGAAATTCTCCAGTACAAACACCCGTTCCGGCAGGTAGATCAGATGCGGCCCGTCATCGGCAAACTTCCTGCCCAGCGCCGCCGCCGCCGTCAGGAAGCCGGCGTGCCGGCCCATCACCACGCCGACATAGACGCCGGGCAGGGCGGCGTTATCCAGGTTGGCGCCGGCAAACGCCTGCGCCACGAAGCGCGCGGCCGATGGAAAGCCTGGCGTGTGATCGTTGCTGACCAGGTCGTTGTCTATGGTTTTCGGAATGTGGATGCAGCGCAGGGGAAAGGCCAGCTTTTCCGCTTCCAGGCTGAGGATGCGCAGGGTGTCGGATGAATCGTTGCCGCCGATGTAGAAGAAGTGGTTGATCTGGTGCGCCTGCAGCACCTGGATGATTTCCTGGCAATACTTGAGATCGGGTTTGTCGCGCGTCGAACCTAGCGCGGAAGAGGGGGTGTTGGCCACCAGCGCCAGGTTGGCGCTGGTTTCCTGGCCCAGGTCCAGGAAGTCTTCGTTGACGATGCCGCGCACGCCGTTGCGGGCGCCGTACACCAGGTCGACATTGGACACCCCGCGTGCCGCCAGCACTACTCCCACCAAAGACTGGTTGATGACGGCGGTCGGGCCGCCGCCTTGCGCGATAAGGATTCTTCGGGAATGCATGGGATTCCTCCTAGAGCCATAGTTGAATGGAGCTGCCTGGTAACGATTCTACCTCCATCGCGCAAGCGCCGGCCAACCGCGTTATTTCCCCCAGATTTTCTTGTACTCGCTACGGTAGCCGTTATTCGGTTCGAAGGTGTTTTGCTGGCCGCCGTGGAACGCAATGTTCTGCTCCGTCACCAGGTAAGTCGGGGTGGCGTAGGAACTGGCTTTTTCGCCGGAAAACGAGCGGTTCAGCTCATCGACGATTTGCCACCCCTGCTGGCTGAACGGTTCCGGCACCGTGGCGAGCTGCACCGTCTTGCTGCGGATGCGCTGGTAGGCCGATTCGGAACCTTCGCCGGCGGACAGCGCCTCGATCTTGTTGCTGGCGATGACTGCGGCCGCGGCCGGCGTCGCCAGCAGGTCAAGGTAGTTGTCGTTGACGCCGATGATGTGCGTCCACTTCTTGCCGAAGCGCTGCGCCAGCGCCGTCAGGATGGCCGGCATCTTGTCGGCGCTGGTGGTGGCCGGCAATGCCTCCACGCTGAGCAGGCTGCAGCTGCGGCACTGCTTGATCACCGACGCCACTTCATTCGACTTCGACTGCGCGTACAGGCTGTTCGGATCGGTAAAGACGACCACCCCGGCCTTGCCGTTGGAGTTGACCACGCCGAGCAAGGCCGCAATCGTTGCTTCCTCTTTAGGATCGGCGGTGACATTGGTAAACAAGCCGTCGCTCGGGCCTATCCTGGTGGATGCATGCCAGCCGACTACCGGCACGCTCTGGGTGTTGGCGGCATTCATTTCCTTGGGCTGTTCGTTGGCGTCGATGCCAGCCAGGACGATGCCGTTCGGCTTCAGCGCCAGCGCCCGGCTGAAGGCTTCCGCGTGCTTGTTGTTGACGCCCCAGCAATCGATCACGAACACGTCCCAGCCGGCTACCGCCGCCGCTTCCTTGACGCCGTTGGCGACGCGCAGGACGCTGTTGTTCTTCAGGTTTGACGCGATCACCACAATCGATTTTTTCTGGGCTGCGATTTTGGGTCCGCTGGTGGGACCGTCCCAAGTGGTTTTGAAGGCCATCGCCTTGGCGATCCTGGCATTGGCGCGGTTCAGGAACAAGGTCGGATCTTCCTGTGCGAACGCGGAACTGACGAGGCCGAAGACAAGTGCTACCGTTACGAAATTAAAGTGTGTCAATTTCATTATTTTTATCCGGATTTGACTGCGTATGGTCGGAGCGGATTTCCCGCCTGTCTTTTTTATTGCAAACTAATCGTTGCAGACTACTCCCTGTATTGCAAAATGCACACATCTCCCTGAGCCAGTGCTGACGCCGCTTTCAAGCAAAATGACAAGCTCGGAAGACGGTGCTGGCAATAGCGTGCCTTAGCTTACGCAAAGGTTAAATCATTGTCTATTGGAAATCAGTTCCAGGATCGGCAAGAGCGTTTTTTTGTGTTGGAATATTTGTTGTTTTAATAATTTTTGCACTGTCGCAGCGGGAACTTGTACCAGGGGAAGGTAAACGGACAAAAGGGCTGCCCGTCATCCAGACGGGCAGCCCTTTATGGTTTGCAGCGATGACGGCAGATTGCCGCTTCAGGTCAGCGCCGAGGTGACTTTCAAGACTTCTTCCACCGTGGTGACGCCTTCCAGGACTTTCAGCGCGCCCGCCAGGCGCAGGGGTTTCATGCCATCGCTGATGCTCTGCTGCTTCAGCGCATGGATGTCGGTTTCGGTCTGGATCAGTTTGGAGAACGGCTGGGTCACGGTCAGCAGCTCGTACAGGCCGGTGCGTCCGCGGTAGCCGGTCTGGCGGCATTCCGGGCAGCCGACCGGATGGTAGACGTTGGCCGGCTTGGGCACGTTCCAGTTTTCCACCAGCGTGGCCCAGACGTCGTCGGCGACCTGGCCGTCGGGGCTCTTGCAATGGGTGCAGAGCGTGCGCACCAGGCGCTGCGCCATGATGCCGATCAAGGTGGTTTCCAGCAGGTAGTAGGGCACGCCCAGTTCCAGCAGGCGCATCACGGCCGACGGCGCGTCGTTGGTATGCAGGGTCGACAGCACCAGGTGGCCGGTGAGGGCGGCCTGGATCGCCATTTCGGCGGTTTCCAGGTCACGGATTTCGCCCACCATGATGATGTCCGGATCCTGCCGCATCAGGGCCCGCACGCCGTCGGCGAAAGTCAGGTCGATGCCATGGTTGACCTGCATCTGGTTGAACGAAGCTTCCACCATTTCGATCGGGTCTTCCACCGAACAGACATTCACCTCGGAAGTGGCGAGCGCCTTGAGCGTGGTGTACAGCGTCGTGGTCTTGCCGGAGCCGGTGGGGCCGGTCACCAGGATGATGCCGTGCGGGCGCTTGGTCAGCGCATCCCAGCGCAAGGCGTCGTCGACCGGAAAACCCAGTTCCGGCAAGGTCTTGACCACCACCTCCGGATCGAAAATCCGCATCACCAGTTTCTCGCCGAAGGCAGTCGGCAGGGTAGACAGACGCAGCTCGATTTCCTGGCCGCCGGCGGTGCGGGTCTTGATGCGGCCGTCCTGCGGCCGGCGCTTTTCGATCACGTCCATCCGTCCCAGCAGCTTGATGCGCGCGGTCATGGCGATCATGACTACCGCCGGCACCTGGTACACCTGGTGCAAGACGCCGTCGATGCGGAAGCGGATGGCGCTGAAGTCGCGCTTGGGTTCCATGTGGATGTCGGAAGCGCGCTGCTCAAACGCGTACTGCCACAGCCAGTCGACGATGTTGACGATGTGCTGGTCGTTGGCGTCGACCTGCTTGTTCGACTTGCCGAGCTCCACCAGCTGCTCGAAGTTGTTGCGCAGCGCCAGTTCCTGGCCGCCTGATTTATGGGCGCTCTTGATCGATTTCGCCAGCGTGAAGAACTGCGTGATGTATTGCGTGATATCGAGCGGATTGGCGATCACCAGGCGGATATTGCGGCGCGAAATCTTGGCGATTTCCGCTTGCCATTCGGTGCGGAACGGCTCGGCGGTGGCGATCACCAGGTCGGTCAGGCTCAGTTCGACCGGCAGGATATTGAAGCGGGTGGCGTAGCTGGCGGACATGACATCGGCCACCTTGGCGAAATCGATCTTGAGCGGATCGATCCGGTAGAACGGCATCTGCACCTGGCGCGCCAGCCACTCGGTCAGCCATTCGAGGGTGATGGCGCGATGCGGCGGCAGCGCCGACTGGCGCTTGCACTGGGCCACCGCGTTGAGCGGATGGATCGCGATCGGAGCGTTGCGGAAAATGCCTTGCGCCTGGGTATAGAAGGCTTTGACGTCGTTCTTGTCGACCGTGCCGTCGTTCAGCAGCCAGGTGAAGATCTGCTGCAGGTCTAGTATTTTGGGTGGTGCAGTGTTCATTGCGATGGAAGTATCGATTGGTTGAGCAGCATGGGTTGGTCCAGCCTAGCCTGTTACTGCGGCGAATGCCAGGCTTTCAAGCCGTTGACCCAGGATTTGGCAGGCAGCTTGGTGGCTGCGGTAATTTCGGCGGCGCGTTCATACAAGGCGCTGAAATCTACCGGCGGGGTTTTCTTGAAAGCGATGGCGATGACATTGCCTTCATGGACTTCAGGCAGGCACCAGACATCGTCGAAAGCGAACATCATGGCTTTCAGGTTCTTGGCATAGCTGGGGTGGTCGCCGAACAGGTTGACGGTCATGATGCCGTCGTCCTTCAGGCAAGCCGCGCAAGCGCTGTAGAACTCGGGCGTGTCGAGCACCGGGCCGCGCGCGGTGGCGTCGTACAGGTCGACCTGCAGGGCGTCGATGCTGCCGTGGTTGAGCGGGTCCATGACAAAATCCATGGCGTCCATCTCGAGCACCGACAGCCGCTCATCGTCGGGCGGCAGCTTGAACATGGAGGCGCAGATCGCCAGCACAGACGGGTTCAGCTCAATCGCGGTGACGCGCGCGGCGGGGAACTGGCGGTAGCTGAACTTGGTCAGCGCCGCGGTGCCCAGGCCCAGCTGCACGATGTGCTGCGGCTCCGGGTTGAACAGCATCCAGGCCATCATTTGCTGGGCGTACTCGAGCTCCGGCCAGTCCGGCTTGCGCAGCCGCATCGCGCCTTGCACCCACTCGGTGCCGAAATGCAGGAAGCGCACGCCGTCCTGCTCGGACAGCGTAACCGGCGCAAACTTGGGTTTGCGCGGCGGTTTTGGCGTGTCTTTTTTTGCAACTTCGGAACGTTTGCGCGGGCCATCCATGCGGTTGGCGTCGGCTTCTATGGATTTGCGTTTGATCAGCATTAGATAAATAAATAGCGTCAGGTAAAAATGTAGGGCAATGATACCGTGCCCCGGCGGCAACTAGCGCTAAATATTGTCTGGCTATTTAAGCGCGGCGGGCATACATGGAATTGAGCCGTTTATCGTCGCCGCGATACACGGCGCGGTAGCGCAGGTAGCCTTGCCCCTCAACATGCTTGCGCCAACCCTCGCCACCCAGTTTTTCGATGAATCCGGCATAGGAATCATGCACCATGTCGTCGTAAAAGCCCCCAACCGTGGGAGATACTTTTATCTTCTGGATCGAGCGATAGATCTCTACGACATTCTCGCTGTAACGATCTCGCCCAAACCGATCCTCTGTATCCCTGCGCCATAGCCGCGTCATCATGTCGATCTGGTCGGCGAATACC
>NZ_FOLC01000045.1 GCF_900112135.1 Collimonas sp. OK412
TTCGACAATACTGTCGCGATCGCTGCTGTCAGCGTGGTCTTGCCGTGGTCGACGTGGCCGATAGTGCCAACGTTGACGTGCGGCTTGGTCCGCTCGAATTTACCTTTTGCCATTTTATTCTTCCTTCAAAAAGAACGATGTCGTTAAACAATGAGTGAAACATTTCAACCCTTGCCCGCTCGTGGCGGGCAAGGGTTGCTTACCTGATTACTTGGCCTTGGAAGTTACGATTGCGTCGATAACGTTCTTAGGCGCTTCGGAGTAATGCTTGAATTCCATCGAGTAAGTTGCGCGGCCTTGGGTAGCCGAACGCAGCGAAGTCGAGTAACCGAACATTTCCGACAGAGGCACTTCGGCCTTGATGATCTTGCCGCCACCGCCGGCGATTTCATCCATGCCTTGAACCATGCCGCGACGCGACGACAGGTCGCCCATCACGGTACCGGCGTAGTCTTCCGGAGTTTCAACTTCAACAGCCATCATCGGCTCCAGAATAACCGGGCTGGCTTTACGGCAGCCATCCTTGAACGCCATCGAAGCGGCCATGCGGAACGCATTTTCGTTCGAGTCGACATCATGGTAAGAACCGAAGAACAGGGTTACCTTGACATCAACCACTGGGTAGCCGGCCAATACGCCGGTGTTCAGTGTTTCGCGCACACCCTTTTCAACTGCAGGGATGTATTCGCGTGGAACGGTACCGCCCTTGATCGCGTCGACGAACTCAAAGCCCTTGCCTGGTTCTTGCGGTTCGATCTTCAGAACCACGTGACCGTATTGACCACGACCACCCGATTGCTTGACGAACTTGCCTTCGATTTCTTCGCAAGTCTTGCGGATGGTTTCGCGATATGCAACCTGTGGCTTGCCGACGGTCGCTTCAACGCCAAATTCGCGCTTCATGCGGTCGACGATAATGTCCAGATGCAGCTCGCCCATACCGGCGATGATGGTTTGACCCGATTCTTCGTCAGTACGCACGCGGAACGATGGATCTTCAGCAGCCAGACGATTCAGAGCCAAGCCCATTTTTTCCTGGTCTTGCTTGGTCTTAGGCTCGACTGCCTGCGAAATCACCGGCTCAGGGAATACCATGCGTTCCAGAATGATGAATGCATTGGCGTCGCACAGTGTGTCGCCGGTAGTCGTATCCTTCATCCCGATCAGCGCCGCGATGTCGCCAGCCAGGATTTCCTTGATTTCTTCGCGCTGGTTCGCGTGCATCTGCACGATACGGCCGATACGCTCTTTCTTGCCCTTGATCGAGTTCAACACGGTGTCGCCCGAATTCAGGGTGCCCGAGTAGCAGCGCATGAAGCAGATCTGACCAACGAACGGATCGGTTGCGATCTTGAACGCCAGGCCGGAAAACTTTTCGTCGTCTTCCGCTTTACGCGAGATCGGCGCATCATCTTCATCCAGGCCTGGGACCGGCGGCACATCCACTGGCGACGGCAGGTAGTCGACGACGCCGTCCAGCATGGCTTGCACGCCCTTGTTCTTGAACGCGGTGCCGCACATCATCGGCACGATTTCGCTGGCCAGGGTACGTTGACGAATCGCAGCCTTGATTTCGGCTTCGGTCAGGTCGCCTTCTTCCAGGTACTTGTTCATCAGCTCTTCCGATGCTTCGGCGGCGGCTTCAACCATGTTTTCACGCCATTTGGCAGCGTCCGCAGCCAGTTCGGCAGGAATGTCGCGGTAGTCGAACTTCATGCCTTGGCTAGCGTCGTCCCAGTAGATAGCCTTCATCTTGACCAGGTCGATCACGCCTTCAAACTTGTCTTCAGCGCCGATAGGCACTTGCATTGGCACAGGGTTAGCCTTCAGGCGAGCACGCATCTGCTCGAAAACCTTGAAGAAGTTCGCGCCGGTACGGTCCATCTTGTTGACGAACGCCAGGCGTGGAACCTTGTACTTGTTGGCTTGACGCCAAACTGTTTCCGATTGCGGCTGCACGCCGCCGACCGCACAGTAAACCATGCAGGCGCCATCCAGAACACGCATCGAGCGCTCAACTTCAATCGTGAAGTCAACGTGGCCCGGGGTGTCGATGATGTTGATGTGGTGCTCAGCGAAATTACCCGCCATACCCTTCCAGAAGCAGGTCGTGGCAGCGGAAGTGATGGTGATGCCGCGCTCTTGCTCTTGTTCCATCCAGTCCATGGTGGCGGCGCCATCATGCACTTCACCGATTTTGTGATTCACACCGGTATAAAACAGAACGCGTTCTGTAGTCGTGGTTTTACCTGCATCGATGTGAGCGGAGATACCGATATTGCGATAGCGCTCAATGGGGGTCTTGCGAGCCATGATTTATTCCTAAGTCTTTTAATGCACGAAACCGAGCGCCATTTTTAATAAAAATATGCGCTCGGCTCGAACAAATTTCAGATGCGGACAGACGTCTCGATTCAGGGAGGCGGCTGTCCAGTCTATTAGAAGCGGAAGTGCGAGAACGCCTTGTTCGCTTCTGCCATACGGTGAACTTCGTCACGCTTTTTCATTGCGCCGCCGCGGCCTTCTGCGGCTTCCAGCAATTCGCCGCCCAGGCGTTGCGGCATCGATTTTTCGCTGCGCTTGTTGGCTGCTTCACGCAACCAGCGCATCGACAACGCCATACGACGGACAGGACGGACTTCAACTGGCACCTGGTAGTTTGCACCACCAACGCGACGCGACTTGACTTCAACCAGCGGCTTGCAGTTGCCGATGGCAAGAGCAAACACTTCCAGCGGATCTTTGCCGGATTTGGTTTGAATGTGCTCGAAGGCACCGTAAATGATGTTTTCTGCGACCGATTTCTTACCGGACAACATCAGGACGTTGACGAACTTCGCAACATCAACATTGCCGAATTTCGGATCCGGCAGAATCTCCCGCTTGGGAACTTCACGACGACGTGGCATTTCGATTCCTTTCAATCTTCAGTTGAGCGCGCAGACCTTTTGTTCCTGCACACTCGCGGACGGCCATCATAGCCACCCACTTACTCGGCCCATTGGGGACCGACACTTATTCGTTTGGCTTGCGCCTGGCGAAAACTATTATTTCTTTGCAGCCTTGGCACGTTTTGCACCGTACTTCGAACGTGCTTGCTTACGATCCTTGACGCCCTGGGTATCCAGTGCACCGCGAACCATGTGGTAACGCACACCCGGCAAGTCCTTCACACGGCCGCCGCGCAACAGCACGACACTATGTTCTTGCAGGTTATGGCCTTCACCGCCGATGTACGAAATGACTTCGAAACCGTTGGTCAGGCGAACTTTGGCAACTTTACGCAGAGCCGAGTTCGGCTTCTTTGGAGTTGTCGTATAAACGCGGGTGCAGACGCCGCGTTTTTGCGGGCTGTTTTCCAGCGCTGGTGATTTGCTCTTTACGACCGCAGAAACGCGCGGCTGGCGAATCAATTGATTGATGGTTGGCATCGTTATATATCCAACAAAATTACGACGTTAATAACAACAATCCCGAAATCGGTTGTCCGGGATTGGACAGATACTTGCGCTAGAAAAAATCATACAATTCGCGCACAATTCGATTCAGCAACAGAGGAGAAACGCGCCATAGAAAGCGGAAGCAGACCAAAGAACGTTCGGCCCATAGAGCCTACAATCGAGAACCCGCGAGTATATCCCTATGATGCCTTGCAGTCAACCGCCGTCTGGGATGCCCGCCCCGTAAACGCAACAGATCACGGCAATCCAGGCCGCCTTGCGAAACAATTGCCTTTTTGAGCATGGAAATGACTGCCGGCGCCAGTGTTTATCTCATGCGCAACGGTTACCGCCGGTGGCTTTGCGGGATAATGGGACTCGACTATTTTTCCCGCTGATGATGCCTGCCTTGCTTCGCCGTAATAACCTGTTCGTGCTGGTTACCTACCTGGCCCTGACCCTGGTTCCCTTCGTACCCCTCCTGTTCGGCCAGACGATAGATCATCCGCTCCGCATCATCATCACTGAAATCGGACTATGGCTGGTGATCTGGTCCATCTTCAAGCGCCCCGCCTGGTTTCACTGGCTGCTGTTCCCTGCCTTTTTCGCGCTGCCTACCGAGATCTACCTGCGCAAGTTTTACGGACAAGGCATTACCACCCACCACCTTGGGATCATCACTGAAACCAGTCCGCGCGAGGCGATGGAATTCCTGGGCGACAAGATCTGGTGGATGGCGCTGATCCTGGCCGTGGTTGTGCTGTGGTGGGCGCTTAGCTGGCTGGCGGCCAGCCGCACTCGCGACCTGGACCTGGAGGGTCCGTCGCGCTGGTTTGGCTGGTTAGTGCTCACTGTCGGTTTATGCATCTGGCTGTATGGACAGGAGATCGGCGTCCAGGCAGTGTCGGTAGCCTCAGCAAACAGCAAGCCGGTTGCCTCCGAAAGCCAGGGCATGCATCTAGGCAAGCTTCCCAAATGGGCCGCAACGCCGCTGGAAGCGGATCCGGTCAGCCGCACCTGGCCTTTCGGGCTGGCGGTACGCGGCTACGATTTCTGGAAAGAACGGGAATACCTGGACGACCTGGAACACAAGAACAGCCAGTTCCACTTCGGCGCACACCAGGCCAGCCAGCAAAACACACCCCAGATCGTGGTGATGGTGATCGGCGAATCTTCACGCTACGACCGCTGGAGCCTTAACGGCTATCAGCGCGACACCAACCCCTTGCTCAGCAAGGAGAGCAACCTGGTCAGCTTTACCGATGTCATTACCTCGGTTTCCGCAACCCGCCTGTCGGTGCCGGTCATGGTGTCGCGCAAGCCGGCGACCGAGAGCCTGAAAGCCGGTTTCGCCGAGAAATCCTTCATCACCGCCTACAAGGAAGCCGGGTTCAAGACTTACTGGATTTCGAACCAGATGTCATACGGCAAATTCGACACGCCTGTTTCCGTGTTCGCCAACGAAGCGGACGTGGTGCAGTTCCTCAACCTCGGCGGCTTCACCGATACCTCCAACCTGGACGCCATCCTGCTGCCGCAGCTGCAAAAGGCGATGGGCGATCCGGCGGCCAAGAAGCTGATCGTGCTGCATACCCTGGGCAACCACTGGAACTACAGCCACCGTTATCCCCAGCAATTCGACAAATGGCAGCCTTCGCTGTTCGGCATCGAGCGCCCGGCCTACACCAACCTGGCGAACAAGCCAGCGATCAGCAACAGTTACGACAGTTCGATACTGTATGTCGACTGGTTCTTGTCGCAAGTCATTGCCACGCTCAAGGACTCCCGGCAACTGAGCGCCATGATGTACTTCTCCGATCATGGCCAGACCTTGTACGACGGCAGCTGCAAGATCGCCTTCCACGGCCACAACACCCAGTTCGAATTCCACATACCGGCCCTGATGTGGTATTCCGACCTCTACCAGAAAACCTATCCGGACAAGGTGGAACAGCTGCTGCGCCACAAACGCGCCCGGATGAGCACCGAGAACGTGTTCCATTCCCTGCTCGACCTGGCCGACATCCGTTACCCGGACGAACGCCTGGAATGGAGCTTCCTGAGCAGCAAGCTGCGCCCCCACAGGCGCTACGTCGACAGCTACGGCTGGAGTGACTACGACAACTCCACCTTCAAGGGCGACTGCAGGGAAGTGATCGACAACGGCAAGCCGATCAAGCAACAGCGCGATTAAGGACGGCGCCGGCCTGAAACCGGGCCATCCCGCAAGACATAAAAAAACGGCAGTGGATTTTCATCCACTGCCGTTTTGACTTGCTGATCCGGTTTAGCGGATTAAGCTTCTCCGCCCTGCGCACCCAGCTCTTCAGCTGCGCGTGCCTCGGCAGCCGCCAGGCGGGCTGCCTGCTCGGATTGCAACAGCGCTGTGCGTTCTTCCGCTTCCCAGCTGTCTTTTTCCTTGCGTGCACGGTGGAATGCGAGACCGGTGCCGGCTGGGATCAGACGGCCGACGATAACGTTTTCCTTCAGGCCGCGCAGAGTGTCTTTCTTGCCCATGATTGCAGCTTCGGTCAACACCCGGGTGGTTTCCTGGAACGATGCGGCCGAGATGAACGAATCGGTCGACAGCGATGCCTTGGTAATACCCAGCAATACGTTTTCGTAGGTTGCAGGAATCTTGCCCGCTGCAATCACGCGATCGTTTTCGTCCAGCAGTTCCGAACGCTCGACCTGCTCGCCAGTGATGTAAGAAGCATCGCCGGCATCAACGATCTGAACGCGGCGCAGCATCTGGCGCACGATCACTTCGATGTGCTTGTCGTTGATCTTCACGCCTTGCAAGCGGTACACGTCCTGGACTTCGTCGACGATGTAGCGTGCCAGCGCTTCGATACCCAGCAGGCGCAGGATGTCTTGCGGATCGGCTGGGCCGTCGACAATCATTTCTCCCTTGTTCACGACCTGGCCGTCATGCACCAGCACTTGCTTGTCCTTGGTAATCAGGAACTCGTGCTTGTTGCCGTCCATGTCCGTGATTTCCAGACGCTGCTTGCCCTTGGTTTCCTTACCGAACGCCACAGTACCGGTGACTTCAGCCAGCATGCCCGCATCCTTCGGCGAACGTGCTTCGAACAGCTCGGCAACGCGCGGCAGACCACCGGTAATATCGCGTGTCTTTTGCGATTCAGTCGGGATACGCGCCAGCACTTCACCAACGTGCACTTGCTGACCGTCTTTCACGGTAATCAGCGCGCCGACCTGGAAGCCGATCGTCACAGCGTGTTCAGTGCCGGCGATCTTGACTTCTTCGCCTTGCTCGTTCAGCAGCTTGACTTGCGGACGGACTGTCTTGGTGACCGAACCACGACGCTTCGCATCGATAACCACCAATGTCGACAGGCCGGTAACTTCATCGATCTGACGGGCAACGGTCGAACCTTCTTCGACGTTCTCGAAGCGGACAGTACCGGTGTACTCGGTAATGATCGGACGGGTCAGCGGATCCCATGTCGCCAGTGCGGTACCGGCCTTGATGGTCAAGCCATCCTTGACGATCAGGGTCGCACCGTAAGGTACTTTATGACGCTCACGCTCACGGCCATGGTCGTCGGTGATCAGGACTTCGCCGGAACGGGAAATCACGATCAGCTCGCCCTTGCCGTTAGTCACGTAACGCATGGTCGCCGTGAAGCGGACCGTGCCGTTGGACTTGGCTTCAACACTGGATGCCACTGCCGAACGCGACGCCGCGCCACCGATGTGGAAGGTACGCATGGTCAGCTGGGTACCAGGCTCACCGATCGACTGCGCAGCAACCACGCCGACTGCTTCACCGTTGTTGACCAGCGTGCCGCGGCCCAGGTCGCGGCCATAACATTGCGCGCACAGGCCGTAGCGTGTGTCGCAAGTCAGCGGCGTGCGGACCTTGACTTCATCGATGCCCAGGCGTTCGATTTCTTCCACTGCATCTTCATCCAGCAAGGTGCCGGCTTCGTACAGGGTGCTCTGGGTTTCCGGATTGACGATATCGTTGGCGGCAACACGGCCGAGGATACGGTCGCGCAGCGCTTCGATCACTTCACCGCCTTCAACCATCGCCTTCATCGAGGCGCCGTTGGACGTGCCGCAATCGTCTTCGATCACGACCAGATCCTGGGTCACGTCAACCAGACGACGTGTCAGGTAACCCGAGTTCGCTGTCTTCAGCGCGGTATCGGCCAGACCTTTACGTGCACCGTGGGTCGAAATGAAGTACTGCAAAACGTTCAGACCTTCGCGGAAGTTCGCGGTGATCGGCGTTTCGATAATCGAACCATCCGGTTTCGCCATCAGGCCACGCATACCGGCCAGCTGGCGAATCTGTGCTGCGGAACCGCGCGCGCCGGAGTCGGCCATCATGTAAATGGCGTTGAACGATTCCTGGGTGCCCTTGGTGCCGTCGCGGCGGATCACGTCTTCTACCTTGAGCTGTTCCATCATGGCCTTGCCGACGTCGTCGCCTGCCTTGCCCCAGATGTCCACAACCTTGTTGTAGCGTTCGCCTGCAGTCACCAGACCGGACGAGTACTGCTGTTCGATCTGCTTCACTTCTTGTTCTGCGGTAGCGATGATGGTTGCCTTTTGTGGCGGTACCAGCATGTCGTCCACGCAGATCGAGATGCCGGCGCGGGTCGCCAGGCGGAAACCGGACTGCATCAGCTGGTCGGCGAACACCACCGTAGCGCGCAGGCCGCACTTACGGAATGCCGTGTTGATCAGCTTCGAGATTTCCTTCTTCTTCAACGCGCGGTTCAGCACGGTGAATGGCAAGCCCTTAGGCAGGATTTCCGACAGGATCGCACGGCCGACAGTCGTTTCGTAACGCTTGATGGTCTTGACGAACTCGCCTGTGACCGGATCCTTCGGATACTCGGTAATACGGACGGTGACGCGGGTAGTCAGCTCGACTTCCTTGTTGTCGTAGGCACGGATGGCTTCCGACACGTCAGGGAACATCATGCCTTCGCCCTTGCCGTTGATTTGCTCACGGGTGGCGTAGTACAGGCCCAGCACGATATCCTGCGACGGCACGATCGACGGTTCGCCGTTCGATGGGAACAGGATGTTGTTGGAAGCCAGCATCAGGGTGCGTGCTTCCATCTGTGCTTCGATCGACAGTGGCACGTGGACCGCCATCTGGTCGCCGTCAAAGTCGGCGTTGAATGCGGCGCAGACCAGCGGGTGCAATTGGATCGCCTTGCCTTCGATCAGGACCGGCTCGAACGCCTGGATACCCAGACGGTGCAATGTAGGCGCACGGTTCAACATGACCGGATGTTCGCGGATCACGTCTTCCAGGATGTCCCACACCACCGAAGTCTGGTTTTCAACTTCTTTCTTGGCTGCCTTGATCGTGCTGGCGATGCCCATCACTTCCAGCTTGTGGAAAATGAACGGCTTGAACAGTTCCAGCGCCATCAGTTTCGGCAAGCCGCACTGATGCAGTTTCAGTTGCGGACCCACCACGATAACCGAACGGCCGGAATAGTCGACGCGCTTACCCAGCAAGTTCTGACGGAAACGGCCGCCCTTGCCCTTGATCATTTCTGCCAGGGATTTCAGCGGACGCTTGTTGGCGCCAGTCATTGCCTTGCCGCGACGGCCGTTGTCCAGCAGCGAGTCAACCGCTTCCTGCAGCATCCGCTTTTCGTTGCGGGTGATGATTTCCGGAGCGCGCAATTCCATCAGGCGCTTCAGGCGGTTGTTACGGTTGATGACGCGGCGATACAGGTCGTTCAGGTCGGAGGTAGCGAAACGGCCGCCATCCAGCGGCACCAGCGGACGCAACTCAGGCGGCAGCACCGGCAGCACTTCCATGATCATCCAGTCAGGCTTGATGCCCGAACGCTGGAACGCTTCCAGCACCTTCAGGCGCTTGGCGTATTTCTTGATCTTGGCTTCGGATTTCGACTCTTTCAATTCCTGACGCAGGGTTTCCGCATCACGGTCGATATCGATCGCGCGCAGCAACTCACGGATGCCTTCGGCGCCCATGAATGCGGTGAAGTCGTCGCCGTACTCTTCGTACTTGGCGGCGTAGTCGTCTTCCGACATGATCTGGCATTTTTTCAGCGGAGTCATGCCTGGATCGGTGATGACGTAGGCTTCAAAATACAATACGCGTTCGATATCCCGCAGGGTCATGTCGAGGACCATGCCCAGACGCGACGGCAGCGATTTCAGGAACCAGATATGCGCAGTCGGCGAAGCCAGCTCGATATGGCCCATGCGCTCACGGCGCACCTTGGCCAGCGTGACTTCAACGCCGCATTTTTCGCAGATGACACCGCGGTGCTTCAGGCGCTTGTACTTGCCGCAGAGGCATTCGTAGTCCTTGATCGGGCCAAAGATCTTGGCGCAGAACAGACCGTCGCGCTCTGGCTTGAAGGTACGGTAGTTGATGGTTTCAGGCTTTTTTACTTCGCCATAAGACCACGAACGAATTTTTTCGGGCGACGCCAGACCAATCTTGATCGAGTCGAACTGTTCATTTTGCTGAACTTGCTTGAATAAATCGAGCAGTGCTTTCATGTATCACTCCAGTTGGCGTGAAGAAACTAAGATTCTTTACTATTGCTGCGTAGGGCGGGCAACTCTGCCCGCCCTACTGCTCTGTACTGCACCAGTCCGACGGATTACTCGCGGTCGAGGTCCATGTCTATCCCCAGCGAGCGGATTTCCTTCAACAGCACGTTGAAGGATTCCGGCATCCCTGCATCGATCACATGGTCACCCTTGACCAGGTTTTCATAGACCTTGGTACGACCGTTCACGTCATCCGACTTCACTGTCAGCATTTCCTGCAGCACGTACGACGCACCGTAAGCTTCCAATGCCCAGACTTCCATCTCACCGAAACGCTGGCCGCCGAACTGAGCCTTACCGCCCAGAGGCTGCTGTGTAACCAGCGAGTAAGGACCGGTAGAACGTGCATGCATCTTGTCATCGACCAGATGGTGCAGTTTCAGGTAGTGCATGTAGCCGACCGTGACACTGCGCTCGAAAGCTTCGCCGGTACGGCCGTCATACATCGTTACCTGGTTCTTCGAAGGCGTCATGCCCAGCTGCTTGGCGATGGCGTCCGGATAGGCCAGGTCCAGCATGCGGCGGATTTCATCTTCGTGCGCACCGTCGAACACTGGCGTTGCGAACGGCACGCCGGCTTTCAGGTTGCTGGCCAGGTGCAGGATTTCGTCGTCCGTCAGGCTATCCAGGTCTTCCGATTTACCGGATTCGTTGTAGATAGTCGTCAGGAACTTGCGCAGTTCTGCAATCTTGGTTTGCGCCTTCAGCATTTCGCCGATACGCAGGCCCAGACCCTTGGCAGCCCAGCCCAGGTGGACTTCCAGAACCTGACCGATGTTCATACGCGAAGGAACGCCCAGCGGGTTCAGCACGATGTCGGCCGGCGTACCGTCGGCCATGTGCGGCATGTCTTCGATCGGCAGGATGCGCGAAACCACACCCTTGTTACCGTGACGGCCGGCCATCTTGTCGCCAGGCTGCAGGCGGCGTTTGACAGCCAGGTAAACCTTGACCATCTTTTGCACGCCAGGCTGCAGCTCATCGCCTTGGGTCAGCTTCTTGCGCTTTTCTTCGAATGCCAGGTCGAACTGGTGGCGCTTCTCGGCGATCGATTCCTTGATCGCTTCCAGCGCTACCGCTGCATCGTCGTCCGCAGGGCGGATATCGAACCAGTGGTATTTGTCCAGGTCTGCCAGGTATTCCTTGGTCAGCTTGGTGCCCTTGGCCAGTTTCTTCGGACCGCCGTTGACTACCTTGCCGATCAGCATACGTTCCAGACGTTCGAAGGCATCGCCTTCAACAATCCGCAACTGGTCGTTCAGGTCCAGGCGATAGCGTTGCAGTTCATCGTCGATGATCTGCTGTGCACGCTTGTCGCGCTGGATGCCTTCGCGGGTAAACACCTGGACGTCGATCACGGTGCCGACCATGCCCGAAGGCACGCGCAGCGACGTATCTTTTACGTCCGATGCTTTTTCACCGAAGATCGCGCGCAGCAGCTTTTCTTCTGGCGTCAGCTGGGTTTCACCCTTAGGCGTCACCTTACCGACCAGCGTATCGCCGGCTTCGACTTCAGCACCGATGTAGACGATGCCCGATTCATCCAGACGCGCCAGCTGGTTTTCGGCCAGGTTGGAGATGTCGCGGGTGATTTCTTCAGCGCCCAGCTTGGTGTCGCGTGCAACCACCGACAGCTCTTCGATATGGATCGAAGTGTAGCGATCGTCAGCCACGACTTTTTCGGAGATCAAAATCGAATCTTCGAAGTTGTAGCCGTTCCACGGCATGAACGCCACCAGCATGTTCTGGCCCAGGGCCAGCTCGCCCAGGTCGGTCGATGCGCCATCGGCGATCACGTCGTGCTTGGCGACGCGGTCGCCAACTTGCACGATTGGCCGCTGGTTGATGTTGGTGTTCTGGTTCGAACGTGTGTACTTGATCAGGTTGTAGATATCGACACCGACTTCGCCGGCAGTCGCTTCTTCGTCATTCACACGAATAACGACACGGCCTGCATCGACGTAATCAACGATACCGCCACGCAGCGCCTGCACGGTAGTACCCGAGTCAACTGCCACGGTACGTTCGATACCGGTGCCAACCAATGCCTTCTCCGGACGCAAGCAAGGAACTGCCTGACGCTGCATGTTGGCGCCCATCAACGCACGGTTCGCATCATCGTGTTCGAGGAACGGGATCAGCGAAGCTGCAACCGAAACCACCTGGCCTGGCGCCACGTCCATGTACTGGACGCGTTCCGGCGACACCAGGATGGTTTCGCCGGCTTCACGCGCGGAAACCAGTTCATCCGACAGCTTCAGGGACTTGTCGATGGTCGCATTCGCCTGGGCGATGATGTAGCGGCCTTCTTCAATTGCCGACAGATAATCGATCTGGTCGGTAACCTTGCTGTCCTCAACCTTGCGGTACGGTGTCTCGAGGAAACCGTATTCGTTCAGGCGAGCATACAAAGCCAGCGAGTTGATCAGGCCGATGTTCGGACCTTCCGGTGTTTCGATCGGGCACACGCGGCCGTAGTGGGTCGGATGCACGTCGCGCACTTCAAAGCCAGCGCGCTCACGCGTCAAACCGCCCGGTCCAAGTGCCGATACACGACGCTTGTGGGTGATTTCCGACAACGGATTGGTCTGGTCCATAAACTGCGACAACTGCGACGAACCGAAGAATTCACGGATCGCTGCCGAAATCGGCTTGGAATTGATCAGGTCATGCGGCATCAGGTTGTCTGCTTCGGCTTGGCCGAGGCGTTCCTTGACTGCGCGCTCAACCCGCACCAGGCCGGCGCGGAACTGGTTCTCAGCCAGTTCGCCGACGCAACGCACGCGACGGTTGCCCAGGTGATCGATATCGTCCACTTCGCCGCGGCCGTTACGCAATTCAACCAGGATCTTGATCACAGCCAGCACGTCATCGTTCGACAGCGTCATGGCGCCAGTCAGTTCATCGCGGCCGATGCGGCGGTTGAACTTCATGCGGCCGACAGCCGACAGATCGTAACGGTCAGCGTTGTAGAACAGGCCGTTGAACAGCGCCTCGACCGAATCTTCGGTTGGCGGTTCACCAGGGCGCATCATGCGGTAGATCGCAACGCGGGCAGCCATCTGGTCGTTGGTGTCATCGCTACGCAGGGTTTGCGAGATGTAGCTACCTTGGTCCAGGTCGTTGGTGTACAGGGTCTGGATGTCGCTGATGTCAGCTTCACGCAGTTTGGCCAGCAATTCTTCGGTCAGCTCGTCGTTGGCGTTGGCGACTACTTCGCCGGTGTCGCCGTCAACGATGTTGCGCGCCAGCACGCGGCCCAGCAGATAGTCTTCCGGTACCGAGATATGCTTGATGCCGGCAGCTTCCACGTCACGCACGTGCTTGGAATTGATGCGCTTGTCTTTAGCGACCAGCACCTTGCCAGACTTGTCGGTGATGTCGAAACGCGCAACTTCACCGCGCAGGCGTTCTGCGACGAATTCCATCTCGGCGCCTTCGTTGCGCAACGCAAAGTTGTCGAACACGAAGAAGTTGGCCAGGATCTGCTCGACCGACATGCCGATCGCTTTCAGCAAGATCGTGACAGGCATCTTGCGGCGACGGTCGACGCGGAAGAACAGGATGTCTTTCGGGTCGAACTCGAAGTCCAGCCAGGAACCGCGGTAAGGAATGATACGTGCCGAGAACAGCAGTTTGCCGGACGAGTGCGTCTTGCCGCGGTCATGTTCAAAGAACACGCCTGGCGAGCGATGCAGCTGCGACACGATAACGCGCTCGGTGCCGTTGATCACGAACGAACCGGTAGTCGTCATGAGCGGCAATTCGCCCATGTAGACTTCCTGCTCTTTCATTTCCTTGACAACCGGCTTGGTCGGCGATTCCTTGTCCAGGATCACCAGGCGCACCTTGGCGCGCAACGGCGACGCGAACGTCAGTCCGCGCTGCTGGCATTCCTTGACGTCGAACGGCGGATCGCCGAGCACGTAGGACAAGAATTCGAGACGCGCAAAACCATTGTGCGAAACGATAGGAAAAATAGAAGTGAAAGCCGACTGCAGGCCCTCGTTCTTACGTTGAGACGGTACTTTGTCTGCTTGCAAAAAGCCAAGATACGACTCGAGCTGGGTCGCCAGCAGGAACGGAACGTGGTGAACGTTAGCGCGTTTCGCAAAAGATTTACGAATACGCTTCTTCTCAGTAAATGAGTAGTGCATTGAACACTCCGTGAGTGACAGGAAGGATAGAGAATTCAGGATTCGCCGGATCTTTCAGAAAACTAGACAAAACTTCTGTACTAGTTAAACTGTCTTACCCGACAATTCCTCAAGTCTCAGCCCTTCGAGCTTGATGGCAACGGACGCTTAATAAAACAACAAGCGCTAAACAAAATCAAAAACGACAAAGGAGCCAAAGCCGAACTCTCCTTTTCGAGAGTTCTGCACTTTGACTCCAGCGCAATAAATGCGCTCTAAAAAGCTGAAATTACTTGATTTCAGCTTCTGCGCCGGCTTCAACCAGTTTCTTGGCTGCTGCATCAGCGTCGGCTTTCGAAATGCCTTCTTTAACTGGCTTCGGTGCGCCGTCAACCAGGTCTTTAGCTTCTTTCAAGCCCAGGCCGGTGATTTCGCGAACTGCCTTAATTACGCCAACCTTGTTAGCGCCGATGCCCTTGAGGACAACGGTGAACTCGGTTTGCTCTTCAACTGCAGCAGCTGCGCCGCCGCCTGCGCCGCCGGCAACTGCAACTGCAGCTGCGGAAACGCCAAACTTCTCTTCAAATGCCTTTACCAGGTCATTCAATTCCAAAACGGTCAGGGCGCCAACTGCGTCCAGGATTGCGTCTTTGTCAAGTGCCATGTGAACTACTCCTAATATGTTGGGGACAGAGTACCGCTTCGCTTAACTCTTTCCCCAAAACAATTTCTATTTACAATGAATACATCTGATTGGTATTAACGCCAAGAAAGCGCCAGGAAACTGCAATTAAGCAGCTTCGGCTTCTTTCTTTGCTGCCAGAGCAGCCAAACCACGCACGAATCCAGACAACGGAGCCTGCATCATGCCCACAACTTGGGCCAGCAGAACTTCGCGGCTTGGAATGTTTGCCAACGCTTGCACAGCCGCTTTATCAAGCGGCTTGCCAGCGAAGTTACCTGCCTTGACGACCAGTTTGTCGTTGGTTTTTGCAAAATCATTGATGACTTTTGCAGCAGCAACGGCGTCCTCGGAGATCGAATAGATCAGCGGGCCGGTCATTTGCGAGGCGAGGTCGGCAAACGCGGTACCTTCAACGGCGCGACGTGCCAGTGTATTTTTCAATACACGCAAGTACACACCCTGGGTACGCGCATTAGCGCGCAGTTGGGTCAAGTGACCAACCTGGATGCCACGATATTCGGCCACGACGATGGTCTGTGCATTTGCTACTTTTGCAGAGACTTCGGCGACTACGGCCTTTTTGTCATTCAGATTGAGACTCAAGATCAACCTCCAAAAATGATGCTCGGCCATTACACAGCCGCAAGTGGCTGCTTGCCTCACATCGGTTCGAACACGGCGTCCGAAGTTAGGAGTTCAGAACTAGCGCATGATTAAAAAACACGCAGCGATGAGACTACAAAACTTGTTCGGGTACACCATCTGCGTTGGGTTGCTTGCGCGATTTAACTTTGTGCCGCAGTTGATAACCACCTGCTGCACGCCGCCCAACGGTCTTTGATTGCCTGGACCTGCATCGTTACCGCCAATACAGGCCCAGCCCAAAGATTCGCCCGGTTGCGCATCGCGCAGCCGGGACTTTATTCTCAATCAGTTGGGGACAGAGTACCGCTACGCTTAACTCTGTCCCGCAATACTTATATTAAGCTTACGCAGCCAGTGTCGTTTGATCGACACGAACGCCGGCACCCATTGTCGAAGACAAGGAGATCTTGCGCAGGTATACACCCTTGCTGGTGGCTGGCTTTGCTTTGCTCAATGCGTCGATCAGTGCCAACAGGTTGGACTTCAGCTCTGCATCGCTAAACGATTTGCGGCCGATGGTTGCGTGGACGATACCGGCTTTGTCGGTACGGTATTGCACTTGACCGGCTTTTGCGTTCTTGACGGCAGTTGCAACGTCAGCAGTCACGGTGCCAACCTTCGGATTCGGCATCAGGCCGCGTGGTCCCAGGATCTGGCCCAGGGTACCGACGATACGCATGGTATCTGGCGATGCGATCACGATGTCGAAAGGCATGTTGCCGGCTTTGATCTGCTCAGCCAGGTCTTCCATGCCAACGATGTCGGCGCCGGCAGCTTTAGCTTGTTCGGCTTTTTCGCCGGAAGCAAATACTGCAACGCGAACGGTCTTGCCGGTGCCGGCTGGCAGCACGACGGAACCGCGAACCACTTGGTCCGATTTCTTTGCATCAACGCCCAGCTGGACGGATACGTCGATCGATTCGTTGAATTTTGCAGTAGCGCATTCCTTGATCAACGCAACTGCGTTGTCAAACGGATATACCTTGGTGCGATCAACTTTAGCCTTGATCGCTTTTGCGCGTTTAGTTAACTTAGCCATTACAGACCCTCCACCGTGATGCCCATCGAACGAGCAGAACCGGCGATAGTACGTACGCCAGCTTCCAGATCAGCACCAGTCAAATCGGGCTTTTTCAAGGTAGCGATTTCTTCTGCTTGCTTGCGGGTGATCGAACCAACCTTGTCGGTGTGCGGCTTGGCCGAACCCTTGGTGATGCCGGCAGCCTTCTTGATCAGGATCGTTGCCGGAGGAGTCTTCATCACGAAAGTGAAGGACTTGTCGGCGAACGCTGTGATCACGACAGGAATTGGCAGACCTGGCTCAACACCTTGGGTCTGGGCATTGAATGCCTTGCAGAATTCCATGATGTTCAGACCGCGCTGACCCAATGCCGGGCCGATTGGTGGGGATGGGTTTGCTTTACCAGCTGGCACTTGCAGCTTGATAAAACCAATGATTTTCTTTGCCATGATGGCTCCTAAGTGTTGTGAGTATTAGCGCCTGTTCGATCTTGCGACCTAATAGGGCTCCTCTTACTGCTCCGGATTCCACGAGGTTTAGTTCATGACGCTCCGAACGGCGCTTGAAAATTCTTTTCTGCCCAGCTGAAATTCAGCTCAGACCTTTTCGACCTTGTCGAACTCCAGCTCAACCGGCGTGGCGCGGCCGAAGATGGTGACGGTCACGCGCACGCGCGATTTTTCGTAGTTCACTTCTTCGACATTGCCGTTGAAGTCGGTGAAAGCACCTTCCTTGATGCGCACCAGCTCGCCGACTTCATACAAGACCTTAGGCCGCGGCTTCTCGATGCCGTCTTGCATCTGCTGCATGATCTTGTCGACTTCGTGCTGCGGAATCGGGGTAGGCTTGTTCGATTTGCCGCCGATGAAGCCGGTTACCTTGTTCGTGTTCTTTACCAGATGCCAGGTTTCGTCGGTCATTTCCATCTCGACCAGGACGTAGCCCGGGAAGAAACGACGTTCGGTAACGGCCTTCTGGCCATTCTTGACTTCAATCACTTCTTCAGTCGGCACCAGGATCTGGCCGAACTGTTCCTGCATTCCAGCGCGGTCGATCCGCTCGGTCAGCGCGCGTTGCACGCTCTTTTCCATACCGGAATAAGCATGCACGACATACCAGCGCTTTTTACCCACAACCGCGCCCGCAGCCGCCGAAGGCGTTGCTGCAGGCGGCGTGCCTTGCGCGTCGTCTTGTGTGCTATCGCTCATTATTGTTTCCAGCCCAAAATCACGTCGTATAACAAAACCTCGAGGAGCTTATCGATGCCCCACAGGAAAATAGCCATTACCAGCACAAATGCAAAAACGATGGCAGTGATCTGCATCGCTTCCTTGCGGGTCGGCCAAACAACTTTTTTTGTCTCACGCACGGCTTCTTTGGCGAAACCGAGGAATTCACGGCCTTGCGTGGATGTCCAGGCGAAGGCGATTGCCACCACCAAACCGGCAACCAGGGCGCCAGCGCGCACCAGGCCAGACTGGCCCGACAAAAAATAAAAGCCGACAACGCCGGCAACGACAGCCAAAACTGCCAGAATTACTTTGAGCTTGCTGCCGGATTCGCCGACAGTTTGCACAGGGTGGTTAGACATACGCGGTTTACTTTCAGTACCCTACACCTGAATCGGTGGCAGGGGCGGAGGGCATCGAACCCCCAACCTCCGGTTTTGGAGACCGGCGCTCTGCCAATTGAGCTACACCCCTACGCTTAAAACACTTTATCTGAACAGCTTGGCCAGCAACCCGCTTTCACAAGTACGCATACCATTCAGACATCAACGCCGCGAAGCGGGAATTTCCCGGGTCGCGGCGATTACAGCTTTTCTTCTTTTAGTCAGCCAGGATCTTGGCGACAACACCTGCACCAACGGTACGGCCACCTTCGCGGATCGCGAAACGCAGGCCTTCTTCCATCGCGATCGGGTTGATCAGCATCACTGTGATCGACACGTTATCGCCAGGCATGACCATTTCCTTGTCCTTTGGCAACTCGATCGAACCAGTCACGTCCGTTGTACGGAAGTAGAACTGTGGACGATAGTTGTTGAAGAACGGTGTATGACGGCCGCCTTCGTCTTTCGACAGAACATAGATCTCGCCTGTGAAATGCTTGTGCGGCTTGATCGAACCTGGCTTGGCCAGCACTTGGCCCCGCTCTACGTCTTCACGTTTGGTACCGCGCAGCAAAACACCAACGTTGTCGCCCGCTTGACCTTGGTCCAGCAGCTTGCGGAACATTTCAACGCCAGTACATGTTGTATCTTGTGTATCACGGATACCGATGATTTGCAGCGCTTCGCCAACCTTGACGATACCGCGCTCGATACGACCAGTGACAACAGTACCGCGGCCCGAGATCGAGAATACGTCTTCCACTGGCAGCAGGAAAGCGCCGTCAACAGCACGTTCCGGTGTCGGGATGTAAGTATCCAGCGCTTCAGCCAGAGCCATGATCGCTTGCTCGCCCAGAGGACCAGTGTCGCCTTCCAGCGCCAGTTTCGCCGAACCCTTGATGATTGGCAGGTCGTCGCCTGGGAAATCATACTTGGTCAACAGCTCACGCACTTCCATTTCAACCAGCTCGAGCAACTCTTCGTCGTCGACCATGTCGGCTTTGTTCAGGAACACGATAATGTATGGCACGCCAACTTGGCGCGACAACAGGATGTGCTCACGGGTCTGTGGCATCGGGCCGTCAGCTGCCGAGCAAACCAGGATCGCACCGTCCATCTGTGCCGCGCCGGTGATCATGTTCTTCACATAGTCAGCATGGCCTGGGCAGTCAACGTGGGCGTAGTGGCGGTTGGCAGTTTCGTATTCAACGTGCGCTGTGTTGATCGTGATGCCGCGCGCTTTTTCTTCTGGCGCTGCGTCAATCTGATCGTATGCTTTGGCTTCGCCGCCAAACTTCTTCGACAATACTGTCGCGATCGCTGCTGTCAGCGTGGTCTTGCCGTGGTCGACGTGGCCGATAGTGCCAACGTTGACGTGCGGCTTGGTCCGCTC
>NZ_FOLC01000038.1 GCF_900112135.1 Collimonas sp. OK412
CAAGCGTATTTACGCGCGACGCAAGGAAACGGTGGAACGCAGCTTCGCCGACGCCAAGCAATTGCATGGTCATCGCTACGCAAAGATGCGTGGCTTGCGCAAGCTTGCCGAGCAATGTCTACTGGGGGCTGCTTGCCAGAATATGAAGAAGATCGCGCTGCTGCTGGCGCGGCTTTTAGCTTCTTTAAACGTCCATTTCGACCGCACATACGCCTTGATGCGCCATTTCCTCTTGCATGACGCTTTCTTCTGCCGATCGCCTGTTTTTTAAGCCCACGCCTTAATTCGACCCACAAAAAATAAAACCCACCAAAAAATGGTGGGTTCGTCAGCAACCTGAGCCCGCTTGCGCGGGCTTTTTCATTCTGGCGTCCCCAGGGGGATTCGAACCCCCGTACTCACCGTGAAAGGGTGATGTCCTAGGCCTCTAGACGATGGGGACAAAAATCTGTCCGTGTTACTGACCTGATCCATACTACTTACAGAAACAATAAAGGCCGCAATTGGCGGCCTCATTGATTGTATCGAACACACTTGCTATCGAAAATCTGCGACCGTTTTTTGCTCGCTTTCCTGCCGATACCAAGATAATTCTGGCGTCCCCAGGGGGATTCGAACCCCCGTACTCACCGTGAAAGGGTGATGTCCTAGGCCTCTAGACGATGGGGACATTTTCTGTCCGTACTACGTTGCTGCCTTACTACTATGTGCTGGTGGAGGTAAGCGGGATCGAACCGCTGACCTCTTGCATGCCATGCAAGCGCTCTCCCAGCTGAGCTATACCCCCGTTTGCAGAAGCGAGATTATAGCAAGCTTATTTAGAGCTTGTAAATCCCGATTTGCAGATTTATTGCAGTTTTACGCCAGATACGGTTGCAAACGTGCGATCACGGCCTCACGGCCCAACAACTCAAGCACCGCATCAATCGCCGGTGTCTGCAACTGTCCGGTCAGCATCAGGCGCAGCGGCATCGCGATCTGCGGCATCTTCAGCTGGTGCGCCGCCAGCACTTCCTTGATCATCGGCGACAGGCTTTCCTTGGTCCACTCGACCGTCGCGCAGCGCGCGGCGAAATCGGCCAGCGCCGGTTTGACCGCGTCAGTAAAGTGCTGCGTCAGCAATGCCGCATCCGGCGCCGGCCGGCGATAGAACAGCATGGCCGCGGTTGCGATTTCATTGACGGTATTGGCGCGCTCTTTCAGCAGGCCGATCACTTTCGGCAGATCCGGGGCGTTGCTGAAATCGGCGCCGTCCTGTTCCATCAGCGGCTTGACCATCGCCGCCAGGCGCGCATTGTCGGCCAGCTTGATGTAGTGATTGTTGATCCAGGCCAATTTTTCAGGATTAAATTGCGCCGGCGATTTCGACAGGTGATCGAGGTCGAACCAGCTGCAAAACTGTTCCATGCTGAAAATCTCTTCGTCGCCATGGCTCCAGCCGAGGCGCGCCAGGTAGTTCAGCATCGCTTCCGGCAGGTAGCCTTGCGCCGGATAATCCATCACGCTGACAGCGCCGTGGCGCTTCGACAGTTTTTCACCGTCCGCGCCCAGGATCATCGGCACATGGCCGTACAGCGGCAAGGCCGCGCCCAGGGCTTTCAGGATATTGATCTGGCGCGGCGTATTGTTGACATGATCGTCGCCGCGGATCACGTGGGTAATCCCCATATCCCAGTCGTCCACCACCACACAGAAATTATAGGTCGGCGTACCGTCCGGGCGAGCGATCACCAGGTCGTCCATTTCGCGGTTCGAGATGGTGATATTGCCCTTGACCACATCATCCCAGCTGACGTCGCCGTCAAGCGGATTCTTGAACCGCACCACCGGCTTGCGGTCGGCAGGAACCGGCGGCAAGGTCTTGCCCGGCTCCGGACGCCAGGTGCCGTCGTAGCGCGGTTTTTCGCCGGCGGCGCGCATGCGTTCGCGCATCGCTTCGACTTCTTCCGGCGACGAGTAGCAGTGATAAGCCGTGCCCGCTTGCAGCATCTGCCCGATCACTTCGCGATAGCGGTCCATGCGCCGCATCTGGTAGAACGGGCCTTCGTCGTGCTGCAAACCCAGCCATTGCATGCCGTCGACAATCGCCTGCACCGCCTCGGGCGTCGAACGCTCGAGGTCGGTATCTTCGATGCGCAGCACGAAAGTGCCGCCGAAATGGCGTGCATAAGCCCAGGAAAACAGCGCGGTGCGGGCGCCGCCCAGGTGCAGGTAACCGGTTGGGCTAGGAGCAAAACGGGTGCGTACCGGTTTCGATGAAGCAGTAGATGCTGGAGTGCTGGCAGTCATGGTAAATAAAAACGGCCTTGGATTGCCAAAGCCGTTATCAAGGAAAACCTCATTTTACCGCGTTGCAGCAGCGGATGGAAACGGCGATGGCCGGGGTTATCGGCTATTTGACGGTGACGTTGATGGTTTTGCTCAGCTCAGGACCGTAAGACTGGTGGGCGCCGTTGGCGAATTGCATGGTCAGCTTGTATTTCCCTGGCGGCAGCGTGACGCTGGTTTCGGTCTGCCCCTTGCCAAAATGCAAATGCTTGTCGTCGATCGGGATCGACTGTCCGGCCGGGATGCTGTCTTCATTGATCAGCAGGTGATGGTGGCCGGTATTCGCCGTCATGTCGCCGGCCGGCTTGACTTCCATGCCGCTGACGCCGAACTTGACGGTGAACGGGCTGCTGACTACCGCGCCGTCGGCCGGTTCAAGGAAGGAGACCGATGCGGCCTGGGCCATTTGCGGCAACAGGCTGGCGCTCAGCAGGGTCGCGGAAAACAGTAGCGAAAAAATTCGTGATTTCATTGCCTTGTCCTTTAGGTGGAAAATGCGGTGGAAAATGCGGTGGAAAATGAGGCGGGAAAACCTGCATAAAATCCGTGCAATGCACCGGGTGCAATAATACATCGCTGCCATAGATAAGGAGACCACCATGCAAATTGCCCATGGCAATCTGTTGACCGGGCTGCCGCCGGACAGTTCAGCAGAAGTGTTCGAACTTCTGCATCAGCACGGCGGCCTGAAAATCGAGCGCATCGTTTCCAGCGGCCAGGCCAGTCCGCCCGGCTTCTGGTACGACAGCCCGCAGGAAGAATGGGTGCTGCTGCTCAGCGGCAGCGCCGGATTGACCCTGGAAGGCGGCGGCGCCGAACACGTCATGCTGCCCGGCGCCTGGCTGCACATCCCCGCACACTGCCGCCACCGCATCGAATGGACCGATGCGGCCCAGCCCACCATCTGGCTGGCGATCCACCATGACATTCCCGGCGCGCCCTGATAATAAAAGCAGCCGCCGCAGCTTCGCCTTAGTCGTTCTTGATCACGATGGTAGGAAACTTGCTGCTCATGTCCTTGGCCTTTTCCGCCACCTTGATCGCCACCTTGCGCGCAATCTCTTTATAGATGTGCGCCACCGGGCCGTCGGGTTCGGCCACCACGGTCGGCTTGCCGGAATCGGTCTGCTGGCGGATCGACATGGTCAGCGGCAAGGCGCCGAGGAATTCGACACCGTACTCGCCGCACATCCTGGCGCCGCCGCCTTCGCCGAAGATGGCTTCAGCGTGGCCGCAATTGGAGCAGATATGGGTGCTCATGTTTTCCACGATGCCGAGGATCGGGATGCCGACCTTCTCGAACATCTTCAAGCCCTTGCGCGCATCCAGCAAGGCAATGTCCTGCGGCGTGGTGACGATCACGGCGCCGGTCACCGGCACTTTTTGCGACAAGGTCAGCTGGATGTCGCCGGTGCCGGGCGGCATGTCGACGATCAGGTAATCGAGGTCGCGCCAGTTGGTCTGGTCCAGCAGCTGCTGCAAGGCCTGGGTGACGATCGGGCCGCGCCACACCATGGGTTCGTCGGGATCGACCATGAAGCCGATGCTCGACACTTGCAAGCCATGGTTTTCCAGCGGCTCCATGGTCTTGCCGTCCTTGGTTTCAGGGCGGCCGCTGATGCCCATCATCATCGGCTGCGAAGGGCCGTAGATATCGGCGTCGAGGATGCCGACCTGCGCGCCTTCCGCCGCCAGCGCCAGCGCCAGGTTGACCGCGGTGGTCGATTTACCGACGCCGCCCTTGCCGGACGCCACCGCGATGATGTTCTTGATGTTGGACATCAGCTTGACGCCGCGCTGCACCGCATGCGACTGGATTTTCGAATAGACATGCGGGGTGGCCTTGCCGACCCCGTCCAGCGCGCCGACCGCGGCGGCCGCGGCGTCGCCGATCAGTGCAAACTGGCTCTTGGCCGGATAGTCCAGTTCAACGTCGAACAATACGTCGGCGCCCTCCAGACGGATATTCCTGGCCGATTTGCTGCTCACCAGGTCCTTGCCGGTATTCGGGTCGATCACACTGGACAACGCTGCCTTGACCGCTTCAATCGTGACGCTCATTGCTTTTCCTCTGCACGTTCTTGATAAGATGCGCCAAGTCTAAACCAAATCGCCGCTTTTCCGCTGCCGCTGCCGCGGCGCAAACGAGGACAGGCGCAAGGATTAGAGCAGAGACCGGCCTGTCACTGCTAAAATCACTCTTTTATTCCAACCAGCAGCGCTTGCCGTTGCAAAATCATTGCCAAATGAGCATTACTTTGACTTCAACTCCTCGCCAGCTATTCGTCACTACCGCCCTGCCTTACGCCAATGCAGCGTTTCATATCGGCCACATCATGGAATATATCCAGGCCGACATCTGGGTGCGGTTCCAGCGAATGCAGGGGCATGAAGTCAATTTCGTCGGCGCCGACGATGCCCATGGCGCGCCGATCATGATCGCCGCCGAAAAGGCCGGCATCACGCCGCAGGAATTCGTGGCGCAGATCGCCGCCGGCCGCAAGCAATACCTGGACGGCTTCCATATCGCCTTCGACAACTGGCATTCGACCGACGGCCCGGAAAACCACGCGCTGTCGCGCGACATCTATCGCAAGCTGAAGGCAGCGGGCTTCATCTCGACCAAGACCATCGAGCAGTTCTTCGACCCGGTCAAGAACATGTTCCTGCCGGACCGCTACATCAAGGGCGAATGCCCGAAATGCGGCGCCAAGGACCAGTACGGCGATTCCTGCGAAGTGTGCAGCTCGGTGTATGCGCCTACCGACCTGAAGAATCCCTACTCGACACTGACCGGCGCGACGCCGGTGATGAAATCGTCGGAACACTTTTTCTTCAGGCTGTCCGATCCGCAATGCGTGGAATTCCTGCGCGGCTGGGCCCTGGGCAACGCCGACGGCAAACCACGCCTGCAATCGGAAGTCGCCAACAAGGCCAAGGAATGGCTGGAAAGCGACGGCGGCATGGGCGACTGGGACATCAGCCGCGATGCGCCTTATTTCGGCATCGAGATCCCGGATGAGCCGGGCAAGTATTTCTACGTCTGGCTGGATGCGCCGGTGGGCTACCTGGCTTCGCTGAAAAACTATTTCGGCAAGACCGGGCGCGACTACGACGCCTTCATGGCCGATCCGAAGACCGAGCAGTATCACTTCATCGGCAAGGACATCACCTACTTCCATACGCTGTTCTGGCCGGCGATGCTGCACTTCTCGGGCTTGAAAGTGCCGAACAACGTCTTCGTGCACGGCTTCCTGACCGTCTCCGGCGAAAAAATGTCGAAATCGCGCGGCACCGGCATCTCGCCGCTGCGCTACCTGGAACTGGGCATGAACCCGGAATGGATGCGCTATTACATCGCCGCCAAGCTGAGCGCGAAAGTGGAAGACATCGATTTCAACCCGGAAGATTTTGTGGCGCGCGTGAATTCCGACCTGATCGGCAAGTACATCAACATCGCCAGCCGCGCCGCCGGTTTCATCGCCAAGAAATTCGACGGCAAGCTGAGCACCGCCTGGGCCACCGGCAGCGATCCGTTCCTGGCCAGGTTGCGCGGCGTCGCCGGCGATATCCAGGCGCTGTACGATGGCCGCGAATACGGCAAGGCGCTGCGCGCGGTGATGGAGCAGGCCGACCTCATCAACGCCTACGTCGACGCCAACAAGCCATGGGAGCTGGCCAAGGACCCCAGCAAGGAAGCGGCCCTGCACGAAGTCTGCAGCCGCTTGCTGGAAGCGTTCCGGATCCTGACCATCTACCTGAAACCGGTGTTGCCGGCGCTGGCGGCGCAGGTCGAAAATTTCCTGCAAATCGCGCCGCTGGCATGGGCCGATGTCGGCCGGCCGCTGGCTGACGGCCATCGCATCAACGCCTACTCGCACCTGATGACGCGGGTCGAGCCGAAGATGCTGGACGCCTTGTTTGACGCACCGGCTGCTGCGGTCCCGGCAGAAGCCGCCGCCGCGGATAACGCCGGCAGCGCCATCGAGCCGCTGGCCGCCGAAATCAAGATCGACGATTTCGTCAAGGTTGACCTGCGCATCGCCAAGATCGTCAATTGCGAACATGTGGACGGTTCCGACAAGCTGCTGCGGCTGACCCTGGATGTCGGCGAAGGCCGTTTGCGCAATGTATTCTCGGGCATCAAGTCTTCCTACCAGCCGGAAGAACTGGTCGGCAAGCTGACGGTGATGGTGGCCAACCTGGCGCCGCGCAAGATGAAGTTCGGCATTTCGGAAGGCATGGTGCTGGCAGCCTCGGCCGCCGACGGCAAAGCCAATCCGGGCATCTATGTGCTCAATCCGTGGCCAGGCGCCGAGCCGGGCATGCGCGTCAGCTAAGAGCCGCGCCGGATGAACCTGCAAGTCCGCGAAGCCAATGCCGACGATGCCGCGCTGATCGCCGGCGTGACTCGCGCCTGCTGGGCCGAACGGGTCGCGGCCAGCTCCAGCGGCCATCGCGAAAGCACGGAACGGGTGCTGCACGACTTGCAGCGCGGCGGCGGCTTCATCTTGCAGCTGGATGAAAAACCGATCGGATCGGCACGCTGGCTGCCGACCGATACCGAAACCGACGTCTGGGAAATCCTGCGCATGGGCGTGCTGCACACCTATCGCGGCCAAGGCCTGTCGCAGCACCTGATGGAAGCGCTGATCCACCGCGCCCGCGGCGCCGACGTCAATGAGCTGCGGCTGGCGGTGCGCGCTGACCAGACCCGGGTAGTCGACCTGTATGCGGTATTCGAATTCGAGCTGGCGCCGGAACTCGAATACACCCGCGCCAACCCGCTGGAAGAACCGCCTATCGTGATGCGGCGCTGGCTGAAACGCTAACGCGCGGCATCAGTCTCCGTAGATCAGTGTCCGTAGACCTGCGACACTGAAGTGCCGGTCACCAGTCCGCTGGTGATATCCATGTGCACATTGAAGAAAGCCTGGCTGGCGTCGCTCTGGGTATAGCGCCAGTCCCACACTTCCTCGTTCTTCCTTGTAAACTGCACCACGGTGCGCGGCCTGCCGAGCATCCTGCGCACTTCTTCCTTGTTCATGCCGACCTTGATCCTGGCGAAATTCTCTTCGGTCAAGACTTGCTTGTAATCGCTCAGCTTGCCGTCCTTGCCGATATAGAAGATCCAGGTGCGGGCGCCGGCCGGTCCTTTCGGATATTCCAGGGAGCGCTCGCCGCTTTCCGCTTCCCATACGGTATCCGGCTGGCCCATGGCGTTGCGGACGTCCGCTTCGGTCGATACGCCGCGGCTCAATTTTTCCAATCCGGCCTCCTGTATGAAATTGCCATTTTGATCACAAGCCGCGACCATGAAGGGCAGAATGACTGCCAAAACGCTGCGTACCCATAATTTCATGCTGACTCCTTCATCCGGTATTGCCCAAGTATATCGTTCATCAATTGCCTTATGCATATTGGCGCCGACGACAAACCGCTGCGGCGGCCGGGAAATAGCATAAAATAGCGGCTACTCCCACCGGATTATCAAAGCAGCCATGAAATTCTCCAAACAAATCAACGGTTATCAGTCCGACATCACCAAGTTCGTCGAAGAACTCAAGCAAAACAATCCCAAGCTGGAAGAACAGCAATTGGCCGGCCGCGCCCTGCTGTGGGACAAGACGCCGATCGACCTCGACAGCCAGCTGCGCACCAAGGAATCGCGCGTCGATCAACAACCCTACGTGTACCAGAACAATCACTAAGTTCCTGCCGGATATCAGATGAGCCAGAATTTGTCGGATGCCGCTGAACTGACGCTGGAGGGCCAACCCGATTCGACGCCGAACGTGATCGACGGCGTGGCTTTTGCGCGCCTTTACGGCGAGCCGCTGTTCCGCATGCCGACCGATCTCTACATTCCGCCGGATGCGCTGGAAGTCTTCCTGGAAGCATTCGAAGGCCCGCTCGACCTGCTGCTGTACCTGATCCGCAAACAGAATTTCAATATCCTCGACATCCCGATGGCGCAAGTCACCTTGCAATATCTGGAATACGTCGACCAGATCCGCATCACCAACCTGGAGCTGGCGGCCGAGTACCTGCTGATGGCCGCCATGCTGATCGAGATCAAATCGCGCATGCTGCTGCCGGTCCGCAAGACCGACAGCGAAGAAGCCGAAGATCCGCGCGCCGAACTGGTGCGGCGCCTGCTGGAATACGAACAGATGAAGCTGGCCGCGCGCGAAATCGACGCCCTGCCGCAGCTCGGGCGCGATTATGTGCGCACCCAGATCTACATCGAGCAAAGCATCGTCACGCGCTGGCCGGAAGTCAACCTGGACGACCTGCAGGCAGCCTGGGCCGACGTCATCAAGCGCGCCAAGCTGACCGCCCACCACACCATCAGCCGCGAAGAACTGTCGGTGCGCGAGCACATGACCGGGATCCTGCGGCGGCTGCAATCGGCGCGTTTTGTCGAGTTCGCCGAACTGTTCGATCCCTCGCGCGGCGTGCCGGTGCTGGTGGTGAATTTCATCGCCATGCTGGAGCTGGCCAAGGAAACGCTGATTGAAATCACCCAGGCGGAACCGTTCGCGCCGATTTACGTACGGCTGGCTTATTCGCCGACTTATGCTCCCGCATAGTTTTCTCATCCGACCACTCTATGGTGGCTCTTAAATTCCGCTCAGCCACTTTTCTATACAATTTAACCGTTTTCTCTAATCAGTTGAGGACAGAGTCGCACGGATAGAGTAATTCGCCACGCTACGGTGGCTCTTAAACACTATCCGTGCGACTCTGTCCCGCAATTATTACAATTATGAAAATCATTTCCTCGATTGAAGAGCTACGCGACCAGCTGCGCGGCCAGCTGCGCACCGCTTTCGTGCCGACCATGGGCAACCTGCATGAAGGCCACCTGTCGCTGATGCGGCTGGCGAAGAAACACGGCGATCCTATCGTCGCTTCGATTTTCGTCAATCGCCTGCAGTTCGGCCCCAACGAGGATTTCGACAAATATCCGCGCACCTTCGCCGCCGATGTCGAGAAGCTGGAAAAGGAAGGCGTCTACGTGCTGTTCGCGCCGACCGAAAAAGACTTGTATCCGGAACCGCAGGAATTCCGCGTGCGGCCGCCTGACGACCTCGGCAATACCCTGGAAGGTGAATTCCGCCCCGGCTTCTTTACCGGTGTGACAACCGTCGTGCTGAAACTGTTTTCCTGCGTCCAGCCGCGCGTCGCGGTGTTCGGCAAGAAGGATTACCAGCAGCTGATGATCGTGCGCAACATGGCCAAGCAATTCGCCTTGCCGACTGAAATCATCGCCGCCGAAACCTGGCGCGCCGACGACGGCCTGGCGCTGTCGTCGCGCAATATGTACCTGTCGGCCGACGAACGGGCAGAAGCGCCGGCGCTGTTCAAGACGCTCAACCAGGTCGCCGAGGAAGTACGCGCCGGCCACCTCGACATCTTTGAACTGGAGCGGCAGGCGATGGCGCAGCTGCGCGGCCGCGGCTGGCTGCCGGACTACATCTCGATCCGCAAGCGCTGCGATTTGCAGGCGCCGGCCGCAGGCGACCTGGCGCAAGGCGAAAAGCTGGTGGTGCTGGCCGCCGCCAAGCTGGGCGGCACGCGCCTGATCGACAATCTCGAAATCTGAATCCGGACCCGACAGTGCAGCAGCCCGCCCGCATCAAGACATCGCGCAGCTGGACTGCCACGGCGGCGGCAACCGTGCTGTCGTGCGCTGCTGCAGCGGCGTCCGCGCAAGGCATCAGCGTGCGGGACGATGCGCAGCATGCGGTGGTGCTGCCGCACCCGGCGCATCGCATCGTCAGCCTGGCGCCGCACGCTACCGAACTGCTGTTTGCAGCCGGCGCCGGCGCTTACGTGGTCGGCGTCAGCGACTACAGCGACTATCCGCCGGCGGCCAAGCAGATACCCTCGATGGGCAGCAGCAGCGCACTCGACATCGAACGGATCGTTGCCCTCAAGCCGGACCTGGTGGTGGCCTGGAGCAGCGGCAATTCCGCCAGCCAGGTCGCCAGGCTGCGCGCCATCGGCATCCCGGTATTCGAAAGC
Organism: Collimonas sp. OK412; assembly: GCF_900112135.1. GTDB lineage: Bacteria > Pseudomonadota > Gammaproteobacteria > Burkholderiales > Burkholderiaceae_D > Collimonas > Collimonas rhizosphaerae. The sequence continues at coordinate 10,360 of NZ_FOLC01000038.1, forward strand.
GAACCGCACCAGCTGGAAACCATCGCCACGTCGCTGCTGAGGCTGTCGCAGCTGGCCGGCACCGAGGCCAGCGGTGCCGCCGCGGCCGCCGCGTTCAAGGCGCGCCTGGCGCAGCTTGATGCGACCTACCGCCAGCGGCCGCCGGTGCGGGTGTTTTACCAGATCTGGAAAAAACCGCTGATGACGCTGAACGACAGCCACATGGTGTCGAGCGTGATCGCTTTGTGCGGCGGTGAAAACGTGTTCGGCAAGCTGCCGCAGCTGGCGCCTACCGTCAGCACCGAAGCCGTGCTGCAAGCCAATCCGGAAGTGATCTTTGCCGCCGACGGCGGCAGCTCGCCCAGCGCCGGCTGGCGGCGCTTCCCCGGCATGGCGGCGGTCGCCGCCGATAACCTGTTTACCCTGACGCCGAACTGGATGAGCCGTCCCGGCCCGCGCATACTGGATGGCGCTGCCGAGCTATGCCAGAAACTGGAGCTGGCGCGCAGCCGGCGCCGGTGATGCTGCCGCCGCCCTAAACCTAAAGCACGCTGGCCACCGGCATGAACAAACGCCGTGCGCCGTTTTCCACTACCTCGAACGAACAGCCGAACGCAGCCTGCAAGATCTCCGGCTGCAGTATGCTGCCGGTGGGCCCTTGCCAAGCCTGGCCATCGCCCAGCAACAGCACATGGCTGGCGTAACGCGCCACCAGGTTGATGTCGTGGCAAGCCGCGATCACTGCTTTTTGCGGCTGCAGCGCATTGGCTACCTTATGCAGCAACTCCATCACCACGATCTGCGCCGCGGCATCCTGGTGCGCGGTCGGCTCATCCAGCATGAACAGCAGCGGATCCTGCACCAGCAAGGTCGCCAGCGCCACCCGCTGCCGCTCGCCGCCCGACAGGCGCATCACGTCGTGCGTGCTGAAAGCGGCCATCCTGACCTGGTCCAGCACCTGCATCGCCAGCGCGCGGTCATCCTCCATATCCCAGCCGAAACCGAACTGGTAGGGATGGCGGCCGGCGACCACCGCCGCCAGCACGCTGCTGGAAAACGCATCGGCCTGCTGCTGCGCCAGCAAGCCGCGCAGGCGCGCCAGCTGCTGCGCCGACGTAGCCTGTATGTCACGGCCTGCAATCAGTACGCGGCCGCCGGCCGGCCGTTTCAAGCCGGCCAGCGTATGCAGTAAAGTGGTTTTGCCGATGCCGTTGCGGCCTAGCACGCACCAGAACTGGCCCGGCGCGACTTGCCAGTCCAGCCTGCTGCACAAGGTTTTATGGCTGACGCCGCTGCCCACACCCACGGTCAGCTGTTCGGCGCTCAGCAATGGCGGCGTGGCGTCGTTCATGCGCGGCTCCGCGCCAACAGCCACAGGAATACCGGTACCCCGACCAGCGCCGTGACCACTCCCACCGGCAGCTGGGTCGGCGCCACCACGGTGCGCGCCGCCAGGTCCGCCAGCGCCAGCGCGGCGCCGCCTGCCAGCACGCTGGCCGGCAACAATATGCGCTGGTCGTTGCCCACCAGCAGGCGAATCGCATGCGGCACCACCAGGCCGATAAAACCGATTGTGCCGGCCACCGTGACCGCAGCCGCCGTCGCCAGCGAAGCCGCGCACAGGGTCAGCAAACGCAGGCGCAACACCGGCACTCCCAGCAGTTGTGCAAATCCTTCGCCGCGCGCCAGCAGGTTCAGCTGGCGCGCGTTCAGGGTACTCCAGATCAATATCAGCAAAAGCAGCACGGCCGCCGGCAGCAGCAGGCGCCCGTCTTCCAGGTCGCCCATCAGCCAGAACAGCATGCCGCGCAATTGCCCGTCAGGGGCCAGCGTCAGCACCAGCGTCACGATGGCGCCGAAACCGGCGGCGATCATCACCCCGGTCAGGATCAGGCGATGGCCGCTGTGCTGGCCGGCATCCGGCAGGCGGCGCAAAGCCTGCCGCGCCAGGCCGAACAACAGCAGCACCGCCAGCCCGGCGCCGAGCGCCGCGCCGGATGCGGCGGCGGCGTCGCCCATGTAGCCGAAACGGCCGGCCACCAGCAAGGCCGACAAAGCCCCGGCCGCGGAACCTCCGGACAAACCCAGCACATAGGGATCGGCCAGGGGATTGCGCAACAGCACCTGCATCAGCGCCCCGGCCAGCGCCAGCAGGCCGCCGACGATGAAAGCCGTCAGCGCCCGCGGCAGGCGCAAGGAAAGATAGATCTGATCCGCCGCCCAAGGCCGCCCGCAACCGCTGCTGCCGCACAGCACCGCGAGCGACAGCACCAATCCCGCGACTGCCGTCAGGCAGCACAGGATCAGGATGGCGCGGCGCAGTGTGGTGATGCTAGTCAATGGTGTGGGTCATCCGCTGGCAGACAGATCGGTTTCTATCATTGCTGCCAATTTACACCAACAAAGACGCCGCGTGACGGCTGGTTATAGCCATAAGCGGTCTGGTAGTCGCGGTTGAACAGATTGTCGATGCGGCCGAACAAGGATACTTCCTTGTTCAGCTGGTAACGCGCATTGGCGTTGGTCAGCCAGTACGTACCCAGCCGCGGATTGCCAGGGATGTCGCTGCGGCTGTCGGTGTATTGCACATCGGCGCCGAGGCGCCAGGCGCCGAAGCTCTTGGCTGCTCCCAGCGAACCCAGGGTCTTGGCGCGGCGCACCAGGATCTTGTTGCTGGCCTCGTCTTTCGGATTCTGCAAGGTCAGGCTGGCGCGCCAGTCGATGGCAGCCAGCACGGTGCTGGCGCTCAATTCCAGCCCCTGGTTCTTGGCGCGGGCGATATTGATCGTTTGCGAAGTCAGCGGATCGTAGCCGAACTGGTCGCGGGTACGGGTATCGAACAGGGTGGCCCGCAGCAAGGTGGCGCCGGCGGCGTATTGCACGCCCAACTCGTAGGATTTCGAACGTTCCGCCTTGAGGTTCGGATTGCCGTAGATCGGCTGGAACAGCTGCGCCGGGGTCGGCGCATTGAATGCAGTCGATGCATTGGCGATCAGCTTGACGCTATCGGTCAAGGCGAAACCGTAGCCCAGGTAGCCGGTGTTGTCCGAACCGGAACCGCCGACATCGTCATGGCGCAGGTTCAGCTGCAGCTGGTGCGGGCCGATCTTGCCGAGCACGCCGGCATAGGCGCTGGAGGTCGAGCGCGAAAAGCTGTCGCTGGAATTGCCGTAGCTGCTGTTCGAGCTGACATCGGCCTTTTCGCGGCCGGCGTCGACGCCGGCAGTCGCCGTCCACGTCGGCGACAGGCGCAGTTCGTTGGCCCACTGCAGCAGGTTCTGGGTGCTCTTGTAGGCGTTGCTGCTGTCGCCGAATATACTCTGGCCGTCGAGATTGTCGCGATTGATGTTTTGCGACAGGGTCAGCGTCGAAGTCCAGTCCTGGGTAAAGCGGTTCTTGCTGAACAGGGCCAGCGACTGGCTCTTGGAGTGGCCGTTGTTCTGGTCGGTCGGCGTGCCAAAGGCGTCGTCGTAGGTGTATTTGGCATCGTTGGCATAAATGCGGACGCCGATTTCATTGCCGGTGCGCCATTCCTGCGATACCGAACCCGAGACGCTGGTATTGCCGTCGCCGTTGCGGTCGGGATTGACGTTCGGGCTCTGCAAGGGATTCTGCGCCGAAAAGCCGTTGGTCTTGAAGCGTGTCAGCGACAGTGCGTAGCGGGTGTCGCCGCTCTTGCCGCTGACGCCGGCATTGCCCTCGTACGTGCCGCGCGAACCGGCTTCGACCGATGCGTTGAACGCCGGTGCGCCGTTGCCGCGCTTGGTGAAGATCTGCACCACGCCGCCGATTGCGCCGGAGCCGTAGATCGCTGACACGTTGCCGCGCACGATCTCGATGTGGTCGATCTGGTCCGGCAGGATATTTTCAAGCGCAGGCAGGCCGAACGAAGCCTGGCGCCGGATCGGCACGCCATCGATCATGATCAGCGTTTCCGACGAATTGGCGCCGCGCATGAACAGCGAAGCCTGCTGGCCTGGGCCGCCGGCGCGGGTGATCTGCAAGCCGGCTTCGCGTTGCAGCAACGCCGGCAAGTCCGGCGCCTGCGAATTGCGGATGTCTTCGGCGCTGATGACCGTAGTGTGCGGCAAGGCGTCGATTTGCGGCTGCTCGATCCGGGCCGCGGTCACCACCACTGGCACCAGCGTTTGCTCCTGGGCGGTTTGCGCCGATGCGGCGGCAGTCGAAAGAATGGCTGAAGCCAGCGCGAGCGGCTTCAAGGTCGCGCCGCAGCGGCGTGATAAAGATGATGTCATGGTCGATTACGATAAGAGTCCCCGGCCTGCCTCCCCGCAAGCCCGGTTTAACGGTAGTAGCAAATAAGCCTTTTACGAAGGCCTATTCTTTACTCCACCTGCTTTGGCCGGTATCCGGGCTGACAAGTCGGAGCGCATAACCTTCCCAAGCCAGGCTCAGTGGTAGTAGATACGCCCTGCCGACCGGAGGAATCCAGGAATGGAAACCACCGGCGACGCTTGTTTTACCGTTGCGGGGGCAGCACACGTTGTGCCGGCGATCTTGTCGAGTCGCCTGGCGCCGTGTTTCCCGTTTAACTGCGGACATGGACATGTCCGCGTGCACCAAAACCCCGCCATTGTACGGCCCGCGCCGGTTTGCAGCAATTGCCGCATGCCGGAAAGAGATCAGGGTGTGGTTAAATTCGCATTCCCGCGGTACAGGGCCGCGACCATGTCGGACTGCGTCACCATGCCGACCAGGCGCCGCTGGTCGTCGACAATCGGGATGTGGTGTATGCCGGAATCGGACAAGGGCTGCACCAGCTCGACGATGTGAGCGTCGGTCACCGCGCTCTGCACGGCGCTGGTCATGATCTGGCCGACCACTTCCGGCTTGTCGGAATGGGTAGTGGTGGTGCGCTGGATGAACTGCTTCAGTTTCTGCTCGAAGCCGGTGTACACCTGCAGGTTCGCCTGCCGCATGAAATCGGTCTGGGTGACGATGCCGACCAGGCGCCGCGCCGAATTGATCACCGGCAGCGCCTTGATCCGGTGCTTCAGCAGCAGAGCCCAGGCATCTTCCAGCGAGGTGCCGTACTCGACGCTGACGACATCGCGCGACATGATGTCGGCGCAGGTGATCGCGCCGAAACGGCGCCGGTAGGCATGCAGCTCGGTTTGCAGGATCAGGTTTTCCAGGTCGTCGCGGCTGACATCGAGCACCTGGTTGTACTGCTGCAAGACATGATCCAGGTCTTCCTGCGTGAAGCCGATGCGCCGGCCGCTGGGCTGGTCCTTGGTCTGGTGCAGCTTGCCGGGATCGACGTGAGCCACATGCGGATAGCGGCGGCGGGTAGCGTTATTGAACAACAGCGCCACCAGCAGCAGCAGCAAGGAATTCAGCAGCACCGGCGCCAGCACGAAATGAAAACCCAGGCCGGTCACCGCCGGACCGCCCAGCACCGCGGTCAGCGCCACCGCGCCGCTGGGCGGATGCAGGCAGCGCAACGCAAACATGGCGCCGATCGCCGCCGACACCGCAATCGAGGTGGCAAACAATGGATCGGGAATCCAGCGCGCACAAGCGACGCCGATCACCGCTGCGACCAGGTTGCCGCCGATGATGGACCACGGCTGCGCCAGCGGGCTGGCCGGCACGCCGAACAGCAGCACGGCGGAAGCGCCCATCGGCGCGATCAGCAACGGCAGCGCCGCCGTCGGCCCCAGCACCCAGTGGCTTGCCAGCCCGGTCAGCAAGATCCCCAGCAAGGCGCCGCAGCAGGCGCGCATGCGTTCGGTGCCGTTGACCATCACCTGCCCCGGGACAAAACCGCGCAGCCACAACCAGAATTGATCCATCTTTTTTACTTTCGTTTTTTTCTTGCGGCGGACTAGCCGCCGTATGCATAGGTAAACTTGTTGTTGACGATCCGGCCCATCACGCGCGAACGCTGGTCCAGCCCGACATGGTCCTTCGGATTCATGTTGACCACGCCTTGCGGGATGGTCAGGTCATGGGTGTTTTCCAAGGCGTTGCGCAGCGCCGCGCGGAATTGCCTGGTGCCGGGCTGGCCCGATTTCAGCGCCTGCGGCACGGCATTCGCAACCAGCATGTATGCGCCCCAGGCATCGGCGGCGAACTGCGTCATGGTATCGGCGCCGTAAACCGCTTCATAACGGCGGGTAAAGTCCAGCGCGGTCTTCCTGACCGGGTTCGAGAGCGGCAGCTGCTTGGCCACCACCGCCGGCCCGGTCGGGAAGAAAGTGCCTTCGACATCCTTGCCGCCGACTTTCAGGAAGTCCGCGGTGGCGATGCCGTGGGTCTGGTAGATGCGTCCCTTGTAGCCGCGCTCGACCAGGGTCTTTTGCGGCAGCACCGCCGGCGTCGCCGACGCCGCGATCAGCACCGCATCCGGCTGCGCCGACATGATCTTGAGGATCTGTCCGGTGACGCTGGTGTCGTTGCGGTTGTAGCGCTCGCCGGCGACCACCTTGATTTTCCGCAGCTCGGCCAGGTGCGAGAATTCGCGCCACCAGCTGTCGCCATAGGCGTCGGCAAAACCAATGAAGGCCACTGTCTTGATGCCGTTGTCGGCCATGTGCTGGGTCAGGATGGTCGCCATGTGCGAATCGTTTTGCGGCAGCTTGAATACCCAGGCGCGCTTGGCGTCCTGCGGCTCGACGATGGACGCCGAAGCCGCCAGCGCCACCATCGGCGTTTCCGCCGCGGCCGCCACCTCCAGCATGGCCAGCGCCGCAGGCGTGGTGTTCGGGCCGACGATCAGGTCGACTTTTTCTTCGCTGACCAGCTTGCGCGCATTGCGCACCGCGTTGGTCGGATCGGAGGCGTCGTCCAGGATGATGTACTCGACCTTTTGTCCTGCAATCTCTTTCGGCCACAGCAGGATGGCGTTTTTGGTCGGCGCGCCGATAGCGGCTGCAGGGCCGGTGACGGCGATATCCACGCCTATGCGGATTTGCGCCGCAGCCGGGACGCTCCACATGGACAAGGCAATGGCGGAGAACGTCAGATAAGCGCTTGCAATTCTGTTCATCGAATATCCATCCTGATGGCGTGACATGGGGGAGTTTTCCACAAGGACAGGATTCTACTGGAATGTGACAGCCGGCACGTTTGCATCACTGCGATCTTAGCCGCCATAGCCTGGCCATTCATTGACCCAAGGCAAGAACCCTATTCCCGTCATCATTGGCAATGACAATCAGAAAAGAAAAGGACCGGCTTTGAAACAAGCCTTGATTTTTCCAATAATTCGTATGATGATATGGTCACATTACGATAAAAATATGTCGTTGGAAGAGACAAAATGTTCAATAAATTGAATGCCAACCGGACGTCCCTGAGCGATACCGTCGCCCAGGAACTGCTGAAAAAGATACAAACCGGCGAATTCGGCCCGGGCGCGAAGCTGCCCACCGAGCCGGCGCTGTCCGAGCAGTTCGGCGTCAGCCGCACCGTGGTGCGCGAAGCGATTTCCCGCCTGAAGAATGAAGGCGCGGTCGAGCCGCGCCAGGGCAGCGGCGTCTATGTCAGCGAACAGGGCCATCTGCGGCCCTTGCGCATCCAGTTCGACCAGGCTTCGTCGGCCGACGCCGTGCTGCAGATCGTCGAACTGCGGCGCGCCATCGACGCCGAAGTCGCGGCGCTGGCCGCTACCCGCCGCACGCCGCGCCAGCTGAAAGCGATAGAAACCGCACTGAAAGGCATCGCCGCCGATGTCGATGCCGGCGGCGACGGCGTGCTGGCCGACGTCATGTTCCACCGCAGCATCGCCGAAGCCACCGGCAATCCCTTCCTGCTGCAAACGCTGGCCTTCCTCAGCCAATACCTGGAAGCCGCCACCGCGGTCACCCGCAGCAATGAAGCAAGGCGCGACGATTTCATGCGCCAGGTCTATGAAGAACACGCCGCCATCGCCGCCGCGATTGCCGCCGGCGACGCGCTGGCCGCGCGCAACGCGGCGCAAAACCACATGTTCAACGCGGCGCGCCGCATGGCGCAGGGCGCCGCCGACACCAAGGCTGCGCAGAAAACCAAGAATGTTGCAAAAACCCGTTAATCAGGATCGACAATGACAATCAATGTAGGTGTAATCGGCCTTGGTGCCATGGGCTTGGGCGTTGCCCGTTCTTTGCTGCGCGCCGGCTTGCGTGCGCATGCTTGCGATGTCAGGCCGGAAGTATTGCAGCAGTTCGCCAGCGAAGGCGGCATCGCCTGCAAGACCCCGGCTGAACTGGGCGCGTTATGCGAAGTCGTGATTACGGTGGTGGTCAACGCCGCGCAAACCGAACAGGTACTGTTCGGCGAGCAAGGCGCTGCTGCCGCCATGCAGCCCGGCAGCCTGGTGATCGCCAGCGCCACGGTCGCGCCGGAATACGCGGCCAAGCTAGGCGAACGGCTGGCCGCGCAGCACTTGCTGTTCCTCGACGCGCCGTTATCGGGCGGCGCCGCACGCGCCGCTTCCGGCGAGATGACCATGATGACTTCCGGTCCGGCCGCGGCGTATGCCAAAGGCGAAGCCGTGCTGTCGGCAATCGCCGGCAAGGTCTACCGGCTGGGCGAAGCGCACGGCATGGGTTCCAAGGTAAAGATCATCAACCAGCTGCTGGCCGGCGTGCATATCGCCGCCGCGGCGGAAGCGATGGCGCTGGGACTGCGTGAAGGCGTCGACGCCGATTCCCTGTACGAAGTGATCACCAACAGCGCCGGCAATTCGTGGATGTTTGAAAACCGCGTGCCGCATATACTGAAAGCCGACTACACGCCGCTGTCCGCGGTGGATATTTTCGTCAAGGATCTGGGGCTGGTGCTGGATACCGCGCGCACCAGCAAATTCCCGCTGCCGCTCTCGGCCGCCGCGCACCAGATGTTCATGATGGCGTCCACCGCCGGCCATGGCGCCGAGGACGACGCCGCCGTGATCAAGATCTTCCCCGGCATCCAGTTGCCGACGGCGCAGGAGTAAACCATGCCGGCACAGACAAGCCCCCTGCTCGGCTGCATCGCCGACGATTTCACCGGCGCCACCGACCTCGCCAACATGCTGGTGCGCGAAGGCATGCGCACCGTGCAGACCATCGGCGTGCCGGACAGCGCGCCGCAGGACGTGGACGCCATCGTGGTGGCGCTCAAGTCGCGCACGGCGCCTGCCGCGGAGGCCGTGGCCGATTCCCTGGCGGCGCTGCGCTGGCTGCAGCGGCAAGGCTGCCGCCAGTTCTTTTTCAAGTACTGTTCCACTTTCGACTCTACCCCGCAGGGCAATATCGGCCCGGTGGCCGACGCCCTGCTGGACGCCTTGGGCAGCGATTTCACGATAGTCTGCCCGGTATTCCCCGAAACCGGACGCACCCTGTATCGCGGCCACCTGTTTATCCAGGACCAGCTGCTCAGCGAATCGGGAATGCAGAACCATCCATTGACGCCGATGACCGATCCGAACCTGGTCCGCGTGCTGCAGCAGCAAACCCCTTCCAAGGTCGGCCTGGTCGGTTATCCGACAGTGTCCCAGGGAACCGGCCAGATCCGCGCCGGCTTCGACGTACTGCGCCAGCAAGGCGTGCGCATGGCGATTATCGACGCCCTGGAAAACCAGGACCTGTACGCCATCGGCGCCGCCTGCGACGGTTTGCCGCTGGTTACCGGCGGCTCCGGCATCGCGCTCGGCCTGCCGGGCAATTTCGTGCGCGCCGGCCTGCTCGATCCGCAGCAAGGTGCGGCAGCCAGCGAACTGCCGGCGGTAGAGGGCTTGTCGGTGGTGCTGGCCGGCAGCGCATCGAAAGCTACCAACGCCCAGGTCAAGGCGTGGCTGGAAAAGCGCCCGGCGTTCCGCATCGATCCGCTGGCGCTCGCCGGCGGCGAACCGGTGGTCGCACAGGCATTGGCCTTCGCGCGACAGCATCTGGATAAGCAGCCGGCGCTGATCTATGCCACCACCACGCCGGAACAAGTGAAACAGGTGCAGGCCGAGCTCGGCGTCGAGCGCGCCGGTTTACTGATAGAGCAGGCGCTGGCCGATATCGCCGCGGCGCTGCTGGCCAGCGGCGTACGGCGCTTCGTGATCGCCGGCGGCGAAACTTCCGGCGCAGTGGTCAAGGCGCTCGGCGTGCGGGCTTTGCGCATAGGCGCGCAAATCGATCCCGGCGTGCCGGCGACGGCGTCGATCGGCGCTACGCCTTTGGCGCTGGCGCTCAAGTCGGGCAATTTCGGCAGCATCGATTTCTTTGAAAAGGCGCTGCTTCAGCTAGGTGAAAATCGGCTAGGCGGAACACGACCATGACCACTCCCAAGAACCAGGCAGGCGCCGGCGCCATGCTCAAGGAACAGGCGCTGCGCGAAGAAATCTGCGAGATCGGGGCCAGCCTGCATCAACGCAATTACACAGTAGGCGCGGCAGGCAACATCAGCGCCCGCCTCGACGACGGCTGGCTGATCACGCCGACCGACGCCTGCCTCGGCAGGATGGCGCCGGCGCAGATCGCCAAGGTCGACCTGAACGGCCGCTGGGTCAGCGGCGACAAGCCGTCGAAGACGCTGGCCCTGCATCGCGCGATCTACGACAACAACCCGCAGATGCAAGCCGTGGTGCATACCCACTCGACCAGCCTGGTGGCGCTGACCCTGGCCGGCGTCTGGCATGACAGCGCGGTGCTGCCGCCGATCACGCCATACCAGGTGATGAAGGTCGGACGCATCCCGCTGATCCCGTATTGCCGCCCCGGCGATCCGCAGGTTGCGCAGCAAGTCAGCTTGCTGGCGGCCAGCGTACGCGGGGTATTGCTGGAACGGCTGGGACCGGTGCTGTGGCACGAAAGCGTTGCGCAGGCGGCGTACGCGCTGGAAGAGCTGGAAGAAACGGCGCGCCTGTGGCTGATGGCGAAGGATAAACCGGAGCCGCTGGGCACAGAGGCGCTGGATGAGTTGTATCGGGTATTTGGAGCGCGCTGGTAAATGTTGACAAATAAGTTCAACAAATAGAAACGTCCGGCTTTTAAAATTAAACTGGTGGAGACAAGATGTCAGCAACGATTATAAAGAAAGGCGCGCAGGCAACTGCAAGCCTGCCGGCCGAACAAGCCGAAAACCTGTACAAGAAAGTATTCTGGCGCTTTGTGCCGTTCATCATGCTGTGTTACGTGGTGGCCTACCTGGACCGCGTCAACGTCGGTTTTGCCAAGCTGCAGATGTCGCAGGACCTGGGGTTCAGCGAAACCATTTTCGGCCTCGGCGCCGGCATCTTCTTCCTTGGCTATTTCCTGTTCGAACTGCCCAGCAACCTGATCATGAACCGGGTCGGCGCCAAGCTGTGGATCGCCCGCATCATGATCACCTGGGGCATACTGTCGGCCTGTTTCGCCTGGGTCCAGACACCTACCCAGTTCTATGTCCTGCGCTTCCTGCTGGGCCTGGCGGAAGCCGGTTTCTATCCCGGCATCATCCTCTACCTGACTTACTGGTTTCCATCGCACCGGCGGGCCAAGGTGGTCGCCACCTTCATGGCGGCGATTCCGGTATCCGGCATTTTCGGCAATCCGCTGTCGGGCTGGATCATGCAGTCGTTCCACGGCTCCAGCGGCTGGCACGGCTGGCAATGGATGTTCATGATCGAAGCGATACCGGCAATCCTGGTTGGTATCGCCGTGTTTTTCGTGATGGACAACAGCATCCGCAAAGCCAAGTGGCTGACTGAAGCGGAAAAGGATTTCCTGGAAGCGGAAATCCGCGCCGACCAGAAAGACAAGCAGAGCCCGAAATCCACCGCAGCCGTATTCAAGGATATCCGCATCTGGCACATGTGCCTGATCTACTTCTGCATCGTCATGGGCCAGTACGGCCTGACGTTCTGGCTGCCGACCCTGGTCAAGGCTTCCGGCGTCGTCGGCGATTTCAAGATCGGCCTGATCAGTGCGATTCCTTTCGTGTGCGCCGTATTCGCCATGATCCTCATCGGCCGCCGCTCCGACCGCCTGCGTGAACGGCGCTGGCACCTGATCGTGCCGGCCCTGCTGGGCGCCGTCGGCTTCGTGGTGTCCGCGATTGCCGCCGACAATACCGTGATTGCAATCGCTTTCCTGTCGCTGGCCGCGATGGGCGTGCTGACCTGCTCGCCGCTGTTCTGGTCGCTGCCGACCGCCTTCCTGTCCGGCACCGGCGCTGCCGCCGGCATTGCGGTGATCAACTCGGTCGGCAACCTGGCCGGTTTCGTCAGCCCGTTCCTGGTCGGCTGGCTGAAAGATACGACGCACAATAACCAGACCGGCATGTTCATGCTCGCAGGCATGCTGGTGATAGGTTCGATCGCCATCTTGCGCACGCCGCCCAAGATGGTCAACCGCTAACAACGTACTTTCCGGGAGTCCAGCAATGCCGCGTTTTGCCGCCAACCTCACCATGATGTACAACGAGCACGCTTTCCTTGACCGCTTTCCGGCTGCGGCCAGGGACGGTTTCAAAGGTGTCGAGTTCCTGTTCCCGTACGAGCATGCCGCCGCCGAATTGCAGGCCAGGCTGCGCGACAACGGCTTGACGCAGGCGCTGTTCAACGCACCTCCAGGCGACTGGGCCGCCGGCGAACGCGGCATTGCCTCGCTGCCGGGACGCGAAGATGAATTCAAGCGCAGCGTCGCCACCGCCCTGGAATATGCGCAAGCGCTCGGCAACCAGAAGCTGCACGTGATGGCCGGCCTGATCCAGCCGCAGCAGGACCGCGCCCGCCATCGCGCCGTGTACCTGGAAAACCTCGCCTACGCGGCGGCGGAAGCGGCTGTGCATGGCATCACGATCGTGATCGAGCCGATCAACACGCGCGATATCCCCGGCTTCTTCCTGAACCGCCAGGACGATGCCCAGGCGATCTGCGCCGAGGTCGGCGCCCGCAACCTGCAAGTGCAGTTCGACCTCTACCACTGCCAGATCGTCGAAGGCGACCTGGCGGTCAAGCTCAAGCGCGACATGGTGCGGCCGCAGGCCGGCATCGGCCACATCCAGGTCGCCGGCGTGCCCGAACGGCATGAACCCGATATCGGCGAAATCAATTATCCGTACCTGTTCGAGCTGATCGACGCCCTCGGCTACCAGGGCTGGATCGGTTGCGAATACCGGCCGCGCGCCGCCACTTCCGACGGCCTGGGCTGGCTCAAGCCGTGGTTATAAACAAGCTTCGAACAACGCTCAATAAGGAATTGCCATGCAAGTAGTCATCACCGGCGGCGCCGGCTTCCTCGGCCAGCGCCTGGCGCGCAGCCTGCTCAAGCAAGGCAGCCTGCCGGACCGCAGCGGCCAGCTGCAAGCCATCAGCAAGATCACCCTGGTCGACGTGGCCGCCGCCGCCGGCTTCGACGACGCCCGGATCGAGCAAATCACCGGCGACATCACCGAGCGCGCTTTGCTGGAGCGCGTGATCACGCCGCAGACGGCGGCGGTGTTTCACCTGGCGGCGATTGTCAGCGGCCAGGCCGAAGCCGATTTCGACCTAGGCATGCGCATCAACCTCGACGCATCGCGCTTGCTGCTGGAACGCTGCCGTTCCTGCGCCAATGTGCCGCGCGTGATTTTCACCAGCTCCGTCGCTGTATTCGGCGGCGTGCTGCCGGCCGTGGTGCAGGACGATACAGCGCTCAATCCGCAATCGTCTTACGGCACGCAAAAGGCGATCGCCGAACTGCTGCTCAACGATTACAGCCGCAAGGGATTTGTCGATGGCCGCGTGTTGCGTTTGCCGACCATCAGCGTGCGGCCCGGCAAGCCCAACCAGGCCGCCTCGTCTTTCGCCAGCGGCATCATCCGCGAGCCGCTCAGCGGCCAGTCCGCCGTTTGCCCGGTAGCGCCGGATGTACGCCTGTGGCTGCTGTCGCCGCGCAAGGTGATCGCCAGCCTGATCCACGGCTACACGCTGCCGGCCGAAGCCTTCGGCAAGAGCCGCACCGTCAACCTGCCGGGGATCTCGGTTACCGTCGCCGACATGGTCGCGGCATTGGAGCGGGTCGCCGGCAAACAGGTCGCGGCGCGGGTGGAATGGATCCACGATCCGGCGATCGACCGCATCATCTCAAGCTGGCCGGGCGCCTGGGACGCCAGCCGGGCGACGGCGCTGGGTTTTACCGGCGATGCCGGCTTCGACGATATCGTGCGCGCTTACATGGAAGACGATTTGCCGGCGGCGTAAGCCTGCAGCGGCTGGTTGCCGCCGATTGACCGGCGTGTGCATGTTTTTTTGACATGCGCTTAACTTGCGGACCATACGGCAGCGGTACGGTAAGATTGTCACTTTATGACTTTTGCCCAGCCGACATGAAGACCAGCTTTTCCCCTTCCATAGTCCGCTTGCTGATGGGCATGCTGTGCAGCTTGCTGCTGAGCCTGGTGCTGGCCGGCGCCGGGCCGGTTCACGCGGCCGCGGCGGCTTCCGCCAGCGGCGCCAGCACCCCGCCCGCCGCAGCGCCGGCGCCCTCCGCGCTGGACTCGCTATCCAAGGTCCTGCAAAGCAATCCCGCCACCGGCAGCCTGGTAGCCACGCTGATCCAGGCGGAGCAGCAGAACAGCAAGGCGTCGCCCGAACAAAAGGGCTTCATCGGCCTGATTTCCAATAGCCTCGATGCTTTCCAGGCGCACCTGAAGCAAGTCGTCACGCCGGAAAAATTCTGGAACCAGCAGTTTTCACTGGCCTGGGGAGACCTGTCGACCATCCTGCAGCGCCAGGAGTCGGAAACCGGATGGCAGGCGCTGGCCAGTTTCCTCGCCATGCTGGCCCTGTTCGGCGCCGTCGCCGTTGCCCTGTACTATCTCGGCAAGTGGCTGCAGCGGCGCTTCAAGGTCGAGACGAAGCTGTCCTCCGATCCCAGCATGAAGGAATTGCTGCTGTATATCTGGCGCCACATCGCGCCGATATTGCTGGCGCTGGTGGTGGAAATCTCGGTCACCATCAGCCTGGACAGCGCGCACGGACAATCGCTGGGACGGACCCTGGCCACCGTGCTGCTGTACACGCTGGTCGGCGCGCGTCTGTTCCAGGCCGTCTGCGCCATCATTTTTTCGCTGTCGCACGGCGGCCACCGCATGGTTGCGGTGCATATCCTGTACCAGCGCGGCTTTAACCTGCTGTATGTGATCGGCTGCGCCGGCTGGCTTGGCGACGCCCTGGACAATCCTCATGTGAACCAGATCATCGGCGTCCACCTGGCCAGCGTGACGGCGACCCTGGCCAGCCTGGTGGCGGCGATACTGGGCGGCGTGTTCGCCCTGCTGTTCCGGCGCCCGGTGGCGCACATCATCCGCAACCGGCCGCTGGCGGTGCGGCGCGACCATCCGGCGCGCATGGAAACGCTGGAAGTGATCGCCGCGTTCTGGTACATACCGATCCTGCTGCTGAGCGTCACCGTCAGCGTCGCCACCATCCTCGATTTGTCGAGCAACAATTCGGCGCTCAACCATGCGCTGGCCAGCGCGGCGCTGCTGATCGCCATGTTTTTCATCAGCGCGCTGCTGCAGCGCGTGCGCGCCCGCAAGACGACTGCGGTGGCGACGCGGCGGCAATCTCCTTACATCCTGCGCCTCAGCAACGTCGGCTTCAGCCTGCTGCAGTTGGCCCTGTGGATTGGTTTCTTCGAGCTGCTGACCAGGATCTGGGAACATTCGCTGCTGGAATTCGCCAACGCCACCCTGATCGGCCAGATGATCGTCTCGGCGCTGGGCAAGATCGGCCTGACGCTGGTGGTGGCCTGGCTGGTCTGGATCCTGCTCGACACCTTCATCCAGGAATCCATCAGTCCGACCCGCAACAGCCGGTACGCGCGCAAGAACCCGAGCACCCGCATGCGCACCATCCTGCCCCTGCTGCGCAATGCGCTGATGCTGCTGATCCTGACCATCACCGTCATCACCACGCTGGCCAACCTCGGCATCAATGTGACGCCGCTGCTGGCTTCGGCCGGCGTGGTCGGGCTGGCGTTCGGCTTCGGTTCGCAATCGCTGGTGAAGGACCTGATCACCGGCGTCTTCATCCTGATGGAAGATTCGATGTCGGTCGGCGACTGGGTCGATGTCGGCAACGGCCACGCCGGCACGGTGGAAAACCTGACCATCCGCACCGTGCGCCTGCGCGACAGCAACGGCTCGGTGCACAGCGTGCCGTTTTCGCAGATCACGGCGATCAAGAACGATTCGCGCGAATATACCTATGCTTCGCTCAAACTGAGTATCACCCATGATTCAGACGTCGACCATGCGCTGCGCCTGATGCGCGAAACCGGCGCCGAAATGCTGGAAGACCGCCGCCTGCGCAGGCTGCTGCTGCAGCCGATCGAGATCTACGGGGTCAATGGCTTCGACTTGAACGGCGTGGCGCTGCTGGCCGGCATCCGCACCAAGCCGCAAACCCAGAACGAGGTCACGCGCAGCTTCAACCTGCGCATCAAGAAAAAAGTGGATGACGATCCGAAGGTGCATTTCGCCACCGAATGGGCGAATTTTCCGCTGGCCGCGGCAGACACCGCGCTGCCGGATTCCTCCCCGGCAGCGCCTGCGGCCGGCGCCAAGAGTTAGTGCGCGACCTTATTTGATGCGGCAGCTGAGCAGCCAGTAGTATTCGAGCCGCAGGATGCGCAGTTCGCGCGTGAGCGGCGCCAGCTTCTTGCGCAGGCCGCTGTCGGTCGGGAAATTCTTCATGACTTCGTAGCGTTCGCCGTTGGGCAGGGTGCGGAACTGGTAGGTATTGCCATCCGCATCGGTGCGGGCGATCGGCGTGCTTTGTTCCTCGACGTAGCCGTTGTCTATCATCACCAGCAAGATATCCTTGCCCAATTTTTCACGCAGCTGGGCGATGAAGCGCACCTGGTCCTGGCGCCCTACGTGCGACCACCAGAAACCCAGGAAACAGGCGGTGAACGGACGGTCCGGCTGGAAGGTGTTGAGGTCCGCCAGCGCGAAAGTCGCCTTGCCGGCCGGCAGTTGCTTGGCCTTGGCCAGTTCGATCATTTCCGGGTTGATGTCGGTGGCGTAGACTGATTTTGCCGAAGCGGCGATCTGCTCGGTCCAGAATCCGGTGCCGCAGGCCAGCTCCAGCACATCGTGGCCTTCCATCAGTTCCTGCACCCGCACCTGCAGGGTCAGCAGTTCATCCTGGCGCTCCGGGCGCTGGTAAATCTCTTCGTAAGTCGAAGCGCGTTTGGCGTAATAAGCCACCATATCTGTATTAATCATTTTCCCGACTCATTTCCTAATTGCTTAACTTCCGTTTTTTCCAAATTGACGAGCGCCGCGCTCGCGGCGACCCGATAGCGCTCTGACAGCGCGTCATACAGCGGCGGCATGAACAGCCGCGACACCCGGCTGGCGATCAGGGCCGTCGCCATCAAGGAGATCACCAGCGCATGGCCGTTGATCATTTCCATCACGATCACGAATGCGGTGATCGGCGATTGCGTGACGGCCGCCAGGTAGCCCACCATCGCCAGCGCAATCAGCATCGGCAACGAAGTGTGGCTGAACACATAGTGCAGCAGGTTGCCGAAACCGGCGCCGATCGACAGCGACGGCGCAAAAATGCCCCCGGGGATGCCGGGCAGGTAGGACGACACCATCGACGCCATTTTCAGGAAGGGATAAAACACCGACAGCTGCTGCTGCCCTTCCAGCACGCCCTTGGCCTCGACATAACCGCTGCCGAAAGTGGCGCCGCCGGCAATCACGCCGATCACCGCCACCAGCAAGCCGCACAGCGCGCCGAAAGCGATCGGACGGGTGCTGCGCAAATGCTGGATCCGGGCCGGGATCCAGCGCTTGGTATTCAACAGCAGCCAGCCGAACATGCCGCCGGCGACGCCGGTCAGGATGCCGGTGACCAGCACTGCCAGCGCCACCATGTCGGTCATTGCGCTGTCGATCTGTATCGTGCCGAAATAGGTATAGTTGCCGTTCAAGCCGAGCGCCACCGCGCCGGCAAAAATAATCACGGTAATGACGACGCCGCTGGCGCGATGTTCAAAGCTGCGCGTCAATTCTTCAATCGCAAACACGATCCCGGCCAGCGGCGTGTTGAAAGCCGCCGACAAGCCGGCCGCCGCCCCCGCCAGTATCAGGCGCCGTTCCAATGCCGCGCTGGCGCGCGGATAAAGGCGCCGCAGGTTGAACATCAAGGCTGCACCGACCTGTACCGTAGGCCCTTCGCGGCCGATGGTGAAGCCGCCCAGGATACCGATGAACGACACCCCGATCTTGCCCGCCAAGATTTTCAGCGACAGCAGCGATTCGCCGCGTTGGCTGGTGTCTTCTTCCAGCGTCGCGATCACTTGCGGAATGCCGCTGCCTTCGGAACCGGGAAAATAACGGCGCGTGGCCCATACGCACAAGGCGCCGACCGCCGGCGTGATAAACAGCGGCAGCCAGAAATGCGACTGCTGCATGGAACGGAACATGCCGAAGCCGACATCCATCAGCCAGGCGTAGAGCACCGCAACCAAGCCTACCAGCACCGCGCCTAGCCATAAAATGCCGTATTTGCGCCAGGCGCGCCGCAGCTGGCGCAGCGTCTGGTCTGAAAAACTGGGAGGCAGCGGATTCATCGGATTTGGGCGCAAAGACATGATTATAAATTATCGCCGGGCAAATCCCCCAATACGATATCGGCCAAGGGCAGCAACGCAGCAGCAGAAACGCCTCAAGAGGCGTATGATCTTGTGTTTGCAATAATGAATCGGCCCTCGCCCTGCGCAGGCTGGTTACGGTAATCAGTGCCCCGTTCCCCCAACCGGCGGTTCCGCCGATAAACAACAATATGGCTATCCATTCCGCCTCCGCTCACTCGAGCGACCAGGTTTTACCGTTCCGTGAATCCCTGCTTGCCATGCTCGGCATCGCCTTTGTGGTGATGCTGGTGGCGCTGGACTCGACCGTGGTCGGCACGGCGTTGCCGACCATCGTTGCCGAATTAAAAGGTTTTGAGCTGTACGCCTGGGTGGCGACCTCTTACCTGCTGACCTCGGTAATCACCGTGCCGATTTTCGGCCGGCTCGGCGATTTTTACGGCCGCAAGCCCTTCGTGCTGGTCTCCATCCTGCTGTTCACCACCGCCTCCATCTTGTGCGGCATGGCCAACAGCATGCTGTGGCTGGTGATCGCGCGCGGCTTGCAGGGCATCGGCGGCGGCATGCTGGTGGGCACCGCGTTCGCCTGCATCCCCGACCTGTTCCCCGGCGCCCACGTGCGCCTGCGCTGGCAAGTGATGATGAGCACGGCGTTCGGCATCGCCACCGCGGTGGGACCCTCGCTGGGCGGATTCCTGACGCAATACTGGGGCTGGCGCTGGGTGTTTTACGTCAACCTGCCGGTCGGCGTGCTGTCGCTGTTCTTCGTCTACAAATACCTGCCGCACCTGCGCCATACCCATCCTGACGCCAAGATCCGCCTCGACTGGCCGGGCGCCCTGCTGATCACCGCGTCGCTGGGATGCCTGCAGCTGTTCGTCGAGATGCTGCCCAAGCATGGCTTGTCGCTTGGCATGCTGGGTCTGCTGGCTGCCAGCATCGTGGCCTTCGTCGCCCTGTGGAAATGGGAGCATCACACACCGCAGCCGATCCTGCCGTTCGACTTGCTGGTCGACCCCAGGCTGTCGATCCTGTTCCTGCTGTCGGTGCTGAGCGGGTTCTCCATGTTTTCGCTGATGTTCTACGCGCCGCTGCTGTACCAGGGCGGGTTCGGCCTGTCGCCGCAGGAAGCCGGCCTGCTGATCACGCCGCTGGTGGCCTGCATCATGGTCGGCAGCATTTCCAACGGCCGCATCATCACCAAGATCAAGAATCCGAACGTGATGCTCTACATCGGCTTCAGCCTGCTGGCGCTGTCCTGCCTCGGCGTGGTGATCTCTAACCGCTGGACCTCGCATGGCGTGATCGCCGCGTTCATGCTGATAGGCGGCCTCGGCCTGGGATTCATCTTGCCCAACCTGACCATCTTCATCCAGCAGGAAGCCGGCCGCGAGCACCTCGGCATCGCCACCGCGCTGATGCAATCGCTGCGCATGATCGGCAGCATGCTCGGCACCGCGATCATCGGCACCCTGATCAACCACATGTACGCCGGCAGCGTGCGCCAGGCGCTGGCGCAGGACAAGGCGGACAGCTGGTTCAGCAGTTTTGCCGACCCGCAGATCCTGATCAGCCATGAAACCCAGGCCACCGTGCTGGCGCAGCTGACGAACGCCGGCCACCAGGGCCAGCTGCTGCTGGAAGCGGCGCGCGAAGCGCTGATCGGATCGATCCATATGGGAGTCGGGCTGGCGGTGGTGGTCACCGTGATCGCGTTGTGGCTGGTAAGCAAAGTGCCGCTCATTACCTTGCATGCCAAGGTCGAAACGACTGTCGTCTCCGAGTAGCATAAGCCGGTCCAGGGCAGCGCAGCCAGGCTACCCTGCCTGGCTCCAGGCGCTTGTTGCCGATTGCGGCGAACCTAACAAACCGTTACATCTCACACCGCCTGGAAGCACCTGTATCAACATCCGGATGGCATTCTGACCTCGTAGCAACTCAAACAGGAAAGAAGGTCAACATGAAAAAGCTCATCGGATTAATCGTGCTCGGCATCACTTTGTGTACCGCGGTCAGCGGTTGCGTGGTCGTCCCGGCGCGCGGCTATTACGCTCCGCATCCCTACTACTATCGCTGATCGGCAATGCGGCGCCGGCAGCATGGCTGAGCCCGCATGCCTTTGACACACAAGAACAATTCCGGAGGTCCCATGAAAACAATCCACAAACTCGTGCTTTCCTTGCTGCTGGTCCCCGCGGTGCTGCCGCTCGCCGCGCAAGCCGACGAACCGGGCCACCACGGCGCATACCTGCATGCGCTGGCTGACCTGCACGCCGCCCGCTGGCTGATCGACCACCGTCCCGGCGACAACTGGCAGATGGGCAGGAACGAACAGCTGGCGCTGGCGGAAATCGACGCGGCAACGCGTGAAATCAACCAGCTTGCCCAATATGTAGGCAAAGATATTTACCAGGAAGAACGCCCCGACGCCCGCCTCGACCACCGCGGCCGCCTGCACGACGCCATCGACGCACTGGAACGCGCCCGCAACGACACCGGCCAGCGCGAAGACGATCCGCGGGTGCTGGAACTGCAACGGCATGCGATGCATCGCATAGAGGTGGCGAAACGTGCTACCGAGGATGCTGTGCGGGATGCCGGGTATTGAAGACTGGCGCAGCGCCGGCATCAGTCGAGCGCGGCGGTATGTACTCCGTGGTCCGTTAAATGGGGTCAGAGTAATTTTCGCAAAGGACGCGAAAAAAAACTCCGACCCCATTTAACTGCTCGGGGTTGGTTTTGACGTTGGGGTTGGGGTTGAAGTTGCTTTTGACGTTGGGGTTGCTTTTGACGTTGGGGTTGCTTTTGAATTCCGCATTGGGACGTTGCCAAATGAGAGCGCGGTCAGACGGGAATTGTGGGAAGACATGTTTGAGCGAAGCGAGTTTGTCTTTCCACCCGGCTGACCGCGCTCTCATTTGGGGACCTGACCGAAGGGAAGGCAACGGCTTTGCGGTCGCCTTTCTTTGCTTACTTTCTTTGGCGAAGCAAAGAAAGTGAGCGGCTGCCGGGCCGCCCCCGGCTTGTACCGACGGAGTAGAAAACGTTTTAAGTAACGACGAACGAAGACCGTCGCATGCCGCCGAACGTACTCCGTGGTCCGTTAAATGGGGTCACCCATTAGCCGCCCCTTGTAAAGGGTACGAATTTAATACTCGCGATGTTCTGCGATAGGTCGATTCAATCGTGCCATCGCTGTGACGTCCGGTCGCTGAATTCGTGCCCTTTGCTTCGTAGCGTGGTTGCGTGAATCGCACCAGTCACCCATATGGATCAAGTGGATGCGTTGTTGCATTGCTCCACCCTGGCAGCGCAGCTGCCCCAGAAGCATCTCGGTACCGTCTTGCGTCCAAATGATGGGCAGATCTATGGCTCCCGCGTAGCGGCTCCAACCCTTGGTGGCTCGCAATCCGGACGACTCATTTCGTAACCGCGTACAACGATGGCAAA
>NZ_FOLC01000039.1 GCF_900112135.1 Collimonas sp. OK412
CAGGTCCTTGAAACCGCTGCTTTTTTCAACCGCAGAATCAAGGACGTTGCCGTCGGCGCCGATGGTCAGCTTGACCGTCACCATGCCCTCTTCTTCGTTGCGCAAGGACGACCGCGGGTATTCCGGCTTCTCGCAATTTCCTGCAATCTTGGCGCTGGTGTGCGCCGGCCCAGCCTCGCCGGCAGTCGACGGCTGCGCCACCGAAGTCGGCAGGTCGTTGGACGGCGGTTTGACATTGGTCACCGCGGCAATCACATTATCCTGCGGCGGCGGCGTTACTTTTACTTCTGGCGGAGGAACGAACGGCGGTGGCGGCGCGACCGATTTTGGCGGCGGCGGCACCGGCTTGTCCGGCGGCGGTGGTGGCGGCGGCTTGAACTCTTCGATGATCTTGGTCTCGACCGGCTGCTGGATCACTTCTACAACCTTACGGGCAAGCCCTGTAAGCAACGCATAAACGATAAGGACATGCAGAACAACAACCACGCTGATGCCAACTACGTTATTCGAGGGATTTTTCCCATCCTGCGTGAAATCCATACAACGACTCCTGTTTATTCGCCTGGGTTCCGGCAATCTCGATATTGACTATGCGGTCCGCCTGGCGCCTGATCTGTTGCCGGCCCGATCTGTGCGACCTGCCTGCATATCGTCAGTTTCATCTGCATTGGTAAAAAAAACCGGAGAGCGTCTTGCATTCAAGCGCACCACAACAACATCCGGTCGTCTGCGCTCTCACGGCGAAATCAACGTCAACTCTCACTTCGATCTGAAACCACCGGCATGCCGCTGCTGGACGGCGGCATGCCGGCTTCCTGCTGCTAGAACTTCAGATGCGCATTCAGGTAGAACTGCCGGCCGTTCTTGTAGAACGCACGCGGCTGGTCTTCATTGAGCGCGTAGTACTTCAAGGTCGGGTCGTTCAGGTTCTGTGCATCCAGCGTGAAGGACAGCTGTTCGCTGTACTTGTAGCCCAACGACATCGCCAGGGTGCCGACGCCGGCTTGATAGAACGCCGTGCTGCGATCCAGGCCACTGTAGAAACTGCTACGGTAGTTGTAGGAGATGCGGGCATTGAAGCGTTCATCTTCATAATAAGCCGTCAGGTTGGCGGTACGCTTCGATGCGCCGACCAGAGGACCGTTGCTAGCGTCATAGGCGTTGATGAAAGTCGCGTTGGTGGCAAAACCGAAGTTTTTACCCAACGGCATTTCATACGCGAGTTCGATGCCGTTCACCGTGCCGCTGGTGTTGACCGGCACTGTCAGCTGATAATCCGCCAGATAGTTGGCAGGATGGTCAGGCGTGCTGGTGACATAACTTCTAGTGACGGTGCCCAGGCCGACATAGCTGGTCAGGTTCATGTTGAAGATACTTGCCGACACCAGGGAACGCGGAGCGAAGTACCATTCCAGCGACGCATCGAAGTTGTTCGACGTGATTGGCTTCAGGTTTGGATTACCGCCGGTGCCGGAACCGATCGCGCCAAACTGGGCCGGGGGCGACAACGATACCTGGCCGGCCAGTGCCGAATAGTCCGGACGGGTCATGGTCTTGGATGCGGCAAAACGGGCAATCACATCCTTGCTCAGGTCGAACTTCAAGTTCATGCTTGGCAGCACATCGACGTAGCTGTTATCGTCGTGCTGCCGAACGAACGGACCGAAAGCGGAAGTCGTGATCGCGCCCGGCGCGGTAGCTAGCGAGGCGACGTTGGAGATGACGCTCTCCTTGGTCTGGACTACGCGCAAGCCGAGATTCCCGCTCCAGCGATCGCCTTCGAAATTGCCCTGCAGGTAACCGGCAGTATTTTTTTCCTTGACCGAAAACTCCGAATTCCAGTCTTCACGCGTGACCGGATCGCGATTGGTGAAGGCGTTGTATGCCGCCAGCTGGCCCGGCGAGTAATACCACACGTTGGTCGGGAAACCACTGCCGAGGCCGCTGCCGAAATTGCCCGGGAAGTTTTGATAACCCTGCGGGAAATTGGCCGGATTGGCGGCAGAATTTGCTGCGCCGGTGTTGCCCGCATTCAGCGGTCCTTGACCGATCACGCCATCGGAGCTGCGTTTGTGGTCGTTATAGCGCAAACCGAACTGCACTGTCTTCAAGGTACCCCAGTCAGTGGAATACTCGCCGTCAGCCTGGGCCCAGTTTTCCTTGTCCTTGACGTTGATGTTCTGGTCGCCGAAGATCCAGCCGAATTGCGCACCGGCAGGGCTGGAGTTGTTGGTCGCTCCCAGGTTCCAGTTGGCAGCGGTGCCCGTGCCGTTCAATTGATAACCGGCTCCGGCGCCGACGCCGACGTTCCATTCCGCGACGTTTTGGGTAGGCGTCTTGCCTTCGCCGGCGGAAGTGCCCAGCTTGGTGGTGAAGGTCAGCGAATCGGTTGCGCGCCACTTGGTGCCAAGCTCGACGAAGTTTGAGCTGGCGCTTTCGTCAGGACGTGATATTTGGTCATAGACACCGTAGTTGGTGCCGGCTACAGGAGCAAACGTAGCCGATGTCAGCGTGTTGTTCTTCACCGTGTAACCAGGATTCGGCGACTGGCCGGCGCCGGCGTTGATGACCTGCGCACCCCAGAATTCATAACTGCGGTTATAGTTGGCCGCCTTCATTTCCGAAGTGAAGGCATTGACGTCGAACGAGAAGTCGTTGCTCACCTTGAACTGGGCATCGATCAAACCGCCGGTGCGCTTGCGCTGCTGCTCAAACAGAGCGGAGTTGATCAGGTTAGGCGCATATACGCCGGCCAGGTCCGGGTGCGCGAGGGCGATCTTGCTGCCTGCGGCGATCTGGGTATATCCCAGGATTTCCTGTCCTTGCCGTTGCAGATGGCGTTCTTCCGAGAATGCCTGCACCAGGATGCCGAAGGTGTTGGCTTCGTTTTTCCAGTTCACCAATGCGCTGATCTGCGGATCGGTCTTGCCCGGCAAATCGGCATACACGGCGCCCAGGGTTGCTTCAGCCGTGAACTGTTTCTTGAACTCCAGCGGCTTGCGGGTAATGATGTCGACCGAACCGGCGACCCCGCCTTCCACCAGGCTGGCCTGGGAGCTCTTGTGCACCACCACCGAACCAACCAGTTCGGAAGGCAGCAGCGTATAGCTGACGCTGCGGCCAACCTGGCCCGACTGGTCCAGCACGAACCAGTCGCCGGACGCTACGTTGTGGCCGTTGATCAGCGTTTGCGTCAGGCTCGGGCTGGTGCCGCGCATGCTGACCCGGTCCGCTTCGTCGAAACCGCCTTCGGTGGCGCCGGCGTTACCGATGGTGACGCCTGGAACCCGCGACAACGAATCGGCAACGTTCTTGTCCGGCATCTTGCCGATATCTTCGGCGGTGATGACTTCCACGTGCGAATCGGCGTTGCGCTTTTGCGTCAGGGATTTTTGCAGGGAACCGCGGATGCCGCTGATGGTGACCTGTTCAATGCCGCCCTTGTCGGTGCTCTTGCTGTCAGCTTTGGAAGCTGCGTCATCTGCCTGCTGCGCGTATGCCGGCATGGCTGCCGCCATGACCAGCAGCGCAACTGCAGATGCTATTGGTGTTAAATTTTTATTCACTTACCGTTCTCCCCATCGATTGCGGCCCCGGAATCCTCGAGCAGGCCATTTTTTTCATTGACTTCTCCACGCTGTGGCTTGAGGTCGCTTCAGGCCGACAAAGGGGAGAACCTTTTTTCGATACAGTCGCCAATACAACAAGATCCAACCAACAAGACGCTGCATAGCGCCGCTTGTAGAACAATTTCCCTGGCCGGTCCTTCTCCAAAAACCGCCTGGGGAAAATGCCGTGCGTACCCTGCCACGCACCAAGCTTCCGCATCCGCCTTACGTCCAAGCTCACGAATTCCCTTTGGAAACGTTGCGCTGGAGACACTCTATGGACCGTAAAAGTGGCTGTCAATAGGCATTCAACTGGTATTACATAAATAAATTATTGGTATCAAAATTACCAATTCGTATATCTATATATACCGTTGTTTACATTCACTATTTTACAAACTACATGACTGTTGTTTAGTGGAGTGGACTGGTCGCTTTTTTTCAAAAACGGACTGGAAGAAGCGCCTGTTTTCTGAAAAATGAGAATTTCGCGATTTTCATACGGAACTTCTTGTAGGAAGAAAAGACGCCCTTTCACGGGCCTGTTCAACATCCGTTTTTTGCCAACTCTCCTATGAAAACAAGTGATTTTCAAGCGCCAGGCCCATCGTCGTCATTTGTATTGAAATGCCATAAAATCGGGTGAAATTGAATATTTCAAAGTTTTTTATCTTTTTCCAGGAAAATTTCACAGCCGTCGTCGAAATGAAGCGGCATTACTCAAAAGCACTAAACACGCTGCATCGCAGCATCACAAAAAACATGACGCAAGCCGCCAATGCCAGTTCAAATTGGTAGTTTTTTAGTAATACCACTTTGGTGCGAAACCGGCACCGAAATGGTGAGCAGCAACAGCCCCACAACGATGGCAACGCCCGGTCGTATAGATGTTTTTTATGACAACAAAATGATGGTCGCCACAGACAAAGCGCAAGGTCGAAGATTGGCAATACGGTTGATTTGAATGCAACGGAAGAGGCGCGAGGCCGGATCAGACCGCCGGCAGATAAGGGACGATATTGGTGCATCGCGGAATAATGCACTTGATTCAGGCATGCATCGGACCATAAAAAAGCCGGGCAGAAAAAAACAAAAAGCCCCAAGTGCGATGCACTTGGGGCTTTTTTGGCAAGAATAATTTCTTATTCTGCGTTGGTTGCGGGGGCAGGATTTGTACGTTATATACCTATCCGTCTCAAAAGATCGCTTCGCCGATGGAACGTGTAGGGGCAGCTGGCGGAAGAGTTGAGGGAGTCCGAAGCAAGGACGATGATCAATCCGCACAGAGTCACCCAACTTCAACGGGATGCGCTCCATTGCGACCTCAATGGCGCAACTGATGTGCTGCGCTATTCGAATTTCGACTCCTGAATGTCGTTATCAAAATTGACAGTAGACTTGCATACCTTTTCGCTTGATTATTGAAGCGCCCTAGAGGGTGTATTGCTTAGCAGCCCAGCAGTGGATTGTCAGGGCCGCTGTTGGGCTAACCGTCTCTACCCAACAACGGAGTTCACCATGCGATTCATCGCGACGACATCGGCATGGCTGGGATTAGGCCCCAGCTTGCCGAAAAACTCTGGCAGCTGGTCGCGCTTCTTCGGGGCCGCTCCTGGAGTTGCTGCAGCGAGCGCTTTGCGCATGGTGTCAGCATCGTAGTCGCAACAGTACGAGGGCGTTGACGGCTGCTGTCTCCAGGAGTCTTCCAGTGCGCCTGCGTCCACCGGATCGAACCCTGTCTGATTTACTAGCCCCATCGCCGTTTGTTTGGCTCTCATATCGTTTCCTGCGACTGCAATGGCGAGGCGGCCAAGCGCGCCCTCGGGTTTCCCCAGCTCTGCGAGGGTGTATGCCAAAGCATTGTTGAATGCTTTGATTACAGGCCGTCCAATCTGCCGAGCTACCCACACGCTTTCTGCCAGCCCATCGTCGATATCAGGAATACGCGAATCGCGCAGCCCGGGGTAGTAGTTGCTTGTGTCGATGATCGTTGCCTCCGGCGGCGCCTGGTCGAACAAGCCAGCGGGAAGTTCGCGCATGGCGGGCAAAGGGATCGCTAGGATGATGACGTCGGCGTCAGCAACCGCGCCGTGCACATCCTTCGCTTCGGCGCCGATTTCATGCGCCAACGCGCGGACACCTTCAATGCCGCTGGAGTTTGCGACACGGACATCGTGTCCGGCAGCGCTTAGCTTGCGCGCGAGCGTGCCGCCAATGTTGCCTGTTCCGATAATCCCAATTTTCATGATATTAACCTCCGATTCGTAAAAACAACTCCTATTTTAGGATGCTTATGCGAAAATGGTAAGTACACACAAAAAAGTAAGTAACATACCTAAGAATGGAGAATTCAGTATGAGCCGCGAATGGAACTGTGACGACCCTCAGCGGCGGTCGGAATGGGCCGCTGCAACGACGGAGGCCCTTCGCGTCCTTGAAGGGAAGTGGAAGATCATCATCATTTCGCAGCTTTTTGCGGCAAAGACACCGCTACGTTTCTCCGAACTAGAGAGGCTGATCGATGGCGTCAATCAAAAAATGCTCATCCAGCAGCTCAAACAATTGGAAAAGGATGGCATCGTCGAGCGTAAGGTGTACCCCGAAGTGCCCCCACGGGTTGAGTACACACTCGGGGCGTTAGGCATAGCACTCGGGCCGTCCATGGAGGCGCTTATCGAATGGGCGGAAATGAGACGTAAGCTGCGTGGCGAAGTAACAGCGAAATGATCCGCTTGTAGTGCTGTTTCCCACCCACTACCCTGGCGTTTTTTAGATGTGGCCAGAAGACATGATTGCTTGCAGCACCACGAAATGTCGGACGAAATCATTAAGCATTAATATGAAATAGGGACGCTTTAAGACCCTTTGAATTCAGCCACAAGAAAGTCAACGAAACTTCGAACCTTGGCAGGCAAATTTCGTCGGCTGAGATAGTAGACATACAAGTTAGCAGACGGCAGCGTGTAGCCTGGCATTACTTCCTTCAGGCGCCCACTAGCTAGATATTTCGCCACATCCCACTCAGACCGCTGCACGATACCGTGACCTTCCAAGGCCCAGTTCATTACCACGTCGCCATCATTGCTCGACACGGCGCCCCTTACTTTCACGAGCTCGATCTTCTTGCCTTTTTCGAGGCGCCAAGTCCCGTAGACGTCATCGTTCTGGCGGTGCAGGATGCAACGATGACGATGCAGCTCCTCAGGGGTTAAAGGCTCGCCAGCCTTTTTCAGGTAGGCAGGAGAGGCGCACAGAAAACGCTTGTTCGACATAAGCTTGCGCGCGCTAAGTCGAGTGTCAGGGAGTTCGCCGAAACGGATCGCCAAATCATAGGCCTCTTCGACGAGGCTGATCGGTCGATCGGTCAACTGCAATTCGACTTCCACGTCCGGATGATCGTGCGCGAATCGGGACACCAGGGGAGCTATCCGGGTGCGGCCAAAGCCGGGCGTCGCGTTCACCCGCAACAATCCTTTGGGCGCGGCCCGGCCACTCGAGACCGATTCCTCCATATCGCGAATGCGGTCGAGGATTTGCGTCGCTTGGGCCAGATAACTCTCGCCTTCGCTAGTCAGACTAAAACGACGCGTGGTGCGGTTAACCAGGCGGACCCCCAGTCGCTGTTCGAGCATCATCAGCCGCTTGGTGACCGCCGGCGGCGTCAGGCCCAGTTCACGCGCGGTACCCGACAGGCTGCCCAGCTTGGCCAGCACGACGAAGAACGCCAGATCCGGAGCAGTTTCAATTTTCACTTAAAGTTAATTATGGTTTAAATCGTAGCAAATTATAGCAGGCGGGTTGAATAGTAAGCTTTACAAATGCGCTGGAGGACCAGCCTTTCCACCCCCTAGGAGACTCTTCATGAGAATCGTCGAAATCCGCGAAAAAACTGTGCCGATCAGTTCCCCCATTCGCAATGCCTACATTGACTTCAGCAAAATGACACTGAGCTTGGTCGCAGTCGTGACCGATGTCATTCGCGACGGCAAACACGTGATCGGCTATG
The DNA here is from genome assembly GCF_900112135.1 of Collimonas sp. OK412. Lineage (GTDB taxonomy): Bacteria > Pseudomonadota > Gammaproteobacteria > Burkholderiales > Burkholderiaceae_D > Collimonas > Collimonas rhizosphaerae. The sequence goes on from NZ_FOLC01000039.1 coordinate 7,615, forward strand.
GATTCAATTCGAACGGCCGTTACGGCCAGGGAAAATTGATGCGCGAACGCTTCATTCCGCGCGTGCTCGAAGCCGATCCTGCAAGCCTGGTTGATGACAGCGGTACCAACCTCGATCCGCACAAGATCTGGAACTGCATGTTCACCAACGAAAAGCCTGGTGGGCACGGCGAGCGCTCCGTCGCGATCGGCACCATCGACATGGCCATTTGGGACGCAGTGGCAAAGATCGAAGGCAAGCCACTTTTCCAGCTGCTCGCGGATCGCTACGGCAATGGTACTCCCGACCGCAACATCTTCGTGTATGCCGCAGGGGGCTACTACTATCCGGGTCAGAGCCATGACAAGCTGAAGGACGAAATGCGCAGCTACATCGATCGTGGCTACACAGTGGTCAAGAAGAAGATAGGCGGAGCCTCGCTCGACGAAGACCTGCGCCGTATCGACTCCGTATTGAGTATCCTGCAGGATGGCCAGAAGCTGGCGGTTGACGCCAACGGACGCTTCGACCTGGACACTGCCGTGGCCTATGCCAAGGCACTCTCGCAATACGATCTGTTCTGGTACGAGGAGCCGGGTGACCCGCTCGACTTCGAACTGCAGGCGACACTGCGAAACTACTATAAAAACCCGATGGCCACCGGCGAGGATCTGTTTTCGATGCAGGACGCGCGCAACCTGATTCGCTACGGCGGGATGCGCGCCGACCGTGATTGGCTGCAGTTCGACTGCGCCCTGAGCTATGGCCTGGTGGAATACCTGCGCACGCTCGACATGCTGCGCGAGCATGGCTGGTCGCCGAAGCGCTGCATCCCGCACGGCGGCCACCAGATGTCGCTCAACATTGCCGCTGGCCTTGGACTCGGCGGAAATGAATCCTATCCGGATCTGTTCCAACCCTATGGGGGATTCCCGGATGGCGTGAAGGTGGAAAACGGGCACATCCTGCTGCCAGAGCTGCCAGGTATCGGTTTCGAAGGCAAGGCCGACCTGTATCAGGAAATGGTCAAACTGGCCGAGTAACGAGCGCGGGAAAACTGCGGCACAAGCCGGCCAATCGAAGCCGGCAGGCCACGCCGTTCCGCCAAGTCGGTACAGCGCTAGGCCGATTGAACGGACATTGTTCCGTCGATCAACTTATCCATGTACAAAATTATTCGGCTCGAACCGGAGGAGACTAGCATGAACACGCAACGCATCAAGAAATTAGCGTCCACCTTATACGTCCAGGTACTCATCGGCATTACGGCCGGCGTCCTGCTTGGTCACTTTTACCCGAACATTGGCGTCGAACTGAAGCCGCTTGGCGACCTGTTTATCAAGCTGATCAGGATGGTACTGGCTCCGATAATTTTCGCCTCCGTCGTCGTCGGGATCGCCCGCATGGGCAACATCAAGGAAACGGGTCGTGTCGGTGCCAAGGCAATGGTGTATTTTGAAATTTGCTCGACGTTAGCGCTGATTCTGGGCGTGGTAGTGGTGAACTTGGTTAAACCAGGCGTCGGAATGAACGTCAGCGCAGGTACCCTGGATACGACCTCCATCAAGACATACACCACTGCGGCCCAACATCACAACGCCGTCGAATTCCTGATGAATATTGTCCCCAACACGATTGTGGGCGCGTTCGCACAGGGCGAAATGCTGCAAATCATTTTCTTTTCGCTGCTCTTCGCGTTCGCCTTGAACCGATTGGGCAAGCGGGTCGCGCCGTTGGTTGACGGGTTGGACATGTTTTTACACGGCATGTTCGGCGTCGTCCGATACGTAATGTATTTCGCCCCGATCGGTGCGTTCGGGGGCATCGCTTTTACCATTTCCAAATATGGCATCGGCACGCTTGCCTCTTACGGTCAATTGATGATGGCGGTCTATGCTACCTGCGCGCTGTTTGTCTTCGTCGTTCTCGGAACGGTGATGCGTGTTTGCGGCGTTTCGCTCTGGGGTTTTCTTAAATATATCAAAGATGAACTACTGATTGTCTTGGGAACTGCGTCGACCGAAGCCGTCCTGCCGCAGATGTTGATGAAGATGGAAGCGATGGGTTGCCAGAAGCAGGTGGTAGGTCTGGTGCTTCCAACCGGCTACACCTTTAATGCCGACGGAACCGCGATCTACCTCACCATGGCCGCGATTTTTATCGCCCAGGCGACCAATGTGGACATGTCGATGTGGGATCAACTTGCCATTCTTGGCGTGATGCTGCTGACGTCGAAAGGTTCGGCTGGCGTCGCTGGTGCGGGATTTGTCGCACTAGCAGCGTCTCTGGCGTCAATGAACAAGATTCCCGTGTCCGGTTTGGTCTTGCTCGTGGGTATCGACCGCTTTTTGAATGAAGCACGCGCTATCACAAACCTGATCGGAAATGGCGTAGCGACTATTGCTGTGGCGAAATGGGAAGGGGCGTTGGATCTTGCGCAAGCAAAACGCGCGTTCGCTGCGTCCAGTGCTGGACTCACCCCAGCTGAATTCATGCCTGCAGAGCCAGTGTCGATCTTGTCGAAGGAAAGCCCGCCGCTTCACGACGTGCGCGCTTCCAGGTGAGATCAGGCCCCGCAGGTGGTCATTTGACGCTTATTGCTTTTGCAGCAGGCGTTTTCTCTCCTTCATTAAAACGGTGCGACATGCGCGACGAATCCAAAGATGCTTCCAACCACTATCGAAGCGCACTAACCTGCACCGGCGCACCCGCGCGTAATCCTTGCATGACGAGATCCATGAGCCAGGTAAGGCGCGGTCGCCAGTCCTCGCTAGCGTCGATCTGCCAAATGCCGGCAATTGCTAGAAAAAAATCGTCAGCAGTGATCCCTGCCCGGATAGTGCCAGCCTTCTCGTTTGCGTCCAGTAGCATTTGGGCCGCAGCGATCACTGATGCATAGCCCCCCGTCCCGGCGCATTCCTTCGAACCCGCAGCCTGCCGGATCGCGTCAGCCAGACCAGCCTTGGTTATGGCGTACTCGGCGAGGCGGTTCATCCACTCTCGCAGCGCCTGGTCCGGTGCACGAGTCTCAAGCAGATGCTCTGCAAACTCGACGACTTGCGACATCTCGTGGCGATATACCTCCATGACCAACGCCTCCCGCGTCGGGAAGTGCCGATAAAAGGTTCCCTGGCCGACGCCAGCCTTCTTGGCAATTGCGCTCAGCGGCACCTCTGCTGAGCGGATCAGCTCTGCAAGTGCGACCGCCAGGATGCGTTCGCGGTTCTGCACTGCGTCAGCGCGCTTGGAGCTATCCACATGCCCTCCTTTTTGTTGAGTCAATTTGACAAACGGACAGTTGTCCGTTACGCTTCATGGAAACGGATAACTGTCCGTTTTTTTGATTTTACCCTTTTTATCCACCAGGAGAAACCCATGAAGGCCACTGGCAATACCATTCTCATCACAGGTTCTACCGCGGGCATCGGCCTCGGCTTGGCGCTGCGTTTTCATAAGGCTGGCAACAAGGTCATCATCGCAGGAAGACGAAAGGCGTTGCTTCAGCAGATCACGACCGATCATCCAGGCATCGAAGCCATCGAACTTGATGTTGCGGACGCCAAATCCATCGTCCAAGCGAGTGAGTTGGTGGCAGAGCGTTACCCCGACTTGAATGTCGTCATCAACAACGCCGGCATCATGTTGCGCGAAAATGTTTTGGAGGCTGATTCACTGAAGGCTGCGGAGGAGTCCGTCGCGACCAACCTTCTGGGCACCATTCGTATGACCTATGCGTTCTTGCCGCAACTTGTGCGGAAAAACGATAGCATCATCATCAATGTCAGTTCCGCCTTGGCGTTTGTTCCATTCCCCATAGCCATGACCTATAGCGCCACCAAGGCGGCCGTCCATTCGTTTACCGAAGGCTTGCGCGTTCAACTCGCCGACACTTCCGTGCGCGTGATTGAGTTGGCTCCCCCTGGCGTGCGCACCGCCTTGTTCGGTCAGGAAAGTGACGAACAAGCCATGCCCCTGGAAGACTTCCTTGATGAGACGCTCGCCCTTTTGCATAGCGAACCCACGCCTAAGGAACTCATCGTGGAACGCGCCAAATTTTTACGTACTGCCGAGGCTACCGGCAACTACGACAACGTCCTTGGAATGCTGTCCGCATGGAAGGCCCCAGACTGAGAGTTCGAACAGCGAATGTGCCCATCGCACAACGACTCCGTCGTGCGATGACTGGCAATCTGATCTACTCGAATACTGCCTTTTCTTGTCGGGGCACGGATTGATTCGGTAGAGTCGCTCCGAATGGTCACTTCGATAAATTCGGTATGCATGATTTCTCCCTCAAGTTAGAACAGAGCGCCGTTAGGTTCAGCTTTCTTTTCTTTCGTCGGCTTCGGCTCAGACCACGCCTTCATCAGTTCGGGAGGATAGCCGCCAGGTGAGCGGCGATCCTGAATTGCGATGGCGCCGACTGGGTGTTCTCATTGACATGACGCTGCTCCTTTGGGTATAGGCACAGCAAGCGTATCAAATTCTTTCCCTTACCTGGTCCAGTCGCAGGGGTTCACACCAAAAGTGCGTTATTTTGCGTCACGCTGATGCAGTCAAATTCACCGCGAACCCCGCCTGTCCTGGAAAGTTGGCGCTTTGGCGAACTGCGTTAAAAGCAGTGTATTTAACGACGCCTCAGGCGTGGGGGGACTCCGAATTAAAGACCGCCATCGGCTGACTTTTAATGACAAAAGAACAATATCAGGACATTAAAAAAGCCGCATAGAGCGGCTCAGATCGATGCAGGTGCTGCCCTACAACATGCAGCGGGCCGGGAATATACCGTCAACGTCCGGCGCGCCTCCCCCCTGCTCCCTCTCATAGTGACCGCTGCAGCCGAATTCAAGCACTTATTCAACGAAATGCTGATGGGCCTATCTAGCGCGCTACAAGACAACAGGCCAGCGGCCCATACGATTCCGCGCGGTATCTTTGGGAAAATGGAAATTGAACTACAAGGCGATGAAATCTAGGCCAAAATGAAAACGGACCGGCTACTAAATCTAGTAGCTGGTCCGTCTTTTTTTTGGTTGCGGGGGCAGGATTTGAACCTACGACCTTCGGGTTATGAGCCCGACGAGCTGCCAGACTGCTCCACCCCGCGTCTGAATATAAAAAGCCTTAAGCGCTTTCCACTTAAGGCTTCATGCGCAAGAAAAACTTCACTGCGGCTTTTTACCGCTAGTCTTCTTGCTGTAACTGGTTGCGGGGGCAGGATTTGAACCTACGACCTTCGGGTTATGAGCCCGACGAGCTGCCAGACTGCTCCACCCCGCGTCTGAAGAATGAAAGTATATAGTGTATTGCAGTGCAATGCAACCAATACAGACAATCGGATTAAGAACAGCTCTATCTAATAGGCAATGCTAAACTCCCAAACTACCGATTCAAACTATCTATTGCCCCCTATGAAATTTTGTTCCGAATGCGCGCATCCCGTCAGCCTGCAGGTTCCGCCGGACGACAACCGCATGCGTTATGTCTGCAGCAATTGCGGCACCATTCATTACCAGAATCCGAAGATGGTGATCGGTTCGATCCCGGTATGGGAACAAGATGGTGAGCTGCGCCTGCTGCTGTGCAAACGTGCGATCGAGCCGCAATACGGCTACTGGACCCTGCCCGCCGGTTTCATGGAAAACGATGAGACCACCGGCGATGCGGCCCGCCGCGAAACCCTGGAAGAAGCTGGCGCCAGGATCGAACTGCACGAGCTTTTTTCGCTGCTCAACGTGCCGCATGTGCACCAGGTGCACCTGTTCTATCGCGCCACCTTGCTCGACCTCGATTACGCCGCCGGCATTGAAAGCCTGGAAGTAGGCCTGTTCACGGAGAACGAAATCCCGTGGGATGAAATCGCCTTTCCTACCGTCGACATCACTTTGCGCGCCTTCTTCGCCGACATGCGGAAAATCCGCCAGGAAGGCGGCCAGTTCAACCTCCATGCGCAAGACATTTTCAAACCCATGCGCGCCGGCCTGGCGGCTAAATAGGGTACCGCCGGAGCCGCGATGATCCCCTGGCTTGAACTGGACAGCCCGTTTCCCGATGTCAGCAAAGCGCTGACCGACGAGGATGGCGCGGGTGGCTTGCTGGCGGCCGGCGCCGACTTGTCGCCGCGGCGCCTGCTGGACGCTTACCGGCACGGCATCTTCCCCTGGTTTTCCGAGAACCAGCCGATCCTCTGGTGGAGCACCGATCCGCGCATGGTGCTGAAGACAGACCAGTTCGTCATTTCCTCGAGCCTAAGCAAGACCTTGCGCAAGGTGCACCGCAGCACCTCTACCGACCGGCGCTGGCAGGTCCGTTTCGATTTCGCCTTCGAGCGCGTGATGCGCGAATGCGCCGCGCCGCGCCGCGACGGCGCCGGCACCTGGATCTCGGAAGACATCGTCGCCGGCTACCGCGCGCTGCACCGGCTCGGTTATGCGCATTCATCGGAAGTCTGGCTGGATGGCAAGCTGGTAGGCGGCGCCTACGGCGTCAGCATCGGCCACATGTTCTATGGCGAATCGATGTTCACCCGGGTCAGCGACGCGTCCAAGGTCGCCCTGGCGTACCTGGTGCACTTCCTGCGCCAGCACGGCGTGGCGATGATCGATTGCCAGCAGCAGACCGATCATTTGGCTTCGCTGGGCGCCGCGCCGATAGCGCGCAGCGAATTCCTGAGGCACCTGAGGCAAGCCATCGCCCAGCCGCAAATCCATGGCTGGCGTCCATTACCCTTGTTCAGCGATTAAGGCATGACAAACTCTTATGCAAACCGGAATTACGGTGTAAATTAGCAGGTATAAGTCATCAGTCGGAACGCACATGACGCACTTAAAAGATCTGCCATTTTCGACCCTGCAGTTTTACGCCACGGCGCCCTACCCGTGCAGCTACCTGGACCACCGCCAGGCGCGCTCGCAGGTGGCGACGCCGTCGCACCTGATCAACGCCGACGTCTATTCCGAGCTGGTGAAGAACGGTTTCCGGCGCAGCGGCATCTTTACCTACCGGCCGTATTGCGACGGTTGCCAGGCGTGCACCCCGGTGCGCACGCTGGTAGCGTCGTTCCAGCCGAACCGCAGCCAGCGCCGCGCCTGGGACCGGCACAGCCAGCTGACCACGCTGGTCACCAACCTGGCTTATGTCCACGAACATTACGACCTGTACCTGCGCTACCAGACCGCGCGCCACTGCGGCGGCGGCATGGACCAGGACAGCCGCGACCAGTACGCGCAGTTTCTGCTGCAAAGCAAGGTAAACACCCGCCTGGTCGAATTCCGCGAAGCCGACGGCACCCTGCGCATGGTCAGCATCATCGATGTCCTGAACGACGGCTTGTCGTCGGTGTATACCTTTTACGATCCCGACGTGCCGGGCGCTTCCTACGGCACCTACAACGTCTTGTGGCAGATCGGCCAGGCAAAGCAGCTCGGCATGCCATATGTCTATCTCGGCTACTGGATAAAGGAAAGCCCCAAAATGGCTTATAAAATCAACTTCCAGCCGCTGGAAGCGCTGCGGCAAGGCGAATGGAGTGCGTTAGAATAGCGACCGCGGTTTCACTGCCGTCGCTATTCTCCCTAATTTGCACCATCTTTTACAGCCGCCTACCGTGCCAGCCAAACTCCTGTACGCCTTCGCCCGCCCCGCCCTGTTTTCACTCGATCCGGAATCCGCCCACAACCTGACACTGCCGGCATTGCGCCGCGCCGCGGCCCTCGGACTCACTTCCCTGCTCGGCAAGACGCCAGCCGATCCGCGCACGGTAATGGGCATCACCTTCCCTAACCCGGTCGGACTGGCGGCTGGCCTGGACAAGGATGGCGCTTATATCGACGGCCTGGCCGCGCTAGGCTTCGGCTCGATTGAAGTCGGCACGGTGACGCCGCGCGCCCAGGCCGGCAATCCAAAGCCGCGCATGTTCCGCCTGCCGGCGGCCAACGCCATCATCAACCGCATGGGCTTCAACAACGGCGGCGTCGACGCCTTCGTCGCCAATGTCCAGGCTTCCAGGTTCTACCAGGAGCGGCAAGGCGTGCTGGGGCTGAACATCGGCAAGAATGCCGATACCCCGATCGAGCGCGCCGCCGAAGACTACCTGCACTGCCTGCAGAAAGTCTATCCCTACGCCAGCTATGTCACTGTCAATATTTCCTCGCCCAACACCAAGAACCTGCGGCAGCTGCAAGGCGCATCGGAACTTGACGCCCTGCTGTCGCAACTCAAGCAGGCGCAGCAGAAACTGGCCGACCAGCACAAGCGTTATGTCCCTATCGCCTTGAAAATCGCCCCGGACATCGACGCCGAACAGATCAAGACCATCGCCGACGCCTTGTTGCGGCACAAGATAGACGGCGTGATCGCCACCAACACCACCATCAGCCGCGATGCCGTCCGCGGCTTGCAGCATGAGGATGAAGCCGGCGGCTTGTCCGGCGCGCCGGTACTGGCTTTGTCCACCAGCGTGGTGCGCCAGCTGCATGGCGAACTGGGCGACGCCTTGCCTATCATCGGCGTCGGCGGCATCTTCAGCGGCGCCGACGCGCAAGCCAAGGTCGCCGCAGGCGCGGCGTTGGTGCAGCTGTATACCGGCCTGATTTATCGCGGCCCGGCGCTGGTGCGCGAATGCGCCGCGGCCTTGCGCCGGCCAGAATAAAAACAGGCGGCGCCGGTTCCCCGGGGCCGCCTGGCGTCAAGCTGGCTTGCTCTTATTTGGCAGCCATTTTCGATTTGACCACGCCGACGATCACCATCAATATCGCGCCGCCAATACCGCCGCCGCCGACGTTGCTGATAATGGATGTCAGGTCCATCCCGCCCGCTGCCGCGCCGGCGCCGGCGACCGCGCCGCCGGTCAGGGCCGCAAGCAGCCTGCTGCCGATCGCGCCGCCGACAATGCCGGCGATCGAATTGCCCGCCGGGCCAAGATTAAACTTACTTAGTATGCTGCCTGCGATGTTGCCGCCGGCGGCGCCGCTGACCAGCCCGATTATCAGTTGTGTCCAGTCCATAGAAAGCTCCATTTACGTGACGACGATTAATCAAGTGTTTACCCGACCCGTTTAATACGCCCGGACTAGCCGGGCAGTATCAGCAAGGCAATTGAGTATAGGACGAACCTGATTGTTAAGTGGCAACTTTCTTTGCTGCAATGCAACCTCGGGCGGCCGGCAAGATGCCTGGCTCCAAAGAAAAAGCCCGCTGGCCTTGCGGCAGCGGGCTAAATCCGAACCCGAGGAGGAACGGAGGAGACAAACGAAATCGTAGCGCCTGAATATGACAAGAACGTGACGCCGACGCTGCCTGGGCAGGATTTAGTAGCGCTGCTCGATTCAGGCTATTTTCAGGATGCGCTGTTCAAAATCACCCTTGTGCACGCCGTTGCTGCCAGCGCTGTGCGGCTCAGCCTGCAGCGCCTCGACAATATCTTCGCGCTTGAGCTGCGGCGCAAACTGCAAGATGAAATCGTAGGTGTAAGAGCGCAGGTAAGCGCCGCGCCGCACTGCCAGCCGGGTCACGTTGGACGCCAGCAGATGCGACACCTCGATCGAACGCAAGCCGTTCTGGCGGCTATGCTCGGTCGCCATCGAAGCCACCAGGCCAACGCCCAGGCCGAGCGAAACGTATTGCTGGATGACGTCGGAATCCATCGCGGTCAGCACGATGTCCGGCGTAATGCCCGCCGTCCTGAAGGCATCGTCGATATGCCCGCGGCCGGTGAATCCGATATCGTAGGTAATCAAGGGATAGGCTGCCAGGTCGGCCAGGCTGATCGGTCCGCTGATGTCCAGCAAAGGATGGTTCTCCGGCACCACCAGCACATGGCTCCACTCGTAGCACGGGAAGGAAATCAGTTCCTTGAACTGGGTCAGGCCCTCGGTAGCGATGCCGACGTCGGCCTTGCCCGATATCACCCAGTCGGCAATATGTTCCGGCGAGCTTTGCTGGAGAGCGATGCGGACATCGGGAAAACTGGCGCGAAAACCCTGCACCACGCGCGGCAAGGCATAACGCGCCTGCGTGTGGGTGGCGGCCACCGTCAAGGTGCCGCTGGTTTCGCCCGAGTATTCCTGGCTGGCCTGGCGCAAATTCTCGGCTTCCTGCAGCAGCCTTTCGACGATCTTCAGGATGCCCTTGCCCGGATCGGTCAGGCCGATCAGGCGCTTGCCGTTGCGGATGAAAATATCGACCCCGAGCTCTTCTTCCAGCTCGCGTATCTGGCGGCTGACGCCCGGCTGCGAAGTAAACAAGACATTCGCTACTTCGGTCAGGTTGAAACCGCAGCGCGCTGCTTCGCGGATAGAACGTAGTTGCTGAAAATTCATAATATTCTCCTTAGCGTGTTGCCTGCTGATCGACGAACACCTGCAGGCGGCGCGGACGCACCACCAGGGTTTCGCCATCTTTCAAATCGAGCTGCTTGAAACGTTCGCTGGAAATCACTGCTTCGATCAAGCCGGCGTCTGCACCGTCGCTGCGCTCCAATTCCAGCTGCGCCAGCGGCCCGATGGCGTGGGCGCGCCGCAGCTGCACCACGATGCCTTCGGCGCCGGCGGTGTAGCGATCGATGTCGAGGTCGTGCGGCCGCACGTAGCCGATGCCTTGCGCGTCTTGCGCCGCGGCGTGTTCCGGCGCGTCGAACACCGCGCCGCCGGTATCCAGCACGCCCTGGTGCACGCGGCCATGGAACAGGTTGACGTTGCCCAGGAAACCGTAGACGAAAGGCGAAGCCGGATTCTCATAGACCTGCTGCGGCGCGCCTACCTGCTCGACATTGCCCTTGTTCATCAGCACGATCTGGTCCGCCACCTCCAGCGCTTCCTCCTGGTCGTGGGTCACGAAAATGCTGGTGACATGCAATTCATCGTGCAAGCGCCGCAACCAGCGCCGCAATTCCTTGCGCACCTTGGCGTCGAGCGCGCCGAACGGCTCATCCAGCAGCAGCACGCGCGGCTCCACCGCCAGCGCCCGCGCCAGGGCAATGCGCTGGCGCTGGCCGCCCGACAGCTGCGGCGGATAACGATCCGCCAGCCAGTCCAGCTGCACCAGCTCCAGCAGGCTGGTGACCTTTTCCCGGATCGCGCTTTCGTTCGGACGCTGCGAGCGCGGCTTGACGCGCAGGCCGAAGGCGATGTTTTCAAATACGGTCATATGCTTGAACAGCGCATAGTGCTGGAACACGAAGCCGACCTGGCGCTCGCGTACATGGCGCGAAGAAGCATCTTCGCCTTCCAGCAGGACCTGGCCGCTGTCTTGCGCTTCGAGGCCGGCGATGATGCGCAGCAGGGTGGTCTTGCCGCAGCCCGAAGGCCCCAGCAGCGCGGTCAGCTCCCCGGTGGGGAATTCCAGCGACACATTGTTCAGTGCGACAAACTCGCCGAAGCGCTTGTTGATGTTGCTTACCTGGATGCTCATGCCTGCTCCTGTCCTGATTGATGCGCGGCGCCGTGCGGCAATACCGTTTCGCGCAAACGCCATTCGATGAACGATTTCAGCGCCAGGGTCAGCAGCGCCAGAAACGCCAGCAGCGAAGCCACCGCAAACGCTGCCTGGAAGTTGTATTCGTTGTACAGGATCTCGACCTGCAAGGGGATGGTGTTGGTCTCGCCGCGGATGTGGCCGGACACCACCGACACCGCGCCGAACTCGCCCATGGCGCGCGCATTGCACAAGATCACGCCGTACAGCAGGCCCCATTTAATATTCGGCAAGGTCACGTGGCGGAAAGTCTTCCAGCCGGACGCGCCCAGCACCAGGGCCGCCTCTTCTTCCTCGCTGCCCTGCGCCTGCATCAAGGGAATCAGTTCCCGCGCCACAAAGGGAAAGGTGACGAAGACGGTCGCCAGCACGATGCCAGGCACCGCAAACAGGATCTTGATGTCATGCTCGCGCAGCCAGGGGCCGAACCAGCCCTGGGCGCCGAACAGCAGCACATAGATCAGGCCGGAAATCACCGGCGAAACCGAAAACGGCAGGTCGATCAGGGTCAGCAGGATGTTCTTGCCGCGGAACTCGAACTTGGCGATGGTCCACGAGGCGGCGACGCCGAACACCAGGTTGAGCGGCACCGCGATCGCGGCGGTCAGCAGGGTCAGCTTGATGGCGCTGATCGCATCCGGCTCGATGATTGCCGCCAGGTAGGCTTCCCAGCCCTTCTTGAAAGCTTCCGCAAATACCGACAGCAGCGGCACCACCAGGAACAAGGCAAGGAACAGCAGCGCGACTGTCATCAACAGCGTGCGCACCCACAACGGTTCCAGGGTAGCGTTGGGAACATGGACCGGCTCGCCCCTGGCCTGCGGCTTTGCAGCAGGCTGAGCGGCGGCGGTGGCCGGATTGAAATTGCTGGCGGTAGCGCTCACGTCCGGCTCCTAAACTTTGACCGACTGGCCGCGCTTGCGGGTCCAGGCTTGCAATACGTTGATCGCCAGCAGCAGCAGGAAAGACGCGGTCAGCATCACCACCGCAATCGCAGTGGCGCCGGCGTAGTCGTATTGCTCCAGCTTGGTAACAATGAACAAGGGAGTGATCTCAGACACCATCGGCATATTGCCGGCGATGAAGATGACCGAGCCGTACTCGCCGGTGGCGCGCGCAAAGGACAGCGCAAAACCGGTCAGCAAGGCCGGGAATACCGTCGGGAAAATTACCCGGGTAAATGTCTGCCAGTGATTGGCGCCCAGGCTGGCCGCCGCTTCTTCCAGTTCTTTCTCGGCATCTTCCAGCACCGGCTGTACGGTGCGCACCACAAACGGCAGGCCGATGAAAGTCAGCGCTACTAATATACCCAGCGGTGTAAAGGCGACCTTGATGCCGAGCGGCTCCAGGTACCGGCCGATCCAGCCGTTGGTGGAATACAGCGCGGTCAGGGCGATCCCGGCTACCGCGGTCGGCAGTGCGAAAGGCAGGTCGACCAGGGCGTCGATCAGCTTCTTGCCGGGAAACCGGTAACGCACCAGCACCCAGGCCACGACGCCGCCGAAAATCGCATTAAGTAGCGCCGCCAGCAAGGAAGTGCCGAAAGTCAGGCGATAGGAAGCCACCACCCGCGGCGAAGTGACGGCCGCGACAAAACCGTCCCAGCTCAGCGTGAAGGTCTTGAGGAACACCGCCGACAAGGGAATCAGTACGATCAGGGCCAGGTAAAACAGGGTAAATCCCAGCGACAGGCGAAACCCGGGCATCACGCGAAACGGCGTGGCGGGCCTGGCAAGACCTGGTTTGGCAAGTGCGGCGGCTGTCATGCATCGTCCTCTTATTACAAATACGGCTAAAGAACGATGATAATCTCACCGGTTTGTTATAAAGAGAACGAACTTTTTTGCATGTGCATAGAATGGATTTGCATAAGAGAAATAGTGAATTTACTGCCAGACATTCCTATTCCATATCTTTAAAGCAATAAATATCAAGGCCCTGGCGAGCCGACAATGCGCCATTCCCGCACCGCACCCCTGCTGTTTCCCCAAAAGCCGGACAAATCCGCTGCAGCTCAGTCGGGCTTTTTTGTATTCTGTTCCGCCATTTCTGCAGATTGTCGCAAGCAGCTGGCGACTTGCCCTGCCCCTCCCTAAAGTGACGACATGCAACAACGTTTGCCACCTACCAGTCACCTAAGGAGAACAAAAATGAACACAGCACGCCAAGCACTGATCGCCATCCTGTCCATCGCTACCCTGGCCGGCAGCATCGCCCCGGCGCAAGCAGCACCGCAGCAAACCGAAGCCTCGACACTGCCAACCATCACCATCGTCGGCAAGCGCCCAAGCCATCCAGAGTTCCTGCAGACAGTAACGATCGTCGCCAAGCGCCTGACCCCGCAAGAAAAACTGGCGATGGCACAGGAAGAAGGCTGCCTGCCTACCATCACCATCGTCGGCAAACGCCTGAACCGTGAGCAAAAGTCGGTCCTGGCGCAGCAAGAAGCCAGCCGCAAGAAAGCCGTCATCTAAACCGCTGTTATGTCGCAGTTCCCGCAGTTCCCGCAGTTCCCGCAGTTCCCGCAGTTCCATATACCAGGAGATTGCAAATGAACACCACGTCTAAATTACTGGTCGCCGCCACGCTGCTGGCGACCCTGAGCATCGGCGCCAGCCCGGCCATGGCGGCAGCGTCAGCCAAGAAAGCCGCGGCGCCGCCGGCAACGCAGTCGCAAGACATCCCGCTGCTGATGCCGCCCATCGTAATTATCGGCAAGCGCATGACGCCGGAAGAAAAAATCGCTTTTACGCAGCAACAGCGGGCCCAGGCCGTGAAAAAGGTAGCACGCAAGAAAACCGAAGCAACCGGCTCGCCAGCGCTCAGCGCTCTTTGATTCCTTTAGCAAAACGATCAGACTGCTGCGTCCGTTCCGTTTAAAATGACGACAACTTAGCTGAGTTGCCGAACAAACCGATCCCACTCCATGAATTCTGATTCGTTCACCGCATTCAAGAAAAACGCATCCATCGCCTCGGTCTACCTGTCGCGGGGTTTCGACAAGGTAGCAAGCTGGGTGACGCAACTCTCGTGGTGGAAATTCCTGTTGTTTGCGGTACTGGTGCTGATAGCCGCCGGGATTTTGCAGGAAACCTTGTTTTCCTCCAGCGAGCTGGTGATTGAAAAAGTCAGCCAGCACGCCAGCAAGCCGTCCAAGCGCAACAAGGGCAATACCGATATCCGCATCGACGACACCGGCGTCCATATAAAAACCGGTACCTATACCTACGACGGCGACGGCGATAGCGCGATGACGTCGAAATCGCCCGCGGCGCCGGCCTCAGCGTCAGCTGCTTCTGCAGCGTCGCCTGCAGCAGCAGCTGCCACCGCTGACGCCGATGCCGACGACGACGCGCCAAAGGCTCCACCTGTACCGCCCGCCCCACCTGCGCCGCCGGCCGCACCTACGCCGGCTGCACCGAATGCCGCCAGCCTGAGCCTGACCTTGCCGCCGGAAGCGACCGCGGACGTCAACCAGGCGATCAACGACGCTGTCGCCGCCATCCATGAGGCGGCTGCCGAAAAGGCCGAACAGCAGGTGGCGCGCTACCAGAAAAAATCTTCCGAATGGTTCGTGAATTTTGTGCTGCTGCTGCTGATCGGCCTGTTCGGCACCAAGGCTTTGATGGGCGGCAAAAAACGCGCCGAAGCGCGGGCCAGGGCGGCCAACGCCGCCGCCGAACACGCCAACCTGCAGCGCGAGGTTTCGGAAGCCAAGATGCAGATGATCCAGGCCCAGGTTGAACCGCATTTCCTGTTCAATACCTTGGCGTCGGTCGACTACCTGATTGAAACCGATCCGCCGCGCGCCTCGGCCATGCAGAAGCGCCTGATCCAGTACCTGCGCGCGGTGCTGCCGCAAATGCGGGAAACCTCCACCGTCACCACGCTGGGACGCGAAGTCGATATCGTGCGGGCTTACCTGGACCTGCTGAAGATGCGCATGGAAGAACGCCTGAGCGTCGACCTGCAGGTACCGGAAGGCTTGCGCAGCGCGGCCTTCCCGCCGATGATGCTGCAGTCGCTGGTGGAAAACGCCATCAAGCACGGCCTGGAGCGCAAGGCCGAGGGCGGCTACTTGCGCATCAAGGCAGAAGTCGCGGACAATAAGCTGCGCGTCAGCGTGACCGACGACGGCCTCGGTTTTGGCGCTTTCCCCAGCGACGGCACCGGGCTGGGACTGCAAAGCATCCGCGACCGCCTCAAGCTGTTGCACGGCGCTGCAGCGCAACTGGAAATTGCGCCCAACAGCCCGAGCGGCGTATGTTCAACCATCGAAGTGCCGTACCAGGTAGTTGCCGGCAAGGCCAAGCCTCAATAAATCCATCCAACAGGCTAGGAAGCAACAGGAAATAAATATGAAATCGATCCCGCGTCTTGCTTTTGTCCTTACACTGGCCGCTGCAGCCATGGTTCCCCTGCTCAGCTGCAGCGACAGCGCGGCCGCCGACATCGTCAAGACGGAGCGCCAGATAGGCAGCTTCCAGCAGCTGGAAGTGATGGATGCGGTGAACGTGTACCTGACCCAGGGACCCGCCAAGCCGGCAATCATCGAAACCGAGAACGGAGCCGCCTCGAAGGTCGAACTGGAGAACAGCGGTTCGTCATTGAAGATCTATTTCACCGGCCATTCGTTTTTCAGCAGCCACCACAGCATCAACGTCTATATCACGGCGCCTGACGTCAACAGTTTAGGCATCTACGGCTCCGGCGACCTCAAGATCATCGGCAAGCTGAGTTCCAAAGACAGCATCAGGATTTCCATCTCCGGTTCCGGCACCGTCAGCGGCGAACTGAACGCTCCCGTCGTCGCCGCCTCCATCGCCGGCGCCGGCGACATCAAGGTAAGGGGCAAGACGCGCGACCTGAAGGTATCGATTGCCGGCAGCGGCGACTACGACGGCTTCGACCTGATGGCGGAAAACACCAATGTGTCGATCGTCGGCAGCGGCGACGCCCACGTCTATGCCAGCAAGGCCCTGCGGGTCTCGACTGCCGGTTCCGGCGATGTCACGTATGCCGGCGACCCGGAAGTACATTCCAGCATCATGGGTTCGGGCGCAGTCAAGAAAAAACGTTAATTCAATATTAGAATCTGCCTATGCCTACTGCAATCATTGCCGACGACGAACGCCTGATGCGCGACCAGATACGCCTGCGCCTGAGCCAGGCCTGGCCTGAACTGGAAATCCTTGGCGAAGCCAAGAACGGCGATGAAGCGATCGAACTGGTCGACCAGCTGCAGCCTGACTTCACCTTCCTCGATATCCGCATGCCCGGCAAGACCGGGCTGCAGGCGGCGCAGGAAATCGGCGGCAAAAGCCACATCGTGTTCATCACCGCCTACGACGAATATGCGATTGAAGCTTTCGAGCGCGGCGCGGTCGACTACATCCTGAAACCGGCCGAAGCCGAACGCCTGCGCCTGACCGTGACCCGCCTCAAGGCCCGCCTGAGTTCAGCGCCGGCCGACATGGGTTCGATGCTGACCCAGCTTGCCAAGCAGATGGGCATCGCCACCAAGCCGGTCTACCTGCAATGGATACAGGCCAGCATCGGCCAGCAATTACGGCTGATCCCGGTGCAGGAAATCCTGTTCTTCCGTTCCGATGAAAAATACACCAGCGTCCAGACCGCCAGCTACGAAGCGCTGATCCGCAAGCCAGTGCGCGACCTGGCGGAAGAGCTCGATCCCGACCTGTTCTGGCAGATCCATCGCGCCACCCTGGTCAACGTCAACGCCATCGACGGCATCACGCGCGACCTGCGCGGCCGCCACCAGGTGCTGATCAAGGGGCATACAGAAAAACTGGAAGTGAGCCGCAGCTTTATCCATCTGTTCAAACAGATGTAGAAGTGTGAACCGGCCCTAGGCCAGCAGCGCCTTGACGAAATCCTTCTTGGCGCCTGGCGGCGGTATCTCGAACTGCAGCGCCGATTCCACGTGATGCAAGTGGTGCTGCATCAGCTGCACCGCCTTTTCCGTATCGCCGGCCTTCGCCGCCTGCAGGAATTCCACGTGCTCATCGGAGGAACAGGCGGCATCGCGGGTTGACTGGTACAGCATGGTGATCAGTGAGCTGCGGCCGGCCAGCTTGGTCAGGACATCGGTCAAGACCTGGTTGCCCACCGTGCGCGCCAGCAGGATGTGGAAATCGCTCAGCAGCTTGGAACGGACTTGCGGATTTTCCTTGGACAGCGCCTCGCGCTCCTGCTGCAGGTGCTGCTCCAGCAATGCATAGTCGGCGGCAGTGGCCTTGGCCACGAATTCACGCACCAGCGCCGTCTCCAGCACGCGCCGCACGAAAAATATCTGGCGCGCCTCCTCTTCCGTCGGCCGGCTCACGAACGCGCCCTTGTCCGGCACCAGGTCGATCAGCTTGTCTTTTGCCAGCATCACCAGCGCCGCCCGGATCTTGGTGCGGCTCACGGAATACAGGCGCGCCAAGGCTTCCTCCCGCAGTTTGGTGCCGGGCGGCAGGCGCTGCTCGGCAATTGCGGTCGTGATGTCGGCCGCAATATCGTCAGAACTGTCGGCAGGGCTTGGTGACAGGCTCATGTTAGCGATTTCCTCGGAGCGTTGTTCTAAAACCAAAATTGTACTTGCAAATGCGATCCCTTCGAAAGAATAAGAATGCCCGGCCGCACGCAGCTCCGGGCTTGCTTCCCTGGCTTACAGCGCGCGGCTTTCCGCCGCCATCTGCAGGTTTGCCTGCTCATGCAGCGCATCCTCGAGCGCGGCCGGACGGGCGCCGTTCAAGACCGCATGGGCGCGCGCCTTGTCGATATCCTTTTCCCATACCGCCACCACCACGGTCGCCACGCAGTTGCCCAGCAGGTTGCCGAGCGCACGCGCAATGCCCATGAACCAGTCGACCGACAGCACCAGCACCAGCCCCACCACCGGGATCGCCGGGATGGCGGACAAGGTGGCGGCCAGGATCACGATCGCCGAACCGGGCACGCCATGCGCGCCCTTGGAAGTGATCAGGGCTACCGCCAGGATCGCCAGCAGGTCGGTAATCGCCAGCGGCGTATTGGTGGCTTGCGCAATGAATACCGCGGCCAGGGTCAGGTAGATCGAGAAAGCGTCGAGGTTGAACGAATAGCCGGTCGGGATCACCAGGCCCACGGTGGAATCCTTGATGCCCATGTATTCCAGCTTGCGCATCACCTGCGGCAATACGCTGTCCGATGAAGCGGTGGCCAGCACCACCAGCAGTTCGGCGCGCAGGTACTTGATCAGCTTGAAGATGCTGAAGCCCGCCAGCCGCAAGATGGTGCCCAGTATCGCAAAGACAAACACCACCACGGCAAAGAAATACAGCAGCACCAGGAAACTCAGCTGCTGCAGGGATCCGACACCGTATTTGCCGACCGTGAAAGCGATGGCGCCGAACACGCCCAGCGGCGCCAGCCTGATGATGAACGACATGCACTTGAAAAACGCTTCCGACATGCTGTGCACGACGGTGACGATAGGTGCTGCCTTGTCGCCGATCAGCGACAGGGCCGAACCGAAAATGATGGAGAACAGCAGCACTTGCAGCACGTCGCCGGAAGTAAATGCGCTGACCACGGTGTTCGGGATGATTTTCATGACAAAGTCGGAAAAGCTGCCGCCCCTGACCTTGTTGGCGGTTTCCACGTAGCTCGACAGCGCATTCGCGTCCAGCGTATCGGGATTGATGTTCATGCCGACCCCGGGATGGAACACGAACGCCAGCAGCAGCCCCAGCACCAGGGCAACCGTGGTCACCACTTCAAAGTAGATCAGCGCCTTGAGGCCGACCCGGCCGACCTTCTTCAGTTCGCCCGCGCCGTAGATGCCTTGCACCACCACGCAGAACACGATCATCGGAATGATCATCTTGACCAGCTTGATGAAGCCGTCGCCCAAGGGTTTCAGGCTTTCTCCGAATTTCGGGAACAACACACCAACCGCGATTCCCATGACAAGTGCTATCAGCACCTGGCCAAACAGTGATTTGTAAAAGCGCCGCACGTTCGTCTCCTAATTGTTTTGTTTGGTTTATACCAATTTATATATCTGGACGCGCTCTGTTTCGGTCTTGGATCGAGCCTGGAAAAGCAGCGCCCCGGATTCAATATAATGCATTCACTTATTGTATGCAATAATTGAATTCAAGAGTATTATCCAAAAAAACCAAGAAAAACCATGAATCCACAGTAAGGAGACAGCAATGAGTTGCAATATGGAAATACAAACTGCTTGCGGCGAACAGATCATGCGCTGGGCCGACGAGCTGGCGCAGTTCAGCGAAGCGCCCGGCATGCTGACCCGCACTTACCTGACCAGCGCCCACCACGGCGCGGCGGCGCGGCTGGCGGAATGGATGTGCGCGGCCGGCATGAGCGTGCGGCGCGACATGGCAGGCAATGTCATCGGCCGCTATGAGGGGCTGACACCGGATGCGCCCGCCCTGCTGACCGGCTCGCATTTCGATACGGTACGCAACGGCGGCAAGTACGACGGCAATCTCGGCATCCTGCTGCCGATCGCCTGCGTCCAGCAATGGCATGCGGCCGGCAAGCGCTTCCCTTTCGCGATCGAGATCATCGGCTTTGCCGAAGAAGAAGGCGTGCGCTTCAAGGCCACCTTGCTCGGCAGCCGCGCCGCCGCCGGCACCTTCGACCTGGCGGTGCTGGACAACCTGGACGAAGCCGGGCAAAGCATGCGCGACGTCATGGCCGCCTCCGGCTTTCACGCAGCCGGCCTGGGCAAGGCGGCGTATGCACCAGAAACCGTGCTGGCGTTCGTCGAAGTGCATATCGAGCAAGGGCCGGTGCTGCTCAACCAAGACCTGCCGCTGGGCGTGGTGACCGCCATCTCCGGCGCATCGCGCTTCATGGTGGAGATTGAAGGCCTGGCCGGCCACGCCGGCACCGTGCCGATGGACATGCGGCGCGACGCCGCCATGGCGGCCGCCGAAATCGGCCTGTACATCGAACAGCGCTGCCATGGCACACGCGGGCTGGTGGGCACGGTCGGCCAGTTCAACGTGCCGAACGGCGCCGCCAACGTGGTGCCGGGCAAGGCGCTGTTCTCCATCGACATCCGCGCCGAACAAGACGAGACAAGGCAGGCAGCGGTGGCCGATGTGCTGGCCAGGATCGAACAGGTCGGCCAGCGCCGCAATGTCGCGGTCCACACCCGCAAGACCCACGAAGCGTCCAGCGTGCCCTGCGCGCCGTGGCTGCAGCAGCAGCTGGCGGCCGCGATCGAAGCCGGCGGCTCGGCGCCGAAACATTTGCCGTCCGGCGCCGGCCACGACGCCATGGCGATGGCCGCCATCGCCGATGTGGCGATGCTGTTCGTCCGCTGCGGCAACGGCGGCATCAGCCATCATCCCGATGAAATCATGACAGCCGACGACGCCGCCCTCGCCGCCCAGGCGTTCAGCCGCTTTGTCGAAAATTTTAAACGCTAATCCACCTTGGACTTGAACATGACTACTACCACCATCACCATCGACGGCTTCAACCTGACCGCCCAGCAAGTGGTCGACGTCGCCCGCGCGCCGCACCTGCCGGTTGCGCTGGCCGACTCTTCCCGCGCTGCCCTGAAAGAAAGCCGCGACTACATCGAATCGACCTGGATGCACGACGAAGCGCCGATGATGTACAGCTTCAACACTGGCGTCGGCCTGCTGAAAGATACCCGGATCAAGGTCGAGCATATCGCACTGTTCCAGACCCAGCTGATCAAGGCCCACTGCGCCGGCATCGGCGAACCGTTCTCGGAAGAAGTCAGCCGCGCCACCATGCTGTTGCGCGCCAACGCCTTCGCCAGCAACTATTCGGCGCCGCGGGTGGAAGTGGTGGATCGGCTGCTGGCTTTCCTGAACGCCGGCATCCATCCGGTCATGCCGCAAAAGGGGTCGGTCGGCGCCTCCGGCGATCTCGCGCCACTGTCCTACCTGGCCGCTGCGATTGCCGGTTTCGACGAAGCCGAAGTGATGTACCAGGGCCAGCGCATGAGCGCGCCTGAGGCGATCACCAAGTCCGGCGTCGGCCCGGTCAAGTTCGACCTCAAGGCCAAGGACGCCTCGGCCCTGATCAACGGTTGCACCGCGTCGCTGGCGGTGGCCGTGCTGGTGGCGCATGACGCCCGCAACCTGCTGAGCGACGCCTGCCTGTCGCTGGGCCTGACCCTGGAAGCGATGCGCGCCGAGATGGCGGCGTTCGACCACCGCATCCAGCAAGCCCGTCCGCACGCCGGCCAGATCAAGACCGCCGCCATCATCCGCAAGCTGCTGTCGGGTTCGACCCGCACCACGCATGAGGCGCGCGCCGTGCAGTTCCCGGAAGAGCTGCGCCGCACCGACATTCCCTACACCGCCCGCATCCAGGACGTCTATTCGCTGCGCTGCTCGCCGCAAGTCTACGGCCCGGTGTTCGATGCGCTGGACTACATCGACAACATCGTCGACAAGGAAATCAACTCGGCCACCGACAATCCGCTGATTTTCGACAAAGAAGGCGGCGGCTTCGAAATCATCTCGGGCGGCAATTTCCACGGCCAGTACCTGGCGCAGGCGATGGACCTGCTG
Organism: Collimonas sp. OK412; assembly: GCF_900112135.1. GTDB lineage: Bacteria > Pseudomonadota > Gammaproteobacteria > Burkholderiales > Burkholderiaceae_D > Collimonas > Collimonas rhizosphaerae. The sequence goes on from NZ_FOLC01000039.1 coordinate 29,640, forward strand.
GCGATGGCGGTCACCGACCTCGGCAGCATCTGCGAACGGCGCGTGGCGCGCCTGATCGACCCGACCCTGTCATGGGGCTTGCCGCGCAACCTGATGAGCGGCGTGCGCGGCGTCAACACCGGTTATCCGGTGGTGCAATGTTCGCTCAGTTCGCTGGTGATGGAAAACCGCACCCTGTGCATGCCGGGCAGCGTCGACAGCATCCCGGCCAAGGGCAACAGCGAAGACCACGTCTCGAACTCGACCTGGTGCGCGCGCAAGGCGGCCACGGTGGTGGCCAATACGCAATACATCATCGGCGTCGAGATGCTGCTGGCGGCGCAGGCCTTGACCATGACGGAAGACTTGCTGCCGGGTTTCGTGCTGGGTAAAG
>NZ_FOLC01000044.1:0-7167 GCF_900112135.1 Collimonas sp. OK412
GTCTCGTCGCTCTCCACATCGACTTCGACTGGTTTGAGCACGACTAACAGCAACGTGTCTTCGCTGTCGACATCGACGTCCACCGGCATCGCCTCGTTGTCTACTTCAACCTCGACTGGTCTGAGTACGACGAATAGCAGTGTCTCGTCGCTCTCCACATCGACGTCAACTGGCTTGAGCACAGCGAACAGCAATGTTTCATCGTTGTCGACCTCGACATCTACCGGCATCGCCTCGTTGTCGACTTCAACCTCGACTGGTTTGAGCACGACCAATAGCAATGTCTCGTCCCTGTCGACGGGGCTGAGCGCAACGACCAGCAATATTGGCTCCTTGTCGACCGGCCTGAGCACCACTAATAGCAATGTGGCGTCGCTGTCGACTTCAACTTCGACCGGTCTAAGCACTACTAACAGCAATGCTTCATCGTTATCGACCTCGACATCTACCGGCATCGCCTCGCTGTCGACTTCAGCTTCGACTGGCCTGAGCACTACCAACAGCAGCGTCTCGTCGCTGTCAACATCGTCTTCAACTGGTTTGAGTACGGTCGGCAGCAATGTGGATTCCTTGTCGACGTCGACGTCTACCGGCCTGAGCACCACTAACAGCAACGTGTCTTCGCTGTCGACTTCCGCGTCGACCGGCCTGAGCACCGCTAACAGCAATGTGGCATCGCTGTCGACATCAACCTCGACCGGCCTGAGCACCACTAACAGCAACGTCTCATCGCTGTCGACGGGGTTGAGCGCAACGACCAGCAATATTGACTCTTTGTCGACTGGCCTGAGCACCACCAATAGCAATGTAGCGTCGCTGTCGACATCAACCTCGACTGGCCTGAGTACCACTAACAGCAATGTCTCATCGCTGTCGACGGGGCTGAGCGCAACGACCAGCAATATTGGCTCATTGTCGACTGGCCTGAGCACTGCCAGCAGCAGCGTCTCATCACTGTCGACATCGTCTTCAACTGGTTTGAGCACTACTAACAGCAACGTCTCATCGCTGTCGACGGGGTTGAGCGCTACGACCAGCAATATTGGCTCTTTGTCGACTGGCCTGAGCACCACCAACAGCAATGTCTCATCGCTATCGACTTCGACTTCGACAGGCCTGAGCACGACTAACAGCAATGTCTCATCGCTGTCGACAGGGTTGAGCGCAACGACCAGCAATATTGGTTCCTTGTCGACTGGCCTGAGCACTGCCAACAGCAGCGTCTCATCACTGTCAACATCGTCTTCAACTGGCCTGAGCACCACCAACAGCAATGTTTCATCGTTGTCGACTTCAACCTCGACCGGCCTGAGTACAGTCAGCAGCAATATAGACTCCTTGTCGACGTCGACATCTACCGGCCTGAGCACCACTAACAGCAATGTCTCGTCGCTGTCGACGGGACTGAGCGCAACGACCAGCAACATTGGCTCGTTGTCGACTGGCCTGAGTACTACCAATAGCAATGTCTCGTCGCTGTCGACGGGGCTGAGCGCGACGACCAGCAATATTGGCTCCTTGTCGACCGGCCTGAGCACGGCTAACAGCAGCGTGTCTTCGCTGTCGACTTCCGCCTCGACTGGCTTGAGCACGACCGACAGCAATGTTTCATCGTTGTCGACTTCGACATCTACCGGCATCGCCTCGCTGTCGACGTCAACTTCGACAGGCCTGAGCACGACTAACAGCAACGTCTCGTCGCTGTCGACGGGACTGAGCGCGACGACCAGCAATATTGGCTCCTTGTCGACTGGCCTGAGTACTACCAACAGCAATGTCTCGTCGCTGTCGACGGGGCTGAGTGCAACGACCAGTAATATTGGCTCCTTGTCTACCGGCCTGAGCACGACCAGCAGCAGCGTCTCATCACTGTCAACATCGTCCTCAACTGGTTTGAGCACAACCAACAGTAATGTTTCATCGTTGTCGACTTCAACCTCGACTGGCCTGAGCACGGTCAGCAGCAATGTGGATTCCTTGTCCACATCGACCTCAACCGGCTTGAGCACAACGAACAGCAATGTTTCATCCTTGTCGACCTCGACGTCTACGGGCGTGAGCACCGCCAACAGCAATGTGGCATCGCTGTCGACGTCTACATCGACTGGTATCGCATCGTTGTCGACTTCAAACTCCACCGGTTTAAGTACAGCCAACAGTAATGTCGCCTCGCTGTCGACCTCGACCTCAACCGGCATTGCATCGTTGTCGACCTCTACCTCGACCAGCCTGAGCGCCGCCGTCAGCAACGTCGAGTCGTTGTCGACCTCTACCTCGACCGGCATCAGCACTGCGCAAAGCGGCGTGTCGTCGCTGTCTACCGGCCTGAGCACGACGATCACCTCGCTGTCGACCGGCATCACTACCGGCGGATTGACGGTAACCGGGCAGACCATCACCAACGGCATCAACAACAGCGGCCAGAAAATCACCAACCTGGCGGCCGGCACGGCGGGTACCGATGCGGTCAATGTCAACCAGCTGACATCGTTGTCGACCGCGACCTCGTCCGGCATGGCATCGCTGTCGACCTCGACGTCGACCGGCCTGAGCACCACCAACAGCAATGTCGGTTCGCTGTCGACCTCAACCTCGACAGCCTTGTCGACCAACACCAGCAGCATCAATTCGCTGTCGACCGGCCTGTCCAGCACTACCTCGAACATCGGTTCCCTGTCGACCGGCCTGTCTACCACCACCAGCAATGTGAGTTCGCTGTCGACGTCGACATCGACCGGGATTTCCTCCTTGTCGACGGGAATTTCATCGTTGTCGACCGGGCTGAGCCAGGTAACGTCGCTTTCCACCGGCTTGAGCAACATTACCAACGGCACGACTTCGTTGTCGACATCGTTGAAGCCATTGGTTGACGGGGCCGCTGCCGCCGCGGCCAATGGCGCCACGGTCGGCTCCACCACCATAGGCGGCGCCAACAGCAACGGCACGGTCCAAACCCGCGGCACCAGCGGCACGGCGATCAGCAGTGTGAACGCCGCCACCTGCAGCAGCGTCAGTGGCGTGGACGCCACCGGCACCGGCCTGTGCGCGCAGGCGACCAAGGATGGCGCCACGGCGATCGGTTCGAATGCCCAGGCGACCGACACCAACGCTACCGCCGTGGGCTTCCGCGCGCTGGCTTCGCAAGCCGGTTCGGTGGCGATCGGCTACAACGCAAGGGCAACCGGCGATCCGACGGTGGCTATCGGTAACAATGCGCTGGCCTCGGGCAATGACGCGGTAGCGATGGGCGCCGGCGCGCAAGCTACGGCGAACCGTTCGGTGGCGCTGGGTGCGTATTCGGTGGCAGACCAGCCTAATACGGTCTCGGTCGGTTCCGCCGGCAACGAGCGCCGTGTCACCAATGTGGCGCCAGGGGTCAATCCTACCGACGCCGTGAATGTATCGCAGCTCAATAGCGTACAAAACCAGATTGGCAATGTGCAGCGAATTGCTTACTCAGGTGTCGCCATGAGCATGGCGATGGCGGGAGCCGTGACCACGGCGCTGGAACGAGGCGAAGGGCGGATGGGAGTGGGTATCGGCTCTTACCAGGGTTATGGTGCGCTTGCATTGCAATTCAGGGCAAAAACCAGCAGCGGTAACAATACCTGGGGTGTTGGCGTGAGCACCACAGGCAGTGTCTGGGGGGTATCGGCCGGGGTCGACTTCAAGTTGTGGTGATCGGCCACACAGGCCGCCGCTCCACCCAGTCCGGGATGCAATAAGAAACAGGCAGCCGGTACTCAAAAAAAACCCGCAATGACTTTAAGTTATTGCGGGTTTTTTATCGTTTTGAATTCTGCCGGCACAGGCGCCTGAAAAACGATTTGACAATTGTTTTTCAAAAAAAATATCAAAACAACATGGTCGATATGGCTGGTTTAGTGGTGCCCGCGAGACACAAAATTGCCATACAGGAACTAATGTGTGAACCAATGTTACACAGTGTCAAACATTGTTAAGTTGCGAAAAATGGAACAAGAGGCGGTGATAAATTGCGGCTGTCTTATGAATTGTCTGAGCTCTTGATAGCGGCAGTTGAGAATGAACGTGACCAGGTCACTTCGTCTCACCACCCTGATGTGATTAAAGAGTTCTTTGCGGTAATAGCAACGCTTAGCTTCCTGGGAGGAAGAAATGAACAAATTGCATCGGGTGTCCGGTACCAAGCCGCCATCATTTGGAAGTGTGACTTTTGACGTTGCGCCAGCCCTTGGCCTTGCCGGCCTGGCTTTGCTGTTTCCCCTAGGCATGTTGTTTTTCTTGTACGGCACCGAGCACTTGCTGTCCGCTGTCCGCTATCTGTTCGCCGTCTAGTTTTCCCATTTTTCCTGCGCGATCAATCTGATCCCCAGCTGCAAGCCGTACCTACTTTCGTATAGAGCCAACCATGAATAAAATTTACCGCACCGTCTACAGCCAGATCCTGGGTACCTGGGTTGCCGTCTCGGAACTGGTCTCCGCAAAGGGCAAGCAAACAGGTTCGAGCCGTTCCGCAAGCATGCCTGCTTCGGCAGGGGATACCGGCTGGAGATATCTGCTGAGCAGGGATTTCCCCTTAAAGACGTCGGTACTGGCGCTGGCATTGGCGCTGCCGCTGTCTGGATATGCATCCACCATTACGCCGGTTGGCTGCAATACCAATATAGGACTTACCTTCACCGGCCTGGACGGCACGAATACCACGGGCACTTTTACCGATGGCAGCGGATACTATTCAACGGTTACAGGCTGCGGCGCCAACGGTAATGGCAAGACTGGCGTGACCTTGTTTGGGTCCGGCACGCAGGTTACGGGAAATTACGGCACCGCAAACGGCTTCATGAGCGTGGCTGGCACGCAAGCGACGGCGGTGGGTGTGCAGGCGACAGCCACAGGAAACAGCAGCGTGGCGGTCGGCTTGCTGAGCCAGGCGACGCAAACCAATAGTGTCGCCATCGGTTCCGGCGGCAGCAGCACCGCGCCGACCATCGGCAATTCCACCACGGCCGGTGGGACCGGTGCGGTGGCGATTGGCGGCAACGCGACTAAAGGCGCGCAAGCGCTGGCTACGGACGGGGTGGCCATAGGCGGCGAGTCATCGGTGGCCTCATTGGCTACTTCGGGTGTGGCGCTGGGGCGCGGCGCTACGGCGTCATACACCAACAGCGTGGCGCTCGGCGCCGGCTCGACCACCGGGGCAGCAGCACCGACCGGCACCGGTTTCCTGACAGGCACAGCCGCACCGCTTTCCGAGGTTTCTGTCGGCTCTGCCGCTGCACTTCGGCGCATCAGCAATGTTGCCGATGGTTCGGCGCAGCAGGATGCAGTGACCGTGGCGCAATTGAGCACAGGCGCGAGCAGCCTGTCGACCGGGATCAGCTCCCTGTCAACCTCGGCTTCCACCGGCTTGAGTACGGCCAACAGCAGCGTATCGTCGCTGTCGACCTCGAGTTCAACCGGGTTGAGCACGGCCAATAGCAATGTCACCTCGCTGTCGACATCCACTTCCACCGGAATTGCATCGCTGTCGACCTCGACTTCGACCGGCCTGAGCACTGCCAACAGCAACGTGGCGTCATTGTCGACTTCGACGTCAACCGGTGTTGCTTCGCTGTCGACATCGACCTCGACTGGCTTGAGCACCGCCAACAGCAACGTCGCGTCGCTGTCGACTTCGACTTCGACCGGCATCGCTTCGCTGTCGACTTCAACCTCGACCGGCTTGAGCACCACCAACAGCAACGTGAGTTCGCTGTCGACTTCGGCTTCGACCGGCATTGTTTCGCTGTCTACTTCGGCGTCGACTGGTTTGAGCACCACCAACAGCAATGTTTCATCGCTGTCGACTTCGGCTTCGACCGGCATTGTCTCGCTGTCGACTTCGGCATCAACTGGCTTGAGCACCACCAACAGCAGCGTAAGTTCGCTGTCGACCTCGGCTTCGACCGGCATTGTTTCACTGTCGACTTCGGCCTCGACTGGCTTGAGCACCACCAACAGCAGCGTCACATCGCTGTCGACCTCGGCGTCGACCGGCATTGTCTCGCTGTCGACTTCGGCGTCGACGGGTTTGAGCACGACCAACAGCAGCGTGAGTTCGCTGTCGACCTCGGCGTCGACCGGCATTGTTTCGCTGTCGACTTCAGCGTCGACCGGCTTGAGCACCACCAACAGCAGCGTCGCATCGCTGTCGACTTCAACCTCGACCGGAATTGTTTCGCTGTCGACTTCAGCGTCGACCGGCTTGAGCACCACCAATAGCAGTGTCTCGTCGTTGTCGACCTCGACATCCACCGGCATCGCTTCGCTGTCGACGTCGACTTCGACCGGGTTGAGCACCGCCAACAGCGGTGTCTCGTCGTTGTCGACATCGACGTCCACCGGCATCGCCTCTCTGTCGACTTCCACCTCGACCGGCTTGAGCACAGCCAACAGCGGAGTGGCTTCGCTGTCGACGTCGGCCTCCACCGGCCTGAGTACAGCCAACAGCAACGTCACATCGCTGTCGACCTCGACGTCGACCGGCATCAGCACCGCCCAGAGCGGCGTGACATCCTTGTCCACAGGCTTGAGCACGACGGTTGCTTCGCTGTCGACCGGCATCACGACCGCTGGCCTTACCGTTACCGGCGCAACCACCACCAATGGCATAGACAATAGCGGCCAGAAGATTACTAACCTGGCTGCAGGTACGGCAGACACCGACGCCGTGAATGTCAGCCAGCTGAATTCGCTGTCGACCACGACATCAAGCGGTTTGAGCACGGCCAATAGCAATGTCTCGTCGTTGTCGACCTCGACATCCACCGGCATCGCTTCGCTGTCGACCTCGACATCAACGGGGCTGAGCACGACCAACAGCAGTGTCACATCGCTGTCAACCTCGACCTCCACCGGTCTGAGCACCACCAACAGCAGTGTCACATCGCTGTCAACTTCGACCTCCACCGGCCTGAGTACAGCCAACAGCAACGTGGCTTCCTTGTCGACCTCGACTTCGACAGGCATCGCATCGCTGTCGACCTCGACCTCCACAGGCCTGAGCACGACCAATAGCAGTGTCACATCGTTGTCGACCTCGACCTCCACCGGCCTGAGCACGACCAATAGCAGTGTCACATCGTTGTCGACCTCGACATCCACCGGCTTGAGCACCACCAACAGCAACGTGGCTTCGCTGTCGAC
>NZ_FOLC01000044.1:8428-19368 GCF_900112135.1 Collimonas sp. OK412
CTTCGCTGTCGACTTCAACCTCGACCGGGTTGAGCACCACCAACAGCAACGTGGCTTCGCTGTCGACTTCGACTTCCACCGGCCTGAGCACCACCAACAGCAATGTGGATTCCTTGTCGACCTCAACGTCGACGGGAATTGCTTCCTTGTCGACTTCAGCCTCGACCGGCCTGAGCACCACCAACAGCAACGTGAGTTCGCTGTCGACCTCGACTTCAGCCGGATTGAGCACGGTGAACAGCAATGTGGGTTCGCTGTCGACCGGACTCTCCAACCTGCAAACATCGGGCGTTGCCAACTACTTCAAAGCAGACGGCAAGCAGGATGGCCTGGATGATGCGAAGGTAAGCGCCGGTTCGAATTCTGTGGCCATCGGTGCGAATTCGATCAACCAGTCGGTGGTTGGCACGGATCGGCCTAATGTGGTGTCGGTCGGCTCATTCGGTAAAGAGCGGCAGATCATCAACGTCGCAGCCGGTACGGAGAACACCGATGCGGTCAACGTCAGCCAGCTCAATTCGCTGTCGACATCGACCTCGACCGGGATCGGCTCGCTGTCGACCGGCCTGAGCACCACCAACAGCAATGTCGGTTCGCTGTCGACCTCCACCTCGACGGCCCTGTCGACCAATACCAGCAGCATCAATTCGCTGTCGACCGGCCTGTCCAGCACTACCTCGAACGTCGGATCGCTGTCGACCGGCCTGTCGACGACGAATAGCAATGTGAGTTCGCTGTCGACGTCAACCTCGACCGGGATTGCCTCGCTGTCGACGGGCATTTCTTCCCTGTCGACCGGATTGAGCCAGGTGTCATCGCTTTCCACTGGCCTGAACAACGTTACCAATGGTGCGACTTCGTTGTCGACAGCATTGAAACCGCTGGTCGATAGCAGCAATGCTGCCGCGGCCAATGGCGCCACCATCGGCGCGACCACCATAGGCGGCGCCAATAGCGACGGCACGGTGCGGACCCGCGGCACCAGCGGCACGGCGATCAATAATGTGAACGCCGCCACCTGCAGCAGCGTCAACGGCATAGACGCCACCGGCACAGGCCTGTGTGCGCAGGCGACCAAGGATGGCGCAACGGCGATCGGCTCGAATGCGCAGGCGACCGACACCAACACCACGGCAGTCGGTTTCCGTGCGCTGGCTTCGCAAGCCGGTTCGGTGGCGATTGGCAACAATGCCCGGGCGACCGGCGATCCGACGGTAGCGATTGGCCAGAATTCATTGGCGTCGGGTAATGACGCGGTAGCGACAGGCGCCGGCGCGCAAGCTACGGCGAACCGTTCGGTAGCGCTGGGTGCGTATTCGGTAGCGGACCAGGACAACACGGTGTCGGTCGGCTCTGCCGGCAACGAGCGCCGCATCACGAATGTCGCGCCAGGCGTCAACCCGACCGATGCAGTGAACGTATCCCAGCTGCGCGATGTGCAGAACCAGCTGGGCGACGTCAAGCGCATTGCCTACTCCGGTATCGCCATGAGCATGGCTTTGTCGGGTGCGGTAATGCCGCCCCTGGATGCGGGCGACAAGGGAGTAGGCGTGGGTCTTGGTTCTTACCAGGGTTACGGTGCGTTGGCCTTGCAGTTCAAGGCGATCAGCAAGACCGGGCAGAGCGCCTGGGGAGCCGGCGCCAGCACCACCGGCAGTGCGACAGGCTTCAGCGCTGGCTACGGCTTCAAGTGGAAATAAATCGTGCCGCTTGATCCCTTATCGCAAACCGTAGTTATTTTGTATAGAGCCAACCATGAATAAAATCTACCGCACTGTCTACAGCCAAGTCCTGGGGGCCTGGATTGCGGTCTCGGAGCTTGCTGCCGCCAAGGGCAAACGATCCGGTTCCAGCCGTTCGGCGAGCGCGCCGGCTGCGGCGCAAGGCGCGGTGTGGGAAGCGCTCCTGGCAGGCCGGCTTCCGCTCAAGGCATCGGTGCTGGCGCTGACGCTGGCGCTGCCTTTGTCAGGATATGCCGCGACTATCGCCAACGGCGGCGGTTCCGGTTGCGGTCCTTCATACACAGGCCTGGACGGCACGGTGTTTACCGCACCTGGCGCTGCGACCATGTACCAGACCGATGGCAGCAACTATTATTCGATCGTTGCGGGTTGCGGCGCGAGCGGAGGTGGTTTTACCGCCGTGACACTGTTCGGGACGGGCACCCAGGTCAAAGGCAACTACGGCACGGCAATGGGCTTCATGGCACAGGCCGGGACGCAAGCTACCGCTGTCGGCGTGCAAGCGACCGCTTCAGGCACCAGCAGCGTAGCACTCGGTTTGCTGAGCCAGGCGACACAAACCAATACTGTCGCCATCGGTTCCGGCGGCAGCACCACGGCGCCGACCATCGCCAACTCAACCCAGGCCGGGGCGGCCGGCGCGGTGGCGATCGGCGGTAATGCCACCAAAGGCGCGCAAGCCCTGGCAACAGACGGACTGGCCATAGGCGGCGAGTCGTCGGTGGCGACAGGGGCGACTTCGGGCGTGGCGCTGGGACGCGGCGCTACGGCGTCATATGCCAACAGCGTGGCGCTTGGCGCCGGCTCGACCACCGGGGCAGCTGCACCGACCGGCACCGGTTTCCTGACGAATTCGGCAGCGCCGGCTTCTGAAGTCTCGGTGGGATCGGCCGCGGCATTGCGCCGCATTACCAATGTCGCGGACGGCTCGGCGCAGCAGGATATAGCGACCGTGGCGCAATTGAGCACGGGGGTGAGCAGCCTGTCGACCGGCATCACCTCTCTGTCTACGTCGGTTTCCACCGGCTTGAGCACCACCGGCAGCAATGTGAAATCGCTCTCGACTTCAACCTCGACCGGCTTGAGCACGACCAATAGCAGTGCAGCTTCGCTGTCGACCTCGGTTTCTACCGGCATTGTTTCGCTGTCGACTTCGGCGTCGACTGGCCTGAGTACCACCAACAGCGGCGTCACATCGCTGTCGACTTCGGCTTCTACCGGCATTGTGTCATTGTCGACTTCGGCGTCGACTGGCTTGAGCACCACCAACAGCAGTGTCTCGTCGCTGTCGACTTCGGCTTCTACCGGCATTGTGTCATTGTCGACTTCGGCGTCGACTGGCTTGAGCAGCACCAACAGCAGTGTCTCGTCGCTGTCGACTTCGGCTTCTACCGGCATTGTGTCATTGTCGACTTCGGCGTCGACTGGCTTGAGTACCGCCAACAGCAGTGTCTCGTCGTTGTCGACTTCGGCATCCACTGGCATTGTGTCATTGTCGACTTCGGCGTCGACTGGCTTGAGCACCGCCAACAGCAGTGTCTCGTCGTTGTCGACTTCGACTTCCACTGGCATTGCTTCGCTGTCGACCTCGACATCCACCGGCTTGAGCACTGCCAACAGCAGTGTCTCGTCGTTGTCGACCTCGACATCCACTGGCGTCGCTTCACTGTCGACCTCGACTTCGACCGGCTTGAGCGCTGCCAACAGCAATGTCTCGTCGTTATCGACTTCAACCTCCACCGGCATCGCTTCGCTGTCGACTTCAACATCCACCGGCTTGAGCGCTGCCAACAGCAATGTCTCGTCGTTATCGACTTCAACCTCCACCGGCATCGCTTCGCTGTCGACGTCGACATCTACCGGCCTGAGCACTGCCAACAGCAATGTCTCGTCGCTGTCGACTTCGACCTCCACCGGCATCGCTTCGCTGTCGACGTCGACCTCCACCGGCCTGAGCACTGCCAACAGCAATGTCTCGTCGCTATCGACTTCCGCTTCGACTGGTATGACTTCGCTGTCGACGTCGGCCTCTACCGGCTTGAGTACGGCCAATAGCAATGTGACGTCACTGTCGACCTCCGCCTCGACCGGGATTGTTTCGTTGTCGACCTCCGCTTCGACCGGATTGAGCACCACCAATAGCAACGTCACATCGCTGTCGACTTCCACATCGACCGGCCTGAGCACCACTAACAACAACGTCACATCGCTGTCGACCTCGACGTCAAGCGGCATCAGCACCGCCCAGAGCGGCGTGACATCCTTGTCCACAGGCTTGAGCACAACGGTCGCTTCGCTGTCGACCGGGATCACGACAGCCGGACTTACCGTTACCGGTGCAACCACCACCAATGGCATAGACAATAGCGGCCAGAAGATTACCAACCTGGCTGCAGGCACAGCCAACACCGACGCCGTGAATGTCAGCCAGCTGAATTCGCTGTCGACCACCACATCAAGCGGTTTGAGTACGGCCAACAGCAATGTCTCGTCGCTGTCGACCTCGGCCTCCACCGGCATCGCTTCGTTGTCGACCTCGACCTCCACCGGCCTGAGCACTGCCAACAGCAGCGTGACTTCACTGTCGACCTCAACTTCCACCGGATTGAGCACGGCCAGCAGCAGCGTCACTTCGCTGTCGACTTCAACCTCGACCGGCTTGAGCACCACCAACAGCAGTGTCTCGTCGCTGTCGACATCGACATCCACCGGCATCGCTTCGCTGTCGACCTCGGCTTCGACCGGCCTGAGCACGGCCAACAGCAGCGTGACTTCGTTGTCGACCTCGACTTCCACCGGATTGAGCACGGCCAACAGCAGCGTGACTTCGTTGTCGACTTCAACCTCGACCGGCCTGAGCACAACCAACAGCAGTGTCTCGTCGCTGTCGACGTCGACATCCACCGGCATCGCTTCGCTGTCGACCTCGACTTCGACCGGCCTGAGCACGGCCAACAGCAGCGTGACTTCGCTGTCGACATCTACCTCGACCGGCCTGAGCACAGCCAACAGCGGTGTCTCGTCGTTGTCGACATCGACTTCAACAGGATTGAGCACCACCAACAGCAATGTGAGCTCGCTGTCGACCTCGACATCTACCGGCATCGCTTCGCTCTCGACCTCTACTTCGACCGGCCTGAGCACCGCCAACAGCAGTGTGACTTCGCTGTCGACATCTACCTCGACCGGTTTGAGTACAGCCAACAGCAGTGTGACTTCGCTGTCGACATCTACCTCGACCGGATTAAGCACCACGAACAGCAATGTGAGTTCACTGTCCACTTCGACTTCGACAGGTATCGCTTCGCTGTCGACCTCGACCTCCACCGGCCTGAGCACGGCCAACAGCAGCGTGGCGTCACTGTCGACATCTACTTCGACCGGTTTGAGCACGGCCAACAGCAACGTAGACTCCTTGTCGACATCGACTTCAACAGGATTGAGCACCACCAACAGCAATGTGAGCTCGCTGTCGACCTCGACATCTACCGGCATCGCTTCGCTCTCGACCTCTACTTCGACCGGCCTGAGCACCGCCAACAGCAGTGTGACTTCGCTGTCGACATCTACCTCGACCGGCTTGAGCACAGCCAACAGCAATGTGGATTCCTTGTCGACATCGACTTCCACCGGCCTGAGCACCACCAACAGCAACGTGACTTCGCTGTCGACCTCGACATCCACAGGCATCGCTTCGCTCTCGACCTCGGCTTCGACCGGATTGAGCACAGCCAACAGCAGTGTCTCGTCGTTGTCGACATCGACTTCAACCGGCTTGAGCACGGCTAACAGCAGCGTGACCTCATTGTCGACTTCAACCTCGACTGGCCTGAGCACCACCAACAGCAATGTGAGTTCGCTGTCGACTTCGACATCCAGCGGCATTGCTTCGTTGTCGACCTCGGCTTCAACCGGACTGAGCACAGCCAACAGCAGCGTCACTTCGCTGTCGACGTCAACCTCGACCGGTTTGAGCACGGCTAACAGCAGCGTAACCTCACTGTCGACTTCAACCTCGACCGGCTTAAGCACCACCAACAGCAATGTCTCATCGTTGTCGACCTCGACTTCCACCGGTATCGCCTCGCTGTCGACCTCGACTTCGACCGGCTTGAGCACGGCCAACAGCAGCGTGACTTCGCTGTCGACTTCAACCTCGACCGGCTTGAGCACGGCCAACAGCAGTGTCACTTCGCTGTCGACTTCAACCTCGACCGGCTTGAGCACAGCCAACAGCAACGTGGATTCCTTGTCGACCTCGACATCTACCGGCATCGCCTCGCTGTCTACCTCGACCTCAACAGGATTGAGCACAGCCAACAGCAGTGTCACTTCGCTGTCGACCTCGACTTCCACCGGCCTGAGCACGGCCAACAGCAATGTGGATTCCTTGTCGACGTCAACTTCCACAGGATTGAGCACCACCAACAGCAACGTGAGTTCGCTGTCGACCTCGACATCCACAGGCATCGCTTCGCTGTCGACCTCGGCTTCAACCGGCTTGAGCACCACCAACAGCAATGTCGTTTCGCTGTCGACCTCGACTTCCACCGGTTTGAGCACAGCGACCAGCAATGTGGGTTCGCTGTCGACCGGCCTCTCCAACCTGCAGACATCGGGTGTCGTCAACTACTTCAAGGCTGATGGCAAGCAGGATGGCTTGGATAATGCGACAGTGAGCGCCGGTTCGAATTCCGTCGCCATCGGCGCGAATTCAATCAATCAGTCGGTGGTTGGCACAGATCGGTCTAATGTAGTGTCGGTCGGTTCCTTCGGTAAAGAGCGGCAGATCATCAACGTCGCAGCCGGTACGGAAAATACCGATGCGGTCAACGTCAGCCAGTTGAATTCATTGTCGACATCGACCTCGACCGGGATCGGCTCGCTGTCGACCGGCCTGAGCACCACCAACAGCAATGTCGGTTCGCTGTCGACCTCCACCTCGACAGCCCTGTCGACCAATACCAGCAGCATCAATTCGCTGTCGACCGGCCTCTCCAGCACTACCTCGAACATCGGTTCTCTGTCTACCGGCCTGTCCAGCACCACCAGCAATGTAGGTTCACTGTCGACTTCGACCTCGACCGGGATTACCTCCTTGTCGACAGGCATTGCATCCCTGTCGACCGGATTGAGCCAGGTGTCATCGCTTTCCACTGGCCTGAACAACGTTACCAATGGCACGACTTCGTTGTCGACAGCATTGAAACCCCTGGTCGATGGCAGCAATGCTGCCACGGCCAATGGCGGCACCGTCGGCGCGACGACCATAGGCGGCGCCAATAGCGATGGCACGGTGCGGACCAGGGGCACCAGCGGCACGGCCATCAACAACGTGAACGCCGCCACCTGCGGCAGCGTCAACGGCGTAGACGCCACCGGCACAGGCCTGTGTGCGCAGGCGACCAAGGATGGCGCAACGGCGATCGGCTCGAATGCCCAGGCGACCGACACCAACACCACGGCTGTCGGTTTCCGCGCGCTGGCTTCGCAAGCGGGCTCGGTGGCGATCGGCTACAACGCAAGGGCAACCGGCGATCCGACGGTAGCTATCGGCAACGATGCGCTGGCCTCGGGCAATGATGCGGTGGCGCTGGGAGCCGGTGCGCAAGCTCTGGCGAACCGCTCGGTGGCGTTGGGCGCGTATTCGATCGCAGACCAGGCTAATACGGTCTCGGTAGGGGCGGCCGGCAGCGAGCGCCGCATCACGAACGTCGCGCCAGGGATCAACCTGACCGACGCGGTGAACGTATCCCAGCTGCGCGACATACAGAACCAGATTGGCGACGTCAAGCGCATTGCCTACTCCGGTATCGCCATGAGCATGGCGGCGACGGGGGCGGTGATGCCGACCTTGTACGGAGGCGAGAAGGGCGTGGGCGTCGGTGTCGGTTCGTACCAGGGTTTCGCTGCGCTGTCCTTGCAGTTCAGGTCGGTCAGCAAGACTGGCAATAGCGCCTGGGGTGTCGGCGTCAGTTCGACGGGCCATAACACCGGCCTCAGCGTCGGTTACGGCTTGAGATGGCAGTAAGCGGTTTCCTGGCCGCGATGAGATAGGCCAGGACAAAAAAAAGCCCGCGCTGCCTATGCAACGCGGGCTTTTGCCTATGTATTACCAGGCTGGAATCACGGAACTCTTGAACTGGGTCACGACATACTGTTTGACTTCAGGGCTGTGGTAAGCCTTGACCAGCTTGGCTACCCAGGGCTTGTCCTTGTCGGCGCTGCGCACGGCGATGACGTTGGCGTAAGGACCCTTGGCGGCTTCGATGGCAATGCCGTCCTTGGTTGGATCCAGCCCGGCCGATTCGGCATAGTTGCCGTTGATCGCAGCCGCGTCCAGGTCATCCAGCGAGCGTGGCAGCTGGGCCGCATCGATTTCGACGATCTTCAGTTTCTTCGGGTTGTCCACGATATCCAGCGGCGTGGCTTTCAAGCCGGCATCCGCTTTCAATTTCAGCACGCCTTGCGCCTGCAGCAACAGCAAGGCGCGGCCGCCGTTGGTCGGATCGTTGGGAACACCGACACGGGCGCCGGTTTTCAGGTCCTTGAGGGATTTGATTTTCTTCGAGTACACGCCCATCGGGAAAGTGATGGTGTAGCCGACGTTCACCAGCTTGTAGCCGCGATCCTTGATTTGCGCTTCGAGGTAAGGCAGGTGCTGGTAGCTGTTGGCATCCAGGTCGCCTGCAGCCAGCGCGGCGTTGGGTTGGATATAGTCGCTGAATTCGACGACCTGGATATTCAAGCCATCCTTGGCGGCGACTTTCTTGACGATTTCCAGGATCTGCGCATGCGGGCCGCCGGTGGCGCCGATCTTGACCGGCTTGTCTTGCGCGAAGACAGCGCCGACGGGAGCAGCGCCCAGGCTTGCGAACAGGCCCAAGCCTGCAAAAAATTGTAGCAATTGACGACGATTCATTTTCTTCCTTTCAAAAATCACAGGGGATCCTGCACGGCAAATGCAGGGTCCTTAAAAAATCAGCGGTGGCTGAGACGACGCACCAGGATGTCGCCCAGCGTCTGCACCAGCTGCACAAAAACGATCAGGATAACCACCACCAGCAGCATGACTTCCGGCAGGAAGCGCTGATAACCGTAGCGTATGCCGAGGTCGCCCAGGCCGCCGCCGCCGATGGCGCCGGCCATCGCCGAGTAGCCGACCAGGCTGACGAAGGTAATCGTCAGGCCGGCGACGATGCCGGCGAAGGCTTCCGGCACCAGCACCTTGTAGACGATCTGCCAGGTGGTGGCGCCCATCGCCTGCGCCGCTTCGATCAGGCCGCGCTCCACTTCGCGCAGCGCGGTTTCCACCAGGCGCGCGATGAATGGGGCGGAGGCTATCGTCAGCGGCACAATCGCGGCGGCGGTGCCGATCGAGGTGCCGACGAAAAAGCGCGTGAACGGTATCACCGCGACCAGCAAGATGATGAACGGTGTCGAGCGCACCGCATTGACGATCAGCCCCGCGACGCGGTTGAACAGCGGGTGCGGCAGGACACCGTCGCGGCCGGTCAGGTGCAACGCTATGCCCAGCGGCACGCCGAGCAGGGCGCCGAGTATGCCGGAGATGCCCACCATCATCAGGGTTTCCCCGAACGACGACAAAAACAGATCGAGCATTTCAGATGACATGGTTCAACTCCTCTACGGTGACGCCTTGCGCGCTCAGGTAAGCCATGGCGGCGCTGATGTTTTCGCTGGTGCCGTTGGCCAGGATTGCCAGCGAGCCGAACGCCTGCCCTTGTATTTCATCGATCTGGCCGTGCAGGATATTGAAATCCAGGTCGAATTTGCGGACCGCTTCCGACAGCAGCGGCTGGTCGACCCCGGAGCCGGTGAACGCAAAACGGAACAGGTGGTCGGTGCCGCTGCCGGCGTCGCTTTGCGCCAGCCGCGCGCGCAGGCGCTGCAAAACGCCTTGCGGCAGTTCCTGGGCAATCACGTCGCCGATCAGGGCGCGCGTGACTTCATGTTTGGGCGAACGGAACAGTTCGAGCACTTCGCCATGTTCAATCACCTCGCCGGCTTCCATTACCGCCATGCGGTCGCAAATCATCTTGATGACTTCCATCTGGTGCGTGATCAGGACGATGGTCAGGCCCAGTTCGCGGTTGATCTTGCGCAGCAGTTCCAGGATGGAGCGGGTGGTTTCCGGATCGAGCGCCGAGGTGGCTTCGTCGGACAGCAGGACTTTCGGTTCATTGGCCAGCGCGCGGGCGATGCCGACGCGCTGTTTCTGGCCGCCGCTGATTTGCGCGGGATAACTGTCCTTGAGCGCGGTCAGTCCGACCAGTTCCAGCAGCGGCGTGACTTTTTTGGCGATCTCGCTTTTGGACAAGCCTGCCAGTTCCAGCGGCAACGCGATATTGTCGTACACGGTGCGCGACGACAGCAGGTTGAAATGCTGGAAGATCATGCCGATTTCACGCCGCGCGCCGCGCAGCTGCTCGGCGTCCAGCGTTGTGAGGTCTTTGCCGTCGACCACGATGCTGCCGGAAGTAGGGCGGTTCAGCAGGTTGAGGCAGCGCACCAGCGTGCTTTTGCCGGCGCCGCTGCGGCCGATGATGCCGAAGATCTCGCCCTTGCGTATCGACAGGTTAACGTTGCGAACCGCATCGACCGGCCCGCGCGCGCCGTTGAAGCGCTGGGTGACTGCTTTGATTTCTATCATTTCAGAATGAAAAAAGGCAGCTGATTGCATAAACATCAACAATCTCGCCGCCGTTATGTATTTTAGTAGGTGCTTATTTTATAAGCGTTTGTTAGGCATGGGAAGGAACATTTAAGCATGGCGTTATTACCATCGTGTCTATACAAATACAAACGCCGCAAAATACAAACACCGCAGACGCAGTTAAATGGGGTCACCCATTAGCCGCCCCTTGTAAAGGGTACGAATTTAATACTCGCGATGTTCTGCGATAGGTCGATTCAATCGTGCCATCGCTGTGACGTCCGGTCGCTGAATTCGTGCCCTTTGCTTCGTAGCGTGGTTGCGTGAATCGCACCAGTCACCCATATGGATCAAGTGGATGCGTTGTTGCATTGCTCCACCCTGGCAGCGCAGCTGCCCCAGAAGCATCTCGGTACCGTCTTGCGTCCAAATGATGGGCAGATCTATGGCTCCCGCGTAGCGGCTCCAACCCTTGGTGGCTCGCAATCCGGACGACTCATTTCGTAACCGCGTACAACGAT
>NZ_FOLC01000051.1 GCF_900112135.1 Collimonas sp. OK412
CGGGCCCTTAACGAGCGCCTGGCTGGCCAATTTATTTGATCGGGTCAAATTCGAAAACAGCGATGCCGCTGTAGCATTTGTCGGAATGGATCCACGTCCTTGCGACTCCGGCCAGAAGCGGGGACGGCGGCGTCTGTCCAAGCGCGGTCCGTCGGAAGGTCGACGGCTCTTGTTCAATGCGGCAATGGCAGCAGAAAAATCACCGATTTGGGCGCCTACCTATGCCCACTATCGTCAACTCGGGTGGGCTTCCACTGCCGCCATCATGATCATTGCACGCAAAATCCTGCGCATCGCTTACATCTTGACGAAGAACGGATCAAGCTTCGACCCTCATCTCGTTCCCATAAAAATTTGACGAAAACCATAGAATCTATTACACCCTACGCCTTACCGCGTTGATTTCAGCCGTCGTTAGGAATTTTCAATGAAATTTGGCTCCGTAAAAAATATAATTTTTATTGCTGCGGCGATTGTTGTCGGTGGCCTGTTGCTTCCTGAAAAATTAGTCATGCCGGTTCAAGGAGCAACTTCACACGACTGGAATCGAAAGTCGTTCTGGTACGCCCCGTGGGGCGTCTCCGGGGTTCACAAAGGAATCGACATCTTTGCTCCGGCAGGAAAACCTGCTGTCGCATCCGTTACCGGAGTGGTCGTGTACTCAGGGCAATTCGGCATTGGTGGCAACGTTGTCGCCATACTCGGACCAAAATGGCGCATTCACTATTACGCTCATCTTGCAGAAAAAGGGGTCACGACACTGTCAATTGTCAATCAGGGAGACGTTGTCGGCAAAGTCGGCACCACCGGCAGTGCGGCAGGTAAACCACCGCACTTGCACTACGCGGTTTTGTCGCTGCTGCCACTGCCCTGGCTCGCAACAAGCGCAACCCAGGGCTGGAAACGTATGTTCTTCCTGGACCCGGCAGCACTGTTAACGCGGTAAGGCGCGCCCCGCGTCCTGTGGGGTGTAATACGTTTCGCTATTACGCCTTACCGCGTTTATTGGCGGAATCATCTTCGGTACGGCAGGTTATTACAGTGCCAGTTGGATTACTGAATACACAGACTAATGCGGATAAAAAATAATGAAATTTCTGAACCGAATTCGAACGATGCTTAAGCCTGAAGCCGATTGAGAGGAGTCCGTGATGCCACCTCACGATTTGCAAAGTTTTAAGACTTTTCCTATATTCCCGGCCCACCAGAAAACGTAGGATAGCGCCCTTAAATCAGAGTTATCGCAACGGTCGATCCGCCTAGTCAATCGGGGCTGATGACCTGCAACAAACATCCGGAATTAAAGGGCTTGACCATGATTAACTATTTGAAGAGTGTCGCACTTGTTTTGAGTATGCTTGCTGTAATGCCAGCCATGGCAGAACAGGCGCGGCCACCGATCGCAGATAAGGTGAAAGCTTATCGCGGAACGCAGGGCGAAAAAGTGTGGACACTTCGCGTTGGTGAGCGCTCCGCCAATCAGGCATTGGTGCAAATCGACGGCATCGATCACGATTGGCAGTTGAAGATCCAGAAAATGGATGTCCAGAAGACGCGCACAGAGGTGAGTTATTCCATTGGATCGGGTGAGAACAAAATCGTCGTGCTCACCGTGCGCGGCGGCACGGGGGAACTGCGTCTGCCAGGTGAGCCGCAGCTAATTGACGTCGGATATGACGGCTCCCTATCTGAGGCCAGCAGCGCTGGCGCCTTGCTTACAGATTATCTGAAATAGCCTGGCGCTCATCTCGAGCTTCGCAATCCCCGGTACATGAAGCAGCCCAGCAAGTCGAAATGCGACTTGTTGATCTCGATGCCTCGCCGGGGATTGAGCCTGATTTTGAGGGGTAATTTCAGCGTAGCCTTGCTTCGTTATTGAAGCCTTAAAGTCCTATGAAGTAGCGACAAAAAAATCTGGCGTCCCAGCGATGGATGTCCGACACGCGCCGTTCCATCCCATTTGCGAGGTATTCAATGAATATCAGCTTTACTTTCACTGTAAAAGAAGAGCCTTTATCCGTGGAAGAGGGTCATGAAAGGGTGACTCAGCTTCTCGCCGCCATGCGCCCATTTCTGCCGATCCCCGAATGGTACGTCACTCCAGGTAAAAAAGGTCGTCTGGTAGCCGTGTCTGACTCTGTTCAATTTCTGGCGCGAGCCAGGCATGATTTGGCTGAACACATCAGGGCATGGTCTGCGATCGGGATATTGCCTGAATATCCATTTGGGTTTGAAGTAACGCTGACCAGCGCCAAGGATGAGAAAGCCTACGATACAGAGGAGGGTATTTGTACACTGAGATTCAAACCGGGTGGGGGGAGAATTCAGCTACATATCCATACCCCCGATCTCGCCTGGCCAAGCAAGCTCACCGAACGGATGAAGAACATTCTCAACGCGGTGTCGCATCTGAATCCCGCATCCCTTGAATTTGCGTCGCTTGATGTTGAGCAGCATCCTAGGAAAGATGGCGACCGCGGCACTGATCAGTACAGCTTCGATTTCGGCCCCTTCCCCTATCCCCGGTTTCTCGGCTGGATGGGTTTTGTTCCCAAAGTCTTAAAACCTCAAGATATCCCGGAAGCCGCCGAAGTTATCCCATTGCCCAACTGTCACGGCTCCATCGTCATCGCCGTGGGCGACATCTTCGATCTTCGCAATCCC
Organism: Collimonas sp. OK412; assembly: GCF_900112135.1. Classification (GTDB taxonomy): domain Bacteria; phylum Pseudomonadota; class Gammaproteobacteria; order Burkholderiales; family Burkholderiaceae_D; genus Collimonas; species Collimonas rhizosphaerae. The sequence goes on from NZ_FOLC01000051.1 coordinate 2,665, forward strand.
CAGCACATCAAGCAAGCCCAGCAGGTGGAAATGCGACTTGCTGCTCTTGATGCCTTGCCGGAGATCGAACGAAATTTAAAAATGACTTAATTTTAACTACGGAGAAAAATCGGCATGCATCCAGTCATCGCAAAAACTTTCGGAGGGCTGTCGCCTCAATATTACTTTCGCCAATTTGTATTCGGGTTGATTTTCCCCGCTCTGTATTTTTTTGTGTCGAACAAAGGAAATCATTCGATGCAAGCGGCAATGATTGTTTTTCTTGTAGTTAACACTTTGCTTTACCCTTATTCCCGCTTTGTTTACGAAAGCATCGTGAATTTCATCATGGGCCGGAACGTGTTCCTGACCAACGCTTTGCTGTTGCTTTTTGTGAAGCTGGTGACCATGGCGATTTGCTGGAGTATGGCGATATTCGTCGCACCTGTCGGCCTGGCATATCTCTACTGGCATCACAGCAAAGAGGAATCATAAAACGCAGCTTCATGTCCTTCAGTATGGTGGACCGACCCGCGGCACGGGCTGCGCTGGATTTTTAATTTTTCGACAGATAAACCACTGATTTGAAATTTAAGCTTTTCAAGGCTATGTCTTTAGATTCGGTGTGGGTATACGGCCACTTCATTGTCCGGTTCGACGGAAGTGAACCCGGCCCCATTTTAGGAGACATGCATGACCAAGGACGGTTTGAATACCGCAACGCCCCAGATCCTTCCTTTCTCACAAGTCGTCGACCGCTTGCCGGAAGCCTGCTGGTACCGTGCCCATGCCGAACTATTTGCGCAGAGTCTGGTGCTGCTGCTGGAGGGAGACAGCGAACTTGCTGCGTTGGATCTCAATGCCGTTCTCGACTGTTTTGGGCAGCAACATCAGCGGGAAGAGGATGTTTGGGAGCAGCAGGACATTTCACTGGTGCTGGCGACCGGCAATCTGGCTGTCGCCGGAGCGATCTATAACGCCTTTACATATGGCGCCGCCGGCGTGGTCGTGCTGGGAGATCTGGAGGCTGGGCATGTGATCGTCGGCGGTCCAGAGATATACGTGTGCGGCAGGCTGGAAGTCTACGGGCTGTTTTGGGGCGCGTACAGTTATGGCTCGATTACTGTCGAAGGCCCGGCCGGTGCGCAGTTTTGGCTGGCAACCGATGAATATGACTACCAGCTTGAAGGTGGCCTCAGCGTCACCGTGGCGCACTGGGACGACGATTCCTATGACGCCTTGCCGCCACCCCCGTGCAGCGCAACCTTGCTGCCCTGGTTTCCAAAGGAACTCATCCGTCCAGACTGTATCGCGTCTGACGACTTGAGCGACTGTCTGGCGCGACATAAATTCTGCGAGGCCGTGCGTGAAGGCAAGCCGGTGCTGGCGCCGCGTGCGCCGCGACTTCCCTGGCCGGCAAGCATGGATTCGGACGCCATCACACCCGCCAATTTGCAAAATCTGATGCAGACGCCATTGCGCGAAGGGCCTCCGCTCAAGAAACTGATGCAGGTGAACACGGATCCATACTTTAGCTTGAGTTTCCCGATCGGAGAATTTCTTGGCGGCGTCTATTTTGAAACCGGCGACTGCCGTTATTCCATGCAGCTCGCCATGCCTGAGCAGGGATGGCTAAGCCGCATGCTTGGCCTCAAGCCTGACCCAGTGCTGGTAGTGGAATTCACCGACGAATTTGGAGAGGAGCCGCAGTGGCGGATCCTGTCCGCCGCCGACATCGAGGAGGCGCCGATACTGCAAACGGCATGGCGCGAGTGGCTGGCTGTCGTCGCCGAGGTTGAGCCGGTGTGGCAACAGTTGTTGCAGGAAGTCACGGTGGAACGCATTGAAGCGCTGCTTGGCCTGCCTAATGTCCAGGCTATTTTCGATCGTTATGACGACGAGCACGTATTCGGACCCTACCTGCTGGCCGTGCGGCAAGCCAGCGAAGGCACGCCGAGATTTGCCTTCGGCTGGATGGGCAGCGAGCAGCGTGATGACGATGGCGATCCTGAATATTGCTGGGCGCATTTCGAAATCGAGACCAGAGACGACGGCTGCCAGCAAGTCGCCATTGACTTCCAGCCCACCTCCTCGGGTGGCGCCCAGCTCTACGATGCGCGCATGCATCTGCGTCGCCTTCCGCAAATCTGGAACGCATTTCAGGCAATCGAAGCCCTCCTTACCAAAGGGGATGCGGCAAAGATGCTTGCCGATGCCGAGCAGGCCCGGAGCCAGGATGCTGCCTGGGGCGCCCGCTGGGAAGCGCATACCTTGCCCGTGCCTGGCTGGCGGGATGTCCCGTTGCGGCAAGATGTCGCGGACCGTCCGAATCCGCCGATGCAACGTTTCCGGCTGGCGACGCCGTATGAAGTGCGTGAAGAAATCCAGGCGCTGACCTGGGCTGGCGAAACGGTCGCCTTTATCGATCACCTGGATGCCGGCGAGCCGAGCTATTTCCTGGTCATGGACGAGGATTGCACGCTGCCGTGCCTGGAACTCGACACGACGGCCTGCGACGTCGCGATCGCAGGGTTCCTGTTCCGCGGCAATCTCACGCTGGAATCCCATTTGCTGGGATTCGACAGCGACGTATCGCCTTTTTTTGTCGTAAAGGGCGACCTGACCGCCCGCAGCCTGAGCATGGGCGGCAACTTGTCCTACGTCGGCGGCAATCTGCGCTGCGAGGGCTTGTATGGCTTCCATAACCACGGCTGCCTGGTAGTTGCCGGCGCGCTGCATAGTGACGTCGTCATCGTCAAGGATTTCAGAATCCTTGTCGGCAAACTCCACAGCCGCGCCCTGCTGCATGCGGACGATATCCTCAGTTTCAATACCGTGCCTGATGGACAGGGTGAGCCCCTCCCGCGCCTTGACAGTTTACCGTGCACCTGCCGCGCGACTGACATCTTGCCGCCCGATCTATGCAGCTCCGTGCTGTACTGGCAAACGTACTTTCCCGATGACTCGCAACTGCCCCAGCGCATCCGGAATGGCGAGCAGATTGTCGATCCACAGCGGCTCGATGCACTGTTTGCGGAGCTGCCGGAAGTCTTGCCGGGCCTGTTTGACTGGGTGTTCGCCAGCCCGCGTCTGGCCGGCGGAAAACTGATCGTTCGCAGCGGCGACAACTATGACGGCGATGATTTTGCATTCGCCATCGTGCATGAAAACGGTGAGCGCACGATTGGGCTTCATCGCGTCGGCGGCTGCAACCACGAGCTTTTCATCCGCCAATCGCCGGATGGTGCATTCGAAGCATGCCGCCGGGTGGCGTCGTGCGAAGGCGGCGAACCCGAGGTGGTGCTTAACGAGCCGATCACTTCCACCTTATTTTCTCCCGCGGCTGCCAAGCATGCGTTTTACCTGGCGCTGGAACGGCTGGCCTTTTTGCCCTATCGCAGCAGCCTTGCACCTGATGCGCCGATAGAAAACGCCGCAAGCGTGCAGGCCGATATTGCCGCACTGGAGCAATACGTCGGCGACGGTTACGAAGATAAAAATACGCTTGCCTACCATCTATATTGGCTGTGGCCCAAGATCCAGGCGTTCTATCCGCCTGAGGCTGCCGAAATCACCCAGCTGCTGGAGTGGAATACCGTGGCTTCTTCTGATAGCTGGAGCCGTTGGGGCAAGGTATTCAGCGATGCAAATGAATGCATGGAGCGGATCGGAGCCTATCAGCATCAGCTGCGCAACCCTGATCGTTTCTTGCTGAGGCTGCAGGTGATCGCTGATAACGATGACTGCGACGAAACACTGGAAATGCTGGAGCGAGCCGGTGAACTTCTCGCCTCGCAAGCCAGCGCCGAGGCTTTGCTGGAGACCCGGCGCAAATACGGTTATCTCTTGCACGAAGCCGGCCGGCATGAAGATGCGCGCGTGTTCAATCAAACCCTGCTGGCGGACGCAGAAGCGCAGTTTGGCCGCCAGCATGCCTGGTTATGTCCGCTGCTGGTCAATATCGCGCACAACAGCTGCGAACTCGATGACCCGGAGGATGCCGAAGTCAGCCTGCGCAGGGCCCTCGATATCGGTGAGTTGCATAACGACGTTTGGGCAGTGGACCAGGCTTTGCTTCAGTTAGGTGTTCTCAGCCATGAGCAAGGACAGGCTGAAACCTCCAGGCGGTACTTTGAGCGGCGGTGGGAGCATGCGCAATCTACAGGTAACGAAGAGCTGATTGCTGCTGTGAAGAATTGGCTGGACGAATGGAGGCAGCTAAATCTTCCGCCGAATTCATAACATTCAAGAGAGATTTTAAATGAAGCATTTTTTGGTGGGCATTAGCATCGCTCTTTGTCTTATAAATACTAGTTTCGCGACATCCAAATGGCCGTTGCCAATGGATATAAAACAAATAGGGAACGCTCCTGCGGCATGCCTGCCCAAAGATGACAAGGAAAGTATCGAGGTGAAAGCAGCTTATGTTTATGAAAGTTACGCACCAGTTGAAACACAAACGCGGTGGCTAATTGAGATGAAGCCGAGTACAAAACCTCTTGTACTACATCCTGGCGAATGCTTGGCCTATGGAAAAAATATTGATGGCTACACATCAACCGTTCCGCCCCAGTCACTAGCCAGTGATAAACCCTTCGTATTCAATATAGTCCGTAGTGATCAAGATAAGAAATGGGCGAGTCGTTTTTACGACGCCATATTTTGCGGATTAACGATGCCCGATGGACGCATCGTTTTTCGGAAATTTATTCGCAAAGATGGTTCTACTCCTCCCGACATTTGCGCCTACGTCGCATCGCAGTTGCTCAATGACCCGTCTTCCAACATTACGCAACGCGATAATACATTTCGCTATCGGCGCCCTACGCCTTCCCGCGTTGAAACCATCCCCCGGTGGACCGGACGTATGTTGCTCGATAACCGCCTCCATCAGCCGATTATCATGGGCTATTTAGCGGGCGTGGCCGATGCCGGACAAGGAAGGATATGGTGCGATAAAGGGGCGGTGAAGACCGGAGAAATTGATGCCGCTATTTTGGATGGATTGCGCAAACTTCCCTCTGTTGAATTGGAAAAAAACGGGGCAATACTTATAAATGATTTTTTGAAAAATAAATATCCTTGCCTGCGCTAGGCGAAGATTATGTATCGCATTGAATGTGAATGGCCGAACGCGGTAGGGCGTACTGTGTAACGCGATAAGGCGCACTCTGTAGATACTGTTATTCGCGTCAAGTGATATGCAAGGAAGCATCGAAAGATTTTTGTGATTTGAGCACTCCGAAGGCGACATGAATGAGTTTGCGCATCATGGCGCCGATAATCAACATAGGTGGTTTTCCTGATGCTGCAAGGCGTGCGCGGAATGTTTTCCCCCAGGCGGTTCTGTAGAGAGTGACCATAGCAGGCATATAGAGGGCCTTGCGCAGAAATGTATGCCCCACCTTGGACATGCGTGGCTTTGCCTTCACGCTGCTACCAGATTCGTGGTGACGAGGATCTAACCCCGCAAACGCCACCGCTTTTCTGGCATTGCCGAAGCGGTCGGTATTGGCATAAAAAGACAAGAGCACGGCAATGCTACGCTCTCCC
>NZ_FOLC01000040.1 GCF_900112135.1 Collimonas sp. OK412
TTGCCATCGTTGTACGCGGTTACGAAATGAGTCGTCCGGATTGCGAGCCACCAAGGGTTGGAGCCGCTACGCGGGAGCCATAGATCTGCCCATCATTTGGACGCAAGACGGTACCGAGATGCTTCTGGGGCAGCTGCGCTGCCAGGGTGGAGCAATGCAACAACGCATCCACTTGATCCATATGGGTGACTGGTGCGATTCACGCAACCACACTACGAAGCAAAGGGCACGAATTCAGCGACCGGACGTCACAGCGATGGCACGATTGAATCGACCTATCGCAGAACATCGCGAGTATTAAATTCGTACCCTTTACAAGGGGCGGCTAATGGGTGACCCTAATTAACTAGTCAAGCTGCCTTGAATACCAGCAGCTGGGCGGATTCGCTTACCTGGTCGCCTACCGCGTACAGCAGTTCTTCCACCTGGCCGTCGGCCGGGGCGGCGATGGTGTGTTCCATTTTCATTGCTTCCATGATCAGCAATGGTGCGCCTTTTTTTACCTGTTCGCCTTGCGTCACCAGCAGGGCGACGATCTTGCCCGGCATCGGCGCGGTCAGACGGCCGCCTTCGGCTTCGCTGTCGCCGGCGTGCAGCAGCGGATCGACATACGCCAGCGTGTATTGGCTGCCGGCGTAGAACACGTGGAACTGCTCGCCTTCCCGCACCACGGTGCCGGCTACGGCCCTGTCGCCCAGGCTGATTTCAATCGCGTTGCCGTCCTGCTGCAGCACCGTCATCTGCTTGAAGGTCTGTGCCTCGAACTGCTCATGGCGCAGCAGCCAGCGTCCTGTTTCGTAGGTGACGTCGAGCGGGCTGGGCTGGCCGTCGTCGACAAAGGCGAGCCGGCGCTGCAGGCTGCCGTTCAGGCGCCAGCCGTCGGTGCTGGTCCACGGATCGCTGCCGGCATTGTTGGCGGCGTTGCGCTCCGACAGCAGCAGCGATGCCGCCGCCAGCGCCAGGACCTCGATCGCCACCGGGACGGCGGCGGGAAACAAGGTAGCGTGATGGCGTTCGATCAGGCCGGTATCCAGGTCCGCTTCCGAGAACGCCTGGCCGGCGACCAGGCGCTGCAGGAACTTGACGTTGCTGGCGAGGCCGACGATCTGGTATTGCGCCAGCGCGGCCGACATCGCGGCCAATGCCTGCCGGCGATCCTGGCCCCAGACAATCAGCTTGGCGATCATCGGATCGTAGAACGGCGAAATGGCGTCGCCCTGGCGCACGCCGGAATCGATGCGGACGATGCTGGCGCCGGATTGATCAACTGCGTGGCTGACTTCAAATTCGGTCGCCGCAGGCGTGCGCAGGTGGCGCAAAGTGCCTGTCGACGGCAGGAAACCCTTGTCCGGGTTTTCGGCATAGATCCGCGCTTCCAGCGCATGGCCGCTGAGTTTCAGCTGATCCTGCCGGAGCGGCAGCGGTTCGCCCGAAGCCACCCGCAATTGCCACTCGACCAGGTCGAGGCCGGTGATCATTTCCGTCACCGGATGTTCCACCTGCAGGCGGGTGTTCATTTCCATGAAATAGAAAGAACCGTCCTGGTTGGCAATAAACTCCACGGTGCCGGCGCCGACGTAGCCGACCGCCTTGGCTGCCGCCACCGCCGCTTCGCCCATGGCGCGCCGGCGTTCCGGCGTCATGCCCGGCGCCGGCGCCTCTTCCAGCACTTTCTGGTGGCGCCGCTGCACCGAGCAATCGCGTTCGAACAGGTAAACGCAATCGCCCTGGCTGTCGGCAAACACCTGGATCTCGATATGGCGCGGACGGGTCAGGTAACGTTCGACCAGCACCTTGTCGTCGCCGAAGCTGTTGATCGCTTCACGTTTGCAGGACGCCAGCGCAGCCTTGAAATCGGCGCTTTGCTCGACGATGCGCATGCCCTTGCCGCCGCCGCCGGCGCTGGCCTTGAGCAGCACCGGATAGGTGATCTTGTCGGCTTGCTGCTGCAGGAAATCGGCATCCTGGGTTTCACCGTGATAACCGGGCACCAGCGGCACCTTGGCCTTTTCCATCAGTTCCTTGGCGGCCGACTTCGATCCCATCGCCGAAATGGCGCTAGCCGGCGGGCCAATGAATACCAGGCCGGCCTTGGCGCAGGCTTGGGCAAACTGCGCATTTTCGGACAGGAAACCGTAGCCCGGATGGATGGCTTGAGCGCCGGTAGCCAAAGCCACTTCGATGATCTTGTCGGCGCGCAGGTAACTTTCCTTGGCCGCGGCCGGTCCGATCAGCACCGCCTCGTCGCATACCGCAACGTGCTTGGCGCCGGCGTCGGCGTCCGAATACACAGCCACGGTCTTGATGCCCATGCGCCGTGCGGTGGCTGCCACGCGGCAGGCGATTTCGCCGCGGTTGGCAATCAGGATCTTGGTAAACATGCTGTCTCCCCCTTTTTTTATTTATTGCGGTTGGGTGTTGCTGTCGGCGGTCACTTCGCAACGTGCATCGAATGTCGACGAACGCGAATGCATGCCGAGTTTTTCCAGCAAGGCGCGGTCTTCTTCAACTTCCGGATTGCCGGTAGTGAGCAGCTTGTCGCCGTAGAAAATCGAGTTGGCGCCGGCCAGGAAACACAGCGACTGGATCGCCTCGCCCATTTGCCGGCGGCCGGCGGACAGGCGCACGCGCGCCTTCGGCATGGTGATGCGGGCCACGGCCACGGTGCGCACGAATTCGAACAGGTCGATCGGATCGATGCCGTGCAGCGGCGTGCCTTCGACCTGCACCAGGTTATTCACCGGCACCGATTCCGGATACGGCTCCAGGTTGGCCAGCTGCGCCACCAGGCCGGCGCGCTGCAGGCGCGATTCGCCCATGCCGACGATGCCGCCGCAGCACACCTTGATGCCGGCGCCGCGCACGCTGTCGAGCGTATCGAGGCGGTTCTGGTAATCGCGGGTGGTGATGATGTCGCCATAGATTTCCGGCGCGGTGTCGAGATTGTGGTTGTAGTAGTCAAGCCCGGCGCCCTTCAGGCGTTCCGCCTGGCCTTCGCCCAGCATGCCCAGCGTAGCGCAGGTTTCCAGGCCGAGCGCCTTGACTTCGCGCACCATTTCTTCGACCTTTTCCAGGTCGCGGTCTTTCGGCTCGCGCCATGCCGCGCCCATGCAGAAACGGGTTGCGCCGTGCGCCTTGGCCTGGCGCGCAGCTTCCAGCACGGTATCGAGCGGCAGGATCTTTTGCGCGGTGACGCCGGTGTCGTAGCGCGCCGCCTGCGGGCAGTAGCCGCAATCTTCCGGGCAGCCGCCGGTCTTGATCGACAGCAGCGTCGCCAGTTCGACTTCGTTAGGGTCGAAGTTTTCGCGGTGGATTTGCTGCGCCTTGAACAGCAGTTCGTTGAACGGCAGGTTGAACAGGTCGAGCACGGTTTGCACCGGCCATTTGGCGTCTGCCGGCAGCACCATCGGTTTGGCGGCTGGCTGGAATGTGATTGGTTGCGATGACATGATCTGACTTCCTTTGTGTTGAGGGAATACGGTTAAATCGGGTGAGTGCCGGATGGCGCTGGCCAACCCGGCAAACATGAAAAATCCAAATGGCTGGCGGCGGCCTCGACCAGCGCCCTGGCCGGCAGTTCGCCCATGCGCGGCACGTGGCCTAGGAACGGTGCATCGATGCGGCTCTTCAATGCCGCGATATTGGCGTCGGCATTGAGCATCGCCGGGTCGACTGTGTTGGCGACCCAGCCGGCCAATTGCAAGCCGCGCGCGGCAATCGCCTCGGCCGTCAGCAACGCGTGGCTGATGCAGCCCAGCCGCAAACCCACCACCAGCACCACCGGCAAGCCGAGCTGCTGCGCCAGGTCGGCGGTGTCGTGCGTATCGTTGAGCGGCACGCGGAAGCCGCCGACGCCTTCGACGATCACCGCATCGGCCAGCGCGGCGATCTGCTGATAACAAGAGAGGATATGCGCCAGTTCTATCGTCCGTTCCTCCTGCGCCGCAGCGATATGCGGTGCGGTCGGCTGGCGCAGCAGGAACGGCGTGCTCAGTTCCTGCGGCAGGGCCACGCTGGCTTCCGCCGCCAGGACATCGGCATCGTCGTTGCGCCAAGCGCCGTCGCGCAGTTCGGCGCCGGCGGCGACCGGCTTCATGCCGGCGCTGCGCACGCCGGTTTTTGTCAGCCCGTGCAGCAGCGCGCCGGCGATCAGCGTCTTGCCGATTTCGGTATCGGTGCCGGCAATGAACCAGGCTACCTGTTGCGGATTGGCGATCAATTTAGCCATGGCCGATCACGCTTTCGAAAACCGCCGCAGTACGGGTTGCCAGCAAATCTATTTCCTGGTCGTCCAGGATATACGGCGGCATCAGGTACACCGTCTTGCCAATTGGCCGCAGCAGCAATTCATGCTCTACCGCGCTGGCAAAAAAACGACGCGAGAAAGTCGCCGCCGAGGCTTTGTTGTCGATGACCGCGTCAAATGCCCAGATCATGCCGCGCTGGCGGAAATGGCGCACCTGCGGATGCTGCGCCAGCGGCGCCAGCGCCTCGGTGATGCGCTGGGCGCGCCGGCGGTTGGCGTTGATCACGTCGTCTTCCTCGAAAATCGCCAGCGTCGCCAGCGCCGCGCGGCAGGCCAGCGGATTGCCGGTGTAGGAATGCGAATGGAGGAAACCGCGCGCCAGGTCGTTATCGTAGAACGCCCGGTAGATTTCATCGCGCGTCATCACCAGCGACAACGGCAGGTAGCCGCCGCTGATGCCCTTCGACAGGCACAGGAAGTCCGGCCAGACCGGTGGCTCGCCGGGAGCCGCCGCCTGCTCGGAGGCAAAGAAGGTGCCGGTGCGGCCGCAGCCGACGGCGATTTCATCAAAGATCAGGTGGACTTTGTAGCGGTCGCACAAAGCCCGCAGTTCACGCAGATAGGCCGGATCGTGCATCGCCATGCCGGCAGCGCATTGCACCAGCGGTTCGATGATGATGGCGGCGATATGGCTGGAGCGCTGCTGCAGCAGTTTTTCCAGCGTGGCGGCAGCGCGCAGGGCGACATCCTCGGCGCTTTCGCCATCGCGTGCGCCGCGCGCATCGGGCGAGGCCACCACATGCGCTTGGCGCAGCAAAGGACCGTAAGCGTCGCGGAACAAGGGCACGTCGGTAACCGCCAGTGCGCCTATGGTTTCGCCGTGATAGCTGCCTTTCAGGCAAACGAATTCCTGCTTGTCGGCGTAGCCGGCGTTGCGCCAGGCGTGGAAACTCATCTTCAGGGCGATTTCAACCGCCGAGGCGCCGTCCGACGCGTAGAAACAGTGGCCCAGCACATTGCCGGTGCGCGCCGCCAGCTGCTCTGACAACTGCACCACCGGTTCATGCGTAAAGCCGGCCAGCATCGCATGTTCGAGCTGGTCGAGCTGGTCCTTGAGCGCGGCATTGATGCGCGGATTGGCGTGGCCGAACAGGTTGACCCACCAGGAACTGATCCCGTCCAGGTAACGTTTGCCGTCGGTGTCGTACAGCCAGGCGCCGCGGCCGCGGCTGACCGCGATCAGCGGCACCGATTCGTGGTGCTGCATCTGGGTGCACGGATGCCAGACGCTGTCCAGGCTGCGCTGGACCAGGCTCGGCTGTGCTGCCTTATTTGTTACAGTTACTTTATCCAACTGTGCTCCTCGATATGCGTCGCGAATCCGCGCCGGCATGATTTGCAGCCAGCGCCTGCAAAGCGCCGGCCAATTGATCCACCTGTTCGATGCTGTGCGCCGCCGATAGCGATATGCGCAGGCGCGCCGTACCCTTGGGCACGGTCGGCGGCCGGATGGCCGGCACCCAGATGCCTTGCTCGCGCAACCCGGCCATCAGGTCCAGCGCCAGCTGGTTGTCTTCGACGATCAGCGCCTGCACCGGCGTCTCGGATGGCAGCAGCGGCCATGGCAAGCTGGCCAGTCCGCTGCGCAAGCGCGCAATCAGTTCACGCAAATGCTGCTGCCGCCAGTCTTCCTCTTGCATCAGCCTGACAGCCGCCAGCAAGGCGCTCGCCAGCATCGGCGGGCTGGCGGTGGTAAACACATAGGTGCGCGCCCGCTGCAGCAGCCATTCGATCAGCAGCGCATCGCCGGCGACGAAAGCGCCGGCCACGCCCGCGGCCTTGCCCAGGGTTCCCATGTACAGGATGCGCTGCGACTGCAAACCGAAATGCGCCAGGCTGCCGCGCCCTTGCGGACCCAGCACGCCAAAGCCGTGGGCGTCGTCGACCAGCAGCCAGGCATCGTATTTTTCACACAGCGCCAGCAGCTCCGGCAAGGGGGCGATATCGCCGTCCATGCTGAATATCGCATCGGTGACGATCAGCTTGCGCGGGTGCTCGCTCTTGGCCAGCAATTGTTCCAACCTCTCCACATCGGCATGCGGATAGACGCGGAACTGTGCGCCGGACAAGCGGGCGCCGTCTATCAGGCAAGCGTGGTTCAGCCGGTCCGAGAAGACGATATCGCCGGGACCGACCAACGCCGGGATCGTCCCCATGTTGGCCATGTAACCGGTCGAAAAATGCAGGGCGCGCGGCATGCCGACAAATTCCGCCAGCGCCAGCTCCAGCTCCTCGACTGCGCTGGTGTGGCCGCTGATCAGGGCCGACGCGCTGGCGCCGACCCCGTATCGGTCGAGCCCGGCCTGCGCGGCGGCGCGCAGCGCCGGATGGTTCGCCAGGCCGAGATAATCGTTGCTGCAAAAAGCCAGGTATTGCCGGCCTTCGACCTCTAGCAACGGTCCCTGCGGCCCGTCGACGATACGCCGCTTGCGCAACAGCTTCTGCTCTTGCAGCGCCGCCAGCTGGTCGCGGATCTGGGTCAGCAGCTCAGGCATATTGGACTTCCGCCTGGGATGCGCGCACGGCTGCCGGCGGCCGCGCAAACAACAGCGGCAGCCGGTTCAGGCTGCGGTACACCGCATTGCCGCCCCAGGATTGGACGACGCCGGCCAGCTGCAGCTGCGGCAAGCGTTGCATCACGCTGCGCATGGCGATTTCCGCCTCCAGGTAAGTCAGCGTGGCGCCGATGCAGACATGCGGACCGTAGCCGAAGGACAGGTGGGCGCCCTGGTTGCGCTGGATATCGAGCCGGTCAGGGTCCGTGAATTTTTCCGGGTCGCGATTGGCGGCGCCGATCAGCGGGATCACCAGGTCGCCTTTTTTCATCAGCTGGCCATGCATCTCGACATCGACCTTGAGACGGCGTCCGGTGTACTGCACCGGGCTGTCGAAACGCAGCAGTTCCTTCAAGGCGGACGGTAGCAGCGCCGGCGTGTCTTGCAAAGCCTGCCATTGCTCCGGATGCTGCAGCAGCGCCAGCATGCCGTTGCCCAGCAGGTTGCGCGTGGTTTCATGGCCCGCGAACAGCAGCGTGCAGCACTGCGCCAGCAATTCCTTGGTGGTGATGATGCCGCCCGTGGCTTCGGCGCGTATCAGCTGGCTCATCAGGTCGCCACTGTCCCTAGGCGCTGCTCGGCGCTGCGGCAGCAGCTGGCGGAAATATTCGTTCATGGCGACCAGGCTGGCCTGGGCCGCGCGGGCGATCTCCAGGGTCGGCGTCGGGCTGCCGATGAAAGCGGCGATATCGTCGGACCACGCCACGAATTCGCTGCGGTCCGCGGCGGCGATGCCGAGCATGCCAGCAATCACCAGCGCCGGCAAGGGGCGGGCAAAATCGCGCATGAAATCAAACTGAGCAAACTGAGCAAACTCAGCAAACTGGCCGGATGCGCTATCGGCAGCCTTGGCGGTTATCTGGTCCAGCAGGCTGTCAACGATCTCCCGGATCTGCGGCGCCAGTTCCTGCAACGCCGATGGCTTGAAACCGGCGTTCATCACCTGGCGCAGGCGGGTGTGCTGGGGCGCGTCCACGAACAGCAGCGAACGCGAAAAAATGCGCTTGAACTCGCGCAGCTCGGTCAAGGCTTCCGGACCGCTGCTGTTGGCCCAGCCGCCGGCGCGCCGCACCGAGAAGCGCGGATCGCGCAGCACGCTGGCGACATCGGCGTGGCCCGTCAGCAGCCAGGCGCCGCCGCAGAATTCCGGGCTCCAGTGCAGCGCGCCCGCGGCACGCAGGGCGTGATAGGCGGGGTACGGGTCGTTCAAGAAATCTTCATTAATCATTTAACATCTTTTCCAGCATCTGCTTTGGCAAAACCGTCTTTGCAAGGACGAGATTGTATGTGATCACGCCAACCAGGATGGTTTGCGCTTCTCCAGGAAGGCGCGCACGCCCTCGCGCCCCTCGGCGGAAGCGCGGATTTTGGCGATCTCTTCCACGGTGTCGGCGATCAGGACTTCCGTCAGCGGCTGGCCGGCAACCGCGCGCACCAGGCGCTTGGCCTCGGTCACGGCGTTGGGGCTGGCCGCCAGCAGGGCCTTGAGCAGCAAAGCCACGCTTTCATCCAGTTTTTCCGCCGTCGTCACTTCGTGCACCAGCCCCAGCTTTTGGCCGGTTTCGGCGGAAAAGCGCTCGGCGGTAATGAAATAGCGTCGCGCAGCGGATTCGCCGATAGCCTTGATGACGTAAGGCGAGATGGTAGCCGGGATCAGCCCTATCTTGACTTCCGACAGGCAGAACTGCGCCGTCTCCACCGCCGCCACGATATCGCAGGCAGCCACCAGGCCAAGGCCGCCGGCATAACAGTCGCCCTGCACCTTGGCGATCACCGGCTTCGGGCATTGATAAATGGTGCGCAGCATGGTCGCCAGCAGCGCGGCATCGGCGCGGTTCTGCTCCGGCGTATAGTCGGCCATCGCCTTCATCCAGTTAAGGTCGCCGCCGGCGCAGAACGCCGCGCCGCTGGCGGCCAGCACGATCGCCCTCACCTCGGCCATGCTGCCCAGTTCGGCAAAGGCGTGGGTGATTTCGGCAATCATGGTTTCATTGAAAGCATTGCGCACCTCGGGCCGGTTGAGGACGATGGTCGCTACCTGAGGCGCATGCTGTATTGCTAAAGTCTGATAAGTCACTTGTTCATCTCCGCTTGTGGCAACGGGCCAGCGTCGCAAAATATTGCTGCATCATTGTTTCAACGGCTCCGCAGGAAATCCGTTTCGTCCCAGGAATTCCGCCACCAGCGGCTCCCAGATGTTCAAGCCGGCCACAAACAGCGTATGGCCGTTCTTGGCAAACGGCGGCAGCAGCTTGAATTCCGCCTGGCCGCCTGCCTGGTTAAACGCCGCGTGCCAGGCCTGGCTGTATTGCGGTCCGAAATACAGGTCGTTTTCGGTATATATCCATAGCATCGGCACCTTGGCGGTCTTGCCGAATTCGGCGTACATGCTTTCCAGCTTGCCGCCCTGGCAGGGCACGCCTGGGTGCGTCTCGGGATCGCCGCCGGAGCCGCCGGCGAAATTGATCGCGGCCACCAGGCCCTGGGGCATCTTGGCGGCGGTAGCGGTAGTGGTGTAGCCGCCCACTGACTGGCCGATCAGCAGCACCCGCTCGGGATTGACGTAGGGCTGCTGCTTGGCATAGGCCAGCACCGCCAGCACTTCCGTGCTGGCGGCCTCGGCCATCGGCGCGTAATCTTTATCGCGGCAGCCGCCGCTGTCCTCAGGATCCGGATCGACGCCGGTATCGCCGTAGCCTAGCCGGGTCGGCACGAACACGGCAAAACCGCGCTCGGTGAAGAAACGCGCCTGCTGGGTGTAGCGGAAACGCCCGGGCTTGGAGCGGTCGTTGCCGCGGCCGTGATTGATGATGACGATCGGAAACGGCCCGGCGCCGGCCGGCTTGAATTGCGTCACGATGACCTTGCCGGTGAACGTGCGGCCGTACAGGTTCTTGACCGTCACCGGCACGCCGGCGACAACTTCATTCAAGTCCTGCGCCAGCGCCTGCCCTGCCGCATGCGCCGACCAGATGCACAGGCATGCGCACGCCAAGGCATGGCGCGCCGCCCGTGTCACCGTTATCCCTGCCAATCTGCTCATGGTTTTTCCGTTTTCTGGTTTTACATCCGGAACACGCCGAACCTGGTGTCCGCAATCGGCGCGTTCAAGGCTGCGCTCAAACCCAGCCCCAGCACCTTGCGGGTATCGGCCGGATCGATCACGCCGTCGTCCCACAAGCGGGCGGAGGCGTAATACGGATGGCCCTGGTGTTCATACTGGTCGCGGATCGGTTTCTTGAAAGCTTCCTCTTCCTCTGCACTCCAGCTGCCGCCCTTGCCTTCGATGCCGTCGCGCTTGACGGTCGCCAGCACGCCGGCAGCCTGTTCGCCGCCCATCACCGAGATGCGCGCATTCGGCCACATCCACAGGAAGCGCGGCGAATAGGCGCGGCCGCACATGCCGTAGTTGCCGGCGCCGAAGCTGCCGCCGATGATGACGGTCAGCTTGGGCACCGCGGTGGTCGCCACCGCCGTCACCATCTTGGCGCCGTTGCGGGCGATGCCTTCGTTTTCGTAGCGGCGGCCGACCATGAAGCCGGTGATGTTTTGCAGGAACACCAGCGGGATCTTGCGCTGCGAGCACAGCTCGATGAAATGCGTGCCCTTCAGGGCCGCCTCCGAAAACAGGATGCCGTTGTTGGCGACGATGCCGACCGGCATGCCGTAGATATGGGCGAAGCCGCAAATCAGCGTGGTGCCGTAGCGCGCCTTGAATTCGTCGAATTCACTGCCGTCGACGATGCGCGCGATCACTTCGCGCACATCGAAAGGCTTGCGGGTATCGAGCGGAATCACGCCGTACAGTTCCTGGGCCGGGTACTTCGGTTCGACCACGGGGCGCAGCAGCGGGCCCGGCGGTTTCTGGCGGTTCAGGTTGGAGACGATGGTGCGCGCCAGCGACAGTGCGTGCATGTCGTTTTGCGCCAGGTGGTCAGCCACGCCGGACAAGCGGGTGTGGACATCGCCGCCGCCCAGGTCTTCCGCGCTCACCACCTCGCCGGTCGCGGCTTTCACCAGCGGCGGTCCGGCCAGGAAAATCGTGCCCTGGTTCTTGACGATGATGGACTCGTCGCTCATCGCCGGCACATAAGCGCCGCCGGCGGTGCACGACCCCATCACCACGGCGATCTGCGGAATGCCCTTGGCCGACAGGTTGGCCTGGTTGTAGAAGATGCGGCCGAAATGGTCGCGGTCGGGAAACACTTCGTCCTGGTTCGGCAGGTTGGCGCCGCCGCTGTCGACCAGGTAGATGCAGGGCAGGTTGTTCTGTTCGGCGATTTCCTGCGCGCGCAGATGTTTCTTGACGCTGAGCGGATAGTAAGTCCCGCCTTTCACGGTAGCGTCATTGCAGACCACCACGCATTCCTGGCCGGCGATGCGGCCGATGCCGGTAATCACGCCGGCGGCGGGCGCCGCGTCGCTGCCATCCTTGTCCTTGTAGACGTGGTAGGCCGCCAGCTGGGAAAATTCCATGAACGGCGTGCCGGGATCGAGCAGCATCTGCACCCGTTCGCGCGGCAGCAGCTTGCCGCGCGCCACATGCTTGTGGCGCGCGGCTTCGCCGCCGCCCTCGGCGATCTGCGCGACTTTCTGGCGCAGGTCGTCGACCAGCAGGTTAAGCGCGTTGGCGTTTTGCTGGAATTCTTCGCTGCGTGGATTCAGCTTGCTTTCTAACTGGGGCATTGCGATGTCCTTTGTGTCTGGTATGTAAAACAGCTGCTTTACTGGAAATAAAGACCTACAACCCCGTCATTCCCGCGAACGCGGGAATCCATTTTCGCTGCCATATTCAGTAACCTGGATTCCCGCGTTCGCGGGAATGACGGTTCTCTTTGGTTTATGCGGTATGGATATCATCGAGTTTCAATTCGTCCTTCATCGCTTCACGGATCTTGAATTTCTGGATCTTGCCGGTCACCGTCATCGGGAATGCATCGACAAACCGGATATAACGCGGCACCTTGTAGTGGGCGATCTGACCCTGGCAAAAATCGCGCACGGCTTGTTCGTCCGCGGCCTGGCCGGGGCGCAGGATAATCCAGGCGCACAACTCCTCGCCGTATTTCGGATCCGGCACGCCGACCACCTGCACATCCTGGATCGCCGGATGGCGGTACAGGAATTCTTCGATCTCGCGCGGGTAGATATTCTCGCCGCCGCGGATCACCATGTCCTTCATGCGGCCGACGATGTTGACGTAGCCTTCGCTGTCCATGGTCGCCAGGTCGCCGGTATGCATCCAGCCTTCGCTGTCGATCGCTTCGCGCGTCTTTGCTTCATCGCCCCAATAGCCGTGCATCACCGAATAACCGTGGGTGCACAGTTCGCCGGAACTGCCGATCGGCATCACCGCGCCGGATTCGGGATCGACGATTTTCACCTGCAGGTGCGGCTGAACCTGGCCGACCGTGGAAACGCGTTTCTCCAGCGGCGTATCGGTCATGCTCTGGCAGCTGACGGGGCTGGTTTCGGTCATGCCGTAGGCGATCGTGATCTGTTCCAGGTGCATGTCGCGCACCACCCGTTTCATCACTTCGATCGGACACGGCGAGCCGGCCATGATGCCGGTGCGCAGCGTCGACAAGTCAAATTCGGCAAAGCGCGGATGGTCCAGCTCGGAGATGAACATGGTGGGCACGCCGTGCAAGCCGGTACAGCGTTCTTCCTGCACCGCCTGCAACACCGACAGCGGCTCGAAGCCATCGTTGGGATAGACGATGGTGGCGCCATGCGTGAGGCAGGCCAGGTTGCCGAGCACCATGCCGAAGCAGTGATACAGTGGCACCGGGATGCAGAGCCGGTCTTGCGCGGTCAGCTTCATCGCTTCGCCGATGAAAAAGCCGTTGTTCAGGATATTGCGGTGGGTCAGCGTCGCACCTTTCGGGAAGCCGGTGGTGCCGCTGGTGAACTGGATGTTGATCGGATCGCCGGCTTGCAGGCGGGCGCCGATCTCGGCCAGCCGCGGGTCGGCCGCATCGCCGCCGGCGATCAGGTCGGCAAAACGCAACATGCCCGGCTCCTCGCCGCCGCCAAGCTGGATCACGGTTTTCAGGGACGGCAGGCGCGCTGCCTGCAGTTGTCCCGGGATGGCGTGCTGCAGTTCCGGCGCCAGCGCGCGTATCATTTCCAGGTAATCGCTGGTCTTGAAACTGGTCATCGAAATCAGCGCCTTGCAGCCGACGTTGTTGAGCGCGTACTCCAGCTCGCTGACCCGATAGGCCGGATTGATGTTGACCAGGACGATGCCGGCATAGGCCGTGGCCAGCTGCGTCAGCAGCCACTCGGCATTGTTGTGCGACCAGATGCCGATGCGGTCGCCCGGCTGCAGGCCGAGCTTGAGCATGGCGCTGGCCAGCTGCCGCGCCTGGCCTTGCAGTTGCCGGTAGCTGAGGCGGATCTGCTGGTGGCGCGACACCAGTGCGTCGTTGCCGGCTACCCGCTCCACCATTTCATCGAAGAAAACGCCGATCGTCTGTTCGATCAGCGGCATATCCTGGCTGCCGCGATCGATGCTGGAATTCAGTTGTTTCATGGTCTTGTCTCCTGTTATGGCCGTCGCCGCTTCCCGTGACGATTTTTATTTTTCCGGGAAACTGCCATCGACATAGAACCAGCATGGCTGGCTTTCTGTTCCCGTTTCGCGCTCGCGCACAAAGCGGCTGATCTCGTGCAAACGCTGCGCACGGCCGTCGATCTTGTAGCGCGCCACGAATTCCACCGTGGCGCTGTCGCCCTCCGCCTGGTGCTTGCGCACGTCCAGGCCCAGCCACTTCAACCCCGCTTCGGCGGTGACAGCCTCGGGCGGCCGGGTGCTGCCATGCCATGTCGCCCGCAGGTATGCACCCTTGCCCATCACATACGCGCTATAGCGCGAGCGCATCAGCGCCAGCGCTGTAGGCGCGGCTTCCGCGCCGCTGTGATAACGGCCGCAGCACTGTGCATAACTGCCGCCGCCGCAGGGACAATCCATCGCCTTCTCTTTCAAATCTTGCCATCCCTCAGGAATGCTTCGAGCTGGTCGAAGCGGTCGAAACCCCAGAACGACTCGCCGTCGACAATCACGAACGGTGAGCCGAACACGCCGCGCGCCATCGCCAGGTCGACTTCCGCCTTCAGCTGGTTCTTGATCGGCAGGCTGTTGATGCCGTCGCTCAGGCCGTTGGTATCGATGCCGCTGTGGTGGCCAATTTCCAGCAAATGCATCGGTTCGCCGATATTGGTTCCGTCGACGAAATAAGCCTTGTAAATCTGCTTGGCGAACTTGATGGCCTTGTCTTCGCCTTGCTTGCCGCGCACCCACAGCACGGCGCGCGCCGCCGCCTGCGTCGAGATCGGGAATGCGCCGGGACGCTTGTAGGGAATGCCGTGAAAACGCGCGCTGCGCTCGAAATCGTGGAACGAATAGTCGCCCTTGATCGGCACCTGGGCCAGCGGCGCCGAGCCGGTGGTCTTGAATACCGGGCCTAGCAGGATCGGATGCCATTCGACATCGCGCTGGTACTTTGCGGCCAGCTCATCGATATGGGTGGCGGCGAAATAACCATACGGAGAGGAAAAATCGAAGTAGAAATCAATTGCGGCAGCCATCTTCTTATACCTTGTCTGAAATGGTAAGGACCAATGCGAATTGCGCTGTAGGTAAAACCCGCCCTACTTGTTTAAATCGCAATTCGCCAAGACCAATAACAAAGATCAGCGCCGATCCGCGGAAATCCCACGGAAAAACGCTGATCCATTTACTGCTTGCTACCGTGTTGCGCTAACGATGGCTTGCTGTCGTCCCTCAGACCAGTTCGACCGCAATCGCGGTGCCTTCGCCGCCGCCGATGCACAGCGACGCCACGCCGCGCTTGCCGCCTTTTGCCTTCAAGGCACCCAGCAGCGTGACGATGATGCGCGCACCGGAAGCGCCGATAGGATGGCCGAGTGAGCATGCGCCGCCGTGGACGTTGATCTTGCTGTGCGGGATGTCGTGTTCCTTCATGACCGCCATCGGCACCACGGCGAACGCTTCGTTGACTTCGAACAGGTCGACATCGCTGTTCTTCCAGCCGACTTTCTTGTACAGCTTTTCAATCGCGCCTACCGGTGCGGTAGTGAACCATTCCGGCTCCTGCGAATGGCTGGCGTGGCCGAGGATGCGGGCAATCGGCGTGCAGCCGAGTTTCTTGGCGGTCGATTCGCGCATCAGCACCAGTGCCGCGGCGCCGTCGTTGATCGACGACGACGAAGCGGCGGTGATGGTGCCGTCTTTCTTGAACGCAGGGCGCAGCGACGGGATCTTTTCCACCTTGGCTTTTTGCGGACCCTCGTCCTTGTCGATCACGGCTTCGCCGGCGCGGCTGGTGACGGTCACCGGCGCGATTTCCCACTTGAAGGAGCCATCGGCAGTCGCCGCCTGCGCGCGCTGCGCCGACGCGATCGCGAATGCATCCTGGTCAGCGCGGCTGAAATGGTATTTGGCGGCGCACTCTTCGCCGAAGGTGCCCATGGAACGGCCGCCGCCATTCTCCAGCTTGGAATAAGCGTCTTCCAGGCCGTCCAGCATCATATGGTCGAGGACGGTGCCGTGGCCGACGCGGTAGCCGCTGCGTCCCTTCGGCAGCAGGTAAGGTGCATTGGTCATCGATTCCATGCCGCCGGCAACCACCACTTCATTGGTCCCTGCCAGCAAGGCGTCGAAAGCGAACATGGTGGCTTGCATCGCCGAGCCGCATACCTTGGAAATGGTGGCGGCATTGGCCGACACCGGCAAACCGGCCTTGATGGCGGCCTGCCGTGCCGGCGCCTGGCCCTGGCCGGCTTGCAGCACGTTGCCGAACAACACGGCGTCGACTTGCTCCGGTTTCAGGCCGGCGCGCTCCACGGCGGCCTTGATCGCCACGGCGCCCAGGTCGCTGGCGGTCAATGACGAAAAATCACCCTGAAACGCACCCATTGGAGTACGCGCTGCACCGACGATAACGATTGGGTCATTCATGTTGTTTCTCCAGATTACGACAACTTATAAGCAACTTCGGGATCGCTTGTATCCGCTGGCGATTCCCGTGAGCGGCTTTGCTGCCTGGTTGGTTAAAAATAAAACGGTCCGGTTTTGTTGCTGGTCAACTAACTTTGCACATGGGTAAAACGACACTCTTGCGGATATGGAAACACGTCGTCGAAATGGCCCTCAAGGATGTGTTGCTTGTGTTGTTGCCAATATTGCTGGGTCAACAGATCCGCATGATGCTTGATAAAGTATTTTTTCACGTTTTGATTTCCGAGAAGAAATACACCGAATTGTTCCGGAAAGACATCGTTCTTGGCGATGGAATACCAGGGCTCGGCCGACATCTCGTCTTCCTCGTTACGCGGCTGCGGGATAGTCCTGAAATTGCAGTCGGTAATGTATTCAATCTCATCATAGTCGTAAAACACGACCCGGTTATGGCGTGTCACGCCAAAATTTTTATACAGCATGTCGCCGGGAAAAATATTCGCGGCGACCAGTTCCTTGATGGCGTTGCCGTATTCGGTAATGCCGTGTTCCAGCGCTGCCTGGTCGCCGTTTTTTTCGGCATTGTTCAGGTAGATATTCAGCGGCATCATGCGGCGCTCGATATACAGGTGCTTGATGATGATTTCGTCGCCGTCTTCTTCGACCACCGACGGCGCCACCTGTTTCAGCTCAGCCAGCAGCTCGTCGGCAAACCGCGCGCGCGGAAAGGCCACGCTGGAATACTCCAGGGTATCGGCCATGCGGCCGACGCGGTCGTGGTGCTTGACCAGCAGGTATTTTTCCTTGACCAGCGCATTGGTGGTTTCCTTGGGCGCCGGGAAATAATCCTTGATCACCTTGAACACGTAGGGAAACGACGGCAAGGCGAACACCACCATCACCAGCCCGCGGATCCCGGGGGCGATTTCAAAATGGTCCGACGAATGCCGCAGGTGGCGCAGGAAATCGCGGTAAAACAGCGCTTTTCCCAGCTTTTGCAAACCCAGGATCGTGTAGATCTCGCTGCGCGGCTTGTTCGGCAGCAGGCTGCGCAAGAATTGCACGTAGGCTGACGGCACCTCCATGTCGACCATGAAGTAGGCGCGGGTAAAGGAAAACAGGACGGTCAGTATCTTGCTGTCGAACAGCACCGCATCCAGCACCAGCTTGCCGTCCTTGTCGTGCAGGATAGGCACCACGAACGGGTATTCGCGCGGGCCGTTGATCATCTTGCCGACCACGTACGCGCCCTTGTTGCGGTAGAACAGGTTGGACAGCACCTGGATCTGGTGATTCGGTTCCAGCGCGGCGGCACCGAACGCCTGCGCGATGCGCTCTTCGGCCAGCGCGACATCGCGGTCCAGGTCGGCGAACGGGCGCTGCAGCTGGAAGTTGGTGATCAGGCGCTTGAGCGTGTAATGCAGGCCGTCCTTGGCCGGGTAATACACGCGGTAGGTGGGCAGGGCCTCGTCGGTGTCGATGTATTCGGTCGATACCGCCGGCCGCACGAAGATGAAATCGTTATGGAAATAGGTGCGGTGCAGGATGTTGCAGCAGACCGAGTTGAAGAAAGTCTCGGCCAGTTCCGGCTGCTTGTGGTCGGTCAGCATGCCGATGTAATGCAGTTTCACTTCGCGCCAGACCTGGTCGGTCAAGTCGTTGGGATCGTACTCGTCTTCCAGCGCCTGCACGCATTCGTGCACGCGCGCGTCATAGAAACCAATCCGTTCGCGTGCGGCGAGCTGCGCGGTTTTCCAGTCGGCGCTTTCAAAATGCTGCTTGGCCAGCGTGCTGGCTTCGCGGAACAGCCGGTAATGCTTGTCGAAACCGTCCAGGATCATGCGCGCAGTATCGAAAGCGATCTGCGACGACAGTAATTTCGGAAAGTTGGCCGACGTAATCACAATTCAAACCGCTCCTTCCAGCCGGCCAGCATCGCCAGGCTGACGCCGATGCCGCCGCACACCACGATCAGCGGCCGCTGGTATGGCGCCAGCACCGGCAGTTTTTCGTAGGCCACGGCCAGGGCGGCGCCGCAGGCCGGTTCCACCAGGGTCCGCATCTGGTCGGCAAACGCCAGCGTGGCGCTTACCGCCTGTTTGTCGGTGACCACCACGCTGTGCACCTCATGGCGCTGGGTCCAGGCGAAACATTCCGCCGCCACGCGCTTGGCGGCCAAGGTAGTGGCGATCGAGGTGATTGCCGGCAGCGTCACCAGTTCGCCGGCCGACATGGCGGCGTTCAGCGACGCGGCGCCTTCGGTTTCGGCGACGATCAGCGGGATATGCGGCAAGCCGTTGCGATGCAGGCCGCTCAGCACGCCGCTCATCAGGCCGCCGCCGCCGACCGAGCAGATGACGACATCGAAATCGACGCCCAGCTCGCGCGCCTGCAGCACCGCTTCATCGATCATGGTGGCGTTGCCGTCCCAGATATCGGGGTGGTCGAAAGGCGGGATGTAAATGCTGCCGGGCTGTTCGCACAGCTGCAGCGCCAGCTGGTTGGCTTCATCCCAGCCGCTGCCGTGGACGATCACTTCGGCGCCGATATCGCGGATGCGCCGGCAGACTTCGGCGGCGGTGGTTTGCGGCACCACGATCGTGGTCTTGACGTCCAGCGCCGCGCCGGCAAACGCCGCCGCGAAGCCGGCATTGCCGCCCGACGGACACACCAGGTGGCTGGCGCCGCCGGCCACCGCGCGCTGGCACAGCAAGCCGATGCCGCGCAGCTTGAAGGAGCCGGCCGGCTGGGTGTTTTCCATCTTCAGCAAAACTTGCTTGTCGAGTGCGACGGAAAGTTGCGGGTGTCGCAGTAACGCGGTGTGGATATGCAGTGAAGTCATGTTCTCGACGCTATTGCCTTTATATCAATTGTGCCACCAGTCAGAGGGATTGCAAAATCATTTGCAGCTGCCGCAATCCCCTTGCCCGGCGGTCAGCACGTTTCCGCAAACAATTCGCGGCCGATCAGCATACGGCGGATTTCACTGGTGCCGGCGCCGATTTCGTACAGCTTGGCGTCGCGCCACAGGCGTCCCACCGGATATTCATTGATGTAGCCGTTGCCGCCCAGCGCCTGGATCGCTTCGCCCGCCATCCAGGTGGCTTTTTCCGCCGAATACAGGATCGCCCCGGCGGCGTCCTTGCGCAGGGCCCTGGCCGCGGCCGGCGTCTTGGCGCGGTCGCAAGCCTGGCCGACGGCGTACACGTATGCTTTGCAAGCCATCATGGTCGAATACATGTCGGCCAGCTTGCCCTGCATCAGCTGGAATTCGCCGATCGACTGGCCGAACTGCTTGCGGTCATGCACATAGGGCACGACGACATCCATGCATGCCTGCATGATACCAAGCGGGCCGCCCGAAAGGACGCTGCGCTCGTAATCGAGGCCCGACATCAGCACGTTGACGCCCTGGCCCAGGCCGCCCAGCACGTTTTCCGCCGGCACTTCGCAATCCTGGAACACCAGTTCGCCGGTGTGGGAACCGCGCATGCCGAGCTTGTCCAGCTTTTGCGCCACGCTGAAGCCCTTGAAGCCCTTTTCGATCAGGAACGCGGTCATGCCGCGCGCGCCGGCTTCCAGGTCGGTCTTGGCGTATACCACCAGCACGTCCGCATCGGGACCGTTGGTGATCCACATCTTGGTGCCGTTGAGCACCCAGCGGTCGCCCTTGAGTTCGGCGCGCAGCTTCATGCTGACCACGTCGGAACCGGCGTTCGGCTCCGACATCGCCAGGGCGCCGATATGGTCGCCGGAGATCAGTTTCGGCAGGTATTTGGCTTTTTGCCCGGCATTGCCGTTGCGCTTGATCTGGTTGACGCACAGGTTGGAGTGGGCGCCGTAGGACAGGCCGACCGAGGCGGATGCGCGCGAGATTTCTTCCATGGCGATGATGTGCGCCAGGTAGCCCATGCCGCTGCCGCCGTATTCCTCTTCAGCGGTGATGCCGAGCAGGCCGAGGTCGCCCATCTTTTTCCAGAGGTCCATCGGAAACTGGTCGTTGCGGTCGATTTCGGCGGCGCGCGGGGTGATCTCCGCGGCGGCGAATTCCTGGATCGCACTGCGCAGCGCGGCGATGTCTTCGCCGTGGTCGAACGTCAAGCCTGGTAAATGGATCATGTTGTCTCCTTCGTTATTCTTGCCGGTTGTTGAATGTTGTTTGAGGGGAAATTCAGGGTGCGGCGTGGTCGCTCAGCTCGCCGCTGCTCAGCAGGCGCCGGCATTCGTCTTCGTGCGCGGTAATTTCCGCCAGGGTCACTTCGATGTCTTCGCGCTGCTGCTCCAGGTGTTCGCGATGACGCGCCAGCACTTCCAGGAACAGTTCCAGCTGGGGCGCCGAATCCTTGGGCGAGTCGTACATGTCGACCAGGCTCTTGATTTCCGACAAGGTCAGGCCCAGCCGCTTGCCGCGCAGGGTCAGTTTGAGGCGGGTGCGCTCGCGGCCGGCATACACCCGGTTGCGGCCGCCGGCGCCATCCCGCTTCGGGCTGAGCAAGCCCTGATCCTCATAGAAGCGGATCGCCCTGGGGGTAATGTCGAATTCACGGGCAAGTTCAGTGATGGTGTAGGTCGGCATGGTTGGGTGGGCAGAACAAAAAATGCTGGTTTAGGTACAATGGCAGTTAACGTTAACGTAAAGCATATTGTAGGCGCGCTGGCGGAAAATGAAAACACCGAAAAACTACTGGCGTTACCAAAAAAGAAAGAATTCCCGATGAATCCACTCGAAGCCCAGCTCAGCTACGCATTCGGCGATACCTTGCCCGCCGGCGGCGCCACCCTTGAAGTCGCGCCGGGCGTGCGCTGGCTGCGCATGGGTTTGCCGTTTGCGCTGGACCATATCAATCTATGGTTGCTGGAAGACAGCATGGAAACGGAGGACGGCGTCCGCCATGGCTGGACCATCGTCGATTGCGGCATCGCCAACGACGCCACCCGCGCGGCCTGGGATGCCATTTTTGCAAGCGAACTGCGCGGCCTGCCGGTATTGCGGGTGCTGGTCACCCATTGCCATCCAGACCACGTCGGTCTGGCCGACTGGCTATGCACACGCTGGCAAGCGCCGCTGTGGATGAGCGGCGGCGAATATTTCTCGGCGCGCATCATGTCGGCCGCGCTGCCCGGCGCCGACGGCAGCGCGGCGTTGCCGCACTTCCAGCAGCACGGCATGCGCGACCCCGAAGTCGTCGCCAAGGTGGCGCAGCGCAAATCCTACTATCCGGCCATGGTGCCGGCGGTGCCGCAGGCTTACCATCGGCTGGCCGACCGGCAGCAGCTGCGCATCGGCAAGCATCAATGGCAGGTCATCACCGGCTTCGGCCATGCGCCGGAACACGTGGCGCTGCATTGCGCCGGGCTGGACCTGCTGATTTCGGGCGACATGGTATTGCCGCGGATTTCCACCAATGTCTCGGTATTTGCGATCGAGCCGGAATCGAACCCGGTCCAGCAATACATGGATTCGCTGGAAAAATACCGCGCGTTGCCGGCCTCCACGCTGGTACTGCCGTCGCATGGCAAGCCGTTCCGCGGCTTGCAGATCCGCATCGATCAGCTGCAGCAACATCATCGCGACCGGCTGGCGGAAGTGGTGCAAGCCTGCACCGCGGCGCCGCAGTCCGCCAGCGACATCGTGCCGGTCATGTTCCGGCGGCCGCTGGATGCGCACCAGATGACTTTCGCACTAGGCGAAGCGCTGGCGCATTTGCACAAGCTGTGGTTTGACGGCGTGCTGAAACGGCGGCTGGATGACGACCAGGTCTACCGTTTCAGCCTTGCCTGACGATGCCCGTATTTACTGCGGTATTTACTGCTGTATTGCCGCCACGATCATCGCCACCGCCAGCATCAGCGAGCCGGCGACGCGGTCGGTAAGCCGGGCAAAACTCGGGCGGGTAGCGATAGTCTGCATTTTTCCGGCCAGCGCGGCATAGCCGGCCAGGATAAAAAATTCCGGGATAATTGAACCCGCCGCCAGCCAGATCATCTGCAGCGGCACGTTGGCGGCCGGGTTAAGGAACTGCGGCAGGATGGCGATAAAGAAAATCAGCGCCTTGGGATTGGCCAGCTGCAGGGTCAGGCCGCTGAACCAGATCTTCCAGCCGGAGGCATTGCGGCTGTCCAGCCTGGAGGCGGTGATCGGCGAAGGCCGGCCGAATATCGCCGACAGGCCGAGATACGCCAGGTAAGCCACGCCCAGCCATTTGACCGCGCTGAACAGAGTATGCGAGGCGACGATCAGGGCGCCCAGCCCGGTCGCCGAAATGGTGAAATAGATCGCGTTGGCGGCGAGTATCCCCAGGATGGCGAAAATCGACTTCTTCCAGCCGACCGTGATGCCGTAGGCGACCACCAGCATGACTGCCGGCCCGGGCGACGCCGACAGCGCAAATTCTGTCAGCACGAACAAGAAAAAATTGTGAAAGTCCATGTGTCCTGGTCAGCCTTTGGTTTTGCGCGCCTTGTGCGGCGCTTTGGAAAATGCCAGGTCGTACAGCCAGTTCGGCAACAGGCGCAGCAACTTGGCGACTACGCCCATCTGCCACGGGATCACCTGGTAGCTGCTGCCGCGCGCGACCGCGGCACCGGCCTTGGCGGCGAACCGCGGCGCCGGCATCAGGAACGGCATCTTGTAGTGGTTGACCTGGGTCATCGGCGTATCGATATAACCGGGCACGATGGTGACCACCTTGATGCCGCTGGCCCGCAATTCCACCCGCAGCGATTCGCAATAGCTGATCACGGCTGCCTTGGAGCCGCTGTAAGCGCCCGCTCCGGGCAAGCCGCGAATACCTGCCACGCTGGCGACGCCAACCAGGCGCAAATCTCTCTGCCCGGCCTGGGCCTGGCGTTTCATGGTGGCGATGAACGGTGTAAAGGTGGCGACCGTCGCCAGCACGTTGGTGGCGAATACCTGTTCGAACACTTGCTGGTCTTCGGCATGCTCGGTCAGCGTCCCTTGCGAAATCCCGGCGCTGGCGACCACCACGTCGGCGCCGCCGGCGGCGATGAAATCTTCCGCCGCTGCCGTCAATGCAGCGTGGTCATTGACATCCAATGCATACAGGCGATGCCGCTCCGGGTGCGGCAAGCCGGCGCGCAGCTGTTCCAGCACGTCCTGGCGCCGGGCAACCAGCCCCAGCGCTGCGCCCTGGCCCGCATAATATTGCGCCAGCGCGGCGCCGATGCCGCTGGAAGCGCCAGTGATGAATACACGTTGCATGCTTTACCTCGATAAAAAAGCCCGCCCTCTTGCGAGTGGCGGACTTTTCAACACTACCGGACCGGCCGTCGCGGCCAGCCTGCTTATTCAGCTGCTTGTTACTTCTTGCCGGCGGCAGCCTTGGCCACCAGGCTGTCCATCACTTGCAGGGTGGACTTGAACAGGGCCGGCTCGCTGTCGCCGGCGCCAGGCGTCGCGCCGACGATCGATGGCGAGGTGACATAACGGCCGTCGACTATCAGCGTCGGCACGCCGTCTATCTTATAGGCGTTTTGCAGCTGGACCGCGCGCGTCACCTTGGTCTGCACGGCGAAGGAGTTGTACACATCCAGGAACTTGGCTTTGTCCAGGCCTTGCTTGGCCGCGAAATCGGCGATGGACGCCTCTGTATCGAGACGCTGGCGCTGGACGTGGATCGCGCTGAAGACCTTCTTGTGCATTTCAGGCAGCTTGCCCATGGCTTCCAGCGTGTAGTACAGCTTTTTCTGCGCTACGTACGGCGATTTCTTTGGATCGCCATTCGGATCGCCGAAGTCGACCGGCACCCGCTTGAGGGAAATCTTGTCGCCCTGCTTGGCGATCCACTCTTCCAGCGTCGGCTCGAGCGCGTTGCAATGCGGGCAGAAGTAACCGAAGAATTCCGTCACTTCCACTTTCTTGCCAAGGCCGGTATCGGTCGGCTGCGGGTTATCGAGAACCTTGTATTCCTTGCCTGCGACCGGAGCGGCCGGCGATGCGCCGGCACTGGCGGCCAACAGGCCAAAACTCAGACTAAGGCCGGCGATAGCCAGGGCTTTTTGAAAAAAACGCATGAATTATCCTTTTTTTAAAATTGTGAAAGCCAACAACGGAACAGGGAGAGAGCCATAGTCCTGTTCCTCATCAATCAAAAACACGCCTGGTCCTGCATCCCTTATTTCGCCGCGCGCACCACTGCGGCATTGACGCCGTTATCTGACAACTTTCCGCGTATCCGGTTCATTGTTTCCAGCTGGTTAAACGGCCCCACCCGCACCCGGTACAGGGAACCGGTATCGGCCTGGCGTTCGCTGATCTTGGCTTCGAAACCCATCAAGGCCAGCCGCGCCTTGGCGCTTTCCGCTTCGCTCTGCTCGCGGAAGGCGCCTACCTGCAGGAAATAGATCCAGTTGTCGTCAGCCGCCGTGGCTTTGCTCTTGGCTTCGGCGATGTCGCCGGCGACTTTCTTGGTCTTGTCGGCGGTGGATTTGTCGACGACGGGAGCCGACTTGTCCTGCGCCTTGGCGACCAAGGCATCCAGCTTCTTCTCGGCCGCCACGTTAGGCGGCACGCCGTCGGCGCCCGGCGGCGGCGGAGTGAACGCCTTGGCGGCTTCCTTGGCCGCATCCTTGTTACCGTATAGCGACTTGTTCGGATCCGGCAGCTGGTCCGGGTTCGACGGCGCCGGCGCGGTGATGGCCTCCGGCGCTTTTTCGGTTTTTGCTGTCTTGTTGGTGAACGGCGTCGGCGTCTTGGTGATCATGATCGCCACCACCACGGCTATCGCCAATCCGATGATCAGGCCGAAGATCAGGCCCAGTAAGGTACCGCCAGCTTGTTTCTTGTTAAGTTTGCTCATACTTCCCCAATGACATCCTGGTTACTGACCGTCTCCGGCAACTGCTGCCGGAGATCGCCGATTGTAGATTCACATGCGGGCTGGTGCCGATACGCCGATCAGCGCCAAGCCATTGCGCAACACCTGGCGGGTTGCGTACATCAAGGCCAGGCGCGCCATCTTCAGCGCCTCGTCGTCCACCAGGACCCGCTCAGCATTGTAGTAGCTATGCAGCTCGCCCGCCAAATCGCGCAGGTAAAACGCCACCTGGTGCGGCCCCAGCTCTTCCAGCGCGTGCTGCAGCATGTCCGGATATTCCGCCAGCTTAGCCAGCAGGCTGGCTTCACGCGGCGCGGTCAGCGGGCTCAGGTCGACCGAACCCAGGCCGGCCTCGTCGCCGGTCCACTGCGCCAGCACCGAACAGATGCGGGCGTGGGCGTACTGCACGTAGTAGACCGGGTTTTCGTCGGACTTGGCCAGCGCCAGGTCGACGTCGAACACGAATTCGGTATCCGCCTTGCGCGAGATCAGGAAGAAGCGCACCGCATCGCGGCCGCGCGTCAGGTCGCGCGGGCTGTCTTGCGCACCGTCCACGGCAGCACTGTCTTCGCCCGCCGACCATTCGATCAGGTCGCGCAGGGTGACGTAGGAACCGGCGCGCTTGGAAATCTTCACTTCCTCGCCGTTCTTCATGACCGTCACCATCTTGTGCAGCACATAGTCCGGATAACCTTGCGGGATGCCGAGGTTGACCGCCTGCAGGCCAGCGCGCACGCGGGCGATGGTGCCGTGGTGGTCGCTGCCCTGGATATTGATGACCTTGCCGAAACCGCGCTGCCATTTGACCATGTGGTAGGCGACGTCGGGCACGAAGTAGGTATACGTGCCGTCGGTCTTCTTCATGACGCGGTCTTTGTCGTCGCCGTAGTCGGTGGTGCGCAGCCACAGGGCGCCATCCAGCTCGTAGGTGACGCCGGCGGCGTTCAGCGCATCGACTGCGGCGTTGACCTTGCCATCCTTGTACAGCGAGGATTCCAGGTAATAGTTGTCGAACTTGACGCCGAAGGCCTGCAGGTCCAGGTCCTGCTCGCGGCGCAGGTAGGCGACAGCGAATTTGCGCACCGATTCGATGTCGCCGATATCGCCGCTGGCGGTGACCGGTTCGCCGTCGCTGGCAGCGACCGTGTTCCCGGCCAGGAAATCCTTTGCGATATCGGCAATGTAGTCGCCGTTGTACGCCGCTTCAGGCCATTCGGCGTCGCCCGGCTTGAAACCGTTGGCGCGCGCCTGCACCGAAGTGGCCAGCGTGGCGATCTGGACGCCGGCGTCGTTATAGTAGAACTCGCGGGTGACATCGAAACCCTGCACCTCAAACAGCGCCGACAAGGCATCGCCCAGCGCCCCCTGGCGGCCATGGCCGACATGCAAAGGGCCGGTCGGATTGGCCGAAACAAACTCGACCAGCACTTTCTTGCCGGCGCCAAGCTGGCTCTTGCCGTATTCAGCGGCTTCTTGCAATACCGTCTTGACCACTTGCTGCTTGGCCGCCGCCGTCAAGCGCAGGTTGATGAAACCCGGACCGGCGATTTCGGCGCTTTCGATCAGCTTGCCCTCTCCGGCGCCGGCCATCACGGCCGCCACCAGGGCTTGCGCCAGTTCACGCGGGTTCTTTTTCAGCGGCTTTGCCAACTGCATGGCGATATTGCAGGCGACATCACCATGCGAAGGATCGCGCGGACGCTCCAGCGTCACCGTCGGCTGCAGCTCGCTGCCGGCGATAATGGGCTGCAAGGCAGCGTTGAAAAGGTCGATGATCTGTTGTTTCTGTGGTGCAAGCATAGGATAGGTAGTCAGTGATACTGGATTAATGCGAAAAATCTGTGGGGTTATCCGATCTGTCGGGCAACTTCCAGGCAATCTTGATTATTCCCGATTATACCGGCTTGGCATAGCAATCTTCACCCGGCTTGCCCGGGCAGGCCAGGGAATTCAGTAAATCCTGCTGTCCGCTGCAATCATCAAAAACTGCTGCTAAGATGCAGCGTCTCGGCCGGGCTGCTTTTTTTGGCATGCTTCCAGCTGCATCGATTTTGCCTTGCTTATTTATATACAGGAATTTTCATGACCCAATCCACACCACGCGTAGCCGATCATCCAGCCCACCCGCAATTCCTCAGCCGCTGGTCGCCGCGCGCTTACGCCAATGACGAGATTTCCGAACAAGAACTGCTGACCATCCTGGAAGCAGCCCGCTGGGCGCCGTCGTCCTACAACTCCCAACCTTGGCGCTTCGTCTTCGCCCGCCGCGGCACACCGCACTGGACCAAGCTGCTGGGCCTGCTCAACGAATTCAACCGCAGCTGGGCGGAAAATGCATCGGCGCTGGTGATCGTCTTGTCGAAAACCACGTTTGCGCCACCGGGCAGCACTGAAGAAGTGGCTATGCCGACCCATTCTTTCGACGCCGGCTCGGCCTGGGGCTACCTGGCGCTGCAAGCCAGTTTGTCCGGCTGGCATGCGCATGGCATGGCTGGTTTCGACAAGGAAAAGACACGTACCGAGCTGGGCGTACCGGCCAATTTCGCGATTGAGGCGGCGGTAGCTATCGGCAAGATCGGCGACAAGGCGATGCTGCCGGAAGGCCTGCGCGCCAAGGAAGAGCCTAGCCCGCGGTTGCCTTTGCAGGCTTTGGTTTCTGAAGGGACTTTCAAGGCTTAAAGCCTGGTTTATTTGATTTGACCCATTTTTTCGGGGCTGCCAAATTTGATGCGGGTTAACGGTGGGAGCTGTTAACCCGCATTTTTATTTATTGCGGCTGCGGCTTTTGAGATAAGCCCGGCTCGAATTATTTTTTATCGCCAAGAAATTGAATTGTTGACAGGAGATTTTGTACCCTGTCGAAGAATGAGATTGGTATCGACAAAGACTTAGGATAATTTTCGGATGCGCCTATGACTACGTCGTTATCGTGTACCAAACAAAATCGCAAGGACTGCAAAGTGGACCTGGATTTCTTGTTTTTATAGCCCACGACAAACCCATTCCAGTTTGCTCCTTTTAATTCTTTGAACAGATAGTTCTCTGGCTTCATCCCTTGATCATTTAACACCCACTTCCCATCTCTTATTTTTGCCGGGCATTTCAGATCATTGCTATTCCTGATTTGTTGCTGTTCAGGCGTTGGTTCTTCATGCTGCTTGCTCGCCGATGCCGCATTCCATGACAAATTCTCTGCGCCTTCACACATCAATCCAAACCACCTGTCATTCAAATTGCCTGGCTTCTGAAACGCCCAGTCGTAACCCGCGGACCTTTCAGCTTGCCAAAGATAAGGCGGATTCTTTAAAGCCGTTTTTGATTCATAGAAAACTATATCAGGAGTGTTGAAGAGAAAATTCTGATTGTTTTTTAAAGCAATTCTGAATGAACATCTATCCATATTTACAATAATAGAACGTAGACCAGGCACATGTGGAACGCCCCCAGCTTCATTTCCGAGGACAGTGCTAGTGGCGCTGTTTATGTTGGTAGAAAATAAACTGAATGATGCGATATAAAGAAATATGAATAGAAAAAATTTAGCTTCATTCATGTATTTTTGTATTCTTTTCGTTATCAAATCTTATTAATTTCGCACCTTCCCTTATTGGCAATCCGGGATACTGGCAAGGACTTGATGCTCAATATTTCGGGGTCCCCACGCGTTACCGCCGGGTTTTCATGGTCGCGGGTCTCGGCGAGCATCCTCCCTTTGAGTTGCTGGCTGACACCGAACCAGTGGGCATTTTTTCCGTAAGCGTCTTCCCAGTAACGTCTGTACTGCCTGATCCGATGTCCGCATGATTGAATTGGGTGCGAAATGAATTGTGCCCACAAATTCAATTATGGACACAAAAATTCAACCAGTCATTTCGTCACCCAAACGCGGCCCCTATCGCCGGCACACCACCGAATTCAAGCGTGATGTCGTTGCCAGATCGCAGGCCGTTGGAGCCTCGGTGTCACGCGTCGCCCGCGAGTTCAACGTCAACGCCAACCAGGTCTTTGCCTGGCGCAAGCAGTTTGGCAGCGTGCCGTGTGAAGCCGCTGCGGGAACTTGCCAACTTCTGCCGATCACCCTGGCCGAACCGACAGCAGTCGC
>NZ_FOLC01000041.1 GCF_900112135.1 Collimonas sp. OK412
CAACTCGGCGGCAGAACGCGCTTTGCGCGGCGTCGCGATCGGCCGCCGCAACTATCTGTTTGCCGGTGCCGACAGCGGCGGCGAACGCGCTGCCGCCATCTACTCCTTGATCGGTACGGCCAAGCTCAATGGTGTCGATCCTGGGGCTTGGTTGCGTCATGTGCTGACCCATATCGCCGACCATCCGGTCAACCGCGTTGACGATTTCCTACCCTGGAACTGCGCCGCGCAGATCGCTCCTGCCTGAAAAACACGCCGCTTCCCAGCGGTGTGATGCCATCATCGGGCAAGTCAACACCCGGTTCAAGACGTCGCTGGCACGACGCTTACGATGAAAGCGCATTGCCTGCTGTTGCCAAAGACGCCTAAACGTCGAGCCAGCAGCCGTCCCCATGAAGGCACGGTGGCAGTGAGTCAATCGCCTTTCGCGTACACTAAAATCGGAATCCCATCATTCAAGTTTAATTTATGTACTTTAGAAATTCAAAATTTGTTCTAGAGATAGCTGAGCGGTTGGTGCATTTATCGAGAGTAGTTTTTTTATTTCAAGTCGCTCTCTAAGCTGATCAAAGTGAACTCTAACTGTAATCTCAGACTGACCATGAGCAGGGTATTGGAGAAAAAGAAAGTCCGAACGAATTTTTTCATGAGCTTGGATTTTGCCAATGGAAAATACGGCGGTTTCTTGCCCTTGCTCAGATCTGATCTTAATTTGTTTTTTAGCGGAAATTGGAGAAAATGAAGCA
Source organism: Collimonas sp. OK412 (assembly GCF_900112135.1). Taxonomy (GTDB): domain Bacteria; phylum Pseudomonadota; class Gammaproteobacteria; order Burkholderiales; family Burkholderiaceae_D; genus Collimonas; species Collimonas rhizosphaerae. Next base: position 747 of record NZ_FOLC01000041.1, read on the forward strand.
ATAAGAGAGCGACTATAATCCACGTCTGGCCTAGTCATTAGGTCCCTTTTTGTCGCGAGATTGAAGCCATCAAAAGATGGCAAACTCAGGTAGAGTTTTACATCATCAGCATACGAATTTCCGATGTTTTCAATTTCCAATCCGAATCCGAAAGTTCCTGCATGTTCTCGAATATACTTCGCCAGATTCCGGTAGTAATGCGGGTTATTACCTGGGAATGATGAAAATATGTAAGTACCAAAACCAGGAGACTCAAGAATCGGATAGTCGGGAATGTCTTGGTCATCCGGAAGCACGTAATTTGTAACGTGTACTTGCACCGCTTCTGACGGTAGTAGCTCATTATCGGTTCCGACAAATTTTATCGATAATTTTGCTGCGTGCGCGGGTTCAAAGGCTGATGCTCCCATTTTCGCAATTTCGTCAGGTTTTGCTTCAGCCGTAGATGATCCGCGTCTTACGTAAACTACATCTGCTTTTACCTTGCCAAAATCCTTCTTGGCATAGAAAGGGCGGGCCTGGAGATGAATGGTATAGAGTCCAAGTTTTTTGCCTTTATACGCAATCGAGCGGTACGCGAATCGAATTGGTTGATTAGTCTTGCTGTTGATGAATTGCTGCAAGCGGGAGTCGTCTATATCCTTGTCCAAGCCAACAATTTCTTTAGTACCTTCACGGATTCCAATCAATATATAAGCAGTTGTTGTTCGCCATCCATTGGCAAAAGACAAAATATCCTTCAATAGTTCAGACCTCTGGTCGTCATCTGTTTTCTCGAATACATACTGTTGAAGCTTGAAATCAAGCGCGTCACCTTCGCCGCTATAGAGCAGTCGTTCAATCAGTGTTTCATCTTCCATTAAGATACCTAGTTGGTTGTCGGTATTCTATGCGCGACTTAGATTGAAACAGCGTTTAATCTAGTCTTTCCGCAAGTTGGGACGCAGTTTCGTTGTAATAAATTTGCAGCATGCGTAAATCACGATGCCCAACCATTCTAGCAAGTTCCAGAACGTTAAGTTTTTTCGCTAGTCTGGTGATGGCCTCGTGGCGGGTATCGTGAAAGGTCATTCCCTCTATCAAACTATTAGCGCGTGCCTTACGAAACAACGCGTCTAGAGACGCAGTTGTGAGGCCGAACAATGGATTTCCTTCGTCTGGCTGCGGCAGGAACGACAGCAATTCAATTGCCCGTTTTGAAAGCGGCACGTCGCGCTTGCTGCCATTTTTTGTTATAGGCAAATGCGCGACATTCCCCGACACATGTTCTGGCATCAATGCACAGATTTCGCCGGCCCGCATTGCAGTCTCGATGGCAAACAAAAATGCAATGGCAATAGCCTGGCTCTTTGTGCGAACAGGTTCGTTATCAAATCCTAGAGCCAAGCATAGACGTTCAATTTCATCAGCATGAATGCGACGGTCACGCGGCGCCGGATTCTTTGGCCGCCGAACATCCTTTGTTGGACTGTCTGCCATCCATCCCCACTCGCGCTGCGCAGTAGTGAATACATGAGACAGCAGATTCTTATCACGATTAACGGTTGACCCGACTACGGTTTTCAATCGTAAATCACGCCATTGGCCGAGAAAATCAGAAGTGACTTCGCTCAGTTTTATATCACCAAACTTTACCTTGCCGACCACTATGTCACTCATGGCTGATAGGCGTAGCGCCTCCCAGCGAAACCCCCGCTTGGTTCGAGAAACCTCTTTTTCGTATCGTTCAAATGCATCACGGCAGGTTTTTCCGATAGCAATGCCAGTTGATTTTTCTTCGCGTAGTTCTGTCTCGTGCATAGCGGCCCACGCGCGGGCTTGGGCCTTGTTGGCGAACGTTCCCTACTCGCGTCTACCTTGGATTCAAATCTGAACACGCCAGCCACCTGCGCATTTTACAAATGAAGCCATATATTACTCTCCAAAAAACGGCGGCAATTACATCACGAATTTGGGGGAGTTAATGGGGAAAATCTGGGGACTTGATACCAGCAAATAGGGGTATTTAGTGGCTTTTCGTAGATTAAGGTTTGAATGCAAAAACGCCGCAGAACCTTGTATTTACCTGGTTTGCGGCGCTTTATGCTGTTTTTCTACATGTATCTTGGTGCCGAGAGCCGGAATCGAACCGGCACGCTGTTTCCAGCGCGGGATTTTGAGTCCCGTGCGTCTACCTATTCCGCCATCTCGGCAACGCGTCCGCTATTATGACTGGTTTCTGCTGCCCGATCAATAGCTGGGCCAATCAATTTTCCCGCAATCGGCCTGCTGCGGGGCTAGTTGCCGACCCGCTGGTACAGGCGGAAACGTTCATCGCGGTCCGACGGCCGGCGGCCGGTCCACAGCAGTTTCCAGTTGCCTTTGAATTCACGCCAGATCGCGTCATCCGACTTGACCGAGATATTGTCCTGGTACAGCAGGAAATCGCAATGCGGCTGGCCGTATTCGCCGAATGGAATCTGGCCGAAATAAGCGAAAGATGCGCGCTGCGCCGGACCGACATTGGTGTCCACGCACTGCTTGACGGCCGGCAGGTGCTCGTCGATCTGGGCGGCTACGCCGGCATAGCTCTTGCTGTAGTTGATCCATGGCAGCCACAAGGTGGTGAGCAGCAGCCAGCACAGGATCACGCCGCCCGAGGACAGCACTACCGCGCGCCATAGGACCGCCGGCCGGCGCGACAGGCGCCAGTTCACCAGCAGGATCCAGAACACCGAGCCGAGCAGCGCGATCACCAGCGCGATCAGGTTGAATTCCGGCTTGAAGCCGGGCGCCAGCTTGTAGACATTCCTGGCGATCTGCGCCGGCCAGCCGCTTTCCTTGGCGATCCAGGCCAGCCAGATGAATGCTGCGCAGGCGGTCAGGGTCATCACCGAGAACCAGTCCACGGCATTGATGGCGCCGCGTTTCATGGTCGGCAAACCGAATGCCGCCAGGATCACCAGCGGCGGCAGCAGCGGTAGCAGAATGCCTTCTTCCGGATGCGGATTGAGCAGCAGCATGATCGTCAGGCTGATGAAAAACGCCAATGGCAATGCGATATGCAAGGTCGAGCGCTGCTGGCGCCAGGCATACACCGCCCAGCCGGCAAACGGCCATGCGGGCCACGCGAACCAGATGCCGTATTTAAAGTAATACGATAAGGCAGTCCAGGTCGGCCAGCTCAGCTGGCGCAGGTTGATGGCTTCCCAGATGGCGAAGCGGGCCGGCGCGCCTGGCAGCAGGGCCCAGCTGACGATGAACCAGAGCGCGGCAACCAGCAGCGTGACCGGCACGGTCGCCAGCAGCATGTCGCGGGCGATGGCTTTTTCTCGCATCAGCGCCAGCGTCAGCAAACCGCACAGCATGGCTAGCGGCAGCAGCCAGCCGCGCGTCAGGACCAGCAGGCCGAAGCTGAGGCCGAGCAGCGCGGCGCTGCGCAGGCTGCGTGCCTCGAACAGGCGCACTGCAACGTAGATGGAAAAGGCGACCAGCGAGACTTGCAGGCTTTTGGCGGTAGGTTCGTGGCTCTGCAGCAGCAGGCCCAGGCTGCCGAGATAAATCAGGAAGGCGCCGTCGGCCAGGGTGCGGCCGAAGTCGCGCGGTTCAGGCTGGCCGCCGAAGGCTAGGCGGAGCGGCTGTGCTTCGGTGCGGCGTCCCAGCAGGTAGGTGGCGTACCAGACCGACAGCGAACCGACCAGGAAGAATCCCACGGCCGGCAAGCGGCCCGCCAGCGGATCGCCCAGCAGCCAGCCGAACAGCTTGATGAAGACGGCGCCGATCCAGTAAGGCAGCGGACTTTCGCCGGGCATCGGCAAGCCGACGATATTCGGCATCAGCCAATCGGAGAGGCCGCCGTGGGCCATGGTCCAGGCGATGCCGAAGCTGGAAGCGTCTTCATTTTTCCACGGATCGCGCCCGATCAGGCCCGGCAGTATGTATAGCAATCCCAGCGCCCATAAGCCCCAGCGCGGCAGTGCGCTAGTGGCGGAGGCGGGAAGACGGACGGGCTTCATCACAATGGCGTTTGATCAATGTTGAATTGCTGGGTATTGTGCCGGATAGCGGGTTACTGCGCTATTACTGAGCGTAGTTTTTGTTCCAGGTGTTCTCAAGAAAACATACACTTCTTTACGATTTATCAAAGAGCCGTCTGCGATGCCGCTGGCGAGCCTGATAAACAAAAAAAGGCAGCCGTAGCTGCCTTTTTAAAACGAGCGATCGAATTAAGTATTTGCGATCGAAGTCTTGGAGCCGACAGCGCCGAATTTCTTGCGGAACTTGTCAACGCGGCCAGCGGTGTCGACGATTTTGTGTTGACCGGTGTAGAACGGATGCGATTCCGACGAAACTTCAATCTTCACCAAAGGATATTCTTTACCTTCGTGAGTGATGTTTTCGCGAGTCTGGATTGTCGAACGGGTGACGAACTTGAAATCGTTCGAAACGTCGTGGAACAGGACTTCGCGGTAATTTGGGTGAATGCCGTCTTTCATAATTGCCTCAATTGAGTGGTAGCCAATCAATCACTTCGTCGGTCGTCTTGCTTCTTGACCCGATTGTCGATCACTTGCCGGGGGTGGAAAACCGCAAATTATACAATAAATCCGGTCGTGAATTGGAAAAAATGAATGAAATCAGTGCCTTGGGGTTAATTCAGGGCGGATTTTCAATATTATCTTTTCATCATTTCCTCGGACGGACAGCGAGTCCGCCCAATACGACCTTAGCTTTTGACAGCTGCCAGGGTTTGATTGCCGTTTTTGCGATACAAATACAATGTTGCAAACAAGCCACATATCGCTGCAGCAGTCATCCACATGCCGGGCGCGCCCTTATCGCCGGTGTATTCAATCAGCCCGGTCGCGATGGCTGGCGTGAAGCCGCCGAAAATCGCCGTCGCCAGGCTGTAAGCCAGGGAAAAGCCGGCGGTGCGCACTTCAACCGGCATGACTTCGGTCAGGGCCACCACCATTGCACCGTTATAGCTGGCGTACAGGAACGACAGCCACAGCTCGACCATCAGCATTTTCTGGAAGGTGGGGTCAGCCACCAGCCACGACAGCGCCGGGTAGGCGGTGAGGATGGTGAGGATGGTGAACACCAGCAGCAGCGGCTTGCGGCCGATGCGGTCGGACAGGGCGCCCATCACCGGCAGCCAGATGAAATTCGAAATGCCGACGCAGAAGGTCACCACCAGCGCATCGATGGTAGAAAGCTTGAGCACGCTTTTGCCGAAAGTCGGCGTGTAGACGGTGATCAGGTAGAACGAAACGGTAGTCATCGACACCAGCATCATGCCGGCGATCACCAGGCCCCAGTTATCGACCATGGAACGCAGGATCTCGCGCACGGCAGGCTTGTGCTTGCGCGCCATGAACTCTTCGGTTTCCTGCAGCGAACGGCGGATCATGAACAGCACCGGCACGATCATGCAGCCGATAAAGAACGGCACGCGCCAGCCCCAGTCGGCGATTTGCGCCGGTTGCAGCCATACCTGCAAGCCGAAGCCAAGGGCCGCGGCGACAATGATCGCTACCTGCTGGCTGGCCGATTGCCAGCTGACGTAAAAGCCCTTGTTGCCCGGGGTCGCCATTTCAGACAGGTAGACCGACACGCCGCCCAATTCAACGCCAGCCGAGAATCCCTGCAGCAGGCGGCCGACCAGCACCAGCAATGGCGCCGCATAGCCGATGCTGGCGTAGCCAGGCACAAAGGCAATCAGCATGGTGCCGAGCGCCATCAGCGCCAGGGTGGTGATCAGGCCCTTGCGGCGGCCGACCCGGTCGACATAGGCGCCGAGGATGATGGCGCCTAGGGGACGCATCAGGAAGCCGGCGCCGAAAGTCATGAAGGTCAGCATCAGCGACGCAAATTCGTCGCCGGCCGGGAAAAAGGTTTTGGAGATATAGGTCGCGTAGAAGCCGAACAGGAAAAAATCGAACATCTCCATGAAGTTACCGCTGGTAACCCGCAGGACTGTGCCGAATTTCGATTGGCTGGATTGAGTTGTCGCCATGATGTGCCGTTGCGAAAATGGAGGTTCGCAAGCATAGCATTTAGCGTGTTTTGACGCTTCTTTTGCCGGTAAATTATTGTTTTCACATGGCAATATGCCATGGTGCCAGTATTTGCGGCCCGGCAGCCATGGCGCCGTCAGCTGCACATAAAAAAAGAGCCCGGCCGATTTGCATGGGCCAGGCTCTCTTGATGGCTGATGCTGATCAGCCGCCGCGTCGCATCATGTCGAAGAACTCGGCGTTGTTCTTGGTCGACTTCATCTTGTCGAGGATGAACTCCATCGCTTCGATTTCATCCATGCTGTAGAGCAGCTTGCGCAGCACCCAGATCTTCTGCAGCTGGTCAGGTTTGATCAGCAATTCTTCGCGGCGGGTGCCGGACTTGTTCAGGTTGATGGACGGGTACACGCGCTTCTCGGCGAGGCGGCGTTCCAGGTGGACTTCCATGTTGCCGGTACCCTTGAATTCTTCGTAGATCACGTCATCCATGCGGCTGCCGGTTTCGATCAGGGCGGTAGCGATGATGGTCAGCGAACCGCCTTCTTCGATGTTGCGGGCGGCGCCGAAGAAACGCTTCGGACGCTGCAGCGCGTTGGCGTCGACACCGCCGGTCAGCACCTTGCCGGAAGCAGGGATCACGGTGTTGTAGGCGCGCGCCAGGCGGGTGATCGAGTCCAGCAGGATCACCACGTCTTTTTTCATTTCGACCAGGCGCTTGGCTTTTTCCAGCACCATTTCAGCAACCTGCACGTGGCGCGTGGCCGGTTCATCGAAAGTCGATGCCACCACTTCGCCGCGCACCGAGCGCTGCATTTCGGTCACTTCTTCAGGACGTTCGTCGATCAGCAGGACGATCATCACGGTGTCGGGATGGTTGGTGGTGATCGCGTGCGCAATATGCTGCAGCATGACCGATTTACCCGACTTCGGCGACGCCACCAGCAGGCCGCGCTGGCCCTTGCCGATAGGTGCGATCATGTCGATGATGCGGCCGGTGATGTTTTCTTCGCCGCGCATGTCGCGTTCCAGCGGCAATGGCTTGTTCGGATGCAGCGGCGTCAGGTTTTCAAACAGGATGCGGTGTTTCGAGGCTTCCGGCGATTCGCCGTTGACCTTGTCGACCTTGACCAGGGCGAAATAGCGCTCGCCGTCTTTCGGTGTACGCACTTCACCTTCGATCGAATCGCCGGTGTGCAGGTTGAAACGGCGGATCTGCGAAGGCGAGATATAAATGTCGTCGGTGGACGCCATGTAGCTGGCGTCGGGCGAGCGCAGGAAGCCAAAGCCGTCAGGCAGGACTTCGAGGGCGCCGTCGCCAAAAATCTGTTCTCCTGATTTCGCGCGCTTTTTCAGGATCGCGAACATCAGTTCTTGTTTGCGCAAACGCGCTGCGTTATCGATGTCCAGGCCGATTGCCATTTCTAGCAGGGCGGAGACGTGTAACGCCTTTAATTCAGATAAATGCATAGGTATGAGTGTCCCGGGATGGGAAATATTGGGTGGGGGAGGGAACTGCGTGGTGTATTAGTAAAACACAAGCGGCGATGCGGGCGCATCGCCGCGGTTCTTTATTATATATTCGAATCGATGAATGCGGTCAACTGGCCTTTTGCCAGCGCGCCGACTTTCTGTGCCGCGGGGACGCCGTTCTTGAACAGGATCAAGGTCGGGATGCCGCGGATGCCGTGCTTGGCAGGCACTGCCTGGTTGGAATCGACGTCCAGCTTGACGATTTGCAGCTTGTCGCCGTATTCCTTGGCTACTTCTTCCAGGATCGGGGCGATCATCTTGCATGGACCGCACCATTCGGCCCAGAAATCGACCAGGACCGGTTTGTCGGATTTGAGTACATCTGCTTCAAAAGATGCGTCGGTAATGTGTTTAATGTTTTCGCTCATGGTTTCCTCAGTGTGAGGGAAAAAGAATCAATGTGTGCCAAGACGACTTACCATTCCTGCTTGGTGGCTGCCATCGGCGTTCCCTATTCTATTGAATAAGTGGGGATGCCGTGCGCGAATTCAAGTTTTTTGTGGGTGCGGTAAGAGGTATTGCGGCGGGATATTCGCTAAATCATAACCGATTTTATGAAAAAGTGTGGCTTATGTAATTGATTATGTAATTATTTGAGGCTTGTTTTCTCGGGGGCTCGCATAAAATGATAGCTAATTGTTGCAAAAATGCGAGAGCTGCAAAGCAGCCGTTCTCGCGCTTCCAGTGAGTTACATGCCATCAGAATCCATCCAAATCGTGCCATCTGCCAACTTCTGGCCGGATGCTGCACGTGCCTTGCTGGCAGCCTGCCGCCAGGCTAGCGGCGACCAGGGACAGCGCGATTTCGCCCAATGGCGTGTGGTGCTGCCCACCTTTGCCCACGCCCAGCCGCTGAAAGCGGCCATGAACGCCGAGCTGGGCGGGACTTTCGTGCCGCCGCAATTCTTTACCTTGTCCGGCTGGCTGGCGACGTTGCCGCCGCTGCCCAATGTGCTGCCCGCCAGCGAACGGCTGATGCGCCTGTATGCCGAATTGCGCCAGCACGGCTGGCTGAAAAAATTATTCACTGCACGCCGCAACACAGACCTGCTGCCGCTGGCGCAGACGCTGTTAGCGTTATCAGACGAATTGACGCAAGCCTTGCTGCCCGCCTTGCACGCAGGTGCGGCAGCAGGCGATCCGGAGCAGCGCTGGCAAAGCGCACTGGAGCAGCTATCGCCGGACGCGCGCAAGCTGCTGTCGGATGAAACGCAGCTGGTGTGGTCGATCTGGAAAAGCCAGCTGGACGCCGACGACGCCATCGCGGCACGCTTTACGCAAATGCTGCAGGTCGCGGAACACGCCAGCCAGCCGCTGGCCTGGATCAGCTCGGTGGCGCCGGAACCGCTGGAACAGGCTTTTCTCGATGCTTATGCCAGGCGCCAGCAAGTGCTGACGATTACCCTCGACTGGCGTGCACACGCAATCTTGCCGACGCATGCGCTGGCCTGGCCGGAAATGGTGGAAGCCGCGGCAGATGGAGAAACCGCGGATATCGCAGCAAGCAATCACGCGCCGCCGCCTGAGCTGGCATTGTGCGCGGCGCGCAGTGTCGAAGACGAGGCAGTGCAAGGCGCGCAGATGGTGATCGACTGGCTGCAGGAGGGCAAGGCCAGCCTGGCGATCGTGGCGCAGGACCGTGTCGTGGCGCGGCGCATCCGGGCTTTGCTGGAGCGGGCGCAAGTCCACGTGGCCGATGAAACCGGCTGGAAGTTGTCTACCACGCGTGCTGCATCCGCCATTTCAGCCTGGTTCGACGTCGTCGCCGCGCGCGGTGAAACCACGGCCTTGCTGGATCTGCTGAAATCGCCGTTTGTGCTGAATGAGGCGCCTAGCGACCTGCTGCACGATGCGCAGGACAGCGTTGCCAACAAATCTGCGCTGGTGATGAAAATAGAGTTGCTGCTGCGGCGCGCCAATGTGCTCGGCGAGTGGCGCGCGGTAATCAATGCCTTGACCGCGGCGCCGGCGGAACAAAAAGCGGTAGCTTTGCTGGCGCAGCAGGCAGCATTGTTCAGCGGCCGCAAGAACCTGCGCGACTGGATCGCCACCACCGCCGCGGCGCTCGATGCGCTGGGCGTGTCGTCGGCGCTCAGCGCGGATTCTGCCGGCCAGCAGATCTTGCAGCTATTGCAGAATATCGCGCCGCCCGGCAATGATTTTGCCGCGCTGTTTTCATTTCCCGAGTGGCGCGCGCTGGTCAGCCTGCAGCTCGACGACACCAGCTTCATCAGCGCCGCCGATGACCGCCGAGTCGTGATGCTGCCGCTGAACGGCGCCCGCTTGCGTACCTTCGACGCCGTGCTGATGGTGGGCGCCGATGCCGACCACTTGCCTTCGCAGCCGCAGGAGACGCTATTCTTCGCCAATACCGTGCGGCGCGAGCTGGGCCTGGCGACACGCGAGAGCCGCCAGCGCCAGCAACTGCGCGACGTAGTCGAACTGCTGGCGATGAATCCGCAGGTAGTGCTGTCGTGGCAGGCGTACAAGGATGGCGAACCGAATCCGGCCAGCCCCTGGATCCAGCGCCTGCAGCTGACTTTGGCGCTGGCCGTTCCTGCCGCGCCGGCGCTGCCAGAGCGGCGGGCGGCGATTGCCTCGCAGAGCCTGCAAGCCAGGCCGTCCGCCATGCCGGCGCCGGCGGCGCCGCAGCTGACGCCGAGCCGCCTGACGGCCAGCGCTTACAACAGCTTTATCGCCTGTCCGTATCAATTCTTCGCCAGGCGCATGCTGGGCCTGGCGTCGCTGGACGAATTGTCCGACCTGCCGGAAAAGCGCGACTATGGCGGCTGGCTGCATGAAATCCTGGAGACTTACCACGAAACCCTGCGTGACCAGCCATGTCCGCCGGACCAGCGCGAATCCTTGCTGGCCGATATTTCAAAGAAATTGTTCGACAGCGTCATCGCAAAGAACGCAGCTGCATTGGGCTATTACTCGCGCTGGCAAAAAGTCATTGCGGCTTATGTCGTCTGGGCCAATGAGCACGAAGCGCAAGGCTGGCGCTTCGTGTTCGGCGAACAGGCTTATGAAAAACCGATGGCGCTGCCGGACAGCGAACTGATGCTGCACGGCCGGATCGACCGCGTCGACGAGAACGACGCCGGCGAGCGCGCGGTGCTCGATTACAAGACCAACAACCTGGTCGTGCTGAATAAAAAACTGAAAGACCATGAAGATCACCAGCTGGCGTTCTACGGCCTGCTGTCGGACCGGCCGGTCGCGGCGGCGCACTATGTCGCGCTGGAAACCACGAAAGACAAGGTCGGCGACGTGAGTGCTCCGGATTACGACGAAGCGCAACGCGCCTTGGCCGCGCAGATTTCGGTCAATGTGCAAGCGATTGCGCGCGGCGTCGGCCTGCCTGCCAACGGCGTGGCGTCGGTTTGCCAGTATTGCGATGTGCGCGGTTTGTGCCGCAAGGGAGCATGGGAATGAGCGAATCGATGCAAGCCGGACTGCCGAGCGCTTATCGCTTGAACGGCGCGGTCGTCGAAGCCCAGGGCTTCACCAACGCCGCCTGTGATCCGCAACACTCGGTGGTGGTGGAAGCCTGCGCCGGCAGCGGCAAGACCTGGCTGCTGGTGGCGCGCATGCTGCGGCTGTTGCTGGCCGGTGCGGCGCCGTCGGAACTGCTGGCGATCACTTTTACCCGCAAGGCCGCACAGGAAATGCGCGAGCGTCTGCTGGAGCTGCTGCACGACCTGGCCTTGCAACCGGACGCCAAGGTGCGCAACCTGCTGCTGGAACGCGGCATCGCCCAGCAAGACCTGGCGCAAGCGCTGCCGGCGGCGCGCGGCCTGTATGAGCGCGTGCTGGCCAGTCCGCAAAGCCTGTCGATCGACACTTTCCATAGCTGGTTCGCGCGGCTGCTGCAAATCGCGCCGCTGGCTTCCGGCGTGCCGCACGGTTATGCATTGACCGAGAAAACCGGCGAATTGCTGGCGGATGCTTACCTGCGTTTCATGCAGTCGCTGAACGACGAAGAGAATGGCCAGGCCAGGCAGGATCTGCTGGCGCTGTACCAGCTGGTCGGCGATTTCAGCACCCGCAAACTGCTGAATGCTTTCATCGATAAACGCGCCGAATGGTGGGCCGTGATCCAGCAGGGAGTGGATGCGCCGCTCGAATGGCTGCGCGAAATGTGCGGCGTAGATGCTGAAATCGATGCAAGGCTGTCGTTGTGGGACGACCAGAAACTCCTGGCGCAGGTCAAGCAGATCGCCTGGCTGCTGGGGCAGGGGTCGGCGACCAACCAGAAACGCGCTACCGCGATTGAAATGGCGCTGACAGCTGGCGCCGCAGCGGTCAATTTCGACGCCTTGTGCCATCAGTTCTTTGACGATGCCGGCAAGCCGCGTAGCAACGGCAAGGCCAAGGATTTGCTGAAGGCGCTGGAAAACAGCCTGGGCAGTCTGGGGATAAGCGCCCTCGATGCCTTCGACGCGCAATTCGATGCGACCGGAGAAGCCCTCAAGCAGTTGCGCAAGCGCAGCCACGAGCGCACCGTGCTCAGCCTGAACCAGCATCTGTTCAGCGTCGGCAACGCCTACCTGGAATGCTACCAGGCGCTCAAGGCGGAACAGCGGGTGTTCGATTTCGCTGACCTGGAATGGCAAGCCTATCGCCTGCTGACCAATCCGGAAAGCGCGGCCTACCTGCAAAGCCGGCTCGATACACGCTACAAGCATATCCTGCTGGATGAGTTCCAGGACACCAACCCGCTGCAGTGGAGCATCGTGCGCGCCTGGCTAAGCGCGTATGGCGCGGATGCCGGCCAGCCCAGCGTGTTTGTGGTGGGCGATCCCAAGCAGTCGATTTACCGTTTCCGGCGCGCCGAGCCGCGGGTGTTCGAAGCTGCGCGCAAGCTGTTGCAGGAGCAGGGCGCCACGGTATTGCAAGCCAACCAGACCAGGCGCAACGCCACTGCGATTGTCGAGGTGCTGAACGCCAGCTTCTACGCCAACCCGCTGTTTTCCGCGCAAACCACGCTGGGCGAAGCCGGCGGCGCGGTCTGGCGCCTGCCCCTGGTCCGGCAAGCGGACGATGAGGCGGAACAGCAGCCGCAAGGCTTGCGCAATCCGCTGACCACCGCGCGCGAAGAATCGGAAGACGCTCGCCGCCGCGACGAAGGCAGGCAGCTGGCGCAAGCGTTATGGCGCGCCAGGCAAGAACTGACGGTGCGCCAGGAACACGGCGGCCGCATGCTGCGCTGGTCGGATGTGATGCTGCTGGTGAAGAAGCGCAGCCACCTGGGCGCCTATGAAAGCGCGCTGCGCGAAGCCGGCATACCGTTCATGTCGGACAAGCGCGGCGGCCTGCTGGAGTCATTGGAAATTTCCGACCTGGTTGCCTTGCTGACTTTCCTGATCACGCCGGACGATGCGCGCGCACTCGGCCATGTATTGAAATCGCCGATCTTCGGCGCCAGCGATGACGACCTGATCGCCTTGGCGCAACGCGCTGAGCGCGGCTGGTGGGCGCGCCTGCGGGCGGCCTCGGCAAGCCAGGACGCCGCTCCAGCGCTGCAGCGCGCCGCCGCCTTGCTGGAGCAATGGCTGCAGGCGGCGCCGCGCTTGCCGGTGCATGACTTGCTCGATGTGATTTTGCACCAGGGACAATTGCTGGCGCGTTATGCCCAGGCGGCTTCGCCTTTGACGCGCAGCCAGGCGATAGGCAACATCGAAACCTTCGTCGAGCTGGCGCTGAACATGGATGCCGGCCGTTATCCCAGCCTGCCGAAGTTTATTGACGCCCTGCGCGGCCTGCAAAACGCCGCCGGCGGCGATGCGCCCGACGAAGCCAGCATTGACGCCGCTACCGATGCGGTGCGCATCCTGACGGTGCATAGCGCCAAAGGGCTGGAAGCGCCGGTAGTGGTGCTGCTGGACGCCAATCACAGCAAGCCGGCGCGCGACGACTACGGCATCTTGTGCGACTGGCCGCAGGATGCGGAGGCGCCGCTGCACTTTTCCGCGTTCGGCAGCAGTGCCGAGCGCGGCGCCGCGCGCGATCTGCTGTTCGCGGCGGAAGAAGGTTTCAAGATGCAGGAAGACTGGAACCTGCTGTACGTTGCCACCACCCGCGCCAAGCAGCTGCTGATCGTCAGCGGCGTCGCCGGCAGGAGCGGCGGCGTGACCGAAGACAGCTGGTATGCACGGCTGGAGCACGTCCCCGAAACCAGCCTGGACGCCATCGCCGAACACGCCGCGGCTGCCGGCAGCGTGCAGGAATTTGAACAGGAAATATTTGATCCGCCGCAATTGCCGCCGGCCGAGACTGCGGTCGCAGCGACTTTCGACAGTGAAGCAATCGCTGAAGGCATCGCTTTGCACGGCTTGCTGGAAAGAGTGACCCAGCATGGGTTGTGGCCGGTAGTGCTGCCGGACGCCGCAACGATTGCGCGCTGGCTGCCATGCCCGCCGGCGCTGGCAAAGCAGGTCCGGCAGCAGGCACAGACCATCCTGGGACAGGCCGAGCTGGAGCATTTTTTCAATCCGGCCATGCACCTGCACGCGCGCAACGAAATGGAAATCATCGCCGACAATGCGGTGCTGCGCTTCGACCGCGTGGTGATCTTCGAGGACGAAGTGTGGATCCTGGACTACAAGCGCAAGCTGCTTGATAGCGAGCGGGCGGCTTATACCGCGCAGTTGCGCAGTTACCGGCAGGCGGCGCAAGGAGTGTTTGGCGGCAAGCGTTTGCGTACCGCCTTGCTGACAGTGGATGGGCGCTTGTCGGAAGTCGACTAGTTATTAAAAAACCCTTATTTTCGATGAGAAAAATAAGGGTTTTTTCGGAAGGGGCTACTCGGTTGCCATCAACGATGGTGGGGCGCCGCGTATTTCCGTTCCAGCCGGCCGACCAGCGTCGCCAGTATCATGGTCATGGCGAAATAGACCACGGAAATCGTGATGTACGGCTCCCAGTAGCGCGAGTAGGCGCCCGCCACGGTCCGGGCGGCATAAGCCAGCTCGGCCAGGCCGATCGCCGACACCAGCGACGAATCCTTGAGCAGGGTGATCGCTTCATTGCCAAGCGGCGGCAGCATGCGGCGGAACGCCTGCGGCAGCACCACGTAGCGCATGGTGAGTTTGTAGCCCATGCCGAGGCTGGATGCGGCGTAAGACTGGCCGCGGTCGATGGACTGGATGCCGGCCCGGAAAATCTCTGAAATATAAGCGCCGGCGTTCAGCGACAAGGCAACGATGCCGGAGATGAAGGCGCCGTAATCTTGCTTGATGGTGCGTGCCAGCTCGCCGGAGATCAACAGGCCGTTGTCCTGGTGGATCAGCACCGGCATCACTGCAAAGTGGATCAGCAGGATCTGCACGAACAGCGGGGTGCCGCGGAAAAAGGCGACATAGAAGCTGGCCAGCGATTTCAACAGGCGGAACGGCCATTTCCATGGACCGTGCTTGACTTCCGCCAGGCGCAGCATGCCCAGCAACAGACCGAGGATGGTGCCGATGATGATACTGATCACGGCGACCTGGACCGTCATGAAGAAGCCCTTGACGAATAGCGGCGCGTAGCCTTGTATGATGCTCCAGCGAAAATCCATAAGTGTTATTGAGAAGAAACGGTGCGACGGGCTGAGAGGACGCGTAACCCGGCGTGCTGCTGGTCCGGGTTAAACATAAGATAATAAAAATTAGCGCAAAATTATACCGTAGTTGCCGCAGACCGCCAAAAACAGCCGGTCTGCGGGCAGGTCACGGATTATTGCTTACCGTTGCCGAAGTACTTTTCATTGATTTTCGCGAAGCTGCCGTCAGCCTTTACATCAGCCAGGCCCTGGTTGATTTTGGCCAGCAGTTCGGTATTGCCCTTGCGTACCGCAATGCCATAGTACTCTTTCGGAAAACCGGCATCGGGCACCACGCGGAAGCTGGCGGACGGATTGTTGGTAATGTAGTTCCTGACCACCGGATCGTCAGCCACCACGGCGTCGACGCCGCCGCTTTCCAGTTCCTTCAGGGCCAGCGTGGTCGAGTCGAAGCGCTTGATGCTGGGGTTGTTCTTGCCCACCAGGTTTTGCACCACTTCGTCGCCGGTGGTGGCGCTTTGCACGCCGATCTTCATGGTCTTCAGGTCAGTGAACTGCTTGACCGAGGTATTGCCTTGCGGGACAGCGATCAGTTGGCTGGCTTCGAAATAAGGGTCGGAGAAATCCACGGTCTGCTTGCGCTCATCGGTGATCGTGATGGCGGAAATCAGCAGGTCGCGGTCGCCCTGCGCCAGGAAGTTGAAGATGCCTTCGAACGGCGTCGGTATGAATTTCACCTCGATGCCGATCTTGGCGGCGATCGCTTTCATCAGGTCGATATCGAAGCCGACCACTTCCTTCTTTTCATTTTCGGCGGAAAACGGCGCGTAGGCCGATTCAACGCCGACCACGTACAGGGTTTGCTTGGCGGCCGCCGCCGGCGCTTCTTCCTTTTTGCTGCAGGCGCCGACTGCCAGCAAGCCCAGGCTGAGAGCGCACAGCGGCAGATAGCGGCTTAACATTTTTTTCATGGGGTTCTCGTAAAAATCAGTCGAATTTACAACTTCTCGTCGGCGAAATATTTCTTGTAGATCCGGTCCTGCGTGCCGTCGGCCTTGATCTGTTCCAGGCCGTGGTTAAGCTTGGCCAACAGTTCGGCGTTGCCCTTCTTGACCGCGATGCCGTAGTATTCCTTGGGGAAAGCCGGATCGTTGACGATGCGGAAGCTCTTGCCCGGATTGTTCTTCACGAAATTGGTGACCACGCCGTTGTCGCCGATCACGGCGTCGACGCCGCCGCCTTCCAGTTCCTGGAACGCCAGCGGCATCGATTCAAAGCGCTTGACGCTGGGGCTGTTCTTGCCGACCAGGTTTTGCGCCGCCTCATCCGCGGTGGTGGCGCTCTGGACGCCGATCTTCAGGGTTTTCAGGTCTTCGAACCTGGCCACCTTCGAACTCGACGGCAGCACGATCAGCTGTTTTGCCACGAAGTAGGGTTCGGAGAAATCCATGGTCTGGCGGCGCTGGTCGTTGATCGTGATGGTGGAAATCAGGATGTCGCGGTCGCCCTGGGACAGCGCATTGAACAGGCCGTCGAACGGCGTATTGACGATCCTGATCTTGAGGCCGGCCTTGTCGGCCACGGCTTTCATGATCTCGATGTCGAATCCGACAAGTTCCTTCTGTTCATTCTCGGAAGCGAAGGGAGCGTATGCGCCGTCCGCGCCCACCACGTATTCAGTGGCTGCATTGCCGCCGCTTGCCGCGGCATTGCTGTCCTTCTTGCCGCATCCCGCCAGCACAGCCAGCGAACACAGTAAAGCCAGGGTCAGCGCCGGCAGGTATCGTTGTTTCATGTTTTTCCCCGGCGGTTATTTGGCAGTGTCGGTAGCGGTGTCGGCAAAATACTTGGCGTAGATCTTGTCGTAGCTGCCGTCAGCCTTGATTGCCGCCAGCCCTTTGTTGACCTTGGCCAGCAGCTCCGCGTTGCCCTTCTTGACCGCGATGCCGTAATACTCTTTGGAGAAGGCCGGGTCGGAGATCAAGCGGAAGCCTTCGGACGGATTGTTCTTGATGTAGTTCTTCACCACGCCGTTGTCGGACACCACGGCCTCAACGCCGCCGCCTTCCAGTTCTTTCATGACCAGCGTCGCCGATTCCAGGCGCTTGATATTGGGATTGTTCTTGCCCAGTTCCTTTTGCACGATCTCGTCGCCGGTGGTAGCGCTTTGCACGCCCACTTTCATGTTCTTGAGGTCCGCGAATTTCGTGACCTTCGAATTTTTCGGCACCACGATCAGCTGGTTGGCTTCAAAGTAGGGCTCGGAGAAATCGACAGTCTGCTTGCGCTCGTCGGTAATCGTGATGGCCGACGCCAGCAGGTCGCGGTCGCCTTGCGCCAGGAAATTGAAGATGCCTTCAAACGGCGTATTGACGAACTTGATCTTGAAGCCGCCCTTGTCGGCGATGGCGTTCATGACGTCGACGTCGAAGCCGACGATTTCCTTTTGTTCATTCTGGTACTCGAACGGCGCAAAAGTCGCTTCGGCGCCGACCAGGTATTCGGTCGGTGCAGGCGTCGCCGCCGTTTTCGGTTCCTGCTTGCCGCAAGCTGCCAGCGACAGGGCGAGCACGCACAGGCCCAGATTGAAAATGCGATTCATTGAGTAGCTCCTGTAAGGTCGGTAGAGTGTTCCAGCCATGAGATTGGCATATTAACAATATTGCCTGGAATAAGCCGCTATTTTAGATTCATCCATGCAAATAACAATGATTTATATAGATAGATTGCAGATAAGTGCGGCCGGCGAGGTGCGGCCGGCTAGGTGCAGTCAGCGAGGCGTGCCTCGCCGAATGCCATGTCGGAAATGACAGGTGTGGTTTTTTTTGCGATAAGCTGCTTGACCCTGACGTGACGTGAGGTTCCAGAATCAATGGACGCTGAAGAAAAAAGGAGCAAGACCATGCTGTTGCGAGTAGGTGAACTGGCCAAACGTTGCGGCCTGACGGTCAGGACCCTGCATTACTACGACGAAATCGGCTTGCTCGCTCCTTCTGCGCGTTCCGATGCCGGCTACCGGCTGTACAACCGTGGCGATATCGCCCGCCTGCACCAGGTGCAGGCGCTGCGGCGCCTGGGGGTATCGCTGGGCGAGATCGGAGCCCTATTGACCCGGCCGGAGCTGTCCCTGGCTTCTGTCATCGAACAGCAGCTCCGCATGCTGGATGAGCAAATCGCGCAGTCTGTCCGGCTGCGCGACCGTTTGTCCACCCTGCGCGCGCAGTTCATGGCGGGAGAAGAGCCGGAACTGGCCGAATGGCTGACAACGATGGAGCTGATGAACATGTACGATAAATATTTCACCCAGGAAGAACTCAAGCAGCTGCCGTTCTACCAGGCCGATACGGCCCGGCGGCGGCAGTGGTCGGCGCTGGTGGAGCAGGTGGCGGCCCTGATGGCCGGCGCAGCGCCGGCCGGCAGCGAGCAGGCGCAGGCGCTGGCGGTGCGCTGGATGAACATGGTGGAGCAGGATACGCTGGTCGACCCAGCCCTGTTCGCCAAACTCAGGGCCATGCACGACAACGAACCCGGCATGCAGGAACAGACCGGGATCTCGCCCGACATGATCGGCTATGTGATGCGGGCCTTCGCCGAGAGCAAGCTGCAGGTGTACCAGAAGTACCTGTCGCCCGCCGAGTTCGCCTTCATGCGCGCCAACTACGGCAAGCGCATGAAAGAGTGGCCGCCGCTGATCGCCGCCTTGCGCAAGCAGATGGATGGCGGCGCCGCGCCCGGCGACGCGGAGCCGCAGCGGCTGGCGCAGGTGTGGATGGAACTGTTCCGCTCCTATGCAGGCGACAATCCTGAGACCCAGCAGAAAATCCGCAACGCCATGGTGCAGGAGCCGAGCCTGGCCAGGGGCACCTGGCTCAATGAAGAGCTGCTGGCTTACCTGCGCCAGGCGCTTGCGATCCTCCAGCCCGCATCCTGAGGCCGGGCCGGCGCGATTCTATTGCAGGCTTCCGAATGCTTCGGACAGCGACAGGATCTCGCCGGTAGCGCTGCCGTCGTAGCCGTTGAGCTGGTTGACTATGTCGCGAAACGAGGCCGATTGCAGGATGGCGATGACCTGCTGCATCAACGGATCTTTCATGGCAGCGTTTGACAGGGCGAAGAAATAGCGTTCGCGGACCAGCGGGATGAAATCCAGGCCGAAGCGATGAGCCGCGGTCTGTACGCCGAAGCCGACGTCGGCCATGCCGCTGGCGATGAAGGCGGCAATCGCCGAATGCGTGAATTCAGCGCTCTCGAAACCTTCGATGGCGTTCGGCGACAGCGCCTGCCGGGACAGCATCAGCTCCAGCAGCATGCGGGTGCCGGAACCCGGCTGGCGGTTGACGAACAGCACGCCGGCGCGGCTCAAGTCGGCCAAGCCGGCGATGTTCTTCGGATTGCCTGGCGCCACCATCAAGCCTTGGTTGCGCACCGCCAGGTGGATCAGGCAGTGCTTGTTTTTATCCAGCCAGCGGCTGTAGCTGGCCACCGAAGCATCCTCGAATTCTCCCAAGGGCACATGAAAGCCGGCCAGGTCGCATTCTTGCCGCGCCAGCGCGGCCACTGCATCGGCGCTGTTGCGGTAGCGCAGGTCTACCGGCAGGTGGCGTTCATTCAGCTGGTTGAGCAGCGCGGCGACGGCAAAACCGTGGCTGGCGTTGAGGCGGATCACTTGCGGCTGGCCGCTTACCGTCTTGCTCAGTTCGCCTTCCAGCTCGGACGCCAGGGTTTCCAGCGTCGGCGACAGGCGCGCCGCGATGCGGCGGTCAGCCCAGATCAGTTTTTCCGCCAGCGGCAGCAGGCGGCTGCCGCGGCCGCGGCCGGTCTCTATCAGGGGATGGCCGAACATCCGTTCGGCGTCGCGCAGCAAACCCCAGGCATGGCGGTACGAACTGCCGGTCTGCTTGGCGGCGTTGGCGATGGAGCCGGTTTCCTGGACGGCGGTGAGCAGCGTCAGCAGCACAGCGGTATCCAGCGGCTGCTCGGTGTCGCGCGAGATTTCCCAGTGCGGCTTGATTTTCACTTTATACATTATGCAAAATATAGCCTATTGAGTGGCCTGGTTGCCAGTGATATTTTTCATATATACAAAGGTCAATATAGGTAAAATTGTAGTTAGAGAAAATATTTTTCATATAAAACTATATGTAAGTAATTACCTATGGTACATATAAGCATTTTTAATTTCCGGGGGGAAAAGTGGGATTTTTAGATAAAGAGCGGACCATTGCAGGTCCCGGTTTCAACCGTTGGCTGGTACCGCCTGCGGCGTTGGCAATTCATCTGTGTATCGGCATGGCTTACGGTTTTTCCGTGTTCTGGCTGCCGCTGTCTAAGGCGATCGGGATCAAGGAGTCGCTGGCCTGTTCCAAGGATATGAGTTTCTTTGCTGAAATATTCGCCAGTACCTGCGACTGGAAGATTTCGATGCTGGGCTGGATCTACACCATGTTCTTCGTGCTGCTGGGAACATCGGCAGCGATCTGGGGCGGCTGGCTGGAACACGTCGGTCCGCGCAAAGCGGGTTTTGTGGCAGCCTTGTGCTGGTGCGGCGGTTTGCTGATTTCGGCGTTAGGCGTCTACCATCACCAGATCTGGCTGATGTGGATAGGCTCCGGCCTGATCGGCGGCGTCGGCCTTGGACTGGGTTACATCTCGCCCGTGTCGACCCTGATCAAATGGTTCCCGGACCGGCGCGGCATGGCTACCGGCATGGCGATCATGGGTTTCGGCGGCGGTGCGCTGATCGGCAGCCCGCTGGCCGACAAGCTGATGAAGCATTTTGCTTCCGACGTCTCGGTCGGCGTCTGGCAGACCTTCGTCGTCATGGCCCTGATCTACTTCGTGTTCATGATGGCTGGCGCCTTCGGCTACCGGATCCCGCCTAGCGGCTGGAAGCCGGCCGGCTGGACGCCGCCTGCCACCAACGGCAATGCGATGATCACCCAGCATCACGTGCATGTCAGCAAGGTGTGGGGCATCCCGCAATTCTGGCTGGTATGGCTGGTGCTGTGCCTGAACGTCTCGGCCGGCATCGGCGTGATCGGCATGGCTTCGCCCATGCTGCAGGAAGTGTTCGGCGGCCATCTGCTCGGCGTCGGCACCAAGTTCACTGAATTGTCGCTGGAGCAAAAAGGCGCGATTGCAGCGATTGCCGCCGGCTTTACCGGCCTGATCAGCCTGTTCAACATCGGCGGCCGTTTCGTCTGGGCTTCCTGCTCGGACTATATCGGGCGCAAGATGACTTATGTGGTGTTCTTTGTCCTCGGCTTCGTGCTGTATGTGAGCTTGCCTTGGTCCGGCGCGGCCGGCAGCGTGGCCCTGTTCGTGATCGCGGTGTGCCTGATCCTGTCGATGTATGGCGGCGGTTTTGCCACGGTGCCGGCCTACCTGGCTGACCTGTTCGGCACCCAGATGGTGGGCGCGATCCATGGCCGCTTGCTGACTGCGTGGGCGACCGCGGGCATCCTTGGACCCGTGGTGGTGAACTACATGCGCGAATACCAGCTCTCGCTGGGCATGCCGCGCGAATCGGTCTACAACACCACGATGTATATCCTGGCCGGTTTCCTGGTAGTGGGCCTGCTGTGCAACCTGATGATCAAGCCGATTGCTGAAAAGCATTTCATGACGCCGGAAGAATTGGCCCGTGAAAAGAAACTGGCGCACGAGCAGGCTTCCGCCAACCCGGACGTGACGGTTTCAGCCGAAGACATGGCGCGTATTGGCAGCGGCGGCAGCCCGCTGGTGTTATGGTTGTCGTGGGCGGCGGTGATTATTCCGCTGGTTTGGGGGATCTCGATCACCTTGCAGAAATCCGCAGTATTGTTTAAGTAATTGAGTCAGGCCGGATGGGCAGCAATGCCCGTCCGGCGGTTGAACAGGCAAGAAGCCAAGAGCAGTTGCAGTACAGATTCAGGACGCACCGCGGTGCGCCGATCAAGGTGCATCGAGTCATAACAAGAACATCCATTCTGCGCACCTTTTGTAACATCGAACACCGGTAGGAGACTGTCGTGAAGATGCAAATCGAGCCAAGTTCTCAAGTAGTTCCGTCGGACCCGTCTGTCGACCTGGACCAGGTCAAATCCATTATTCAAAAATACCAGGCATTGCCCGGCGCCATGCTGCCGGTCCTGCATGCCATCCAGGATGCGCTTGGCTACGTGCCGTCGTCGACGGTGCCGTTGATCGCCGAGCAGCTGAATCTTTCGCGCGCCGAGGTGCACGGCGTGATCAGTTTTTATCACCATTTCCGCCAGCAGCCTGCGGGCCGCCACCTGGTGCAGATCTGCCGTGCCGAGGCTTGCCAGGCGCGCGGCTCGGCAGCGCTCGAAGCGCACGCCAAGGCGGCGCTGGGCTGCGATTTCCACGGCACCAGCAGCGATGGCCAGTTCACGCTGGAGCCGGTGTATTGCCTGGGCCAGTGCGCTTGCGGTCCGAGCATGCTGATCGACGACGACCTGCATGCGCGCGTCAGCAACGACAAATTCAACAAGCTGGTGCGGGCCAAGCGAGGTGTGGCATGAGCATCACTATCTACGTACCGCGCGATTCGACCGCGCTGGCTTTGGGCGCAAATGAAGTCGCCGCAGCGATCGTGGCCGAAGCGGCCAGGCGCGGCCAGGAAATCACGCTGGTGCGCAACGGTTCGCGCGGCATGTTCTGGCTCGAGCCGCTGGTTGAGGTGGCAACCGCCGCCGGCCGCATCGGCTACGGGCCGGTTGAACCGGATGACGTCGCCGGCCTGTTCGATGCGCATTTCCTGGCTGGCGGCCAGCATCGCCTGGCTTTGGGGCTGGTCGATGAAATTCCCTATTTGAAGAAGCAAGAGCGCCTGACTTTCGCCCGGGTCGGCATTACCGATCCGCTGTCGCTCGATGACTACCTGGCGCACGAAGGTTACCAGGGCTTGCAAAAAGCCCTGGCCATGCAAAGCGCCGACATCGTGCAGGAAGTGCTGGAGTCGGGCCTGCGCGGCCGCGGCGGCGCGGCTTTCCCTACCGGCATCAAATGGAAGACGGTGCTGGGCGCCCAGAGCGCGCAGAAATACATCGTCTGCAACGCCGACGAAGGCGACTCCGGCACCTTTTCCGACCGCATGGTGATGGAAGACGATCCCTTCGTGCTGATCGAAGGCATGACGATCGCTGCGCTGGCCGTTGGCGCGACCCGCGGCTACATTTATGTCCGCTCGGAATATCCGCATGCGATCGCCGCGCTGGAGCAGGCGATCGGCACGGCTGGCGAGCGCAATTACCTGGGCGAGAATATTCTCGGCTCGGGCCGCGCTTTCCATCTGGAAGTGCGCAAAGGCGCCGGCGCCTATATCTGCGGCGAGGAAACCGCCTTGCTGGAAAGCCTGGAAGGCAAGCGCGGCGTGGTGCGCGCCAAGCCGCCGCTGCCGGCGATCGAAGGCTTGTTCGGCAAGCCGACCGTGATCAACAACGTGATCTCGCTGGCCTCGGTGCCTATCATCCTGGCGCGCGGCGCTGCTTTTTACAAGAATTACGGCATGGGGCGTTCGCTCGGCACCTTGCCGATGCAACTGGCAGGCAACGTCAAATACGGCGGCCTGGTGGAGAAAGCATTTGGCGTGACCCTGCGCGAACTGCTGTTCGATTTCGGCGGCGGCACCGCCAGCGGCAAGCCGATACGCGCGGTGCAGGTCGGCGGCCCGCTCGGACCGTATCTGCCGGAATCGCTGTTTGACACCAAGCTCGATTACGAAGCTTTCGCCGCCGTCGGCGGCATGCTGGGGCACGGCGGCATCGTGGTGTTCGACGACAGCGTCGACATGGCCAGGCAGGCGCGCTACGCGATGGAGTTCTGCGCGGTGGAATCCTGCGGCAAATGCACGCCTTGCCGCATCGGTTCGACCCGCGGGGTGGAAGTGATCGACAAGATCGTTGCCGGCCAGACTCAGCAGATCCATCTGCTGCGCGACCTGTGCGACACCATGGTCAACGGCTCCCTGTGCGCGATGGGCAGCATGACGCCGTTGCCGGTGCTGTCCGCGCTTGATCATTTTCCCGAAGATTTCGCTGGCGGCACGCTGGACAAGGCCGCCTGACCGCCATTCAGATAAACACCACCCACGTTCCACCGGAACCAGGAGCATGTGATGAATCAGCTTAACGAACTTGACTACGGCACACCCGCCAAGCAGTCCGAAAAATCGGTAACCCTGGAAATCGACGGCGTCAGCGTCGAAGTGGCCGCCGGCACCTCTGTCATGCGCGCCGCCGTGGAAGCCGGCATCAACGTCCCCAAATTATGTGCGACCGACAGCCTGGAACCGTTCGGTTCCTGCCGGCTGTGCCTGGTCGAAATCGACGGCAAGAAGGGTTATCCGGCGTCTTGCACCACGCCATGCGAACCGGGCATGAAGGTCAAGACCCAGACACCCAAGCTGGCCGATATCCGGCGCGGCGTGATGGAACTGTACATCTCCGACCATCCGCTCGATTGCCTGACTTGCCCCACCAACGGCAATTGCGAACTGCAAGACATGGCAGGCGTGACCGGCTTGCGCGAGGTTCGTTACGGTTATGAAGGCGACAATCACCTGAAGATGAAGAAGGACGAATCGAATCCTTACTTCACCTACGATCCATCCAAATGCATCGTCTGCAACCGCTGCGTGCGCGCCTGCGAAGAAACCCAGGGCACGTTTGCGTTGACCATCGACGGCCGCGGTTTTGAATCACGCGTCTCGGCCGGACAGATGCAAAATTTCATGGAATCAGAATGCGTGTCCTGCGGCGCCTGCGTACAGGCTTGCCCGACCGCGACCCTGACCGAAAAGACCGTGATCATGATGGGCCAGGCCGAGCACAGCAAGATCACCACTTGCGCCTATTGCGGCGTCGGCTGCTCGTTCAAGGCTGAGATGAAGGGCAACGAAGTGGTGCGCATGGTGCCGCACAAGGATGGCCAGGCCAACCATGGCCATTCCTGCGTCAAGGGACGTTTTGCCTGGGGTTACGCGACCCACAAGGACCGCATCACCAAGCCGATGATACGCAGCAAGATCACCGATCCGTGGCGCGAAGTGTCGTGGGACGAAGCGTTGACGTACGCCGCCGGCGAATTCCGCCGGATCCAGGCCAAGCATGGCAAGGATTCGATAGGCGGCATCACTTCCTCCCGTTGCACCAATGAAGAAACCTACCTGGTGCAGAAGCTGGTGCGCGCTGC
>NZ_FOLC01000042.1 GCF_900112135.1 Collimonas sp. OK412
TGGTGCTGATCATCATGCTGATCATCACGATCCCGATCCAGAATCACGCGATCAAGCTGAACATGCCGACCGGTAATCCGCCGCCGCCATTGGCCTTGCCGGTGGTCGACACGGTGGACATCGATCCGACAGGAACCGTGATGTGGAACGGTGTGCCGATGGCGAACCGCGCGGAACTGGAAGACCGCTTGAAGACGGTGGTCGCGGGCGGCAATATCGATGAAGTGCACCTGCGGCCGAACAAGCTGGTGGAGTACAAGTCGGTGGCCGCCGTGATGGCGTCGGCGCAGCGGCTGGGCGTCACCAAGATCGGCATCGTCGGCAATGAGCAATACCTTGAATAAGGTCCCTGATTCGATATAAAAATTTGAAGCAAAGAACAGATTTACCGAACGAAATATTTCTTTACAAGGCAACCCTCTCTACATCACTCGAAATCAAGTCCGAAATTGCAGGAGTACTCAGTGAAAAAGCACATCGCCAATAGCAATGTCAGATACCGCCGGTTTACCGCAGAAGATGCGGCGGCTGCACATGAGTTGTCGCTGGCGGCCGGCTGGCCGCATCGGTTGGCCGACTGGCAATTTGTCCAACGACTCGGCACCGGCTTTGTGGCGGAAAGTAAAGACGGTGTAATCGGCACGGCGATGTGCTGGGGGCATGGCCAGGAATATGCCTCTCTCGGCATGGTGATTGTGCCGCCGGACTGCCAAGGCCAGCTCATAAGGCGACAATTGCTATCCCATGTGCTGACGGAAATCGGCGACCGTACTATCCTGCTCAGCTCCTCGCCGCAATGTCGGCCACTTTACGAACAGCTTGGATTTACCTCATTTGGTGAGGTTCGCCAGCATCAAGGGACAGTGATTCAATCGCAGGTCGCACTGTCCGTTCCGGGCGACAGAATCCGTCCAATCGGCGCCAGCGACAAGATCAAGATTGCGGCCCTCAGCAGCCGCGCCGCAGGCATGCCGCGCGGTACCGTGATGGCGGCGCTGCTGGAATCGGCGGAGGGTGGGGTCATCATCGAGAGTTATGAGCAGATGGTCGGTTGCGCTGTATTGCGCCGTTTCGGTCAAGGTTATGCGATCGGGCCGGTGATTGCTCCAGATATTGCTCGCGCCAAAGCCTTGATCAGCCATTGGGCGGGTTCGCACGCCGGCGCTTTCATGCGCATCGATGTCGCGCTGGCCGGTGATATGAGTCCATGGCTGAGCGGGGTTGGATTGATGCCGGTGCGTGACGTCGTCACAATGGCAAGGGGGGAGCCGCCGCTACTTGATAAAAATTTGCATCAGTACGCCATGATCAACCAGGCGCTTGGCTGATGCAAGCGCGATTCCGAATCGGTCATTTATCCCAAAAGTTGATTCGACATGATTGCCATTCCAAATCACCTCAACGATTATCCGATCGAAATCGATCTTCCCGATATCCGGCGCTATGCCAGAGGCAACACTGGAATCCCTTATGTATATTCGTTCGATACCCGCTTGCCGGGCCCGCATACCATGATCAATGCCCTTGCCGGCGGCAATCAAATCTGCGGCGCGATTGCGGTGAAGGCGTTGCTGGATCTGGATGTGCGGCCACGGTGCGGCCGGCTCACGTTAGCGTTCGCCAATATCGACGCCTATCTGCGCTTCGATCGCGCAAATCCTTATGCGTCGAAATATGTCGATCAGGATTTTGGTCGCTTGTGGGATCCGTGCATGCTCGACGATACAGCGATCGATTCGATCGAATTGCGACGCGCGCGCCAAATGCGCCCGATCATCGACACTGTTGATTTTTTGCTGGACTTGCGTTCCACGGATGAGCGCGGTGCGCCGTTAAATGTCTGCGGTCCGCATGACAAAGACATTGCCTTGGCCAGACAGCTCAGGTCGTCATCCCGCATTGTCAGCGCTGCAGGAGATATGGCCGATCGGCGCCTGCGCGATTATGGCGAATTTGGCGCTCCAGACAACAGCAAAGTCGCCTTGCAGATCCAGTGCGGCCAGCATTGGGAGTCATTTTCTGTTCTGGTGGCGAAGGACAGCGTAGCGCGCTTTCTACTGGCAACCGGCACACTCGATATTAGCGATTTTTCATTCCGATGGTTTTCTTGCCTGCCGGCGGCGATGTAACTGGCACGGATTCCCCCGTCCAATGATGACATCTCGATTCTTGCCTGCGTTCCTTATCTGAATTCTCAGCTGCAAAAAAAATCGTTCCCGGTTTCAGCGGGAACGATTCATATCACGGCGGCGCCTACCTAGAAGTAGCGCACCCATTTCTGTGTCGATACCCGTTTGAATCGGGCAAATGCGCGGCAGGGAAAATACAGCAGAGGCATCAATGCAAAGGCTGTCGGCCATACTATCCAGTAATGATCGACGCCAAAGCGCGCGCCATGGTTTGCGCCGAAAATGGCGACCAGAAGATGCTGCAGGATCAATAATACGTACAGGTGCAGCAAATAGTAAAACATCGGCGCGCCGCCAAAAGTTGCACATACGCGAGTGAACCAGTTATCGATGGCTTCGAACCAGGCCAGCGATATTAATCCAGTGCCCAGAGTGAGCAGCAGGAACGATAGCGATGGCGGATATTTGGTGAAGTTCAACCACGACATGAGCGTATGCACAAAATCCTCGCCCTGCACCCAGGGCAGCGATTCTCCATAAATATTGAAGCCGCGCAGCAGTCCCAGCAGCGCCAGGCAGATAATGCCGACGATTACCAGCAGTCGCCTGCGGCTGGCTGCTGCCACGGTTTGCGCATACAGCGGGCCGGCGACATAACCCAGCAGGATCACGCCAATCCACGGCAGCAAGGGATAGGTGACCTTGATTTTGACAGCACCGTCGGCCACCAGATAGCCGCGATGCAGCAGCAGCGTCCACAGGTAGTAACCGACGCTGCCGGGATCGAAGCTCAGCGAGGTTAACAGATTGTGGCCGAACACTATGGCCAAGCCAATAGAAGCGAGCAGCCAGCGCGGCTGCCGATGCAGTAAGGCAAGCACGATCATGGCCAGTCCGATAACCCAGATCACCTGCAGGTAGATGGTCGATGGCGGGAATTCGCCGGACCATGCAAACGTGACCAGAGTCCATTCAAGAACTACCAGCAGCAATCCGCGCTTGACCAGGAAACCCGTGGCGGAACGCGGCGTTCCGGACGACGGGTTGGCATATAGCCACGCAGACAGTCCGGTAAGAAATACAAACATCGGCGCGCAGAAGTGCGCAGCAAGACGCATGAAGAACATGGCGGGTTCGGTGGTGTTGACGTCCATCGGGTCGCTGACTTGCATATGCAGATAAATTGTCTCGCGCACGTGGTCGAACAGCATGATCAACATCACCAGGCCACGAAGAACATCGATTACGGCTATCCGCGAGCGTGATGCAGCGGCCGATTTTGCAGATGAGTGTGTAGTGTATGTGCTGGCGCCGTATGACAGCGGGACTTTCGGATTGACCGTCGGATTCGTCATGGTGTTGGCCTGGTTTGGTTGGAGGGGTTGCAGATAGCAAGAAGTGCTCGATTATTCTAAATCCCGCCTATGAATTATTCTGCTTTCTTTGAATGGAAAGCAGGCTTTTCTCTTTGAAAATATGCAGTGATATAGCATTTTCTATCGTGCCTGCTTGCAGGCCGTTGGGAAACTTATTGCTGCAATGGCGTGTGCGCATATTGTGTCGGCGTCATTTGGAAAAAATAAATCAGTAGTGAAGTCGAAACGGTGAAACCGCTAAGGAAATCGCACTTTCTTGGGGAGATTCACAAGAATCTGCACAGTTTCAACGCATGCGCGCTCATCTCGGCACGGCATGCTGATTCGGTCGGGCAAAACAGATATTTCTGTTCTGTGACATGCCGAAAACAAGATAACTGCGTAATTTCGACATGCTGTAATCAATACCAGAAGACGATGTTTTTGCGAACCGCGGTCCCGCAGGGAATCGGACTTCCACACGATATCTATTCCAACAGGGAGTTTTCATGCACGCCTCGCCACGTTTTCATCTCGCACTTTTTCTTGCGGCTACCTATCCGCTTGCAGCCTCTGCCGCTGACACCGATAGTTCTCCGGAAGTGGTCGTCGTCGGCCAAAAGCAACCGTATCGCAGCATCTCCGCTACCGGTGCGACCAAGACCGATACGCTCTTGATGGATTTGCCGCAGAGTGCACGCGTATTGACTGCCGACCTGTTGCAGGATGTCGGCGTCGTCAAATTTTCCGATGCCTTGGACCTGGCCAGCGGCATCGCTCGTCAAAGCAATCTGGGTGGTCTGTGGGACAGTTATGCCATGCGCGGATTCACCGGCGATCCGAATTTCGGCTCCGATTTCCTGGTGAATGGTTTTAATTCCAGCCGCGGCTACAACGGCCAGCGCGATTCTGCCAATACGAACACCGTCGAGATATTGAAAGGTCCTGCTTCCGCGCTGTATGGTCGCGGCGATCCAGGCGGCACCGTCAATATCACGACCAAGAAACCCTTATTTCAGCCGTCGCAAACCATTGAGCAATCCGTCGGGAACTACAGTACTTACAGAACCGCGGTCGACCTGACCGGTCCTCTCAGTGAAACGGTTGCCTACCGCCTTAACGCCGCCTATCAAAACGGCAACAGTTTTCGCGACACGGAGCATTCAGAGAGTTATGTAATTTCGCCTTCCTTTATCTGGATGATCTCGCCGGATACCACTCTTTCATATGAAATGGAGGCGGTCCAGCAAAGAACGCCGTTTGATCGCGGCGTCCTTGCAGTTAACGGAAGGCTCGGCCTGATTCCCAACTCGCGCTTTCTCGGTGAGCCTGGCGATGGTCCGATAACCATCAAGTCGCTCGGCCACCAATTGTTTGTGCAACATCAATTCAACGATGACTGGTCGCTGCAGAGCGGATTGTCCTATCGCGAAAGTTCGCTTGAGGGATTGTCGACAGAGGCCAGCAAATTGCTTGCCGATGGACGTACCTTATGGCGGCAGCACCGCCTGCGTGATTTCTCGGCCACCGATACCTCTGGCCGCTTGGAATTACTCGGCAAAGTCGCAACCGGACCCGTGGTGAATAATCTGCTGTTTGGCGTCGACGCCTATCGTTTCGACGACGATCGCGTTTTGATGCGCGCCAATCCAACTGCGGCCGCTCCGTATGCGATCGATATTTACAATCCTGTATACGGTCAATCCGTGCCGGCGGCCATGACGCTTAATATCAGCACCAAGGAAAAGCAGCGCGCACATGGCTTGTATGCGCAAGACCAGATCGATATTACCAAGCAATGGAAGGCCTTGATCGGGGTGCGTTACGACAATTACACGCAGACTTTCGATGACCGGCGCTTCTTGCGCAATACCGAGCAATCCGGCAATGCGACCAGCCCGCGCTTCGGTATCGTCTATCAACCGCTCAAGACGCTATCGTTCTATGCCAGCGTATCCAAAGGTTTCCGGCCAAGCAGCGGCACTACATCGGGCGGTCTGCCTTTTGCCCCGGAAAGCAGCCGTTCTTATGAGGTCGGCACAAAGTACGATGCGGCCAACGGCAAACTCAGCAGCACTTTGGCGGTTTACAAGATTCAGAAACAGAATGTGCTGACGGTGGATCCGTTGGATCCCAATTACTCGGTCGCTGCCGGCGAGGTCGAAAGCAGGGGCGTCGAACTCGACGTCTCTGGAGAGATCGTCCGCAACCTGCGTCTTACCGCAGCGTATGCCTACACCGATACCAAAATCACCAAAGACAATTTGTTCAAGGTTGGCAGCGCGTTGCCGGATGTTCCTAAAAACAGCGCCAACCTGCTCCTGGTTCAGGATTTCAAACTTGGCGACGGCGTTGCATCTTTCGGCGGCGGTGCGAACTATGTCGGTGAACGCAACGGTGACGTAGCTGTAAGCAGCAATTTCAAATTGCCGGCCTACACCACCTACAAAATGATCGCCTCTTATAAACCGACCAAAAAGCTGCGTATTTCCTTGAACGTCGACAACCTGTTCAACAAGACTTACTACGCCAGCTCTTACAGCCAGCTCTGGGTTGCTCCCGGGACGGAGCGCACGATCACACTGAAGGCGCAATATAAATTCTAATGACTTGGCTTAAGGCGCTCTGCCGCCCAAGCGCGCAGCGGAGCGCTTGTTCAAGCAGATTGAATGATATCCGACGCAAGTTTTATTGACTGATCATGCACACCGGAGAATTTGCATGCAAGAATTATTAGGTCGAAAGACGCATTGGCTCGGCATCGCCAAATGCGTGTTGATCCCCGCTCTTCTGTTGCTTCTGGCGTTCACCGCATCCCATGCTTTTGCGCATGGGGTGGCGGATGAAGATAAAACCTTTATCGAACAAAACACCGGTATCCACCTGCTGCCATTCATCTATCTCGGCGCCAAGCATATGGTTACCGGTTATGACCATCTGCTGTTCCTGTTCGGCGTCATTTTTTTCCTCTACAGGATGAAGGATGTCGGCACCTACGTCAGCTTGTTTGCCATCGGTCATAGCGTCACCTTGTTGACCGGCGTGCTGACAGGCACCCATGTCAATCCGTATATCGTGGACGCCATCATCGGCTTGTCGGTCGTCTACAAGGCGCTAGACAATCTTGGGGCGTTCAAGCTGGTCCTGGGTTTTCAGCCGAATGCCAAGGCCGCCGTGCTTATTTTCGGCTTCTTTCACGGTTTCGGCCTGGCTACCAAGCTGCAAGAACTGACTCTGTCTCAAGACGGATTGATCCCGAATATCGTCGCTTTCAATGTCGGCGTGGAGATGGGGCAATTGCTGGCTCTCAGCGCCATCATGATTGCGATGGGATTCTGGCGCCGCACCGAAAATTTCCGGCGCCAGGCCTTTTCCGCCAACGTCGTTTTGATGACCGCCGGTTTTATCTTGATTGGCTATCAGCTGACTGGCTATTTCATGAATTCACCAAGGATCCCGACATGACACCTGTCGACAATGCAGCACTACCGACCTTGCCGCAATTGCGTAAGGCAACCGGCATCGCCATCATCGCCGCGGCAGCCACGCTGGTCGCCTTTGTTTTACCTGCCGAGTACGGGATTGATATCACCGGCATCGGCAAGCTTCTGCAGATAAAGAAATTAGGCGCCGATAGCGCGGAGGCACCGCTTAGCCCTGCGCCGCCTGCAACCGCGTCCGCAGGTGCACCTGGAGTGACCTTGGTCAAAAGCCAGATGCCATTTAATGAGAGTGAAATGTCTCTGACATTGCAACCAAATCAAGGCGGCGAGATTAAGGCCTTGATGCGCCAAGGTGAACACTTCGTCTATACGTGGTCTGCCGAAGGCGGCAAAGTCACCGTCGACATGCACGGCGAACGGCCCAATGCCGGCAAGGAATTTACGCGCTATTGGAAAGATAAACAGCAAGCGGGCGACCAGGGATCTTTTGTCGCGCCGTTTGACGGCATACACGGCTGGTTCTGGCGTAATCACAGCGACAAACCGGTCACGATAAAGGTAAAAGTCAGCGGCTTTTTCGAGAAACTTTATGTGCCGTCTTAAACGTCGTTTTTATTGAATTCTTAGCCAACCTGATCAACCAACTTTGAGGGACAAAATGAACAACATCACCAAATTCGTTACGACTGCAGCCTTAGCTGCAAGCTTGCTTGCAAGCGCGGCCACGCATGCGCATGGCATCTGGTTTGCCCAACGCAACAATCAACTGGCGCTGCTGTATGGCATCGGCGCAGACGATCTCGACATGGTCAAGCGTTTCTCCATGGTGAAAAGCATTGCCGGATTCGATGCGACAGGCAAGCCGGTGCCGACGTCATTGATCAAAACCGATCATTTGATCCTGGTCGATACGGAAAACCAGCCGGCGCTGGTGGCAGCGGTTCTCGATAATGGCACATGGAGCAAGACACCTGAAGGCAAATGGCTGAAAAAGGGGAAGGACGAAGTACCCGACGCCGTCGTCAGTGAACAGAACTACAAATATGCGGTGCTTATTCGTGGACAAATGACAGCGCCTTTGCCGCTCTTGCCGGGACAAACGCTGCAGATCTTGCCGGTCGATGCAACGCTGCCAGCACTATTGGGGCAATCGATGAAGCTGCGCGTCATGTATCAAGGCAAGCCGGTGGCAGGCGCGCGCGTATTGCATGACTGGATCAACGATCCTGACAGCGAGCAGCTAAAAACATCTGCGGACGGCACTGTGACGATCAAAGTCAGAAATCAAGGACTGAATGTCGTCGTCGCCATTTTCAATTCGCCGCCGGAAGATCCAAAGAAGACGAATACGGTGGAACACCTGGCGTCGCTTTCGTTTGTGTTGCCGCACGCCCCCGAATAATGAACAGTCCGGGCCGGCAGTTTTACTGCCGGCCTGTCCGGTATCGGGCTTTCGGCGCTCCCCGTCCAAGGGCGCCGCTTTATGCAAAGGTAACTCCATGAAGAAGATTGCAATTTCATTATTGTTGGGCGCCATGTCCATGACATTCAACGCAG
Organism: Collimonas sp. OK412; assembly: GCF_900112135.1. Taxonomy (GTDB): domain Bacteria; phylum Pseudomonadota; class Gammaproteobacteria; order Burkholderiales; family Burkholderiaceae_D; genus Collimonas; species Collimonas rhizosphaerae. Next base: position 8,485 of record NZ_FOLC01000042.1, read on the forward strand.
CACATGCTCACGGCAACACAAAACCGGAACATGGCGGCTTGATTCAGATCGATGGCGACATGTCGCTGGAGCTGGTTCAGGGCAAAGACGGAGCCGAGTTGTACGTCGTGGACGACGACGACGAACTGCCGAGCGCCGATCTGAGCGGAAAGCTGACCATCACCAGCAAAGGAGCCAAATCGGAAGCCTTGCTCAAGCCCGCCGGCGGCAACAAATTTGAGGCTAGGGGAGTCAGAATCCCAGCGGGTTCGAAGGTGGTCGCGATGGTGGTTTTAAAAGACAAGACCACAAAAGTCAGCGCCAGCTTCACGACTAAATAATCGCGCTCCATTCACTGCAGCGCTGCTGTGCCAGCCTGGTAACGCTCGGATAAATCTGCGGCGTTATCGGTTTTCTGCCAAATGCACAAAATGCGGCTGGCGCTTTTAAGCATGAATTTCCCATTTTTTCGGGTTGGCCGGTTCGGCCGGCCATGCTATCTCTATGAAGAAAATCCTGGCCAGCGGCGCATTGCTGGCATCTGGCGTTGTTGCGTCGCCGAATGCCATGGCATCGGGAGCGCTGAATGTAGACGATGCCGCCATCGTCGAGCCGCATGCCTGCCAGCTTGAATCCTGGCTGCGTTTCAACCGGGATCGCACTGAACGCTGGTTCATGCCGGCTTGCAACGCGACCGGGAATCTTGAAATTGCCGCTGGGGGCGCTGTGCAGAGAGACATTCAAGGTCCATACATGGCGCATGCGCAGATCCAGCTTAAAACCATCTTGAAAAAGCTGCAAACCAATGACGTCGGGATTGGCTTGATTGCAGGAGCGGATAGAGAAACGGAGGCGGGTGGCAGAGAGAATGTTTTGCACTCTTACGCCAAGATTCCGGTCACCCTATCGCTATCCGACGATGTGTTTTTACTGCACGTCAATCTAGGCGCCATTTATTCGAACACGCAGCATGCTGCACGCTTGACTTGGGGCATGGGAATGGAAAAAATGCTGTCCCGCCGCGTCACGTCGATCGCTGAAATTTATGGCGAGGACAAAGGAAAACCGTCGTATCAAGCGGGGTTGCGCACTGTGCTGATACCTGATCGGGTTGAGTTGAGTACTACTTTCGGCAATGTAATCGGAAGTGCGCGCGCAGGGCAATTTATCGCGATTGCCATTCGTTTTAGTCTTCCCGGCTTGTTGCCGTAGATTGTCGGCTACAGATCCAGTACCAGCATGGTGCTCTTAGCGCGAGAACAGCAGGGCAGCAACAGATCGTTCTTCATCCTGTCTTCTTCGTTCAGGTAGCTATCTCGATGATCCGGTTCGCCATTCAGTACTCGGGTCAGGCAAGTGCCGCATACGCCTTGTTCGCAACTGGTTGGTATCGAGACGCCTGCTTCGGACAACGCGGCAACAATGGATTTGTCTTTAGTGATGCGATAGATCCTTCCGGTACTAGCCAGCTTGACGTCGAACTCGACATTGTGGTCTGGATTGCCGATTTCACTCGCAAAATATTCGCGGTGCAGCCGCTCGTTGCTCCAGCCATTCTTCTTCGCCGTGTCTATTACTGCATCCATGAATCCGACCGGGCCGCAGACATAGAGATGTGTCACCGCATCCGGACCGGCGAGTAACGCCTGCAGGTCGAGGCGTGGGGACGATGCGCCTTCGCTGAAGTGAAATGTCACGCGTTGTGCATATATTGACGATTTGATTCGATTAAGAAACCCGGCGTGTAGCAATGAACGGCTGCAGTAATGCATGCTGAAATCGGCCTCTATGCTGGCAAGCTGTTCTGCCATGGACAGGATAGGAGTCACGCCGATGCCGCCGGCAATCAATAGCGATCGCTTGGCGGCAGGCACAAGAGGAAAATGGTTTCTTGGCATCCCGACTTCCAATGCTGAACCTTCTTCAAGATCGTCATGCATGGCTTGCGACCCGCCCCGCGAATCCGATGTACGGAGCACGCCGATCTGGTAGCGATATCGCTCTCGCGGGTCGTTGCACAGGGAATATTGCCGTACCAGGCCGGTGCGCAGATAGACGTCGATGTGTGAACCGGGGCTGAAGCGAGGCAGTTTTTTCCCTGCGGGATCGACCAGTTCGAAGCTACAGATTCCTTTTGCTTCGATTGTCTTTTTACGAATGTGCAATAACAGTCTTTTTTTGGCCGGACGTTTTGATTCCCTGCGCAGATAACTGCCTATGCCGGTATAGGCGAGCACTGGTATGGATAGCGCACCGGCTAACAGCAGCAGTTGGCCGAACAGGCCGCCTACCCAGCCATAGTGGATGGATAAGGCCCAAAGATAGATTTTTTCTCCAAGGCTGTTTTTTGCGTAAGGGATAAAACGCAGTACCTTCCCGGTGCAGGAATCCAATTCCAGATAGGAAAATGCCTGGGCATGTGGTGCGTCGCTGCCGACCAGCCTGATGTCAATTGCATCGTCAGATTTCTCGGAGAACCGGATTTGCGCTTGCCGGACCTGCGGCATCACGGATTGCGCGTGCTGCCAAACTGCTTCTGCCGACAAGCGTCGGACGCCGGCTGGCGCCGCCGATTGCGACGTTGGCGCAGGTAATTGCGACCCCGTGAGCAGGTAGATACTGTGCCGGCACCACTCAAAAGCTTGAGGCAAGCCAGTGAGCGCGCTGGTCAAAAGAATCAGGCTGGCATATAGCGCCGTGCTCTGGTGAAGATGCCGCGGAAAGGTGCGGCCGACGGATTTGCGGCTGCTGCGCGGCCTGCCGGACCACCAGGCCATGAGGCCGCCCAGGATAAGCATGACCGTAAACGCAAGGGTGATAGTGCCGGCAATCAGGTGGCCGTTTTTCACAAAGTGGAAACTGTGTAACAGCGCTAGCGTACCGAACAGACCGCCGTAACGATTATCTTGCCCAAGCACCGCGCCGGAACACGGATTTATGTTCACCCATTTGTCATCGCTAAAGCGGATGCGCGCAGCCGCATTCGTATCTGGGTAAAGTCGTATATAAGTGAGCGCGCCGCCATTCGGATTGGCCGTACGTGCATTGGAAATCAGGGTATCAAGCGGCAAATTCGCATGGCAAGCCGCTATTGCGAACTGATCGCGATTGATGACAGGATCGAGCTGAGGACGGAAAATCATGCCGGCGCCCGTGACTGCAATCATGACCATGACCACACCGAGAATCAAGCCGGTCCAACGATGGAATTGAAGAACACGGTGGCGAAAAGGAGGGGGCATGCTTCAGGAATGACGCTGCTTACGTTGGAAGAACAACCTTTTTTTATCAGTGGAAGTCGATCAGACAAGCTGCGTAATGTGGCGGATTCAGCAAGTTATCAGCATCGTCAACTATGGTATTGATTACACCATGTAGAAGATCTGCAGATATCTTGTTTTGCCTTTACCACAAAACAGAAACGATGGTTTTAAGTGTCCCAGTCAGCATAGCCTGCCAGAACACTTTGTTTCACTGCCTGAATCAGGCGTTGCCCGCCTGCGCGGCGTAGCGCCAAACTTGGCAGTCTTCGGCAAAGCCGGGGCGGTTCAGTGAAGGACGGACTACTTATCAAGCTGCGTCGAATTGATTGGGTGATCAATCAGCCGGCGCTGCGCCGAGGCAGCACATAGATCAGCAGATCGCCGATGGTGACTTTTTGGCCGGCCTGGATCTTGCAGGTTTTGCGCAGCTCGATCTTGCCGTCGACGGCCACCACGCCGCTGGCGACCAGCGCCTTGCCGGCGCCGCCGCTGTCGCACACGCCGGTCAGCTTGAGCAGTTGATTGAGTTCGACGTAGTCGCTATTGAGGCGTAGTTCCAGTTGTTGCATGGTATTCCGATGTAGATGAATGAATGTCAGGCGCTGGCAGTGCGCTCTAGCGCCAGCTGCGCCTGGTCGAGCCAGACGTGCAAATGGTCCAGCAAATCCTGCTGGCTGAACGAACAGCTTTCTTCGCTGAAAAGGCTGCCGGCTTCCAGCCGTCCGAGAAAATTTTCCGCGACTTCCGCAAAACGCGGCGGCAATGCTGACAGCAGCGCGGTTTGCGCGCGCCAGGCTTGGCACAGGGCGGCGACGGTGCTGCCGTTGTTTTGCGTGGCGCCTAAGGCCGTGCGCAAGAGTTGGATCGTGTCTTGATGCTGCATGGTGTCACTGTCTATCTGTTTAATGCGTCAGCCCGGCCAGCACGAACAGGCCGATCGCGGCCAGGAATGCAAGGGTCCACACGGCCGAGCGCATGCTGGGGCGGTCCGCCAGGTACAGGACGGTATAAACGATGCGGGCGGCGATAAATACCAGCGCCAGCAAATTCACCATGTTCTGCGTCGCGTGCACTTGCTGCGCAATGATCACGCCGGCGGCGAAAAACGGGAAAGCCTCGAAATGATTGCGATGGGCATAATCGGCGCGGCGCCGCAGTCCGGACTGTTGCTCCAGCCAGGCGCGCGGTTCGGCATTGTCAAAATCGGGACGGCCGCGCTTGGCGAGCGCGACCGTAAACAGCGGCATCAGTCCGGCAATCAATACGCACCAGTAAGCAATCGTCATGGAATTCCCGTGGTCTGGTTATGGGTTGGCTGCGGTTAAAGCGCTTTGACTTCAAACGTGTTGCAGGACTTGACTTCGCCGCTGCTGACGCCTTGCTTGAACCAGTGCACCCGCTGCGCCGAAGTGCCATGGGTGAAAGAGTCCGGCACGACATATCCCTGTTCCTGTTTTTGCAGGGCGTCGTCGCCGATCGCGGTAGCTGCGTTCAAGGCCCCTTCGACATCACCTTGCTCCAGGATGCTGCGCGCCTGGTTGGCGTGGAAGGCCCAGACCCCGGCCAGGCAGTCGGCTTGCAGTTCAAGCCGCACCGACATGGCGTTCGCCTGTGCTTTCGACATCTGGCGTTCGGCGCTGTTGACCTTGTCCATGATGCCCATCAGGTTTTGCACATGGTGTCCGACTTCATGGGCGATCACGTAAGCCTGGGCAAATTCGCCGGATACATGGAAGCGCTGCTGCATCAGCTGATAAAAGCTGAGGTCGATGTATACCTTGCGGTCGCCGGGGCAATAGAAGGGGCCGGAAGCGGTCTGGCCGGTGCCGCAGGCGGTTTGCGTGGCGCCGGAAAACAGCACCAGCTTCGGCGGCGGATAAGTCTTGCCGTTGGCGCGGAAAATCTGGGTCCAGACGTCTTCAGTGTCGGCCAGCACCGTGCGCACGAATTTGGTCTGGCGATCTTCAGGCTGCGCGCTGCGATTGGGATTTGGGGCTTGCTGCGACTGCGGCTGGCTGACCGGTCCGCCGCTGAGCAGGCTCAGTACGGTGGTCGGGCTGATGCCGAAGAAATACGAGGCCACCAGCGCGATGGCGATCGTGCCAAGGCCAATGGAACGGCCGCCGCCGAAACCGCCTCCTCCGCCTCCACCACCATCGCTGCGGCGATCTTCGACGTTGTCACTTTCCCGATTGCCTTCCCATTTCATGGCTGCTTCCCCCGTTGACTTTAGTAGGCAATTCTAACGGAACAGCCACAGATATAGACGTAAAACTACTGTGAGATATTGTAAAAAATCTACTTGAAATCCCATTTCATCTGTTCGGCAATCGGGATGTGTTTTGCCGATTCGACGCAGAGCGCGATGTAATCGGTAAACCGCGGGGCAGGACGGATTCCTTCGGCCAGCAGGTTTTCATTATCAAATACATAATTCAGGCCGGCGAAAGCGCCATACAGCTTGAGCGCGCGCAGCAGCAGGCGGTCATTGCATTCCGGCACGCATTCGCGCATGCGCGGCAACAGGGTCGGGATGGCGTCCGGCGTGATCTGCTTGTAAGTGGCGCCTATCGGTTCGATGCCGCGCGCCGCCGCCAGCGCCAGGTCGATTTCGCGGAACGATACGCACGAGCCGAGGCCGGCCGAGATATGGAATACGTTGTGGGTCAGCGTTTCTTTCTGGGCCAGGTCGATGATGGCCTGGGCGCACCAGTCGACCGGCACCACGTCGACTTTTTCGTCGAGCGAGGTGGTCAGCGCGCCCAGCAGCTGCCAGACCATGAAGACCCAGAAAATGCTTTGCGAAGGGGCGCAGCCCAGCACGGTATGGCCGACGATGATCGATGGCCTGACATACACCACCGGCAGGTCGGGGTAGATGTCGCGCAATTTCTTTTCACCCATTGCCTTGGAGCGCGTGTAGGCCACCAGGTGCTCGTCGCCGAGCGGCAGGTCGATCTGTTCTTTCACCACGGCATTGATGCCGGCGCCTTCGCCGCAAGCCATGGCGGTGCCGATATACATGAAGCGCTTCAAGGCTGGCCGTCGGTGCATCAGCTTGCCGAGCGCCAGAGTGCCGTCGACATTGATTGTTTCGAGCAAGGGGTGGTTCGAGAAAGTCGCCAGGGCGGCTGAATGGATGACCACCGAAACCCGGTCCAGGCGCGGGTCGCCGCTGATCTTGTCGAGCTCCGACAAATCGCAGCAGAGGATTTGTTCAACCCCGATCTGCGCCACGTCGGCCGCGCTCGCACCCAGCAGCAGCAGGTTTTCGATAACCCTGGCATGCGCCGCAGCCGGGGTTTCCGCTCTTGCCAGCAGCAATAGATTCTTGCCTAGGCCACGATGAATTGCCTCAACTGCGTTGGCGCCACCTAAGAAGCCGGTCGCGCCGGTCATCAACATTAAATTATTCATGAAAGGCGTGTGCTCTTGTAACTTTTCTGATAGAGATTGATGGTTGCGCCTGCTGGCTGATTACACGCTGGCTACTGGGTATTTATGGTGTAGGGAGTTAATTGCGACGCCTGGTGGTTTTAGATTTTCTCATAAGGCGGCACAAGTTTACATACCATGTAACGCGCGATTCTATAGTAAGGTTGACAAACGGATACAAAGATTTACAAAGAGTAGCATGTTGCCGGCTATCCATTGTTTTTTGGTTGCCTTTGGGCAATTGCAAAAAAAGGCTAAGTGAATGTTTTTTAACATTTAAATTTGCTTTTCGTGAACTTTCATCAAGCAAACAGTGACCAAAGGTTAAAGAATTATCGGGTGCTGTCGTCAGGTACGGCATTTGTCTGGCGCGCCCGTTCCACATTCAATCCTGTCCTATCTTCATGGCCGCGCCCCGTTTTGCGCCTGGGCATGTTCAAGATTTGCCGCACGATGAACCGCCAAATTGGGAGTCAACATGTTCTACTGGATCGCAGCGTTGCTGGTCGGCGCCATGGCATTAATGCAGTTGCGCGCGAGCGCCTGGATCTGGCTGCTGGCCATCCTGCTCTGGATAGGCGGCGGTTTCCGGTTTGCCGGGATCGGCGCGCTGGCAGCGGTACTGCTGTTGCTGCTCATGGTGATCCCCACCTTGATCGTGGCTATCAAGCCTCTACGATACACCTTGCTCAGCCGCCCGATACTGCAGATATTCCAGCGCATCCTGCCGCGCATGTCGGAGACCGAGCGCGATGCCATCGAAGCCGGCACCACCTGGTGGGACGCCGAGCTGTTTTCCGGTAAACCGGCCTGGGACAAGCTGCTGCAGCTGCCGGCGCCGAAACTGACGATTGAAGAGCAGGATTTTTTCGACAACGAAGTCGAGCAGCTGTGCGGCCTGGTCAGCGACTGGGAAAGCACCGAGATCTGGCAGGACCTGTCGCCGCAAGCCTGGCAGTTCGTCAAGGAGAAAGGGTTCCTCGGCATGATCATTCCCAAGCGGTATGGCGGCAAGGAGTTCTCGGCCTACATGCACTCGCAGGTGATCATGAAGTTGTCGTCGCACTGTTCGGCGGCGGCGATTTCAGTGATGGTGCCGAATTCGCTCGGTCCGGCAGAACTGCTGCTGCAGTACGGCACCGAAGTGCAAAAGGATTATTTCCTGCCGCGCCTGGCCGCCGGCGAGGAGATCCCGTGTTTTGCCTTGACGAGCCCTTACGCCGGTTCTGATGCGGCGGCGATCCCGGATATCGGCGTGGTCTGCGTAGGCAGCTACGATGGCCAGGAAATGCTGGGTTTCCGCATTACCTGGGACAAGCGCTACATCACGCTGGGGCCGGTGGCGACGGTGCTGGGCCTGGCGTTCCGGGTGCATGATCCAGACCATTTGCTGGCAGCCGACGGCAGCACCGACCTCGGCATCACCTGCGCGCTGATTCCAACCAGCCATCCCGGCGTGGTGACCGGCCGCCGCCATTGGCCCTTGAATGCGGTATTCCAGAACGGCCCGACTTCCGGCAAGGATGTGTTCATCCCGCTCGACTGGGTGATCGGCGGCCGCGACATGATCGGCAAGGGCTGGCGCATGCTGATGGAATGCCTGGCTGCCGGCCGCGCGATCTCCTTGCCGTCCTCGACTGTCGGCTTTTCCAAGCTGGCGGTGCGCGGCACCAGCGCTTATGTAGCGATGCGCCATCAGTTCAAGATCCCGATCGGCAAGTTCGAAGGCGTACACGAGATGCTGGCGCGCATGGGCGGCAACCTGTATCTGATGGACGCGGTGCGCAGGCTGTCGGCGCTGGCGGTGGACGCCGGCGAAAAACCTTCCGTGATTTCGGCCATCTCGAAATACCATGTGACCGAGCGTGGCCGGGTGCTGGTCAACGCCGGCATGGATGTGCTGGGCGGCAAGGGCATCTGCATGGGCCCGAATAATTTCCTGGCGCGCAGCTACCAGCAGATGCCGATTGCGATTACGGTCGAAGGCGCGAATATCCTGACGCGCTGCCTGATCATTTTCGGGCAAGGGGCGATCCGCTGCCATCCTTATGTGCTGAAGGAAATGGCGGCTGCCGGCGAGGCAGACCAGGGCAAGGCGCTGGCTGATTTCGACCAGGCGTTCTTCGCCCACATCAGTTTTGTTTGCGCCAATTTTTCACGCACCCTGCTGGCAGGCCTGACCAGCGGCAGCCTGCCCGGCGCGCCGAGCGCTGCGCCGGTGGAGCTGCGCCATTTCTACCGCGCGGTCAACCGCATGTCGGCCGCATTCGCGCTGCTGAGCGATATGTCGATGTTTGTCATCGGCGGTTCCCTGAAATTCCGCGAACGGATTTCCGGCCGCCTGGGCGACATCCTGTCGCAGCTGTACCTGGTGTCGAGCGTGCTCAAGCGTTACGAGGACGACGGCCGCCCGCAGGAAGATTTGCCCTACGTGCATTGGGCGATACAGGATTCCCTGCACCAGGCGCAGGAGGCATACCTGGGCGTGCTGGATAATTTCCCGAACCGTGCGCTGGCCATCTTGCTGCGTTTCATCGCCTTTCCTTTCGGACGGCCTTACAAGCTGCCGTCGGATGCGCTGGACAGCACGGTCGCCCGCATCATGCAAACCGACAGCGACAGCCGCGACCGCCTGACCGCCGGCATGCACATGCCGAGCACCGGACAATCGCCGCATGCTTTTGGCGAGCTGGCGTTCCAGCTGATCCCGCAGGTGAATGCGATCGAAGCGCGCCTCAAGCCGGCAATCCAGGCCGGCACGCTGCCGCCTCTGCCGCAAAGCCTGATCGAGATGCTGCACTGGATAACGGCGGCTGCCGCCAGCGGCGATATCACGGAAGCGGAGCAGCAGGTCTTGCACGATTTCGCGCACTGCGGCGATATCAGCGTCCAGGTGGACGATTTCCCGCAAGATTTCAACTTGCTGGAATCGGCGCAGACGCGCCTGCAAGCGCTGCGCCAGCCTTGAGCACCAATCATGGAATTTGCAACACGATAAGAAAGAAAACCGATGACTACCCTAGTGCAACCGGGCCTGAAACTGCGGCCCCTGGAGCGTAACGACCTGCATTTTGTGCATCAGCTCGACAATAACAGCCACATCATGCGTTATTGGTTCGAGGAGCCGTATGAAGCTTATGTCGAACTGGTGCAGCTGTACGACCAGCACGTCCATGACCAGAGCGAGCGGCGTTTCATCCTGGAAAGCGACAACGGCGAAATGGTGGGGCTGGTGGAGCTGGTCGAGATTACCCATATCCACCGGCGCGCCGAATTCCAGATCATCGTCGCCCCCGGCGCGCAAGGCAAGGGTTATGCCGAGCGCGCCACCCGGCTGGCGATTGAATATGCCTTCTGCGTGCTCAACCTGTACAAGCTTTACCTGTATGTCGACAAGGAAAACCACAAAGCCATCCATATTTACCAAAAGTGCGGATTCGGACTGGAAAGCGAGTTGAAAAGCGAGTTTTTCATCAATGGCGTGTATCGCGACGCGATCCGCATGTGCATGTTCCAGCCGGAATACCTGGCCAAGCGCGGGCGTTGAAGATTTCTTGCAACGCGCCTCTGGGCATCAAAACGTCCTTGACTTAGCTGTTTCTAAGATATATCTTAGTATCTCATTCAATGAGATAAGGAAGAAACATGTTTGGACATAGAAGAGGCTGCGACCACAGCCGCATGCATCAAGGTCATGAAAGGCAACATCGGGGCGGCGGCCTGTTTGAACGGGGCGGGCGGCGTGAAGGCGGACGCGGCGGACGGATGTTTGAGCAAGGCAGCCTGCGCCTGGTGATCCTCAAGCTGTTGCAAGAAAAGCCACGCCACGGCTACGAAGTCATCAAGGCCATCGAAGAACTGGTCGGCGGCGACTACAGCCCGAGCCCGGGCGTGATCTACCCGACTTTGACGCTGCTGGAAGAGCTGGGCTATACGGCGATCGAAGCAGAAACCGGCGGCAAAAAGCTGTACCGGATCACGGCGGAAGGCAGTGCGTTCCTGGCTGAAAACGGAGAAGCCCTGGCCTTGGCGCTACAGCGCCTGGAAACCGCGCAGCGCGCATCGGGCAGTTCGGCGCCGGAGCTGCGGCGGGCGATCCAGAATTTTCGGATGGCATTGCATACGCGGCTGGAAAAGGGTGAGCTTAGCCAGGACCAGATCCACGCCATCGTCGACGCCATCGACCTGGCAGCCGTGAAGATCGAACGCATCTGAAGCAAGGCGTTATCGCCATATCAGGCAACCGCAAGTCGTTTGGAAAGAAGGAGCAGTTATGCGTGAACACCGCTACCGCATCACCCTGGAGCACCTGGCAACGCCAAAACAAGGCGAGCCGACCCATGCCGCCATCGGTTTTGAAACCGGCAACCACGACGATCTGTTTACGATCGTCGACAAGGTGCGCAGCAAGAACCAGTTTGACGCCGATGCTGCAGCTTCGCTGGCGCTGGGCTTGAAGCTGTTTACCGAAGTGATGCTGAAAAATCGCAGCCATCCGCTATTCGCAGATATCAATCAGCCCATGCGCGATTTCATCCAGAAACTGAAGGCGCTGCCGCAAGCGGATGCGCAAACGCTGCCAGCGCTGGCGCCGGAAACACAGGATTAACAAGGAAACCGGGCGGGACGCCGCGCCGGTTATTTGAATGCAAGTACGCGGGCCCCGGATGATTTTCGTATGACCGAAAATCATCCGGGGCCCGCTTTGTGTTTACTGCCTCGCTGCAGCCGGCGGCAGGGTGTTATTCGCGAGCCGGCGCAATCATCTCGGCATAGTCATACAGCGCGCCAAGAATTTCTTCGCCGCGCTCGTCCGCCGATTCCGACAGCTTGTCTATCTCTTCAAACAGCATCTCGACCGTGCGCGCCTTGCCTTCGCCGTCGAACAGGCGCGCCACCCGGTGTTCTTCCCAGCGCTGCCGGTCTTCCGCGGCCAGCGTCTCAGGGAAATTCCGGGCCCGGTAGCGGAACGCCAGTTCTTCCAGGCGCTGGTCGTCGAAGCTGATGCGGGCGGCTGCCAGTTTTTGCGGCGGCAGGGCGCGCAATTCATTCAGCTTGCGGCGATCGTTATTGCCGACGAAACCGCCGTACAGGTCTTCATCGACATCGCTGGCCGGCTCATCGGGACGCTGGAACACCTGGCGCCATAAGCCGCTGAGGTCGGGAGCCCGCGCCGCGATCTCGGCATGGCGCAGCGCCAGCGGGATATCGGTGCCCCAGCGCGCCGCCATGTCGGCCGACAGCGTTTGCAATTTATTGATCACCATCGGCGATTTGTTCAGGTGCACCGATTTCAAGGGCAGGCGGGTTACGCCTTCGGGCAGGTCGGCAGCCTTGCTGAACAGCCGGGTGCGCACGGTATCCGCATCCAGGGAAAACAGTTCGCTTGGATCGAACGCCAGGTCCCAGGCCAGGATTTCATTTTTGTTGGTGGGATGCACGCCGAGCGGCCACATGACGGCCAGGCAGCCGTGTTCGGCCGGGAACATGCCGGAAATATGCAGGAACGGCCGCGGCGTCGGCAAACCGATTTCAGCGCCGGCGCGGTCTTTCTTGTGCAGGGCCAGGCAGAAATCGAATAGCCGTGGCTGGTGTTGCCGTATCAGCCTTGCCAGGCCGATGGTGGCCCGCACGTCGGACAGCGCATCGTGCGCGGCTTCATGGCTGAGGCCGTTGGCGGCGGTCAGGTGTTCCAGGCGGAAACTCGGCCGTCCCTCATCGTTCACCGGCCATTGGATGCCCTCGGGGCGCAAGGCGTAGGCGGTGCGCACCACATCCAGGATGTCCCAGCGGCCGCACTGGTTCTGCCATTCGCGCGCATAGGGATCGATCAGGTTGCGCCAGAACAGGAAACGCGTGACCTCGTCGTCGAAGCGGATCGTGTTGTAGCCGACGCCGATTGTGCCGGGTTCGGAAAACGCTTTCTCGATCTGGGCCGCGAACTGGTATTCGGGAACGCCGCGCTCCAGGCATTGCTGCGGCGTGATGCCGGTGATCAGGCAGGACTGCGGGTCCGGCAAGAAGTCATTTGCTGGTTGGCAATACAGCATGAGCGGTTCGCCGATTTCGTTCAGTTCGGCGTCCGTGCGGATTGCCGCGAATTGGGCCGGGCGGTCACGCCGCGGCTGGACGCCGAAAGTTTCGTAGTCGTGCCAGAGGAAGGTATGCGTGGACATGGAGGGCTAAATGCTTGAGGGAGGTGCAGCAGTTTACAGGCATCTTTCCATGCCTGTATAGCAGTTTTACAACGCTTTAGGCCAAATCGTAAGCCCAGCCAAAATAGGGCTTTTAGCCCCTTAAATTCACAAAACTGATAACTGCTATTGGCAATCGAAATTGGATAATTGATGGGGAAACGCTATTCTGGTTGTGCGACGCAACAATTGGCTTGCGGTGAACGCAAAACGAAAGAGGAATACATCATGTCTACAATGACTATCAGCAACAGTTCTAGCATCTCCCGTCCAGCTGCTTCGGCCCAAGCCCAAGCTGCCGGCGTCCTGGCCAGCATCGCTGCATTTTTCAAGCGCGTCGGCACTGCCTACGAGCGTTCGGAAGCGGCACGCAAGGAAGCTTACCTGGCAGAAGCCGTCGACCTGTATGACCTGGAATACCGCATGCAACGCCTGGACCGTGAAAGCGCCCAGACTGCAGCATGGATCAAGGGTTTCTAAGCATCACGTCGGGTATTACGGCAGCGCGATGCCGGCAGTAAGCAAGCTGCAAGTGTTTGCGGCAAGAAGTAGTTTCAGTACCCTGCAGTAGTTCGTCTTTATCGCTGCGTAGCAGTCGGGCATCCCGCCGGCATTGGCCGTCAGACCGGGTTGCCCTGCTGCTCACACAGTGCATGCCTTGTCACATCTCCCAGCTACGAATTCAGTGCTTCAGTGCGATTCCGTCAACAGCGTGAAATGCTCGACGGTGGGCGCCACGGCAAAAAACGGCCCGACCAGCGCGCGCCATTCGGCAAAGGCCGGCGATTCGCGGAAATCCACGGTATGGTTTTCCAGCGTCTGCCAGGAAATCGTCAGCACATAGCGTTCCGGCGATTCAATTCCCTTGTGTATCTTGAAACCGGCAAATCCTTTGGCTTTGCTGATGACTTGTTCGATTCCGCGCTGGATCGCGGCGTCGAATTCCTGTTGTTTACCGGGCTGGATGCGGATATCGGCTAATTCGAGAATCATGGTGGTTCCATCGTTTTGGTTGGCGGGACGGGAATTGTCGCATTTTTAGACAAACCAGGCGGCAATCAACCTTTGTGGATTCCCCTCCCATTGACTATGCTGAGTGTATACACAGTCATAGGAGGCCATCATGTTGGGTAGACAACGACTATATTTCATGTTGCCGGACGTTTCCAGCGCACGCAGCACGCTAGACGAGCTGCTGCTGGCCAGGGTGGGGATTCGGCACATTCACTTCTGGGCTGCGGACGGCACACTGCCGGCCGATATGCCTGAGGCCAATGTGTTTCATAAAACCGACCTTGCCAACGGCGCCGAGATCGGTTTGCTGGCCGGCGGCGTGATAGGTCTGCTGCTGGGCATGTGGCTAGTGTATTTCCCGCCGGAGTGGGTGCACCTGAACTGGCTGGCGCTGGTGGCGCTGACCTTGGCCGGCGCGGTGCTCGGCAGCTGGATGTCGGGGATGGCTGCTGCGGCGCTGCCTAATTCCCGCCTGAAGGCGTTCCATGCCGGGATCGACGAGGGCAAGATCCTGCTCTTGATCGACGTGCCGTTCAAACGGGTGCCGGCGATTGAGGAGTTGATTGAAAAGCGTCACCCGGAAGCCGCTTTCTCTGGAGTGGAAAAGCATCTTCCTGTCTTCCCGTAGTAAATGCATCGGACTAGCGACAAAAAAACACCGGCCATCGCGCCGGTGTTTTTTTATGCAAATCGCAAGACATTTCTTTCCTGATCTCGATTGTTATTTTGCGGCGGGCTTCGTACACTAGCTTGCGGTAAAAAAAACAAAATCAATCATACGTTTTACGCTGCCGGTTGCGCCTGGCTTACGCCTCATGCGGCGCCGGCAGGCAGGTAAATCGACATACAGAGAGGAAATTCATGGCGGCTTCTTATTTTCCCAAATGGCGCCTGCGCGCCAGCATGGCGGACGGGCAGGGCCAGGTCATCGCTGCCGACGAACGCTTGCCATGGCCGCAGACTTTCGCCATGGGGGTGCAGCACGTTGTCGCGATGTTCGGTTCGACCGTGCTGGCGCCGCTGCTCATGGGTTTCGATCCGAACCTGGCGATTTTCATGTCCGGCATCGGCACCTTGCTGTTCTTCGTGCTGGTCGGCGGCCGGGTGCCGAGTTATCTCGGCTCCAGCTTTTCTTTCATCGGCCTGGTGATTGCCGTCAGCGCCTATGGCGGCCATGGCCTCAATCCCAACCTCGGCGTAGCGCTGGGCGGCATCATTGCCTGCGGCGTGCTGTACGCGCTGATCGGCCTGCTGGTGATGGCGATCGGCACGCGCTGGATCGAGACCCTGATGCCGCCGGTGGTGACCGGTGCGGTCGTTGCGGTGATCGGGCTCAACCTGGCGCCGATTGCGGTAAAGGGCGTCAGCGGCAACAACTTCGACGCCTGGATGGCGCTGGGGACGGTGCTGTGCGTGGGCGGCGTCGCCGTGTTTGCGCGCGGCATGCTGCAGCGGCTGCTGATACTGGTCGGCCTGATGCTGGCGTATGTGATTTATGCGTTGCTGACCAACGGCGCGGGTCTTGGCAAGCCGATTGATTTTGGCATCGTTGCGCAAGCTGCGTGGTTCGGCATCCCGCATTTCTCCGCACCGGTATTCAAGGCCGACGCCATGGCTTTGCTGGCGCCGATCGCGATTATCCTGGTGGCGGAAAACCTTGGCCATATCAAGGCGGTGGCTGCCATGACCGGGCAAAACCTGGACAAATACATGGGCCGCGCTTTCGTCGGCGACGGCTTGGCGACGATCGTCTCCGGCAGCGTCGGCGGCACCGGCGTCACCACTTACGCGGAAAACATCGGCGTGATGGCGGTCACCAAGATCTATTCGACGCTGGTGTTCGTGGTGGCGGCTTGCCTGGCCATCATCCTGGGCTTTTCGCCGAAATTTGGCGCCGTGATCCAGACCATTCCGGGTGCGGTGCTGGGTGGCGTGTCGATCGTGGTGTTCGGTTTGATCGCTGTGTCAGGGGCGCGTATCTGGGTCGAGAACAAGGTTGATTTCTCTAACAACCGCAACCTGATTGTGGCGGCCGTGACCCTGGTGCTGGGAGCCGGCGACTTTACCTTGAAGCTCGGCCAGTTCTCCCTGGGCGGCATCGGCACCGCGACTTTCGGCGCGATCATCTTGCATGCCTTGCTGCGCGAAAAGAAATCATGAGCCGGAATTGAATGACCTGTGAATCATGAAAAAAGCTGCGCATTGCGCAGCTTCAGGTTGCTGACGAACCCACCATTTTTTGGTGGGTTTTATTTTTTGTGGGTCGAATTAAGGCGTGGGCTTAAAAAACAGGCGATCGGCAGAAGAAAGCGTCATGCAAGAGGAAATGGCGCATCAAGGCGTATGTGCGGTCGAAATGGACGTTTAAAGAAGCTAAAAGCCGCGCCAGCAGCAGCGCGATCTTCTTCATATTCTGGCAAGCAGCCCCCAGCAGACATTGCTCGGCAAGCTTGCGCAAGCCACGCATCTTTGCGTAGCGATGACCATGCAATTGCTTGGCGTCGGCGAAGCTGCGTTCCACCGTTTCCTTGCGTCGCGCGTAAATACGCTTGCCCCATTCG